>NZ_JAXCWM010000009.1:0-289754 GCF_034045115.1 Massilia sp. CFBP9012 | reverse complement strand
AGGCCCCATCACGATGCGGCACGGACTCGAACGCTTCGGCAGCATGATGCAAGGCTGGAAGCTTGCACAGATGTGGACTTAGCCTAGCGCCTGCGCGGGAACGACGTACAAGTGGCGCGGGCCACGAGCAGAATGCGCCGCCTGGCCGCCTGGCCGCCTGGCCGCCTGGCCGCCTTACAGCTCGGTGCGCAGCGCGAACAGCTCCGGGAACAGCACCACGTCCAGCATCTTGCGCAGGTAGCTCACGCCGGCGGTGCCGCCGGTGCCGGTCTTGAAGCCGATGATGCGCTCGACCGTGCTCACGTGGCGGAAGCGCCAGAAGCGGAATGCCGTCTCGAGGTCGACCAGCTTCTCGGCCAGCTCGTACAGCGCCCAGTGGCGTTCGGTGTCGCCATACACCTGCAGCCAGGCCGCCTTGACCGAGTCGTCGGCGCGGGTCGGCCCGGTCCAGTCGGCGTCGATCCGCGCCGGGTCGATATCGAGGCCGCTGCGCGCCAGCAGCATCACCGCTTCGTCGTAGATCGAGGGCAGGGCCAGTTCGCGCGCCAGCAGGGCGTGGGCGTCGGGCGACTTCTCGTGCACCGCCAGCAGCGCCGCGTTCTTGTTCCCGAGGATGAATTCCAGTTCGCGGTACTGGAACGACTGGAAGCCCGACGAGGCGCCCAGGTAGGGGCGGATCGCCGTGTATTCGGGCGGGGTCATGGTGGCCAGCACGTCCCAGGCGTGCACCAGCTGGTCCATGATGCGCGCCACCCGCGCCAGCATCTTGAAGGCGGGCGGCAGGTTGCCTTCGCGGATGTGGCGCCGCACCGCCTGCAGTTCGTGCAGCATCAGCTTGATCCACAGCTCGCTGGTCTGGTGCTGGACGATGAACAGCAGCTCGTTGTGGTTGGGCGAGCGCGGATGCTGGGCGTTCAGGATCTGGTCCAGGCCCAGGTAGTCGCCATAGCTCATGGCTTCCTTGAGGTCCATTTTGGCGCCGTGCCATTCGGCCGGCTGGCCCTCGTTCTGTTCTTTCTTCATGTCGGTGCCCAATCAGGTAACGAGGCCGCGGGCGGCGCTGACGTCGTAGTCGTTGCGGTCCAGGATGTCCTTCAGGATCTCGACCGCATCCCAGATGTCGGCGAAGCTGGTGTACAGCGGCGTGAAGCCGAAGCGCATGATCTCGGGCTCGCGGTAGTCGCCGATCACGCCGCGCGCGATCAGGGCCGCCATCACCGCATAGCCGTGCGGGTGGGTGAAGCTCACCTGGCTGCCGCGGCGCGCATGTTCGCGCGGCGTCACCAGGCCCAGCGGATGGCCGGTACAGCGGCGCTCGACCAGGTCGATGAACAGGTCGGTCAGTTGCAGCGACTTGGCGCGCACCGCGGCCATGTCGGTCGCCTCGAAGATCTCCAGGCCGCACTCGACCAGCGCCAGCGAGATGATGGGTTGGGTGCCGCACAGGGCGCGGCCGATGCCGGCCACCGGGGCGAAGGCGGGCGCCATCGCGAACGGGCTGGCGTGGCCCCACCAGCCAGAGAGCGGATGGTCGAATCGCGCCTGGTGTTTTTGCGGCACCCAGATGAAGGCCGGGGCGCCCGGTCCGCCGTTCAGGTATTTATAGGTGCAGCCGACGGCGAAGTCGGCATCGGCCGCCTGCAGGTCGACCGGTACCGCGCCGGCCGAATGGGCCAGGTCCCACACCGCCAGCGCGCCGGCTTCGTGCGCCAGGCGGGTCAGCGAGGCCATATCGTGCTGGTAGCCGGTGCGGTAGTTGACGTGGGTGAGCATCAGCACCGCGCAGTCGGCATCGAGTGCGGCCGGAATCTCGTCCACGCTGTCGACCAGGCGCACCCGGTAGCCGCGCTCCAGCCAGCGGGAGAGGCCTTCGGCCATATAGATATCGGTCGGGAAGTTGCTGCGTTCGGTGACGATGGTGCGGCGGTCGCCACCGCGGCGGCCGGCGCTGGCGCCCTCCGACTGGATGCGCAGGGCGGCGGCCAGCGCCTTGAACAGATTGAGCGAGGTGGTGTCGGTAACGGCCACTTCGCCGGGGCCGGCGCCGAGCAGCGGGGCCAGGCGGTCGCCCAGGCGTTTCGGCATGTCGAACCAGCCGGCCGTGTTCCAGCTCTTGATCAGGTCGGTTCCCCATTCGCGCGCCACCACGTCCTGGGCGCGGGCCAGGGCGGCGCGGGGACGGGCGCCGAGCGAGTTGCCGTCCAGGTAGATGACGCCCTCGGGCAGGTCGAAACGGGTGCGCAGCGCGGCCAGCGGGTCGCGTGCATCGAGCGCCAGGCAGTCGGCGCGGGTGGTGGTTGGTGCGGTCATGCCGGTCCCATATATAGATAGTTGACGCTTGAAGAATGCGTGCAGGTCGGCAGTGTAGCAAGTTCCATCGTCTATCGACACCCGAATGTTGCCTTTACGACATTCGTTGTATTGACGAAAAAATGTTGAAATTATTTTGCGTCCAACCCTAAAGTTCCTGATGAGCTGTCCGATAACGAGTCAGAAGGGCAGAAAGGCGTCGAAAAAATATTGAAAAATATTTTCAAAAAACCCTAAAGTCCGGCTGAAGGCTGCCGTTAATGGATGAGTGAAGTGCATAAAAGCAACACATGCACAGGCGGTAAAGCGGAAATTTCCGAGTTTCCGTGAGTAAATTCAGCAAAACCTGTAGTGAATCTGCGACAGCTGCCGGCTGGCGTAGACCCAAATCAAGGTGCTTCCCGGCGCCGTTTCAGCCCTCTTTTCTGGTGGGTTTTCATAGGGAGTCAGAGGCGTTTGTCAGACAAACTCCTACGGCTCTCCCTCGTTGTTCGCCTACCTTAAATACAGGTTTTGTCCAATTCCTGAAAAGTTTCCTCACAGTCAGAATCTATCTCGTCGGCAACACAAAACAACGCCGAAACAACCAACGGAGAGAGAAGATGACGATGAACGACATGATGGCTGAGATTCGCGACGCAAACCTGAGCTACCTGATGCTGGCCCAGCAGATGATTCGTGCCGACAAAGTCACCGCCATCTTCCGCCTGGGCGTGTCGGCCGAGATCGCCGACCTGATCGAAGGCATGAGCAATGCCCAGATCCTGAAGCTCGCCGGCGGCAACATGATGCTGGCCCGCTTCCGCTTCGACGACACCGCGATCCTGGGCATGCTGACCAGCCACACCAAGGAACGCAGCCTGGCGCAATCGCACGCTGCCATCCTGATGGCAGGCCAGCCGGTCGAAGAGATCGTATAATCCCTGCCAGCGGCCACTTTACGGCCGCCTTGGAACAGGCCGGGAGCAGTGCATGAGCAAAAAAAGCGTCGTAACCGAAGCGCAGGAAATCCAGCTCGCGATCGAACTGATCAACCTGGGCGCACGCCTGCAGTTGCTGGAGACCGAGGTCTCGCTGTCGCGTGAACGCTTGCTCAAACTGTACAAGGAGCTCAAGGGTGTCTCTCCACCCAAGGGCATGCTCCCGTTCTCCACCGACTGGTTCCTGACCTGGCAACCGAACATCCACTCCTCGCTGTTCATGAACATCCACCAGTTCCTGGTGGAGCATGCCGGTGCCTCCGGCATCCAGGCCGTCATGAAGGCCTATAAGCTCTACCTCGAACAAATGCCGCCGGCGCCGGGCGAAGAACCGCTGCTGTCGCTCACGCGCGCCTGGACCCTGGTGCGTTTCTTCCAGAGCGGCATGCTGCTGCTGGCTCCGTGCAGCCGCTGCCAGGGCAAATTCATCGTCAACGCCCTCGACCTGAACGCCGACTACCTGTGCGGCCTGTGCCACATGCCTTCGCGCGCCGGCAAGACCCGCAAGGCCAAGGATGCCCGCGAAGCGGCCGAGCGCGCCGTTGCCGATGCGGCCGACGCTGCCGGCGACGCCGCCACCGGCGCCTGACTTGGCGCCACGTCTGTTCCGCTTTCCCGCGGTCCGGGCGCTCCTGATCCAGGTCGCCGCCTTTCCACTCACGCTCGCCATCGTCTACCTCCTCGCCAGCAACGGCCTGGTCTTGTCGTATTGGCACGTCGCCCTGGTGCAGGGCGTGCTGGCCGCGCTGCTGTCCTGGTGGCGCGGCCTGGCCAGCTGGTGGCGCGCGATCCAGTTCGGTTTTCCGCTGGCGCTGCTGGGCGCCAGCCAGCTGGCGATTCCGCCGACCGTCTTTCTCGCCGTTTTCCTGTTCCTGTTACTACTGTACTGGTCGACCTACCGCACCCAGGTGCCTTACTACCCGTCCGGGCGCAAGGTGTGGGAGGCGGTGGCGGCCGCGCTGCCGCAAGAGCGGCCAGTGCGCGTGATCGACATCGGCAGCGGCATCGGCGGCCTGGTGCTCGAGCTGCAGCGGCGCCGGCCGGAGTCACGCATCGAGGGGATCGAGCTGGCGCCGCTGCCGTGGCTGGCCAGCCATGTGCGGGCGCTGGCCACCCGTAGCCGCGCGCGTTTTATCCGCGGCGACTACGAAAAACTCGACCTCGGCGACTACGACGCCGTGTTTGCCTATCTGTCGCCCGCCGCGATGAGCGCGCTGTGGCGCAAGGCCGCGCGCGAGATGCGGCCCGGTTCGACGCTTTTCAGTTACGAATTCGTCATCGAAGACCGGCCGCCGAGCCGCGTCATCCATCCAGCGAGGCAAGGACCGGCGCTGTATATGTGGGACTTTTAGGCGACAAATGGTGAGTATTCAGGGAGTTTTTCTTGCTCGTGGGCCATTCTCCAGCTAGAGTAGTTCCCTGAATAAACTTTTTCTGAAATTACCGGTTTCGGGTCCTCAGGACGAGGTCGGAACAGGCTTTTCTGGAGCTAAATCCCTTGTTAGTGATTGTTGGTTACATCATTGTTTGCGCCTGCGTGTTCGGCGGGTTTGCGCTCGCCGGCGGTCACCTGGCATCGCTGTGGCAGCCGATCGAGCTGTTGATGATCGGCGGCGCCGCCTTTGGCGCCTTCTTCGTCGGTAACAACGGCAAGGCGATCAAGGCCACGCTGAAGGCCTTCCCGAGCATCTTCAAGGGTTCCAAGTATACGAAGGACATGTATATGGAGCTGATGGCCCTGCAATTCGACGTGCTGTCGAAGGTGCGCAAGGAAGGCCTGATGTCGATCGAGGGCGATATCGAAGCGCCGGATTCGTCGCCGCTGTTCTCCAAATACCCGGCGGTGGTGGCCGACCACCACATCATCGAATTCATGACCGATTACCTGCGCCTGATGGTGTCGGGGAATATGGACGCGATGCAGATCGAAAACCTGATGGACAACGAGATCGAGACCCACCACCACGAAGGCGCGATCCCGGCCCACGTGATCGCCAAGATCGGCGACGGCCTGCCGGCCTTCGGTATCGTGGCGGCGGTGATGGGCGTGGTGCACACCATGGAATCGGTCGGCCTGCCGCCGGCCGAGCTGGGGATCCTGATCGCGAAGGCGCTGGTCGGTACCTTCCTGGGCATCCTGCTGGCCTACGCCTTCGTCTCGCCGCTGGCCACCGTGCTGGAACAGAAGCTCGAAGAATCGACCAAGATGTTCCAGTGCGTGAAAGTCACGCTGCTGGCGAGCCTGAACGGCTATGCGCCGGCGCTGGCCGTCGAATTTGGCCGCAAGGTGCTGTACTCGACCGAGCGTCCGACCTTTGCCGAGCTCGAAGAGCACATCAAGAAGAAGAAATAAGCCGCGATGACCGCATTCGACTTCACCCCCGGCTGCACGAAGGGAGGCGCGCATGGCTGACGACAACGCGCGGCCCATCGTCGTCAAGCGCATCAAGAAGGTGGCCGGCGGCCACCACGGCGGCGCCTGGAAGATTGCCTACGCCGACTTCGTGACTGCGATGATGGCGTTCTTCCTGCTCATGTGGCTGCTGGGCTCGACCGCCAAGGGCGACCTGGTCGGCATTTCGGAATACTTCAAGACGCCGCTGAAGGTGGCGATGGCGGGCGGCTCCGGTTCGGGCGACTCGTCGTCGGTCATCAAGGGCGGCGGCGAAGACCTGACCCGCACCGCCGGCCAGGTCAAGCGCGGCGATTCGCCGCCCGAGAAGAAGACCTACGACCTGCAGGCGGCCAAGGCCGCGCTGGCGCGCGAAGAAGGACAGCGACTGCAAATGCTCAAGTCGCGCATCGAGTCGGCCATCGAGGTCAACCCGATGCTCAAGAAGTACCAGAACCAGCTGCTGCTCGACATCACCAGCGAAGGCCTGCGGATCCAGATCGTGGACGAGAAGAACCGCCCGATGTTCGCGCTGGCCAAGGCCGAGCTGCAGCCATATACCAAGGAAATCCTGCACATCATCGGCATGGTGCTCAACGAGGTGCCGAACAAGCTGGGGATTTCGGGGCATACGGATTCGACGCCGTATTACAGCGAATCGGGCTACAGCAACTGGGAACTGTCGGCCGACCGCGCCAACGCCTCGCGCCGCGAGATGGTGCTGGGCGGCCTGCAGGACGACAAGGTGCTGCGCGTGGTAGGACTGGCCTCGGCCGCCCACCTCGATGCGAAGGACCCGTTCAACCCGGTCAACCGCCGCATCAGCATCATCGTCATGAACAAGCGCACCGAAGACGCGGTGCGGCGCGACGCGGCGACATTGGACGTGCCGGCGGAGGATGCCGAAGCGGCGGCCACCGCCACGCTGGAAGCAGTAAAAAAATAGGCCCGGCAGGACTGGAGAGAGTGAAATGACAAGAAAAAAAATATTGGGATCGCATGTGAAGCGCCTGCTGTCGGGCGTGTCCATGCACGGGCGGCGCCACCTGACCGAGGTCGAGACCGACCTGCTGCAGACCGAACTGCTGCTGGAAGAGGCGATCGACAAGCTCACCGCCAGCTTCATGGCAGTGCACACGGCGGTCGGGGCGCGCCAGGAAGCGATCGAGCGGCTGCTGGAGGGCGGTGCGCCGACGCCGGAAGACCGTGCTTTGCTGTCGTCGATGTCGGGCGAAGTGGGCGCGCACGTGAACACGGCGATCACCAGCATGCAGTTCCAGGACATGACGGCGCAACTGATTGAACGTACACTGCGACGCGTGGCGGGCTTGCGCGACTTTTTGGGCACGCTCAGCGAGCATGGCGCCGATATCGCGCCCGAGACCGACAGCGACGAGATCGTCGATCGGCTCGGCAAGGTCAGCATGGCGCTGGCGATCCAGTCGCTCGAACTGCGCAGCATGCTGCGCCGCTCGGTCGAGCAGAAGCACCTGGAAAGCGGCGACGTCGAGCTGTTCTGAGCTTTGCTCTGAGCGCATCTACCGAACAATTCAACCGGCATGAAGCCGGATACAAAATAGCAGGAGCAAAAAGAATGGCAAAAACGATTCTCGCGGTCGACGATTCCAGTTCGCTGCGCCAGATGGTGGCGTTCAGCCTGAAGGCGGCGGGCTACAACGTGGTGGAGGCCGTGGACGGCCAGGATGGCCTGGAAAAGGCGAAGCTGCAGAACGTCGACCTGGTGCTGACCGACCAGAACATGCCGAAGATGGACGGCCTGCAGCTGATCAAGACCCTGCGCACCTTGCCGGGCTACGCCAAGACCCCGATCCTGATGCTCACCACCGAGTCGTCGGACGAGATGAAGAACAAAGGCCGCGCCGCCGGCGCCAACGGCTGGCTGGTCAAGCCCTTCGATCCGCAGCGCCTGATCGAGGTGGTCAAAAAAGTGATCGGCTGACGCCATGCGCCACGCCCTGACCCTGCTTTCATTCGAGCGGACAGTCTTATGACCATCGACATCAGCCAGTTCTACCAGGTCTTTTTCGACGAAGCAGAGGAACTGCTCGCCGAAATGGAACGCCTGCTGCTGGGCGTCGACGTCGCCGCGCCCGATGCGGAAGACCTGAACGCGATCTTCCGCACCGCCCACTCGGTCAAGGGCGGCGCATCGACCTTCGGCCTGACCGATATGTGCGACGTGACCCACGTGCTGGAGTCGCTGCTGGACCGTATCCGCAAGGGCGAGATGGCGCTGACCTCGAACCACGTGGACGCCTTCCTGGCGGCCAAGGACGGGCTCAAGATGCAGCTCGACGGCCACCGCCATGGCGCGACCGTGGACAATGAAGCCATCGCCAACGTGCGCATGGCCCTGCACGACCTGGCCGAGGGCCTGGTGCCGGCCGCGCCGGTGGTGGCGCCGTCCTACCTGACGGCCCAGGCGCGCACCGAACACTCTACCGAAGGCGCGCACCGCTACAAGATCGAGCTGCCCGAAGTCGCCCAGCGCGACATCAACGCCCTGGTCGATGAACTGGGGCTGATGGGCCGCGTCTCGGTGGCGCCGCTCGAGGGCGGGCGCACGGCGCTGGTCATCACCACCCACGAGAGCCTGGACGACATCATCGCGATCTGCTCCTTCGTGCTCGACCCGGACGACCTGAGGATCTTCGAGGCGCCGGCGCTCACGCCCGAGCAGCGCGCGATCGAGGCGGCCGAGCGCAAGCGCATCGAGGATGCGCAGGGCTACGGTTTCTTCGGCCCCGATGACGACGTCGCGCCCGCCGGCGGCGAGCTGTCGGACGACGATCTCGGTTACGGTTTCTTCCAGCCGATCGAGCAGATCCGCGCCGCGGCCGGCATCGTGGCCAGTGCGCCCGAGCCGGTGGCGGCGATGTCGGTGCAGGCCCAGAACGTGGTCGAGCACCTGGCCGAACTGAGCGCCGAGAAAAAGGCCGCCAAGAAGGACGCTCAGTCCGAATCGTCGTCGATCCGGGTCTCGGTGGAGAAGGTCGACCAGCTGATCAACCTGATCGGCGAACTGGTGATCACCAACGCCATGCTCGAGCAGCGCAGCACCGTGCTCGACCCGATCCTGCACGAACGCCTGATGTCGTCGGTGAGCCAGCTGGGCCGCAACACGCGCGAGCTGCAAGAGGCCGTGATGTCGATCCGCATGATGCCGATGGACTTCGTGTTCTCGCGCTTCCCGCGCATGGTGCGCGACCTGGCCGGTAAACTCGGCAAGAAAGTCGATTTCATCACCCACGGCGCCGCCACCGAACTGGATAAAGGCCTGATCGAGCGCATCGTCGATCCCTTGACGCACCTGGTGCGCAACTCGATCGACCACGGTGTCGAGATGCCGGCCGCGCGCGTCGCGGCGGGTAAATCGGAAGCAGGGCGCCTGTTCCTGTCGGCCGGCCACCAGGGCGGCCACATCGTGATCGAAGTGGCGGACGACGGCGGTGGCCTGAATCGCGAGAAGATCCTGGCCAAGGCGGCCTCGAACGGCCTGGCCGTGTCCGACACCATGAGCGATTCGGAAGTCTGGCAGCTGATCTTCGCGCCGGGCTTCTCGACCGCCGAAGTGGTCACCGACGTCTCCGGCCGCGGGGTCGGCATGGACGTCGTCAAGCGCAATATCACCGCCATGGGCGGCACCGTCGACATCCGTTCGGCGGCCGGTTTCGGCACCACGATCTCGATCTCGCTGCCCCTGACCCTGGCGATCCTGGACGGCATGTCGATCAGGAGCGGCGAAGAAGTCTATATCCTGCCGCTGTCCTTCGTGGTCGAGTCGCTGCAGCCGGCGCCCGAAGACGTGCGCGATATCGCGGGACGCGGGCGCGTGCTGAAAGTGCGCGGCGAATACCTGCCCCTGATCCCGCTGCACCAGATGTTCGACATCGAGCCGCGTCACCGCGAGCCGAGCGACGGCATCGTCGTCATCCTCGAGACCGAAGGCAAGAAGGCGGCGCTGTTCGTGGACGAACTGGTGGGCCAGCAGCAGGTGGTGGTCAAGAACCTGGAAGCGAATTACCGCAAAGTGGCCGGGATCTCCGGCGCAACCATCATGGGCGACGGCGGCGTCGCCCTGATCCTCGACGTGGCGGCGCTGGTGCGCTCGTCGCGTCAGTTGGCCGACGATCCCGTCGTTCCATCAATTTTTACTCAATAAGAAGGAAATCCCATGTCCAACCTGGCAAACACCACCTCGGCTGACGGGACCGCGAACGACGGCGCCGGCAACGAATTCCTGGCCTTTACCCTCGGCTCGGAAGAATACGGCATCGACATCCTGAAAGTGCAGGAAATCCGCGGCTACGAAGCGGTGACCCGCATCGCCAACGCACCTGAATTCATCAAGGGCGTGATCAACCTGCGTGGCATCATCATCCCGGTGGTCGACATGCGCATCAAGTTCAACCTGGGCACCCCGGTGTACGACCAGTTCACTGTCGTGATCATCCTGAACATCGGCGGCCGCATCATGGGCATGGTGGTCGACAGCGTGTCCGACGTCACCACCCTGACGCCAGACCAGATCAAGCCGGCGCCAGAGATGGGCACCGCCTTCAATTCCGACTACATGATCGGCCTGGGCACGGTCGACGAGCGCATGCTGATCCTGGTCGACATCGACAAGCTGATGTCCTCGGGCGAGATGGGCCTGATCGACAAGCTGGCTGCATAATCAAGCAGCTGCAAAGCAGCGGCACGCAGCATCCACATCGGACCGCGCCAATCGTGGCGCGGACCAACCAGCATTCAGAAGGCAACAAACGTGCCGCAGCAGAAAACAGAAACGGTCAAGGAATTCGACTTCACGCGCCGTGACTTCGAACGGGTACGCGCGCTGATCCACCAGCGCGCCGGCATTTCGCTGGCCGACAGCAAGCAGGAAATGGTCTACAGCCGCCTGGCGCGGCGCCTGCGCGCGACCGGCATCCAGTCGTTCGCCACCTACCTGGACGACCTGGAAGCGGGCCGCATGGACCGCGAGTGGGAGTCGTTCACCAATGCGCTGACGACCAACCTGACCTCGTTCTTCCGCGAGGCGCATCACTTCCCGCTATTGCTCGATCATCTGATCGCGGTACGCAAGAAAGACACGCGCCCGCTCACGATCTGGTGCTCGGCGGCGTCGACCGGCGAAGAGCCGTACTCGATCGCGATGACGGCCTGCGAGGCCTTCAATACGCTCACGCCGCCGGTGCAGATCGTCGCCACCGACATCGACACCAATGTGCTGACCACGGCCTCGAATGGCGTGTACCCGATGGAGCGGCTCGACAAGACGTCGCCGGAGCGCCTGCGCCGCTTCTTCCTGAAAGGGAAGGGCGCCCACGAAGGCATGGCGCGCGTGCGCCCCGAGCTGCGCAACCTCGTCACCTTCAAGCAGCTGAACCTGCTGGCCGACGGCTGGCCGCTGGAAGGGCAGTTCGACGCCATCTTCTGCCGCAACGTGATGATTTATTTCGACAAGCCGACGCAGCGCAAGATCCTGAGCCGCTTCGTGCCGCTGATGAAGCCGCACGCGCTGCTGTTCGCCGGCCACTCCGAGAACTTCCTGTACGTGTCGGATGCGCTGCGCCTGCGCGGCAAGACGGTGTATGAACTCGATGGGCGCAGTGCCTGAAGCGTAAGACGACCATGAACAACCAGTTCGCCACCAACCTCTATCACGACCGCACCTTCAATGTCGACGCGGCCAAGATCCTGCCGGGCGAGTATTTCTATACCAATAAGGACATGCTGATCGCGACCGTGCTCGGCTCCTGCGTCTCGGCCTGCATTCGCGACCGCCTGACCGGCCTGGGCGGCATGAACCACTTCATGCTGCCCGACGGCGGCGCCGACGCCGGCAGCAACCCGGTCTCGGCCTCGATGCGCTACGGCTCGTTCGCGATGGAGATCCTGATCAATGACCTGCTCAAGGCCGGGGCCCGCCGCGAACACCTGGAAGCAAAAGTGTTCGGCGGCGGCGCCGTGCTGCGCGGCTTTACCGCGATGAACGTCGGCGAGCGTAACGCCGCCTTCGTGATGCAGTTCCTCAAGACCGAACGCATCCCGGTGCTGGCCGAAGACCTGAACGACATCTACCCGCGCAAGGTGTTTTTCTTCCCGCGCACGGGCAAGGTGTTGGTCAAGAAACTGATGCAAACCCAGAACGATACGCTGGCGAAGCGCGAGCTCGACTACGCCAAGCGACTCAAGGTCGAACCCGTCGGTGGCGCCATCGACCTGTTCTGATCAGTTAGTTGAAAGGGAAACACATGAAGACCAAGGTGCTGATCGTCGACGACTCCGCGCTGATCCGCAGCGTGATGAGCGAGATCGTCAATTCCCAGCCCGACCTCGAAGTGGTCGCCACCGCGCCCGATCCGCTGGTCGCGCGCGAATTAATCAAAAAGCATAACCCCGATGTCCTGACCCTGGACGTCGAGATGCCCAAGATGGACGGCCTCGACTTCCTGGAAAAGCTGATGCGCCTGCGCCCGATGCCGGTGCTGATGGTGTCGTCGCTGACCGAGCGCGGCTCGGAAATCACGATGCGCGCGCTCGAACTGGGTGCGGTGGACTTCGTGACCAAGCCGAAGATCTCGATCCAGACCGGCATGCGCGAGTATGCGGACATGATCGCCGACAAGATCCGCGCCGCCGCGCGCGCGCGCATCGCGCCGCGTTCGCGCACGCCGCAGGTCGCCAGCGCACCGCTGTCGGCCTTGAGGAGCCCCCTGATTTCTTCCGAAAAACTGATCATCATCGGGGCCTCGACCGGCGGCACCGAAGCGATCCGCGAATTCCTGATGCAGATGCCGTCCGACTGCCCGGGCATCCTGATTGCCCAGCACATGCCGGAGGGGTTTACGAGCTCCTTCGCCAAGCGCCTGGATTCGCTGTGCAAGATCAGCGTGGTCGAGTCCGCCGGCAACGAGCGGGTGCTGCCCGGCCACGCCTATATCGCGCCGGGCCATTCGCACCTGCTGCTGACGCGCTCGGGGGCCAACTACATGACCCGCATCGAGCAGTCGCCACCGGTCAACCGCCACCGTCCCTCGGTCGACGTGCTGTTTCGCTCCGCCGCGCAGGCGGCCGGTAAAAACGCCGTTGGTGTTATCCTGACCGGCATGGGCAAGGACGGCGCGGCCGGCATGCTCGAGATGCGCCAGGCTGGCGCCCACAACTTCGCGCAGGATGAAGCCAGCTGCGTCGTGTTCGGCATGCCGCGCGAAGCGATCGCGCTGGGCGCCGCCCACGACGTCGGCCCTTTGCAGGCATTGCCGCGCATGGTGCTCGAACATCTGGCGGCGCAGGGCGGCCGGGCGTTGCGTGTTTGATCCGAATTAGAGCTGGAGACATGCTTTAGGGGCTATTTTATCGCCGTAAGGCAACAAAAATGCTATTCTTGAGCCTGTTATCTCGCCCACCAGGGCAGCTCACCCAACAAACCACAGTATAAGATTCAAACGGAGTTATTCATGGCTGATCCAAAGATGCGTTTCCTGGTTGTTGACGATTTCTCGACGATGCGCCGCATCGTGCGAAATCTGTTGAAAGAACTGGGTTATGCCAACGTCGACGAGGCAGAAGACGGCGTGATGGCGCTGGCCAAGCTGCGCAGCGAATCGTTCGACTTCGTGGTGTCGGACTGGAACATGCCGAATATGGACGGCCTGACCATGCTGCAAAACATCCGTGCCGATCCCGCGCTGGCCAAGCTGCCGGTGCTGATGGTGACCGCGGAAGCGAAGAAAGAGAACATCATCGCCGCCGCCCAGGCCGGCGCCAGCGGCTACGTGGTCAAGCCCTTCACGGCCGCGACCCTCGACGAGAAGCTGAACAAGATCTTCGAGAAACTGGATAAAGCCGGAGCCTGAAATGGGTGAGATGAACTCGGCGCCCGAGGCCGGCGCGGCCTCTTCGCATGAAGAGGTGCTCAAGCGGGTCGGCCTGATGACCCGTGCGCTGCACGAAAACCTGCGCGGGCTGGGGCTCGACAAGCTGATCGAAAAGGCGGCGAGCGACATCCCCGATGCGCGCGACCGCCTCGATTACGTGGCGCGCCTGTCGGAACAGGCTGCCAAGAAGGTGCTGGACGCGACCGATGCGGCCGGCCCTCTGCAAGACGCGATCGAGACCCGCTCGGACGAGCTCACCAAAGGCTGGCAGGCGCTGCTGGACAAGGGCGCGACCGAGGCCGAATGGCGCGAGATGGCCCAGCGCACGATTTCCAGCATGAACGAGTCGGCGGCGGGGGCAGTTGCCACCCGCAGCGAGTTGATGAACATCATGATGGCCCAGGACTTCCAGGACCTGACCGGCCAGGTGATCGGCCGCATCACGGGCATCGCGCAGAACCTCGAGAAGCAGCTGGTGCAGGTGCTGATCGATTTCGCCCCGAGCGAGATCAAGCGCGAGCTCGACAACGGTCTGTTGAACGGCCCGCAAATCAAGCCAACCGGCACCGAAGTCGTGGCCAACCAGGGCCAGGTCGACGATCTGCTCGACAGCCTCGGGTTCTAAGCCGGCGCCGCGCATTTCGCCGGTCACTCACTTACGGCGCCTTCATGCATCGCACCAACTTCATCGTCCGCGAACCGCTGCTTGACCCCAGGCAGCGTGTGCTCGGCTATGAACTGTCGTGGCAGCAGCACGACGGACGCATTCCCACCGACCAGGACCTGGAAGGGCTGGTCGGTTTCGTCGCCGAGCACGTTAACCATGACGACCATGGCTGGCTGCTGCGCGACAAGATCCTGTTCCTCGACGCGGTGCCGGGCATGCTGTCGCTCGACGCCTTGCACGCACTGCCGCCGGAACGCACCGTGCTCACCTTCGACATCCGCCAGCTGACCGACCTCGACGTGCGCTCGGCCGTGCAGGCCGTGCGCGCGGGTGGCGTCGGCGTGGCGATCCGCGGCTGCGACATCAATCTGCTGGGGCGCAACCTGTCGCCGTATGCCTCCTACCTCGAGGTGCGCTTCACCGGCGCCAACGTGGCCGACCAGGCCCGCAGCTATGCCGCCGCCAAGCATTCGGCGCTGCGCATGGTGGGGCGGCCGGTAGGCACCTGGGCCGACTTCGACGCCTGCGCCGCGCTCGGGCTCGACGCCTTCGTCGGCAAGCTGCACCTGACGCCGCGGCCGGGCAACCCGGTCAAGGGCATGAACCCGACCCAGAGCATCATCCTCCAACTGATGCAGCTGGTGCAGAACAACGAGGACGTGCCCAAGCTCGAAAGCGTGCTGAAACGCGACCCCGCCCTGACCTATAAGCTGCTGCGCTACATCAATACCGCGGGCTTCGGCGCCGGGCGCGAAGTGCAGTCGCTGCGCCAGGCGATCTCGCTGCTGGGCTATGCGCCGCTGTACCGCTGGCTGGTGCTGCTGCTGGCCACGGCCAGCGCGAGCGGCTATTCGCCGGTGCTGATGGAGACCGCCGTGGTGCGCGGCCGCCTGGCCGAGCTGCTGGGGCAAAAATACCTGGGTAAGAGCGAGGCCGAGAACCTGTTCGTGGCCGGCATGTTTTCGCTGCTCGACCGGCTGCTGGGGCTGAGCATGCAGCAGGTGCTCGAGACTATCCAGCTGCCCGACGGGGTGGTGCAGGCGCTGACGCGGCGCGAAGGGCCGTATGGCCCCTACCTGGCGCTGGCCGAAGCCTGCGAGCTCAACTCGAACCTGGTGGCGTCGCTGGCCGATACGCTCGCGATCACGCCATCCGAAGTCAACCAGGCCCACCTGTCGGCGCTGGCCTGGGCGCAGAGCGTCGCGGTCGACGCCTAAGCCGGCCTCAATCCTTCTCTCTACATCGCCCGGCTGGACAGCCGGCGCCTCTTCGCATTCGCACTGACCCCATGCCGAGGTTGGACCTTGGTCTGATTGCGGCCTGGCCTAATGGGTAGACAATGGAGGCCGCAGCGGAACATGTGAAGCGCATATCCGCCTCCTGACGGCAGCGTTCTTCCCCATCGAGGTTCGTTCATGGACAATAAGCACCTTGCTCGGAGCCATGAGATCGGCGCCAAGCTCAGTCAACTCCATCAAAGGCGCTTGAAAACCGCGCTGGAGCAGTTCAGCGGGCGTACGGCGGCAGCGCTCAGCGAGGCAGCGGGCGAGGGGGCGCCGGACGGAAGCGCCGGATGGATGGCCGCGTTCAATCCCGGGTCGTATCAGCACTATGCGATCGATGCCTTCCAGCGTTCCATCCTGTTCTGGGATACCTTGCGCCAGCGCGGCGACAACTTCATCGAGCGTGCCTCGCGCGGTCCCGAGCCGGTGCTGCATTTTAGCTACGAGACCATCCTCGACGGGCGCAGCTTCGCACGGCCGGTCAACTACGCGCTGTTGCGGATCACGCCACCGGCAGGCGTCGCGATCGATCCCGCGAAGCGTCCTTATCTCATCATCGATCCCCGCGCGGGCCATGGCCCCGGCATCGGCGGCTTCAAGGACGATTCGCAGGCCGGCGTGGCGATGCGCGCCGGCCATCCGGTGTACTTCGTGAGCTTCTTTCGCGACCCCGAACCCGGACAGACGATGCTCGATGTGTGCAGCGCCGAGGAGCAATTCGTCAAGCACGTGCGCGCGCTGCACCCGTCAAGCGAAAAGCCGGCCATCATCGGGAACTGCCAGGGGGGCTGGGCGGCGATGATGCTGGCCGCATCCAGCCCCGACGATACCGGACCGCTCCTCATCAACGGGGCGCCGATGTCGTATGTGAGCGGGGCCTGGAACGAAGGCGAGGGCGACAATCCGATGCGCTATGCCGGCGGCATGCTGGGCGGCACCTGGCTGTCCTCGTTCGTCGCCGACCTGGGCAATGGCGTCTTCGACGGCGCGCACCTGGTACAGAACTTCGAGAATCTGAATCCGGCCAACTCGCTCTGGGACAAGTATTACAAGGTGTACCGGCATGCCGACACCGAACCGGCGCGCTATCTGGATTTCGAGCGCTGGTGGGGCACCTATTACCTGCTCAATCGTGAAGAGATCGAATTCATCACCCGCAACCTGTTCGTCGGCAACAAGCTGTGGTCCGGCGACGTCAAGGGCGCCAACGGCCAGGCCTTCGACCTGCGCGCGATCGAGATGCCGATCGTCCTGTTCGCGTCGATGGGTGACAACATCACCCCGCCGCAGCAGGCGTTCAACTGGGTAGCCGACATCTATGGCAGTACCGAAGAAATCAAGGCGCGCGGCCAGGTGATCGTCGGCCTGCTGCACCAGACCATCGGTCATCTTGGCATTTTTGTTTCCGGCAAGGTGGCGAAGAAGGAATATACGCAGCTGGTATCGGTGCTCGATGTCGTCGAGTTGCTGCCGCCAGGCCTGTACGGCATGCAGATCACTGAACTCCCGGACAAGGATGCCGCTGGACAGGCCCAGTACGACGTCACCTTGCACGAACGCCGGCTCGAGGAGACCAGCGCACAGTTCAATCGCTTCAATCGGGTCGACGAGCGGCCGTTCGAAGCGGTGGCGGCGCTGTCCGATTTCAACCAGCGTGGCTACGAACTGTTCGTGCAACCATGGGTGAGGGCCATGTCCAGCGACCTGAGCGCACGGCTGCTGCGCGCCTTCCACCCCTTGCGCGTCCAGAATTGGGCGCTGTCGAGCCGGAACCCCTGGATGGCGTGGCTCCTGCCCGCAGCGCAGGCAGCCAGGGCGCACCGCCAGCCGCTCGACGAGAGCGATCCGTGGCGACGCCTGGAAAACGCCGGCGCCGAGCTGGTCAGCTCGTCGCTGGACCTGTACCGCGCCGTGCGCGACGCCAACACCGAAGCGAGCTTCTTCAGCGTATACGCGAATATGTATTCGCTTTACATGGAAGATAAACCGCAGGCGCAGCCGGGTCCGGAGGCGACCGGTGTGCGTGCGCTGCCCTTCGTCCGGGAAGCGCTGGAGTCGATCGCCGAGGGCGGCTATGCCGAGGCCTTCGCGCGCCTGGCCAGCCTGCGCGCCCAACAGGGCGAACTGCTGCCGCTGTCGCGCCTGGTCAAGCGCAAGGAACTGGCGCAAGCCTATGCCGAGTATTTGCCGGACATACCGCTCGAACAATGGCGCCGCATGCGCGGCGAGCAGGAGATCATCACCCGTTTTGAACCGGAGCAAGCGATCGCTACCTTACCTATCCTGCTGCGAGACCGGGGCGATCGCGAGCGGCTGCTGACGCTCATCGACAAACTGATGGCGGACGAGCGGGTGCAGGCGCTGCCGGCGACCGGCGCCCAGCTGGCCATGGTGGAGCGGCTGCACGCGCTGCTCAGCGGCGAGCCAGGCAGCAAAGCCGGCAGCAAACCTGGCCGCGGCGCCGGCCATCCGCCCGCGCACCCGCCCACCCTCCCGCCAGTCCCGGAAACGCC
Source organism: Massilia sp. CFBP9012 (assembly GCF_034045115.1). Classification (NCBI taxonomy): domain Bacteria; kingdom Pseudomonadati; phylum Pseudomonadota; class Betaproteobacteria; order Burkholderiales; family Oxalobacteraceae; genus Massilia; species Massilia sp. CFBP9012. The sequence goes on along the minus strand of NZ_JAXCWM010000009.1, from coordinate 271,702 downwards.
GAGCTCGGCGCGCCTGCATTGAAAGGACACGATATGGAACCGAAGCACGAGAAATACCGACGGCTGATCGACTATTGCAAGGAGCTGGCGCCGATGCCGACTGCCGTTGCCCATCCCTGCGATAAAAGTTCGCTCGAGGGCGCGCTGGAAGCGGCGCGGATCGGGCTGATTGCGCCGGTGCTGGTCGGGCCGCGCGAACGGATCGAAGCGGTCGCGCATGAAAACGGCTTGCGGATCGGCGACGTGACTATCGTCGAGGCGGCCCACAGCCATGCCGCGGCGGCGGCCGCCGTCGAGCTGGTCCGCGAGGGCAAGGCCGAAGCCTTGATGAAGGGCAGCCTGCATACCGATGAGCTGATGGGGGCGGTGGTCAAGCGCGAAACCGGACTGCGCACCGCGCGCCGCGTCAGCCATTGTTTCGTCATGGACGTGCCCGGGTATCCCGATGCGCTGATCATCAGCGACGCCGCCGTGAACATCGCGCCGACGCTGGAAGAAAAGATGGACATCCTGCAGAACGCGATCGACCTTGCGCACGCCCTGCAGTTCAGGGAAGTGCGGGTGGCGGTGCTGTCGGCGATGGAAACGGTCAACCCGAAAGTGCCTTCCACGGTCGAGGCCGCGGCGCTGTGCAAGATGGTCGACCGCCACCAGATCAGCGGCGCCCTGGTCGACGGCCCGCTGGCGCTGGACAACGCGATCGACCCGGATGCGGCGAAGATCAAGAAGATCGATTCGCCCGTCGCCGGGCGCGCCAACGTGCTGCTGGTGCCCGATCTCGAGGCCGGCAATATGCTGGCCAAGAGCCTGTCCTTCCTGGCCGGCGCCGACGCGGCCGGCATCGTCCTCGGGGCGAAGGTGCCGATCATCCTGACCAGCCGCGCCGACTCGATGGTGACCCGGCTGGCCTCGTGCGCGGTGGCCACGCTGGTGGCCAAGGCGCGTCGCGAGAGCGGCCAGCCGGTGAGGTGATGCCATGGCCGACCTCATCCTGGTACTTAACGCCGGCTCGTCGAGCATCAAGTTCCGCGCCTTCGACGCCGGCCCGGCCGAACCCGAACTCGTCCTCCATGGCCAGGTCGAGGGACTGAGTATCGGGGGGAAAGTCAGCGCCGCGAAATTCAGCGCCAAGGATGCCGGGGGCGCGCTGATCGGCGAGCGGCGCTGGGAGCCCGGCGCCGCGCTCGGCCACCAGGAGGCGACCGACTACATCGGCGACTTCCTGCGCAGCCACCGCGCGGGCCACCGGCTGGTGGCGGTCGGCCACCGCGTCGTGCATGGCGGCGTGCAGTTCACCGAGGCGGCGCGTGTCACCCCGGCCGTGATCGAGGCGCTCGACCGCTTGACGCCGCTCGCGCCCCTGCACCAGCCGCACAACCTGGCGCCGATCCGCACCCTGTTTGATGCGCGGCCGGACTTGCCGCAAGTGGCCTGCTTCGATACCGCCTTCCACCGCGCGCAGCCCGAGGTGGCCCAGGCCTACGCGCTGCCGGACAGCATCACCAGGCTGGGGGTGCGGCGCTACGGCTTCCATGGCCTCTCCTACGAATACATCGCGTCGGTGCTGCCGGCCTATCCGGAGCTGGGCGCCGCCCGCGCCGCCCTGGTGGCGCACCTGGGCAACGGTTCGAGCCTGTGCGCGCTGGCGGGAGGCAAGAGCGTGGCCAGCACCATGGGATTCACCGCCGTCGACGGCTTGCCGATGGGTACGCGCTGCGGCAACCTGGATCCGGGCGTGGTGCTGTTCCTGTTGGATTACCTCAAGATGGATGCGCGCGCCATCGAAGACCTGATCTACAAGCAGTCGGGCCTGCTCGGCGTGTCGGGCATCTCGAGCGATATGCGGACCTTGCTGGACAGCGACGATGCGCGGGCGCGCTTTGCGGTCGACCTGTTCGTCTACCGCATCGGTCGCGAGCTCGGCTCGCTGGCGGCCGCCACCGAGGGCGCCGACGCCCTGGTGTTCACGGCCGGCATCGGCGAGCATTCGGCGCTGATCCGCGAACGGGTCTGCCGTGCGGCGCGCTGGCTCGGCGTCGAACTCGAGCCGGCCGCCAATGCCGCGGGAGGGCCGCGCATCAGCACGGCGCGCAGCAAAGTTTCGGCATGGGTGATTCCGACCAATGAAGAACTGATGATCGCGCGGCACACAAGAGCAGTCGTGAGGACGGCCGCATGAAAACGGTCAGCCTGGAGGACTCGGTCGCCATGATCCCGGACGGGGCCAGCCTCATGATTGGCGGCTTCATGGGCGTCGGCACGCCGGAACGGGTGATGGACGAACTGGCGCGCCAGGGCAAGCGCGAGCTGACCGTGATCGCCAACGACACCGCGGCCCCGGGCCGCGGCATCGGCAAGCTGGTCACGGCCGGGGCCGTGCGCAAGGCGATCGTCAGCCATATCGGGCTCAATCCGGAAACCCAGCAAAAGATGATCGCCGGCGACATCGAGGTCGAACTGGTGCCGCAGGGCACCCTGATCGAGCGGCTTCGCGCCGCCGGCTACGGGCTGGGCGGCGTCCTGACCCCGACCGGCGTCGGCACTGCGGTCGAAGAGGGCAAGCGCAAGATCGAGGTCGACGGCGCGCCTTATCTGCTGGAGACGGCGCTCGGGGCCGATTTCGCCCTGGTCGAATCCTTTCTTGCCGATTACGAGGGTAACCTGGTCTACGCCCTGACTGCCCGCAATTTCAATCCCGTGATCGCGATGGCGGCCAGGACCGTGATCGTGGATGCCGCCAATATCGTCCCGGTAGGGATGATCTCGCCTGACCATGTGATGACGCCGGCGGTGCTGGTCGATTACCTCGTGGCCCACAGGTGACTGACGAGGAAGGCCGCACCATGGACGCTCCCACCCTGATCGCCAAACGGATTGCCCAGGAATTGCGCCCGGGGATGCTGGCCAACCTCGGCGTCGGCATTCCGACCTTGGTCGCCAACTACGTCCCGCCCGGGATGCACATCTACTTCCAGTCCGAGAACGGCCTGGTGGGTACGGGGCCGATTCCAGAGGATGGACTGGCGCAGCCGTATCTGACCGATGCCGCCGGCCAGCCGGTCACGGCCTTGCCCGGCGCGGCGACCTTCGACAGCGCGGTCTCGTTCGGCCTGATCCGGGGCGGGCACCTGGACCTGACGGTGCTGGGCGGCCTGCAGGTCGACCAGCAAGGCTTGCTGGCCAACTGGATGATTCCCGGGAAGATGGTGCCCGGCATGGGCGGCGCGATGGACCTGGTTACCGGCGCCAGACGCGTGATCGTCGCCATGCAGCATACCGCCAGGGGCAAGCCGAAGATCGTGCGGCAATGCTCGCTGCCGCTGACCTCATTGCGCACGATCGACCTGCTGGTGACGGAACTGGCGGTCATCGGCTTCGATGGCGGCCGCGCCACCCTGCTGGAAACGGCGCCCGGCGTCGGGGTGGAGCAGGTGCTCGCCGCCACCGAGGCCGAGCTGGTGGTGCCGGGCCAGGTGGCGCAAATGCGGATCGAGGGTTACTAACAGGAATCAACCCAATCGAAGGAGCTTCGTCATGACGAATGTACGCCACCGCCCGATATTGGAGGGCAAGAAGGCCCTGGTCTCAGGGATCGCCAACGAGCATTCGATTGCGTATGGATGCGCCAAGGCGTTCCGCGAGCTCGGCGCCGAGCTCGCCATCACCTATACCGGCGAAAAGACCAGGACCTATGTCGAGCCGCTGGCGCGCGAACTGGGCGCGCCGATCTTCATGCCGCTCGACGTCACCAGGCCGGAAGACATCCAGGCCGTGTTCGGCGAGATCGAACGGCAATGGGGGCGGCTCGACCTGTTCGTGCATTCGATCGCCTGGGCGCCGAAACAAGACCTGCAGGGCGGGCTGCTCGACAGCAGCGCCGAGGGCTTCGGCCAGGCGATGGACATCTCCTGTCACTCCTTCGTGCGCATGGCGCGCCAGGCTGCCCCCTTGATGAAGGACGGCGGCGCCATGTTCACGATGAGCTACCACGGCGCCAACAAGGTGGTCGCCAATTACAACCTGATGGGACCGGTCAAGGCTGCCCTGGAAGCGTGCGCGCGTTATCTGGCCTACGAACTCGGCCCGAAGCGTATCCGGGTGCATGCGGTGTCGCCGGGCCCGCTCAAGACGCGCGCCGGTTCCGGCCTGAAGGACTTCGACCTCTTGCTGGCGGACGCGGCCGAGCGTGCGCCGCTCGGCGAGCTGGTCGACATCATGGACGTCGGTTTCACCTGCGCCTTCCTGGCCACGCCCTATGCCAGGCGGCTGTCCGGAGAAACCATGTACGTCGATGGTGGTGTCCACATCATGGCCTGACGGGGATATGCCATGGCTGACTTGGTGATGGGAAATGTGGAAGCAGGCACCAGCGACGACGACATCAAGGCATTCCTCGTCAAGTACGGATTTCCGCCATTCGACGAGATCGAACACTTGCCTGGCGACGGTTCGCGGCCCGCGGTGCTGCTGACGTTCAGGGATGCGCCGCCGGAAGCGCTGCGCATCCTGCTGCCGCGCGTCCAGGACATGTTCTGGAAGAACCGGAAAATTCACGTGCATATCGTCAACGAACGGTATACCTGAGGTGTTCGCCACGGACCTGCAATGGGCTTGCTCGATAAAATACGGCGCACGGATGACCAGGCCACCATAGAGGCCAGGGAAGGCGTCGATGCGGCGATCGAACGCGTGATGGCGCTGCACCCGCAGCTGCGCCTGGCGCGCCGCTACCAGAAGCGGCTCGCGCCTGCGGTGGCGATATCGTTCAACTACGTGCGCGGCCTGGTCGATGCCGTGCCGGCGGCGCGCGAAGCCAGCGGCGCCGCCTGGACGGGCGATCCCTATATCCACGCCTATTTCGCTGCGCCGGACGACGTCGCTGAGCTGATCAGCCGTTCGCCGGACGTGCGTGCGTATTTTGCGGAGAACGGCGACGCGCCTGACGCGCATGCGGTGCTGGGGATGGAACTGGTCGAGCGCCATATCCTGGGCGTCAGGCTTGAAGGTGACACCGTACGCCGCGACGTTCCGCAAAAGACCGTGAGTTTCAGCGATCACCAGGTCAAGCTGTGCGCGCGTACCGACGCCGAACTGAGGAGTGCGATCGTACGCCTCTTGCTGGACCAGCTCGCTCTGGTAGGCCTGGCGCGCGCGACTGCGGACAAGTCGCGCCGCGTCGCGCTCGTGCGCGAGCGTGCACTGCTCAAGACGCGGCTGCAGTTGCTCGAGCGCCAGGGCAGGGGCATCGGCTCCCTGATCGGCGGCGACATCGCGACCGACCTTGGTGAACTGGCGCGGCTGCAGACCCAGGTCGAGGAGAACGCGCGCGAGCAGGCCGGTCTGGGCCTGCCCGAAGATGCGCTGGACCGTGAACTCGACCATGTCCGCGCGGTGTTTGCACAGCCGGGACGGTATCTCTCGGTGTCCACCCGGCGGCTGACCCTGGACCGGATGAACGTGGTGCTCGAGCCCGATGGCATGGCGCTCGGTAGGCAAGAGGGCGTCGATCTCGAGTTCCGGATTGCCCGCCTGCCGACCGTGCCGCCACGCGTACGCGCATTCTCGCTGGTGCGCTTCGCGCGTGCCAGCCTGCTGCCCGAAAGGAGCGTGTTCGAGGAGGCCGAGCAGCTGCTGGCGTCGGGCCTCTGGTCCTGATGCCTGTCACCCGGCAAGTAAGTAAGGCGCAGGACGTCGATAAGGAGTAGCGATCATGGCTGGAGGCAAGGAAATACGCGACAAGATCAAGAGTGTGGAGAGCACCCGCAAGATCACCAAGGCGATGGAGATGGTCGCCACTTCCAAGATGCGCAAGGCGCAGGAGCGGATGCGCACCGCGCGTCCCTACGCCCGCAAGATCCGCAACATCACCGGGCACCTGGCGGAGGCGAGCCCGGAATACAGCCATCCCTTCCTCGTCACTGGCAGCGACGCCAGGAAGGTCGGCATCATCGTGATCACGACCGACAAGGGCCTGTGCGGCGCCATGAACACCAACATCCTGCGCATGGTGACCCATGCGATGCGTGATTTCCAGGAAAGTGGCATCGGAAGCGACCTGGTCGTCATCGGCAACAGGGGGCTGTCCTTCATGACACGCATCGGAGCCCGGGTCGTCGCGCATGCCGTACAGCTTGGCGACACGCCGCACCTCGAACGATTGCTCGGCCCGGCCAAGGTGCTGCTCGACGCTTACCAGAATGCGCAGATCGATGCCATCCACCTGTGCTACACGCGGTTCATCAACTCGATGAGCCAGGAAGCCGTGATGGAGCAGCTCGTACCCCTGTCCGGGAACAACGTGCGGGCCGAAAGGGGCACGCATAGCTGGGACTATCTGTACGAGCCCAATCCGGCCGACGTGATCGACGAGCTCCTGGTGCGCTACGTCGAGGCGCTGATCTACCAGGCGGTGGCCGAGAGTTTCGCTTCCGAGAACTCGGCGCGCCGGATGGCGATGAAGGCGGCAAGCGACAACGCGGAAACCGTCATCGGCGACCTCAAGCTGGTCTACAACAAGACCCGGCAAGCGGCGATCACGAAGGAACTCTCCGAGATCGTTTCCGGCGCAGCGGCGGTCTGAGCGATGGCCGTCTTCCTGCGCAAACCAGCGAACACAGCGAGAACATCATGGCAACTCCAGCGACGATCCACGTCAGTGTCGTCTCGGCCGAGGAAGGGGTGTTTGAAGGCGATGCGGAATTCGTCGCGTTGCCCGGAGAAAGCGGCGAGCTCGGCATCTATCCCATGCACACGCCCTTGATGACAAGGATACGGCCGGGGGCAGTGCGCATCAAGGTGCCGGGACAGGATGACGAAGAACTGGTGTTCGTCGCCGGCGGCATTCTCGAAGTGCAGCCGTACGAGGTCACGGTGCTGGCGGACACGGCCATCCGAGGACGCGACCTGGACGAAGCCAGCGCGAACGAAGCGCGCAAGCAGGCCGAAGAAGCGTTGCGCAACCGGGGCACGAAGATCGATTACGCCAAGGCGCAGTCGGAACTGGCGATCGCCATTGCGCAAATCCAGGCCCTGGCGCGGCAAAAGAAACGGCTCTGAGATGCAAGACGACCCACCGGACAGAGCGGGACTGCCGGCCCTGGCACGGCTGCGCGACGGCCGTACGGTCTTGTTGCGCGAGATCCAGGCCCAGGACGAAGACGAGATGCGCGAGGCCTTCCATCGGCTGTCGGCGGATTCGCGCTATGCGCGCTTCATGATGCCGCTGCGCGAGCCGCCGCCCGCCATGCTGGCGGCGGCGACCCGCCCGGATCCACGCCATGACCTGGCGCTGGTCGCCGTCAGCGGGGAGGGCGGCCCGGACCAGGACATCGTCGCGGGCGCGCGCTATGTGGGCGCGGCGGGCAGCGATAGCTGCGAGTTCGCGGTCACCGTGGTGGACGACTGGCACGGACTCGGCCTGGCGCGGCGCTTGCTGGAGATACTCATCGCGCACGCCACGGCGCGCGGATTGCGCCGCATGGAGGGTTTCGTGCTTGCCGCTAACACCCCGATGCGGCGGCTGGCCAGGCGCCTGGGCTTCGTCGACCGGCAGTGCGAAGACGATGCCACGCTGAGAGTGGTCAGCCTCGACTTGACGGCAGGCTCTTAGACCGTCGCGGCGCGGCGCTCGGTGCGGCCGCTGGTCAAAAAGCGCTCCAGCGTCTGCTGCAACTGCATCGAAATATTCACGAAGCTGCAGCCGATCTGCACCTGCTCGCCCAGCAGGAAGGTGCGGAACGGGCGCATCAGGCGCACTTCGAGGTCGGCCGTGACGACCAGCGCCGGTCCCAGTTCCAGGCGCACGCCGATCAGTTTCTTGCCCACATGTAGCCCGAAGCACTGCTCGGGCGAGGCGCGCATGCCGACGCCGCCCTGGGAAAAATCGTAGAGGGGCAGTTCGTACTGGCGGCCCGACAGGCCGAAGCTGGCGCTGTAGTTGGCGCCGACCGGCGTCTCGACCCGGCGCGCGGAGCGCCGGTTCAGCACCAGGCAGTGTTCGGGGAAGGTCGCCGGCACCAGGTGCGGCTGGCCGGGCAAGCCATCCCAGTCGCTTTCCAGCTCGAACTGCAGCTTGGCGTTGCCGCCGATCGCGCTGACGAAGGTGGCATGGTGGGTGACCGGCAATTCACTGCCAGTAAAATCCAGCACGAAATGCGGTAATTCCGGATCGACCGACTCGATCCGCACCAGGATCGGGTCCTGGATGCCGGAATAGACGGTGACGGGATCGCCGCTGAGCGACAGGGCGGTCAAGGCGTCGCCGATGTCGAACGGATCCGACATCTGGTGCGGCGCGGCATTGCCGGGAATGCGGCTCAATAGATCGGATGGCTTGGGCGGGCCCTTGCGGGCAATGGCGACGGCATCGGAGACGTTCACGGCGGGGTCCTGGGCGTGATTGTAAAATGCTGCTGCACGGAAGTATAACGCTCATTGCAATCTTGTTGCAAACGGGAAATCAATCGTGCAGCATTGGCATGAATCAAATTTCCAGGTTATCGATCAGGCGGGTCGCGCCCAGCTTGGCCGCCGCCAGCACCACCAGCGGCTCGCCGCGTTCCAGGTCGGCGCCGATCGGCGCCTGCAGGTCGATGCGCTTGCGCACCGAGACGTAGTCCGGTTTCCAGCCGCGTTCGGCCAGGGCTGCCATCGCGCGCGCTTCGACGGCGTCGACGTCGCGCTCGCCGCTGCGGATGGTATCGGCCACCGCATTCAGCTGCTGGTACAGCACCGGGGCTTCGGCACGCTCGCTGCCCGACAGGTAACCGTTGCGCGAGGACAGGGCCAGGCCGTCGTCGGCGCGGAAGGTCTCGGCGCCGATGATCTCGGTCGGCAGGGCGAACTGGCGCGCCATATTCCGCACGATCATCAATTGCTGGTAATCCTTCTTGCCGAACACGGCCACGCGCGGCTGCACGCACGAGAACAGCTTGGTCACGACGGTGCACACGCCCTCGAAGAAGCCGGGGCGGAATTCGCCTTCCAGCGTATTGCCCAGGTCGTCCGGCGGACGCACACGGTATTCCTGCGGCTCGGGATACAAATCCTTCTCGGTCGGCGCGAACAGCACGTAGACGCCTTCCTTTTCCAGCTTGGCGACGTCTTCCTGGAAGGTGCGCGGGTATTTGTCGAAATCCTCGTTGGGGCCGAACTGCAGGCGATTGACGAAGATCGAGGCGACCACCGGGTCGCCGTGACGGCGCGCCAGGCGCATCAGCGACAGGTGGCCTTCATGCAGATTGCCCATTGTCGGCACGAAAGCGGTGCGCAGCTGGCCGCGCAACTGATCGCGCAATTCGTCAATGGAAGAAATGATTTTCATGGGTGAACAAATGAGAATAAAACGGCATCAAGCCGGCGAATAGGCCAGGCGCACGTAGATCGGCGCAAAAGGCTCGGCCTGGGTAATTTCGATCAGTGTTTCTTTCGCCAGTTCGAGCATGGCGACAAAATGAACGACCACGATCGGGACCGTGTGCTGCCCGGCGAACAGGTCGCCGAACTCGACGAAACGCTGCGATTGCAGGGTGCGCAGGATGGCCGACATATGCTCGCGCACCGATAGTTCCTGGCGCCCGATCCGGTGGTGCTGGGTCAGCTTGGCACGGCGCAGCACGTCGAGCCAGGCGCGCTGCAAGTCCCAGGGATCGACGTCCGGCAGGGCCGTATTCAGGCCCTGTTCCACGAACAGCTGCGGGCGCACGAAGTCCCGGCCTTCCTGGGGCACATTGCCCAGCGCCACAGCAGCGGATTTAATCTGTTCATAGTCCAGCAGGCGTCGCACCAGTTCGGCGCGCGGGTCGCCGACGTCCTCGACCAGGTCGTCCTGGCGCTTGGGCAGCAGCATGCGGGATTTGATCTCGATCAGCATCGCAGCCATCAACAGGTATTCCGCCGCCAACTCGAGGTTGCTCTTGCGGATTTGCTCCACGTACACCAGGTATTGCAGGGTCACCTGCGCCATCGGGATGTCGAGGATGTTGAAGTTTTGCTTGCGGATCAGGTACAGCAGCAGGTCGAGCGGACCTTCGAAGGCGTCGAGGAAGATCTCGAGCGCGTCAGGCGGGATGTACAGGTCGTTCGGCAGGCGCGTCAGCGGTTCGCCATACAGGCGCGCGATCGCGGCGTCTTCCGGTGCGGATGGCGCGGCATGCTGGTCGTCCACGGCGGCTTGCAGAGGAATATCCTCTCCCCCGGCCGCCCCTTGGGGCATCATGCGCGCGCCTCCGGCCTCAGACCTTGCTCTGGTACGGATAGGCCTGCTGGCGCAGGCGCGATTCCTCGACGCGGGCCTGCTCGTCGAGCGAAACCGGTTCCTTGTCCCACAGCAGGGCGCGGCCGGCGACCTGGCCTGCGTCCAGGTGCGGATTCTGCTTCTTGAGCTCCGAGATGAACTTGGTGTGCTCGGATTCGTACATCACGTGTTTTTTCGAGAAGATCATGATTCGCTTAAGATAAATGACGGCTGGTTGCCGGCGACGGGCAGATTCTTCTGCCACGCGCCGCCGGCGTCAAGTCTTACTTGTGCAAGGCGTTCAGCTGGCGGGCGATGATGTCGTGGTTGAGCCACAGTACCGGCGCGATTTTTTCCGACGCGCCATGGAACATCAACGGGCCGGCGCCTTCCAGCACCAGGCTCGACAGGTGATCGGTGATCAGCGCCTTCTTGTCCTTGTGCAGGGCGGTGATGGCTTCCGAGGTGCCGATCATGACGTCGGCCAGCGCCGGGGTATTGTCCATCGGCCAGGCTTCGAAATTGCGGAAGGTGGCGCTGGTCGCATCGTTATTGTACCTCTCGATGGTGTCGAGCAACTGTTGCAGCGAGGTGTCGTCGCCCAGCAGCTCTTCACAGATGCGCCACTGCTCGTCGGCCCAGGCGCCGCCGCCTTCTTTTTTCAGCGCGCGCAGCAGCGGGAACAGCGACAGCTCGACGCCGACGAAGATGTCGGACGAGTTGGTGCGGATTTCCGGGCAGTTGAACACGGTCGCGAAGGTGCCATTCTTCCAGGCTGCTTCGGCGATCGATTCCAGGCGCATCTTGGCATAGCCCTGGGTGTAGTTGGTGTAGGTCTGCCACTGGTACTCGTCGCCGATCAGGATCTCGGTGCCGTGGTAGCCGTAGGCGGTGTAGCGCACTTCGCCGCCGGCTTGCGTCACACGCTCGCGGATGGCGGCGGATGCATCGATCAGGTACTTGAGCGTATTGGCCGAGACTTCGTCGAAGTTCATCAGGATCAGCTTGCCCAGGTCGCTGTCGAGCAGGGCGCGCGAGGACATGAAGCGCTCGCCGCGGCCTTTATAGATGCGGTTGGCAATGGCCAGGAAGGCCTTGATCTTCGGGATGCCGCCGGCCATCGTGTGGGCGAAGAAGACGTTGGCGCCTTGCGGCACCAGTTTATCGATCTCGGCCATCACGGTCGCGGCCGAAGCGGTGAAGCGGGCCACGCCTGCTGCGCGGCAGCGCTCGATGCGTTCCCAGTCCAGCTTTTCTTCCTGCCAGTTCTTCAGGGTGATCCCGGACAGCATTTCGGTCGGGTTCTGTTCGCCTTCCGGGGCGTCCATGTCGAAGCCGGCCATCAGCGGCACGTTGATGATGCGGCCACCCAGTTTCTCTTCCGCTTCGGCCAGTTCTTCGTCGTTCAGCTGGCGCAGGGCGCCGCTGTCGTCGCGGCGGCCGACGGTGACGCCGACGATGGTCATGCCGGCGGCGCGCGCCTGGTCGATCAGGCCGTTGACATAGCCGCGGCCGAACAGTTCGCCGAACAGGACGAAGACGTCGCCCTTACGGAACACATTGGCTTCAGGGATATGGCGGAGAGGATTCAAATCGGTCATATTATTAGCTACCTATCAAAAGAGTTTGTGGCGGCGTTTTGTCATATTTAAAACATGGCATTGTACACACACGCCACACCCTCGGGAATGCTTCCCGAGGCTTGCATGAGGCCCCTCTACGACCGGCGTTGCCGGTGTCAGGATGGCCTCTTGCCTTGCGGATTTAACGGATACGCATGCCTGGCGTCGCGCCCGGCATCGGGTCCAGCAGGTACAGGCCCGGGTTCGTTTTCTCGTCGGCTGCCGAGGCGCACAGTACCATGCCTTCGGACACGCCGAATTTCATCTTGCGCGGCGCCAGGTTGGCGACCAGCACGGTCAGCTTGCCGATCAGGTCTTCCGGCTGGTAGGCCGACTTGATGCCCGAGAACACATTACGGTGACGGCCTTCGCCCACGTCCAGGGTCAGGCGCAGCAGCTTGCTCGAGCCTTCGACGTGTTCGCAGTTGACGATCTTCGCCACGCGCAGGTCGATCCTGGTGAAGTCGTCGATCGAGATTTCCGGGGCCAGGGCTTCGATGTCGCTGTCGCCGGCTGCCGGGGCTTGCGCAGTCTCAACCTTCGCTGCCGGAGCGGGAACGGCGGCCACGGCCGGCTTGTCGAACAGGTTCTCGACCATCTTGGCATCGACGCGCTGCATCAGGTGGGCATAGGTGCCGATGGTGCGGCCGAGCATGGTTTCATAGACGGCGGCGCCATGGGTGTCGGCCCAGCTCAGTTCGGCATCGCCCAGGAATTCGGCCACGCGCGTGGCCACGTTCGGCAGCACCGGCGCCAGCATGACGGTCAGCTGGCGGAACAAGATGAGGGCCGTGGTGCACACGTCATGCAGTTCGGCGGTTTTGCCTTCGTCCTTGGCCAGCAGCCATGGCTTGTGCTCGTCGACGTACTGATTGATGACGTCGGCGATCTCCATGATCTCGCGCAGGGCGCGGCCGTATTCGCGCGCCTCGAAGGCGGTGGCGATGCTGGCCTGGCGCTCGGCGCCGTCTGCCATCAGGGCCTTGCAGATGGTGTCGCGGGCGGTCTGCGACAGGCTGTCGGCCAGCTTGCCGTCGAAGCGCTTGGCGATGAAGCCGGCGCAGCGGCTGGCGATATTGACGTATTTCCCGATCAGGTCGCTATTCACGCGGGCCACGAAGTCGTCGCCATTGAAGTCCAGGTCTTCGACCCTGGCGTTGAGCTTGAAGGCCAGGTAGTAGCGTAGCCATTCCGGGTTCATGCCCAGTTCCAGGTAGCGCAGCGGCGAAATGCCGGTGCCGCGCGACTTGGACATCTTTTCGTTGTTCACGGTCAGGTGGCCGTGCACCGCGACCTTCAGCTTGTCGATGATCGGATGGCCCGAGAAATTGAGCATGGCCGGCCAGAACAGCAGGTGGAACGAGACGATATCCTTGCCGATGAAATGCAGTTGTTCGGCTTCCGGGTCGTTCAGGAAGGCGTCGAAATCCTGGCCTTGCTTCTCGAAGTAATTCTTGAGGCTGGCCAGGTAGCCGACCGGCGCGTCCAGCCACACATAGAAGAATTTACCCGGAGCATCTGGAATCGGGATGCCGAAGTAGGGCGCGTCGCGCGAGATGTCCCAGTCGGCCAGTTTCTCGCCTTCTTCGCCCAGCCATTCCGAGACCTTGTTGACCATCTCGGGCTGCAGGCGGCCAGGGGTGTTCAACCATTCCTTCAGGAAGGTAAAGCAGCGCGGGTCGGACAGCTTGAAGAAATACTGCTCCGAAGGTTTCAGTACCGGGGTCGAGCCGGTGAACACCGAGAACGGGTTGATCAGTTCGGTCGGCTGGTAGGCGGCGCCGCACACTTCGCAGTTGTCGCCGTACTGGTCCTTGGCATGACAGACCGGGCATTCGCCCTTGATGTTGCGGTCGGCCAGGAACATGCCTTTGGCGGTGTCGTAAAAGCGGTCGACGGTCTTGGTGACGATCAGGCCGGCATCGCGCAGCTTGCGGTAGATGCCCTGCGACAGCTCGACGTTTTCCGGCGAATCGGTCGAATACCAGTTGTCGAAGGCGATGTGGAAGCCGTCCAGGTATTGCGCGCGCCCGGCGGCGATCTTGGCCACGAATTCCTGCGGCGTGATGCCTTCCTTCTCGGCCGCGATCATGATCGGCGTGCCGTGGGTATCGTCGGCGCACACGAAATGCACCTCGTTCGGCTGGCCGCCTTGCTGGTTACCCTCGCGCTGCATTCGCTGGAAGCGGACCCAGATGTCGGCCTGGATGTATTCCATCATGTGGCCGATATGGAAGGCAGCATTGGCGTAGGGCAGTGCGGTGGTGACGAACAGCTTGCGGGTCATGGTGTCGAAACGCTCGGGTTATATGAAAAGAAGCATTTTACCAGTGGATGGCCCTGCGCGCTCAGTGGGTATTCCCGACTTTCAGGCCCTTCCGCCCAGCTTGCAGGCCGTTTTGCGCTACACTTCGCCCAAATATCATCCGGAGAGCACCATGAGCATCACTGAGAACGACGTCAAGACCGCTTTGTCGGAAGTCATCGATCCTAACACCCAAAAAGATTTCGTCACGACCAAGTCGGTCAAGAACATCAAGATCGAAGCCGGCCAGGTCAGCTTCGAGCTGGAACTGGGCTACCCGGCCGCCAGCCAGGTCGAAATGCTGCGCGGCATGGCCGCCGCTGCCGTGCTGGAACTGCCCGGCGTCGAAGGCGTTGCCATCCGCGCTTACAGCAAGATCGTGTCGCACACCGTGCAGCGCGGCATGAAGGTAATGCCGAACGTCAAGAACATCATCGCCGTCGCCTCGGGCAAGGGCGGTGTTGGCAAATCGACCACGGCCGTCAACCTGGCCCTGGCCCTGTCGGCCGAAGGCGCCAGCGTCGGCATCCTGGATGCCGACATCTACGGTCCGTCGCAGCCGATGATGCTGGGTGTCTCTGGCCGTCCGGTCAGCCACGACAACAAGAGCATGGAACCGCTGGAAAACCATGGCATCCAGGTGTCGTCGGTCGGCTTCATGATCGACCCGGACGAGCCGATGGTGTGGCGCGGCCCGATGGCCAGCGGCGCCCTGCAGCAGCTGCTCGAGCAAACCAACTGGCGCGACCTCGATTACCTGATCGTGGACATGCCGCCGGGCACCGGCGACATCCAGCTGACGCTGTCGCAGAAAGTGCCGGTCACCGGCGCCGTGATCGTTACCACCCCGCAAGACATCGCCCTGCTCGACGCGCGCAAGGGCCTCAAGATGTTCGAGAAGGTCGGCATCCCGATCCTGGGCGTGGTCGAGAACATGAGCACCCATACCTGCACCAACTGCGGCCACACCGAGGCGATCTTCGGCCATGGCGGCGGCGAGAAGATGTGCGCCGACTTCGGCATCGATTTCCTGGGCGCGCTGCCGCTGACGATGGCGATCCGCGAACAGGCCGACGCCGGCCGTCCGACCGTGGTCGCCGACCCGGACGGCGCAGTGGCTGCCGTCTACAAGCAGATCGCGCGCAAGGTGGCGATCAAGATCGCCGAAAAGGCGAAGGACATGAGCAGCAAGTTCCCGAGCATCGTCGTCAAGAACGACTGATCCGGCAGCGGGGCGCCACGCCCCGCGCTCCCCTCGCATTGCGCTTGACTCTGACGCGCGCCAGCACTTGTTGTTGGCGCGCGTCATTCATTTCGCATTCCGAAACCGTGCCGAGCGGTCAGCTTTTTCCTGCGAACTATCTGTTTGAAAATAAAGTCGTTAGGAAATTCCCTACCTACACTCTGACCTTGAGCGACCAGGGCACAAGTGTGCAAAACGGGTATCGGGAATCATATGGACGACGACAGCACACAGCGGTGGAGCGGGCGCTACCTGGGCATTGCGCAGCGCTTCATCCCCGCCGCGCTGCAGCAGGATGCGACCCAGGCGGCGCGCGGCGCCAATGTCGTGAATGCGGCGGTGATGGCCGGCACCGCCGGGCCGCTGTACGCGCTCGCCTATTGGCTGCTGGGCCTGGAGACGGCCGCCGTCGAGATCCTGCTGTGTTGCGCGGTGATGCTGTCGGCGCCACCGGTGCTGCGCCTGACCGGCAGCGTGGTGGTGGCGCGCGAAGTGTTCCTGTGCGCGCTGTTCTTCAATTTCAGTTGGCTCAGCTGGCACCTGGGCGGCATCGTCTCGCCCACCGTCAGCTGGCTGATCACGGGGCCGGTGGTCGCGATGTTCCTGGGCGGCAAGCGCTGCGCCGGCGTCTGGCTGGCCATGAGCTGCGCCAGCGCCACCCTGATCTACCTGCTGGAGGCCTACGGCCTGGCCCAGCCGTTCGCGCCTGCTACCCAGATGCCGCTGCTCCACCTGGTGTGCGACCTCGGCCTGTACGTCGTGGTGCTGGTCTTCGTGCTGCTGTTCGAACTGACCAAGAGCGACGGCTTTTCGCGCCTGCGCCAGGCGCTGGCCACGATCAACGAGCTGGCGATCCGCGATGAGCTGACCGGCATCCATAACCGCCGCTTCCTGCTCGACCTGGTGGAAAAGGAAAAGGAGCGCGCCGACCGCAATGGCAGCGAATTCAGCCTGTGCCTGTTCGACATCGACTTCTTCAAGCGCATCAACGACACCTATGGCCACGCGGCCGGCGACACCGTGCTGCGCGCCTTCGCCCGCACGGCGCAGGACCAGTTGCGCGCGCTCGACGCCTTTGGGCGTTACGGCGGCGAAGAGTTCCTCCTGATGCTGCCCGAAACGCCGGCGGCGAGTGCGATCGCGCTGGCCGAACGGGTGCGCGGCGCGGTCGAAGGTCTGCGCTGCCTTGACGTCGAACGCACGATCACGCTGACGGTCTCGGTTGGCGTGGCCGAGTACCGGCTGGGCGAGAAGGTGGCGCAAACCATCGTGCGCGCCGACCAGGCCCTGTACCTGGCCAAGTCGGGTGGCCGCAACCGGGTGCTGTGCCATGGCGACGACGGCCCGGCCGAAGTAACAAGAAGCCTGGCCGCGCCGGTCACCGACGCCCGGGCGCCGGCGGATGGCACGGACGGTTTCCAGCGCGACCAGCTGACGGGCCTCCTGAACCGGCGCCTGCTGCGTGACCGCCTGCGCCATGCGATGGACCGCGCGCGCCGCAACGGCCGGGTGGTGGCGCTGCTGCTGCTGAACATCAACCGCTTCAAGGAAGTCAACGACGCCCTCGGCTTTGATGCCGGCGATATCCTGCTGCACCAGGCCGGCGACGCGATCCGGCGCTGCCTGCGTGACTGCGACACGGTGGCGCGCTGGGGCGGCGACGAATTCGTGGCCCTGCTGGAAGACCTGGGCGGCCAGCCCGACGCCCTGCTGGTGGCCGACAAGGTCCTGGACCGATTCACGGCGCCGCTCGCGGTCGCCGGCCGCGATTGCTATGTGACGCTGGCGGTCGGGATCGCGCTCTATCCGGCGCCGGACTGCGACCTCGACGCGCTGCTCAAGCGCGCTGACATCGCGATGCGCAGCGCCAAGGGCTGGGGCCAGAACATCGTGCGCGCGTATGCCGGCAACGGAGCCGGCCCGGGCGCTGGCGATGGCGCCACCAGCGTCTTGCCCCCTTCGCAGAGCGAACGCCTGGCCCTGAAGAACGGCTTGCGCGACGCCCTGGCCCAGGGCCAGCTGTTCATCGAATACCAGCCGCAGGTCGAGTTGCGCGAGCGGCGCGTGATCGGGGTCGAGGCGCTGCTGCGCTGGCAGCATCCGGTGTATGGCCGGATCGACCCGGGCCGCTTTATCCCCCTGGCCGAGGAGACGGGGATGATCGTCCCGATCGGCGAGTGGGTGCTGCGCTGCGCCTGCCTGCAGAACCGTGCCTGGCACGCCGCCGGCCTGCCGGAGATAAAAACCGCGGTCAACCTGTCGGCGCGCCAGTTGCGCGAGCCGGGCCTGGCCGGGCGCATGCTGGCCATCGTGGCCGAGACCGGGATGCCGCCCGCCTGCCTCGATCTCGAGATCACCGAAGGCATCCTGATCGAGGACCTGGCCGCCAACTGCGTCGTGATCAGCCAGTTGCGGCAGGCCGGCGTGCTGGTCTCGATCGACGATTTCGGCACCGGCTATTCGAGCCTGAACTACCTGTGCGAGCTGCCGGTGGACATCCTCAAGATGGATGGCCTGTTCGTGCGCCGCCTGGGCGCCGCCAGCGGTCGCACGCGCGCCTACGCGGTCGCCGACAGCATCGTGGCGATGGCCCACCGTCTTGGCCTTACCGTGATCGCCGAATCGGTCGAGACGCCGGAACAGCTGGGCGACCTGTGCGCGATGGGCGTCGATGCCGCCCAGGGTTATCTGTTCGACCGGCCGCTGTCGCCCGAGCTGGTGGCGGCGCTGCTGGCGCGCCAGCAGCGCGAGTGCGCCGATGCCATGCTCCCGCCAACCCGTATTCTTGAATCCGTAGCCGGAGGACGCCGTGCAGAATGAATCGATTCCCTTCGACCCCGTGCGCGACCCGGCGGCCCTTGGTGCTTCCGGCGCCCTGGACGGCAACGTCGCCCAGTTCGCCCAGCCGCGTGGGCCCGACCTGCTGCGCCGCGGCGGCGCGCTCGACGCCTGGGTGGCGCTGCGCGCCCGCCACGGCGTCTGGCCCTACGGCAGGGTGCTGGAAGGCCCTCCCGGCCCGCTGGCCAGCGTGGCCGCCGATGGCGCGCCGTCCGCGCGCGGCATCAATTTCGCGTCACAGGATTACCTGTCGCTGGCCGCCCATCCGGCGGTGCACGAGGCGGCCCGGCGCGCGCTGCACGACGCCGGGCCGCACAGCGCCGGCTCGGCTGTCTTGCTGGGCAATACCCGCCATTCGCAGGCACTGGAAACCGCACTCGGCGAGCTCTTGGGCCTGGACCAGCTGGTGCTGTTCCCGACCGGCTGGGCGGCGGCCTTCGGCGCGATCACGGCCCTGGTGCACTCGTTTGACCACGTGGTGATCGACGCCCTGGCCCACGCCTCGCTGCGCCAGGGCGCGGCCTGCGCCACCCGCAACGTGCTGGTGCACCGCCACCTCGACTGCGACCATGTGCGCGAGCTGCTGGCGCGGATCCGCGCGATGGACGCCGTCAACGGCATCCTGGTGGTGACCGAGGGTCTGTTCAGCATGGACGCGGACAGCCCCGACCTGCCGCTGCTGCAGCACCTGTGCCGCGAATATGGCGCGACCTTGCTGGTCGACGTGGCGCACGACCTGGGCGCGCTGGGACCGGGCGGTGGCGGCGTGGTGGCCAGCCAGCGGATGCTGGGACGGATTGACATCGTGATGGGCAGCTTTTCCAAGACCTTCGCCACCAACGGCGGCTTCGTCGCCTGCGCCCACCAAGGAGTGCGGCGCCAGCTGCAGCTGTACGCCGGGCCACATATGTTCTCGAACGCGCTGTCGCCGATGCAGGCGGCGGTGGCGCTGGAAAGCCTGCGCATCGCCGCATCTAGCGAGGGCGACGGGCTGCGCGCCGACCTGCTGCGCAACGCGGTCGAGCTGCGCGCGCTGCTGACCTGCTCGGGCCTGCATTGCCTGGGCGGCCCGTCGCCGATCGTGCCGGTATGGACCGGCCTGGAAAGCGCGGCGCGCGTGGCCGGCATGCTGCTGGCGCGCGATTCGGTGTTCGTCAACCCGGTCGAGTTTCCCGGCGTGCCGCTCGGGGCGGCGCGGCTGCGGCTGCAACTGATGGCCCAGCACACGCCGGCCCAGCTGCGGCGCGCGGCCAGCCTGGTCGCCAATGCCTGCGGCCGCGCCGGCGCCGGCGCCTTTGCCGGCAACTCGCCGCGCCAGGCCTACCAGGGGCGCTATCGTGGCTGAGAGCGAGCCGCTGCAGGCGGCGTTCGTCCTGCGCCAGCTGGAGCGCCACGCGCGCATCGCGCCCGAACGCCTCGCCTTCACCTTCCTGCGCGAGGACGGGCGTGAGGAATCCCTCAGCAATGGCGAGCTGGCCGCGCGCGTCGATGCGCTGGCCGGCCTGCTGGCGCGCGAGGCCGCGCCGGGCGAACGGGCATTGCTCTTGTATCCGCCCGGCCTGGCCTTCGTGACCGCCTTCTTTGCCTGTCTGCGCGCCGGCCTGGTGGCGGTGCCGGCCCCGCTGCCGCGCCGGAACGAAGGCGGGCGGCACCTGCGCGCGCTGCTGGTCGACGCCGATCCGGCGCTGGCGCTGGCCATGCGCGAGGCCGCACCCGGCCTTGCCTTCGTGATGGACGGCGGACGCACGCGCCTGCTGTGCACCGATGGGCTGCAAGGGTTGCCGGTGCACCTACCCATGGTTGCGCCCGA
The DNA here is from genome assembly GCF_034045115.1 of Massilia sp. CFBP9012. Classification (NCBI taxonomy): domain Bacteria; kingdom Pseudomonadati; phylum Pseudomonadota; class Betaproteobacteria; order Burkholderiales; family Oxalobacteraceae; genus Massilia; species Massilia sp. CFBP9012. The sequence goes on along the minus strand of NZ_JAXCWM010000009.1, from coordinate 251,650 downwards.
TGCGCTGGCCTTCATCCAGTACACCTCCGGCTCCACCATGGCGCCGCGCGGGGTCGAGGTCGGCCATGCCAGCCTGGCGGCCAACGTCGCGATGATCCGCGCCGCCTTTGGCTTCGACGCCGACAGCGTGATGGTGAGCTGGCTGCCGCCGTTCCACGACATGGGCCTGGTGGGCAGCATCGTCACCCCAGTCAGCGTGGGCTTTCGCTCGGTCCTGATGGCGCCCGCGACCTTCCTGCGCCAGCCGCAGCGCTGGCTGGAGGCAATCCACGCCTACCGCGCCACCTGCGCCGGCGCGCCCGATTTCGCCTGGGACCTGTGCGCGCGCCGCACGACGCTCGAGGACAAGGCCCGGCTCGACCTGTCCTGCCTGACGGTGGCCTACAACGGCGCCGAGCCGGTGCGCGCGGCCACCGTGCGCCGCCTGTTCGCGGCCTTCGCCGAGTGCGGGCTGCGTCCTGGCGCGATCTTTCCCTGCTATGGCCTGGCCGAGCACACCTTGCTGGCGGCGGGCGGCCCGCGCGGGCAGGCGCCGCGCACCTTCGCCCTCAGCCAGTCGCGTCTCGAGGCGGGCCAGGTGCGTGAGGCCGAGCGCAACGACCCCGATGCGCGCGAGCTGGTGAGCTGCGGCCCGCCGGCGCCGGGTGTGGAGCTGCTGGCGGTCGATCCGGACAGCTGCCGTCCAGCGGGGCCGGGCCGGGTCGGCGAGATCTGGCTGGCCGGCGCGGCGGTGGCGCGCGGCTACCGCAACGCGCCCTCCATGGCGCAAGCCGCGTTCGAGGCCAGGCTGGCGGACGGCGCCGGGCCCTGGCTGCGCACCGGCGACCTGGGTTTCGTGCGCGATGGCGAGCTGTATATCACCGGGCGCCTGAAAGAGCTGGTGATCGTCAATGGGCGCAATATCTATCCGCAGGACGTCGAGATGCTGGTGGAGGAGGTGACCGGATTCCTGGAGCCGAACCGCTGCGCGGTGTTCGGCGTCGATGACGGCGGCCAGGAGCGGCTGGCGATCGTGCTGGAGGCCGACCGCCGCCTGGTGCGCATCGCCCGCCGCGGGCGCAGCGACGCCGCCAGCCTGGCCCAGCTCGACGCGCTGGTCGGGCGCATCCGCAGCGCGGTAGCCAGCCGCTTCGGCACCACGGTCGAACTGCTGGTGCTGGTGCGGCCCGGCTCCTTCCCGCGCACCAGCAGCGGCAAGGTGCAGCGCGCGCTGTGCCGCGCGCTGGCCGCCCGCGAGGAACTGGACGTGGTGTACGCGGCCCGTGAATTGCATCCGCGCCGCCGCAGCAGCGACGCGCGCGAGCTGAGCGCGGCCGAGCAAAGCCGGCGCACGGCGGGCGAGATGCGCGACTGGTTGCGGCGCTGGGCGCCGCGCCGGCTCGACTCGCGCCTGATGGACGAGCGCCGCACGATGCCGCCGCACGTCCTGCTCGACCTGGGCAATCATGGCTTTCTGGGCATGCAGGCGCCGGTCGCCCTGGGCGGCAAGGCGCTGGCGACCGGCGACCTGCTGCGCCTGATGGAACAGCTGGCCGCGATCGACCTGACCCTGGCGACGGCGGTCGGGGTGCACAACGGCCTGGGTTTGCGGCCGGTGCTGCGCTTCGCACCCGAGCGCCTGCGTGCGGCGGTGGCCCCGCACCTGGCCGGCGGGCGCCAGCTGGCCGCGTTCGCGCTGACCGAGCCGGCGGCGGGCGCCAATCCGCTGGCGATGCGCACCCGCGCCCAGCGCTGCGCCGGCGGCTGGCGCCTGAACGGCGACAAGCACCTGATCGGCCTGGCCAACTGGGCCGGCTGGATCACGGTGGTGGCGCGCGCGCTCGACGAGCAAGGCGTCGTGCTGGGGACGGTGGCGCTGCTGCTGCCGGACGACGCGCCCGGCCTCTCCCAGGAAGCCGAGGCGCTGACCATGGGCATGCGCGCCATGGTCCAGAACGCGCTGCGCTTCGACGACGTGTTCGTGCCCGACACCCACGTGCTGGGCCAGCCGGGCGCCGGAATGGAGGTGGCGCGCGACGCGATGGCCTTCGCGCGGCTCGGGATCGGCGCGCTGTGCGTTGGCGGCATGAAGCGCTGCGCCCAGCTGATGCTGCGCTATGCCGGCCGGCGCGAGGTGGCGGGCGGGCGCCTGCTCGAGCATCCGGTGACGCTGGCGCGCCTGGACGAGCTGACCGGTGCGATCGGCGCGCTCGAGGCGCTGGTGCGCGCGCTCGGCGCCCATGACGAACAGGGTGGAGTCCGTGGCGCTCAGCGCGGCCTGCCGCAGGAAGCCTGCATGGCCTGCAAGTGCGTGGCCTCGGAGCTGCTGTGGGAGGCGGCCGACATGCTGATGCAGCTGCTGGGCGGGCGCGGCTACCTGGAACCGAACCTGGCGCCGCTGCTGATGCGCGACGCGCGCGTGATGCGCATCCTGGAAGGGCCGACCGAGGCGCTGTACGTGCACCTGGGCGCCGGCGCGCTCGACGGCGCTTGCCTGGCATTCGCCGCCGACGTGCTGGACGCGCCCGACATCGTGCGGCAGGCGCGCGCGGCGCTGCGGGAGGCCGGCGCGGCCTGCCCGAGCCATGCGGCCGGCGAACTGTGCGCCTGGACCCTGCTGGCGGCCGCCTGCGGCGACGGTCCGGCCGCCCCCTGGGCGCGGCGCCGCTGGTCGGCGCTGCTGGCGCAACTGAAGCAGCCTGGCGCGCCGGCGGCGCCCGCGACCCTGGCGGCGCGCATCGCCGCCTATGCCGAGGCGATCGGCACGCCGGAGCAGGAGGCGGCCGATGAGGACCTCAGGCGCGATCCCTTGCTGGCGCCGGAGTGGGCGCCTGTGGCGGAGCCGGCCCCGGCCCCTCCGCGGGTCCAGCCGCAGGCGAAGGGGGAGGCAAAGGAGGAGGCAAAGGAGGACGCAGAGGCGGAGCCGGGCGACACCCGCGCGCTGGTGCGGCGCTGCCTGTCGTATGGCCTGGATGGCGGCGTCGAGACGCTGGGCGACGACCAGCCCTTCGCCGAGGTGGGGCTGGATTCGCTGTCGGCGATGCCGGTGGCTTTGGCCCTCGAGCGCCAGACCGGGATGGCGATCAATGCCGAGATTTTGTATGAATATCAGACGGTGGCCCAGCTGGCAGCCTATCTCGATGCGCGCAGGGAGGCCGGGGCTGTGCAGGAAAGGGTGGCGCAGAACGGGGCGGCGGGCGCTTGACCGATGCAGCCGGGCGCAGGGCGACGGAGTAGAATACGCTCTTTTACCTGATTGCTTTCTGCCATGACCGTCCGCACCCGATTCGCTCCCAGCCCGACCGGCTACCTCCACCTGGGCGGCGCGCGCACCGCGCTGTATTCCTGGGCCTATGCCCGCCATTTCGGCGGCACCTTCATCCTGCGCATCGAAGACACCGACCTCGAACGTTCGACGCCGGAAGCGGTGCAGGCGATCCTGGACGGCATGAAGTGGCTGGGCCTGGAGCACGACGAAGGCCCGTTCTACCAGATGCAGCGCATGGACCGCTATCGCGAAGTGGTCAAGGGCATGCTGGAGGCGGGCACCGCCTATCTGTGCTACTGCTCGCCGGATGAGGTCGAGGCGATGCGCGAGCGCATGCGCGCGGCCGGCGAAAAGCCGCGCTACGACGGCACCTGGCGTCCCGAACCGGGCAAGACCCTGCCGGCCGTGCCGGAAGGCGTCAAGCCGGTGGTGCGCTTCAAGAATCCGCTGGACGGCGAAGTGACCTGGACCGACGTGGTCAAGGGCCCGATCACGATCGGCAACAAGGAACTGGACGACCTGGTCATCGCGCGTCCGGACGGCACCCCGACCTATAACTTCTGCGTCGCGGTCGACGACTGGGACATGAAGATCACCCACGTGCTGCGCGGCGACGACCACGTGAACAACACCCCGCGCCAGATCAACATCCTGCGCGCGCTCGGCGCCGAGCTGCCGCAGTATGGCCACCTGCCGATGATCCTGGGCGCCGACGGCCAGAAGCTGTCCAAGCGCCACGGCGCGGTGAGCGTGATGGAATATCCGGAGCAGGGCTATCTGCCGGAAGCGATGCTGAACTACCTGGCGCGCCTGGGCTGGAGCCACGGCGACGACGAGATCTTCTCGATGGAGCAGTTCACCGAGTGGTTCAACCTGGAACACCTGACCGCATCGGCGGCCCAGTTCAACCCTGAAAAGCTGGGCTGGCTGAACAACCACTATATCAAGCAGACCGACAACGAGCGCCTTGCGCAGCTGGCGCTGCCGAAGCTGGAGCGCGACGGCGCGCGCTTCGACGGCGCCCCGGCGCTGCCGACCGTGCTGGGCCTGATGAAGGAGCGCGTCAACACGATCAACGAGCTGGCCGATGCCGCGATGCTGTTCTACCGCGATCCGCAGCCGGATCCAGAATTGCTGGCCCTGCACCTGACCGACGCAGTCCGCGCCGCGCTGGCCACCTTCGCCGAGCGCTGCGCCTCGGTGGAGTGGAACAAGGCGGCGCTGGCCGCCATGCTCAAGGAAGTGCTGGCTGCCCACAGCCTCAAGATGCCGCAACTGGCCATGCCGCTGCGCCTGCTGTTGACGGGCCAGCTGCAGACGCCGGCAATCGATGCGGTGCTGGAGCTGTTCGGGCGTGACGTCGTGCTGGCGCGCGTGCAGAAGGGCCTGTAACAAGGGCTGCAGGAAGGCGTAGGGTCGGCGGGAAGACCCGCCGACCCTACGCAAGAAAGAACGTTGAATGGCGTTGTACATAAACGCTAAAAACGGACTTTGCGAAATGCAAGGTCGTCCTATATAATGCTCGCACTTCAGCACTGCGGGGGTATAGCTCAGCTGGGAGAGCGCTTGCATGGCATGCAAGAGGTCAGCGGTTCGATCCCGCTTACCTCCACCAACTCTGAAGTGGCAGTAAGGTAGTAGAGCAGTAAAAGCAGTAAGCGGTTGTTCCCGGTCCCTATCGTCTAGAGGCCTAGGACATCACCCTTTCACGGTGAGTACCGGGGTTCGAATCCCCGTGGGGACGCCAGGTAACTGGCAAGAATGACCGGACGAAGGCAGCGCAAGCGGCACTAGTCGAAGCAGTAGCAGTGTAGTAAAATGTTGTTTTCTCGTAGGGGGTATAGCTCAGCTGGGAGAGCGCTTGCATGGCATGCAAGAGGTCAGCGGTTCGATCCCGCTTACCTCCACCACGATGGAAAACAGCAACAAGCAGTATTGGATTTACTAGGGTCCCTATCGTCTAGAGGCCTAGGACATCACCCTTTCACGGTGAGTACCGGGGTTCGAATCCCCGTGGGGACGCCAAGAATATGGCAATGCGCCGCGCCAGCGGCGGCGCATGGTAAGGTAGTCGGTAGTTTAAGTTTTGTGCAGTTTTAGGTCCCCATCGTCTAGAGGCCTAGGACATCACCCTTTCACGGTGAGTACCGGGGTTCGAATCCCCGTGGGGACGCCAGCTTAAAACCGGAGTAGACCAACGCGCAAGCGCGGAGAGGTGCTCCGGTTTTTCTATTGTGCTGGCAGAAGTGTGCCCATATGGGCAAAGTAGTAGTAGAGTAGTCGCAATACAGTTTTAGGTCCCCATCGTCTAGAGGCCTAGGACATCACCCTTTCACGGTGAGTACCGGGGTTCGAATCCCCGTGGGGACGCCATACAGATAGCCGGAGCCGGCCGCGAGAGCGGGGCTCCGGTTTTTCTTTGGGCGCTGCATCTGTGGCACTGCGAACGCAGTCCATGCAGGTTCGCTTTCCCGGCCTCCGTCATCTTCTGGGCGGCATCACCATCCCGATGGCCGCAAACCCGCGAACGGGTATTGCATCGTTCCACCCTGGCCCACGCCACCGCCTGGCAATCCCATGCCCAGGCGGACACCGTCGCCTGGCTGCATCGCGAACATCCCGGCAGGAATACCGAAACTGGCGGCCGCAGCTTGCCACGCCATGCCGGGCTGCGCCACGGGCAGGCCCAGCGCCACCAGGGCGTCCGGCAAGCCATAGCCGATCCGGTTTGGATCGCTCAGCGTGACGGGGCGCGCACTCATCCGCAAGACCTGGAACAGGCGCTCGACCCGTTCTGGCGAGCGCGGCAGCGACATCGACTGGAACTCGGGACGGTGCGCCAGCACCAGGGCGGCAAGGCCGGTGATGTGGGGCGCCGCCATCGAGGTGCCGTCCCAGGCCGCGAAGTTATTGGGGGGAACCGACGACACCACGGCCACGCCCGGCGCGCAGACGTCGACCTGCGGCCCGAAGCAGCTGAACTTGGCCGTAAAGTACCCCTGCATGTCGCTGTCCGGGCCGATGGTTTCGGCATGGTAGCTGTCGGGCGGGAACTCGCCGATCTTGCCGATCGCCGCCACCGCCAGGACATGCGGCGAGGAAGCCGGGTACTGGACGGCCGAGGACGAGTTGCCGGCCGCGGCGATGCAGGCGACGCCGGCCTGCTTGGCGCGCACGATCTGCCGCTCCAGCGCTTCGGACGGCGATCCGCCGCCCAGGCTCATGTTGACGATGTCGATCCCCTGTTCGATGCAGTATTCGAGCGCATCGATCAACTGGCTGACCTGGCCGCCGGGGAAAAGTTTGCAGACGTGGATCTCGGCCTCGGGCGCGAAGCCGCGTATGCCCCAGGCCGGATCGGCGGCGGCGATCACCCCGGCGCAGTGCGAGCCGTGCCCGAGGGTATCGACGTTCCAGGTGGAGCGGTCGACCTGTTTGTTGACGACGTCGAAGCCGGCATGGATCTGGTTGAGGTTGCCATGCGTGGTGGCGGCGCCGGAATCGATGACGGCAATCTTGACGCCGCGGCCGCGGAATTGCTGGGGCACCTGGTCGAGACGCATCGCGCGGGCGCCCCAGCCCATGACGGGCTGCTGCGGCATGCCCTGCAGGGCGGGCCAATCGGCCAGCGGGCGCAGCATGACGACGTTCGGTTCGTCCAGGCTCAGGTCGGGGTCGCGCTGGTAATGGCTCCAGTAATCGGTGCGCGGCTTGACGTACAGGCCGCTGATCGCGTGCGCGTCTTCGCCATACAGGCGCAGATGGGCGACCCCGTCGGGGCCGGTAACCGCGGAGCTCGGCAGCGCACCGCCGAACAGCGAGACCTCGACATCGGGCAGTGGCGCGCCGTCCTTGCCGACCACGGCGAGCAGCAGCTCGGCCTGCGGTCCCTGGTAGGGCGTGAGGGAACTGACGAGGTCCGGGCGGCGCAGCATGGGGTCGAGCAGTTCCAGGTGCTGGTCGCGCTCGACCAGCAGCTGGCCCTGGGCGCGCTGCAGCAGCTCGCCCGCCTTCTGGTCGGTCATGCGCGCCACGATCACGCCATCGGCCGGTTCGCCCATGGCGGCGGGGCTGAAGCCGGCCGGCGCCATGCCGCCGCGGGTGGCGATGGTGTCGACCACGTCGATGTCGGGCAGGGTGTGCAGGGCCTGCTGGACGGCCGCCAGACCAAGTGGTGCGACCCAGCTGCTGGTGCCGAAGGCGCCGGTGAGGGCCGCGCGTGGCGCGACCAGGTATTTTTTCTTGCGCTCGGTGACCGGACGGCCGTGCGCGATGGCCGTGGCGCCATTGATTGCGCCTGCCGCAGTTGCAGCCGCAGTGCGCTTGGCTCCTGCGCCGTCAGGAGTCGGGTTGGGCGTCTCCTGGGCTTCGCCGGCGGAGCCTTTCGTATGTTTTGGCATGGGATGTCCTTTGCCCGGGACCGCTCCGTCAGAGAGAGAGCGGCTGGTCCGGTTCGATCGTTAACTGGTGAAGAGTCTGTTGCCGCAGCCGCTCGGCGGTCGGCGCGTCGGTCTCAACGACGGCCGTATGCGGCGGCCCGGAAGAAGGCCCGATAATGTCGACCAATTGCACGCCTGGTTCAGTGCCCAGGGTTGCGAGAAACTTGGAAAGTGCGTTGTCATCGTTGGCGGCGCGCACGATGTAGCGGCCGAGCGTGGGAGGCAGGGATGCCGGCATGGCGGGGCTCCTGAATGCCGGCCTGCCGCAGGTGGATGCCTGCGGCAGGCTGGCGCAATGTCGTTAGACAATAGGCGTTAGACAGTCAGCGTCAGGCAATAAGCGTCAAGCCTTGCGCGTCAAGCGGTCGGCGGCTGGTTCAATGCACGGTTTGCTGGCCACCGTAAGGCTGCTGCTGTCCGCCATACGGCAGTTGCTGGCCACCATACGGCAGTTGCTGGCCACCGAACTGCTGGCCGAACTGCTGCTGGCCATAGGGATCGGCCGAGAGCGGCACGTAGCGGCCGAGCTGGCTGGCGACGTTGCCGATCGCGGCGCCCAGGCCCTGGTTACCAAGCTGCTCGCCGATGAAGCCGCCGACCGGGCGGGCGAATTGGGCGATTGCATTGCCGATCCAGCCTTGCGGCGCGATTTGGCCCCCTTGCTGGCCGCCTTGCTGGGCGACTTGTTGTTGCAGCACCGCTTGCTGCTGCTGGACTTGCTGCAGCGTTTGTTGCAGCTGCTGTTGCAGCACTTGCAACTGCTGCAGCTGGACCAGCGGCGACGATGCTTGCTGGCCTTGTTGCTGGCCCTGCGGGTCAGCCCCGAACGGCACATAACGCCCGTAGCTGGAGCCTTCGCTGATGATATTGCCCAGGGTGCGGTTGCCGGTCAGATTGCCGATCAGGTTGCCGGCCGGCTTGCCGATCGTGCTGATCAGGTTGCCGAAGAATCCGCCTTGCGGGGTCAGCTGGCCTTGCTGCTGCGGTTGCTGTTGCTGTTGCATCTGTTGCATCTGTTGCATCTGCTGAATCTGCTGCAACTGCTGGAGCTGCTGTAGTTGCTGCAGCTCTTGCAGCTGTTGCGGGTCCAGTTGTTGCTGGCCGAGGCTGCCCGATGGATCGGCCGACAGCGGTGAAAAACGACCCAGGAAACCGCCGGCCGTTTCGCCGATGCGGCCACCCAGGCCCGCATTGTTGAACAGGCCGCCGATGCCGCGGCCGATCACGCCACCCAGTGGCGCGCCAAACATGCTGCCCAGCGATTGCGGTGCAAACTGTTGTGGTCCGAATTGCTGTGGATAGCCTGCTTGTTGATACTCGTTCATGGTAACTCCTCCAGGTAGTCGGCCGTATCGCGGCAGGCAGGAAGCGGGTTGGCGCCTTCCGCGATCGGCCGTGTTCACATTGTTCGCGCCATCGCAAGACCGACGGCGCGACGCGAAGGGCAGGAAGGGCTGCCATCGAGGCCGCCTTCCCTGCAGGTAGGCTGTTCGACCGGGCGTCGATGGCGAAGTTTTTGGCTCTTGGTGGTCGGTGGGCACTTCGTTTTTGGTCATTGCGGTAACGCAGACGCGCTCCAGAAATGCCCGAATTTCTTCGCGGATTGCACTGTGCTCAGGGATATTTTGTCGGATGGCGTTAGAATGGCGGCCCCTGCCACCGCCGCCTGACGGCCTCACTGTTTACCCATGTTCCAGAACTCTTCCGCGCCGTCGCTGGCCATCTTTTGCAAGGTCGTCGACAACTACGGCGACATCGGTATCTGCTGGCGCCTGGCGCGCCAGTTGCGCCACGAGCACGGGGTCGCGGTCACGCTGTGGGTGGACGACCTGGCGAGTTTCCGCCGCATCTGTCCGGAAGTCGATCCGGGCGCCGCGGCGCAGGCGGTGCAGGGCGTCGCGGTGCGCCACTGGCGCGGCCAGGACGACGTGTATGGCGTGGAGGACATTCCCGACGTCGTCATCGAGTTCTTCGGCTGCGAGCTGCCGCCGTCCTGGATCGAGGCGATGGCGGCGCGCACGCCGCGTCCGGTATGGATCAACTACGAAGGCTTGACGGCCGAGGAGTGGGTCGAGGGCTGCCACCGGCTGCCGTCGATGCATCCAAGGCTGAAGCTGACCAAGCACTTCTACTTTCCTGGCTTTAACGAGCGCACCGGCGGCCTGCTGCGCGAAGCCGGCCTTGACGCGCGCCGTCGCGCCTTCCAGCAGGATCCGGCCCAGGCTGCCGCCTTCCTCGCCCGTTTTGGGGTGGCGCCGGAGGAGGCGGCCCGGCGCAAGGTGTCGCTGTTCTGTTATCCCGAGGCGCCGGTCGATGCCTTGTTCGGCACCTGGCGCGAGGCGGCTCAGCCGACCCTGTGCCTGGTGCCCGAGGGCGTGGCGCGCGAGCGGGTCGAAGCCTTCCTCGGGGGCGCGGCAGCGGCCAGCGCGAGCGCCACCCGCGGCGCCCTGACGCTGAAGGTGCTGCCCTTCGTGCCGCAGGAAGACTACGACCTGCTGCTGTGGTCCTGTGACCTGAACTTCGTGCGCGGCGAGGATTCCTGGGTGCGTGCACAATGGGCGGGGCGCCCCTTCGTCTGGCATATCTATCCGCAGGACGAGCAGCTGCACCACAAGAAGCTGCGCGCCTTCCTGCAGGCCTATGCGAAGGGATTGCCAGCGCTGGATGCCTTCATGCTTGGCTGGAACGGGGCGCGCACGATTGGTGACTGGGCGGCCGCCTGGACGGCGCTGGAAGCCGAGCTGCCGCGTATCGCGGAGCAGGCCGAAGCCTGGCATGAGCAAGTCACCGGCCATGGCGATTTGGCGACGAAGCTGCTCGATTTCGTGTGCGAGCTGGGGCAGGCACAGGAAAAACGAGTATAATGCCCGGTTAGTTTCTAACGGATTCCGACGATCAAACGCAGGTTCCGAGGCTCCTAGTCACCAGCCCGCGATGATTTAATGCAACTATCTTTTTACGTAAAATACCTATGAAACCCGCAAAAGAAATTCGTGTTGGCAACATCATCATGGTTGATGAAAAGCCATTCATCGTGCTGCGTTCCGACGTCAACGGCTCGAGCCGCACCGGCTTCACCTACAAGTGGAAGATGAAGAATCTTCTGACCAACGCTCCGCTGGAAAACGTGTTCCGCGGCGACGACAAGTTCGACGTGGTCGTGCTGGACAAGAAGCCGGTCACCTACTCGTACTTCGCCGACCCGCTGTACGTGTTCATGGACGCCGATTACGAACAGTTCGAGATCGAAGAAGAGAACCTGGGCGACGCGCTGCACTACCTGAAAGACGGTATGGAATGCGAAGCCGTGTTCTATGACGGCAAGGCAATCTCGGTCGAACTGCCGACCATCATCGCTCGCCAGATCATTTACTCGGAGCCAGCAGTCAAGGGCAACACTTCGGGCAACGTCCTGAAAGAAGCCAAGCTGGAGAACGCCATCGAAGCCCACCAGCACACCATCATGGTGCCGCTGTTCGTGAGCCAGGACGACGTGATCGAGATCGACACCCGTACCAACGAATACAAGAAAGTGGTGCGTAACTAAGCACTGGCTAATCAAGAACAACGCTGCCTTTGCAGTCACGCCGTTCAGCGGAAGTCCCGCTTCAGTACAAGAACGGTGTGGCGTTGAGGCAGGGTTTCGATGGCCCGGTCGAGTTTTCGTCCGGGCCATTTTCATTCAAAAAAAATCCAGAACCGCCGACCACTGGTGTCCTTTCGCCGGGTTGCGGCTGCTTCCATCAGCGGTACTCGGCCGGCACCCAGCGATACATCGAAGACCTGTCGCCACCTACGCGGCCTATGCCCGGAAACGGTATGTGCGCGCTGGCGACCCAGACGCCGCGCGCGCTGGCATAGGACAGCAGCTTGTACCGGGTGTTCACGGCCAGCTGCCGGTCCGAGTCGAACTCGATCGAGACTTCCGGACGTGGGAACTGGACCGCAGCATTGTGGATGATGTCGCCCCAGACCAGAAGGTCGCCGTCTTTCGAGGAAAATAGATATGCAGTATGTCCCACGGTGTGGCCGGGTGCGGCGATGGCGGTGACGCCGTCGCGTAGTGGCTGGTCGCCCTCGAACACCGTAAGCCGGCCTGCCGCCAGATAAGGTGCGACAGCATCGCGCGACATCTTGAACAGGGCGCGCTGGTCCGGCCGTGCGTGTCGCTCGCTCGCCTCGCTCAGCCAGTAATCCGCATCGGCCTTCGGTACGAACACCTGCGCATTCTGGAAGGCCATGTTCCCGTTCCCGGTCAGTAGCCCGCCGCTGTGATCGGGATGCAGATGCGTCAGCAGGACGGTGTCGATGTCCGCAGTCGCATATCCCGCCGCGCGCAAGTTGTCCAGAATGCGCCCGAGCTGCGGACCGAAGAGCTTGGCGGTGCCGGTATCGACCAGGATTGTGTTTCTACCTGTATCGATCAGGAAAGCATTGACCGGCGTCGGTACCGGCGCGGTGATGGGAATGAACGCTTGCGTCAATGAAGACTGGATAGCCTGCCTGCTGGCGCCCCCGAGCAATGCGGAATCGATATCGACAACGCCATCGTAAAGTGCCGTCACGGTCAGGCGCCCGACCGGCATGCGGAAAAATCCCGGCGCTTGCGCCTTTTGCATTGCTACCTCCTCACCCCGTCCGGACGCGGACGGCATGGCTGTCACGAGCACGCCAGCCAGGGCCAGGACGGCATGGCGCAGCAGTTTGGTCTTCATGGTTTCCCCTTGATGGATCGAAATGTCATGGTATAAGAGAAAATAACTATCCAGTGGTGAATGTTTCTCTTCTATCTGGATACATTTATTCGACATCGATTTGGGTGATATGAGCGATCAACTGGGTGGTATCGCCGCATTCGTGCAGGCGGCACAGTCCGCCAGCTTCGCCCTGGCGGCGGAACAGCTGGGGCTATCGCGCTCTGCAGTTGGCAAAGCCGTGGCCAGGCTCGAAGAGAGGCTTGGCGTGCAATTGTTCCATCGCACGACGCGCAGCCTGAGGCTGACGGACGAAGGCGCTCTTTTCTACGAGCGCTGTTCCGGCGCCCTGGCCGAAATCAGGGGGGCCGAGCAGATATTCGACAGTGGACGGAACGAGCCGGCGGGCCGTCTGCGGATCAGCGTTCCAGTCCTGCTGGGACGTCATTGTGTCGCTCCGCTACTGGTGCAACTCGCGCAACAATATGCGCGCCTCGAAATCGATGCCGTTTTCACCGACCGCCCCGTTGACCTGCTGGACGACGGCTTCGATCTGGTGGTCCGCACCGGAGGACTGGCCAATGAAGCCGAGCTGAAGGCGCGCCGCCTGGGGGCGCAAACGATGGTGCTGTGTGCTGCGCCTTCTTACATTCGTACGCGCACAGCGCCTTCGACGCTCGCGGATCTGGCGGCGCATGACACGCTGGCCTATGGCAAGGGCGATCGAATAGTACCGTGGCTGTTTACCGAATCGGGCCAGTTACGAACTATCAGGACCAGGGGAAGGTTGCGCTTCGACGACCTGGAATCGATCGCCGCTGCCGCTGTTGGTGGCGCCGGACTGGCATGGCTGCCGTCATGGCTGATTGCCGGCCAGTTGCATGCCGGCTTGCTGGTCGAGTTGTTGCCGACGCTGCGGGGGCCAGGTTTCGATGTCTACGCGGTGTGGCCGCTAGGGCGCTACCTGCCGATGCGCGTACGCCTCGTCATCGACGAGCTCGTCAAGCACATGCCGTCGATGCTCCAGGCCGACATCAATGTCACGATGTCACAGTCGTGAATCGGGCGACACGCGGCTGGATCCGTCCTGCCCGGGGGCGGCAGCCTGGCCGGATCAGCCTGGAAGCCTTCGGGCGTGGTTGCGGCAAAGCCGGGAAAGCTTATACCGCCAGCCACTCCTGTCCGCCATCGACCTCCAGTTGCAGCACTAAGCCGCACCACCTCGTCAGCACATCAACGCCAGCAAGTGCTCGACACCCGCGATCGACGTGCGCGCGGGCCCCAGCTGCAGCGCCAGGTCGCGCCCGATGTCGCGCACGCGCCAGGTAATCTCGCGCAGCGCCAGTTCGCCTTCGAACATCTCGGCGGCGCTGGGCGGCGCCCCTTCGGTGACCGCAATGCGCATGTCCAGGCCGGTGGCTATGAAGGCGCGCTGCACCAGCGCCAGCCGTTCGCGCGTGCGCAGCAACAGGTCGAGGTGCTTGGGCGCGACCTTGCCGCTGCGGGCGATCTCGGCTGCCATGTCGGTCGCCTCGCCCATCCGTTCGGACAGGCGAATGATGTCGTCTTCGCGGACGCTCGTTATTTCCAGTCCGAAGTCATCGCCGCCGAGCTTGCGGCTGGCCTGCGATATCAGGGCCGAGATGGTGCGCGGATGTTCGCCGCTGACGACCTTCAGCGCCATGTCGGCGCGCTGCAGGGGATTCGGTTCGTGCAGCAGACCGGCAATCAGTTCGGCGCCTGCGACCAGCTGGCCGGCGGTGCTGCTTTGTCCGACCACCATGGCGCGCGGGTAACCGGTGCCGTTCAGGCGCTCGTGATGCTCCGCGACTGCGATTGCGACTGCTGGCGGGCATTCGCCCAGATCCTGGATCAGCAAGCGGCCGATCTGCGGATGGACGATGACGTGCGCCCATTCCTCCGGCGCCAGCACGTGGGTGGCGCGCAGCAGCTTCGGGTCGATGTACAGCTCGCCGATATCGTGCAGTACACCGGCCATGGCGCTGGTGCGGCGCAGGTCCGTTCCCAGGCCGGCATGCGCGGCAAATGCCAGCGCCAGCGTCGCCACCTCGGCCACATGGCGCAGCCCGGAGGAGTCGTTGCGGTCGATCATGGTCAGCATCATCGCCAGCGGCGCGGAGAATTCGAGCGCGTCCAGTTCACGCCGCAGGGTCCCGTCGTTGATGCCCGACAGCGAAACGATGGCGCCCAGCGCGGCGGATTCCTCGACCGCGCGTGCGGCACAGCCGGCCAGTGTCCGCGCGTCGACGGCGCCATCGACGGCAATGCAGGATTCGATCGGCTTGCGCAGGCGGTGCACGATCAGCCGCTCCTGCAGCCGGCGCGATACCTGTGCGCCCTTTGCCAGCAACTTGTTACCGTGGGTATCGTAGATGTCTTCGGTCGCGGTGACGCCGACTTCTTCGGAAAGCGCCAGCACCTTGTCGAGGTAGTGTTCGTTGACGACGGCGCCGGGTTGGTGTTCGGTCATGACATGCCTGTTGAGAGCCCGCGAAGGATCGATGGAAATCAGCTGTTTGCCTTCCGACAATTAGCCCACGAGCAATCATATAACATTCACCAAAAAGATGCTGCAGGGAAAGAATGCATAGCATATTCGCACGAAAGACGGGTCACTTGCGGTTCTGCGAACCTTCCCAGCCCAGCCCGGTCTCAGTACCGCCGGTCATTTTGAGGCGGCGCCGCGGACAGTCTGGATGTCGATACATTGTTCGCCGCGCCTTGCGTGGCGTCACGCCGGGCCTTCAGGAACGCTCACAGCCACGGGCCTGGCTGGCCACGTTCGACGATGCCGCCGATGCCGTGGCCAATTGCTGGTGGCCGCAGTCAAAGCAGATCGATTCGAGCCGTGTGCCGAAATAACATGAACAGCGCCAAAGAAAAATGCCGTCCAGTTCGACTGAACGGCATTTCTGCCCTGCCGTATTCCCTATACGTGCGCTGTCAACGTCGCAGCTGCGACAAGTCGCGCACCGCCCCACGATCGGCCGAGGTGGTCAGCGCCGCATACGCCTGCAGCGCCTGCGACACGTAACGCTCGCGCCCGACCGGCTGCCAGGCATCGCTGCCGCGCGCTTCCATCGCCGCCCGCCGGTGCGCCAGCTCCTCGGCCGTCACGCGCAGGTTGATGGTGCGCGCCGGGATATCGATATCGATCATATCGCCTTCTTCCACTAGCCCGATGGCGCCGCCTTCCGCTGCCTCCGGCGAGGCGTGGCCGATCACCAGCCCTGAAGAGCCGCCCGAGAAACGCCCGTCGGTGAACAGCGCGCAAGCCTTGCCCAGGCCCTTCGACTTGATGTACGAGGTCGGGTACAGCATCTCCTGCATGCCCGGCCCGCCTTTCGGGCCTTCGTAACGGATGATGACGACGTCGCCCGCATGCACGGTGTCGCCCAGGATCGCCTCCACCGCCGCGTCCTGGCTCTCGAACACGCGCGCCTTGCCAGAAAACTTGAGGATGCTTTCGTCCACGCCGGCGGTCTTGACGATGCAGCCCTTCTCGGCGATGTTTCCGTACAGGACCGCCAGACCGCCATCCTGCGAATACGCGTGCGCGCGGTCGCGGATGCAGCCGCTGCTGCGGTCCAGATCGTTCTGTTCGTAGCGTTCCGATTGCGAGAACGCCACCTGGGTCGGTACGCCGCCCGGCGCTGCGCGGAACCAGCGGTGCACGTCGGCGTCGTCGCTGACCTTGATGTCGTATTTTTCGATGGCGGCGCCGATGCTGGGGCTGTGCACGGTCGGCAGCGAGGTGTCGAGCAGGCCGGCGCGCGCCAGCTCGCCCAGGATGGCCGGGATGCCGCCGGCGCGGTGCACGTCCTCGATGTGGAATTTATCGGTCATCGGCGCCACCTTGCACAGGCAGGGCACCTGGCGCGAGATGCGGTCGATGTCGGCCATCGTGAACTCGACTTCGGCCTCGTGGGCGGCGGCCAGCAGGTGCAGCACGGTATTGGTCGAACCGCCCATCGAGACGTCGAGCGCCATCGCGTTCTCGAACGCGGCCTTGGTGGCGATCGAGCGTGGCAGCACCGAGTAATCGTCGCCTTCGTAGTGGCGCTTGGCCGCGTCGACGATCAGGCGTCCGGCGCGCAGGAACAGTTCCTTGCGGTCGGCGTGGGTGGCGACGATGGTGCCGTTGCCCGGCAAGGACAGGCCGAGCGCCTCGGTGAGGCAGTTCATCGAATTGGCGGTGAACATGCCGGAACACGAACCGCAGGTCGGACAGGCCGAGCGTTCCACTTCTGCCACGTCGGCGTCCGATACGCTGGCGTCGCCGGCCTTGATCATGGCGTCGATCAGGTCGAGCTTGATCACCTTGCGCTCGTTGTTGACCACCTTGATCACCTTGCCGGCCTCCATCGGGCCGCCCGAGACGAACACGGTCGGGATGTTCAGGCGCATCGCGGCCATCAGCATGCCGGGCGTGATCTTGTCGCAGTTCGAGATGCACACCATGGCGTCGGCGCAGTGGGCATTGACCATGTACTCGACCGAGTCGGCGATCAGGTCGCGCGAGGGCAGCGAATACAGCATGCCGCCATGGCCCATGGCGATGCCGTCGTCGACCGCGATGGTGTTGAATTCCTTGGCCACGCCGCCGGCCGCCTCGATCTCGCGCGCGACCAGCTGGCCCAGGTCTTTCAGGTGCACGTGGCCGGGCACGAACTGGGTGAAGGAATTGACGACGGCGATGATCGGCTTGTCGAAGTCGCCGTCCTTCATGCCGGTGGCGCGCCACAGCGCGCGGGCTCCGGCCATATTGCGGCCCTGGGTGGTGGTGTGCGAACGGTAGGTCGGCATGCGATGCTCCTGCAGAATTTGAAAAATGCGTGAAAAACAATGATGGCATCAGGGTGAAGGCTGGGGCTGGGTTTGTCCAATATATGATGACGTGATCTGTAAGTGGTTTTGTGTATCACAGAAGTGCTGGGGTAGAGGCCGTCGTGCTGCTATGCTAATGCTTTGTAATATATGGAGTGGCGGGGCATGGAGCGCAGGGATTTTGTACGACTGGGTTTGGCGGCCGGCGCGGCCGCGGGGACATCTGGCCTGGCACTGGCCGCGCCTGCAGCGAAGGCCTCCGCGAAGTTCAAGCCCGACCCGATGCTCGACGCCGGCGTACAGCTCCAGCAGCAGGCCATGCGTGCCGGCAAGCTGACAGCGCACGGGCTCGCCACGCGCTACCTGGCCCGCATCGAGGCCGTCGACCGCGCCGGTCCGCGCCTGCGTTCGGTGATCGAGCTCAATTCCGACGCCCTTGAGATCGCCCGCGAGCGCGACCGCGAACGCAAGGCCGGCAAGCTACGCGGCCCGCTGCACGGCATCCCGGTGCTATTGAAGGACAATATCGCCACCGGCGACAAGATGAGCACCACCGCCGGTTCGCTGGCGCTGGACGGCGTGCGCGCCGCCCGCGACGCCCATCTGGTCGCGCGGCTGCGCGATGCCGGCGCCGTCATCCTGGGCAAGACCAATCTGTCGGAATGGGCGAATATGCGCTCGGTGCGCTCGACCAGCGGCTGGAGCGCGCGCGGCGGCCAGACCCGCAACCCCTATGCGCTCGACCGCAACACCAGCGGTTCGAGTTCCGGATCGGCGGCGGCCATGGCGGCCAGCCTGGCCACGCTGGCGGTGGGCACCGAGACCGATGGCTCGATCGTCTCGCCCAGCGCCAGCTGCGGCATCGTCGGCATCAAGCCGACCCTGGGTCTGGTCAGCCGCGCCGGCATCATCCCGATCGCGCACTCGCAGGACACGGCCGGCCCGATGACGCGCAGCGTGGCCGACGCCGCCTTTTTGCTGGGGGCGCTGGCCGGCCCCGATCCGCAAGACAGCGCGAGCGCCAAGGCGCCGCGCATCAATTATGCGAGCTTCCTGCGCAAGGACGGCCTGCGCGGCAAGCGCCTGGGCGTGGCGCGCGACTTCTTCGGCGCCAATGAAGGGGTGAATGCGCTGATCGAGAAGGAGCTGACCTTGCTGAGAGAGCAGGGCGCGATCCTGGAAGACGTCACGATCCCCAATAGCGACAAGTACGGCGAGACCGAGCTGACGGTGCTGTTGCATGAATTCCGGCCCGACCTCGAGGCCTGGCTGGCGGCCTATGCGCCGCACGCGCCGGTCAAGACCATGGCCGACATCATCGACTTCAATGTGCGCAACGCCAAGCGGGAGATGCCGTACTTCGGCCAGGAGCACCTGATCGCGGCCCAGTCCAAGGGCGGCCTGCAAGCGCGCGACTACGTGAAGGCGCTGGCCAACAACCGGCGCTATGCGCGCGACAAGGGGCTGGAACAGGTGCTGCGCGACCGCAAGCTCGACGCCCTGGTGGCGCCGACCGGCGGACCGGCCTGGCTCACCGACTACATCAACGGCGACCATTACGGCAGCAGCTTTTCGTCGCCGGCGGCGGTGGCCGGCTATCCGCACGTCACGGTGCCGGCAGGCCTGCTGCACGGGCTGCCGATCGGCCTGTCCTTCGTCGGCAAGGCCTGGAGCGAGCCGGCGCTGATCGCCATGGCCTATGCCTACGAGCAGGCCGGCAGGCGGCGCAGGGCGCCGACCTATGTGGCGCACATCCGGGTCTAGGGTTCAGCGTTTGACCGTCTGTTTCGCCTGCGCGAACACCGGTCCCCACTGCGGGTGTCCATGCTCGCCCGGACCGAGATCGAAGGACGGATCGAGTTTGAAAGCGCGGTCGAAGGTCTGGCGGCACAGCGCCTGGCGGCCCGTCACGCAATAGCTGAAGGCGGTGTACTTGAGGGCGGTCAGCCGTTCGCGCTGGCCGGCGCCGTTCATGTCGCTGCCGTTCAGGCGCCGGATCGCGCCGTCGTAGTCGCCCTTGTCGTACAGGGCGATCCCTTCGCGCAGCGCGACGTCGTCGCGGTTGGACGCCGGCGCGGCAGGGCGGTTCGGCTGCTGCGCGCGCTGGGCACGCTGGTTGCGTGGCTGGGCGCCGTCGGCGCGCGGATGCGGCCGGGCTTTCTCCTGGCCGCCGAACATGGGGCCGAACTGGGCGCAGCCCGACAGCGTTAACGCCAGCGTGGCCAGCACAGCCGCCCGGCTCATGGTTGCGATGCTCACGGTGCATCCTCCTCGGTGAAATCAAGTTCGATCGTTCCCGTCTGGCCTTCGACCGAGTTCACGGTGACCGTGTGTTCCGGGAAGCCCGGGTTGACGATGCGGATCGTGTGCTCGCCCGGCGGCAGCGTGATGCGCCTGAGCGGTGGGCTGGCGCCGCGCTCGACGCCGTCGACGACGATCGTGCCCCAGGGTTTGACCGCCAGGGTATAGGTGGTGCCGGCGACGGCCGCCTCGGGCGGCGTGCCCCTGGGCGCCAGCTGGACCGCGGTGGGCGGCACCGCGGCGTCCGGCGCGGGTGGCGGGGCGACCGGCGCACCGGATGCGCTCTCGTCGATCACCGGGCCTTCCAGTCGGGCCGCGGGTTCCTGGGGCAGCGCCACCAGCGGCGTCTCGGATGCGCTATATGGGTCTTCGAGCGCGGGCGGCACGGACAGGGCCAGCGCATCGCTGGAGTCGGCCTGGCGCAGCAGTGCGAACAGGGCGACCAGCGCCGCCGCCAAGACCAGCGCGAGGATGCCGATCAACAGCCAGCGCCGCGGGCGTTCGGTGGCGGCAGGGGCCGCGACCGGGTCGGGCGCGGAACGGGTCCGGGGCAGGTGAGCCGGCGCCACAGGCGGTGCGGGCGTGACGACCGGCGCCACTGGCACATCGGCGGGCGCTGCCGCTTGCACGGGCGCGGCATCGTCTTCCTCCGGCGGCAGCAATGCCGCGGATGGCGGCGCGAGCACCACGATGCCCAGCAGCTCGCGCATCTGTTCGATGGTATGCGGACGCAGTGCCGGATCGGGCGCCAGGCAGCGGTCGATGGCTTCGATGAAGGACTCGCTGTAGTCGCCGAGCGGGCGGCCGCGCAGCGGCGTGGTGGGAACGAGGTCGAGCGTCACCGCATAGTGCACCACGGCGGCCAGGTCATGCATGTCGCGCGCCTCGATTTCGGGCAGCGACTCGGGATCCGGTTCCTGGTCCGAGCTGGGCAGCAGCATCGGATCGCCCGAATCGAGGATGAGCAGGGTGTCGGGCGTGATCAGGCGGTGCGGCATGCGCATGCCGTATTGCACTTCGAGCGATTGCAGCACCTGGCGCACGATGCGGCGGCACCAGGCTTCGCTGACCATCTCGTGGTTGTGCTCGACGATTTCACGGACAGTACGGCCGTCGAGCTGCTGTGTTGCGGTGTCGGAACTCATCATGGCATCGTGCCGGACGCTGGAGGGGCGTCCGGTGATTATTTATTTATTGCAAATAATGCCAGAATTGCGCCGGGGATGGCGCTGTCCCGCTCAACCGTGCGCGGTGCTTGTCGCGTGAGCTATGTAAAGGCTCAGACTTCCACGAAGCGCATCTTGAACCAGCGGCCCTTGATGGCGCCGAAGCCCGGTCCAGGCGCATCGCCTTGACCCAGGCGCGCGACCGCGGCCTCCGCCACGGTGCGCTCCAGCGCGATATAGCTGTTGAACTCGCCGATATTGATCTTGCCGACCTGCTCGCGGGTCAGGCCGGCGTCGCCGGTCAGCGCGCCCAGCAGGTCGCCGGGACGCAGCTTGGCCTTCTTGCCGGCGGCCACGCACAGGGTCACCATCGGCGCCTGCGCGGCCGGTTCCTGGTGTTCGCCCAGCGCGTCGAGGGTTTCCCAGATCGCTTCCTGATTCTGGTACTCCTCGACCAGGCGCACCCATTTCTTTTCGTTCGGCGCCACCAGTGTGTGCGCCATGCCGCTCGCGCCGGCGCGGCCGGTGCGGCCGACGCGGTGCACGTGGACTTCGGGATCGCGCGAGACGTCGACGTTGATCACGGTGTCGAGGTCGGCGATGTCGAGGCCGCGCGCGGCGACATCGGTGGCCACCAGCACCGAGCAGCTGCGGTTACTGAACAGCACCAGGATCTCGTCGCGTTCCTGCTGTTCCAGTTCGCCGTACAGCGCCAGCGCCGAGAAGCCCTGCGCCTGCAGGCTGTCGGCCAGTTCGCGGCAGCGCGCCTTGGTATTGCAGAAGGCGAGGGCCGACACCGGGCGATGCGCCTTGAGCAGGCGGCCGACCGCTTCCTCGCGGCCCTCGAAACCGATCTCGTAGAAGCGCTGGTCGATCGCCTCCAGGCTGTGCTGGCCCTCGACCTTCACTTCGAGCGGGTCGCGCAGGAAGCCGGCAGTGGCGAAGCGGATGTCGTCCGGGTAGGTCGCCGAGAACAGCAGGGTCTGGCGATGGACCGGCGTGGCCGACACGATGCCCGCGATCTCGTCATAGAAACCCATGTCGGTCATGCGGTCGGCTTCGTCGAGCACCAGGGTCTGGACCTTCGACAGGTCGAGCGTGGCGCGGCCCAGGTGGTCGCGGATGCGGCCCGGGGTGCCGACCACGATGTGGGCGCCATGCTCGAGCGAAGCGATCTGCGGACGCATCGACACGCCGCCGGTCAGGGTCAGGATCTTGACGTTGCCGACGCCGCGCGCCAGGCGCCGCAATTCGCCCGCGACCTGGTCGGCCAGCTCGCGCGTCGGGCACAGCACCAGGCCCTGCACCGCGAACCAGGCCGGATTGAGCTTGTTCAGGATGCCGATGCCGAAGGCCGCGGTCTTGCCGCTGCCGGTCTTGGCCTGGGCGATCAGGTCGCGTCCGGCCAGCACCGACGGCAGGGTCTCGGCCTGCACTTGCGTCATGTGGTGATAGCCGAGCGTGGCCAGGTTGGCGAGGAAACGCGGTTCGAGGGACAGCGAGGTGAACGAGTCGGATTGCATGGCTAAGCCTCCAGCCGGCAGGGCCGGGCTATTCGGAATCGGGCGCCCAGACCGGCAGGCCGGTCAGGTCGAGTTTGTCGTCGCGCTTCCAGACGGGCAGGCCGGTGGTGTCGGTTTCATCGAGCAGGCGAAGCTGCTCTTGCTTGAGCGCGATGCGGCGCGGACGAGGGCCGGTGCGCTTGGGCACCGATTGGTGCTCGGGACTGGAGCCAGGCAGCGAAACGAGCGGCGCGGCCGGCTCGAAGCCGGGCAGGTCGAACGTTGCGTTGTCTTTCTTGTCTCTCATCCTCTGCCCTCTGCATTTTCTGCCGCAGAAAACAAAAGCCCGGCTCGTTGAGTCGGGCTTTGTATTGAATTTGGTTGCGGGGACAGGATTTGAACCTGTGACCTTCGGGTTATGAGCCCGACGAGCTGCCAGACTGCTCCACCCCGCGTCTGAGAACGATAGTATAGCGCGTTCAGCGGGTATTTGCAATCGACTGTCGCCAATGGCGACAGTCGCCCCCACGGAGGTGGGGGCCTAAGTTAATTTGAGCCACCACAATCTCTACTACGCGCTCATCTTTCGCGTTGCTGCCCAGAACGAGAGCGCAGCCAGGCTGATGCCGCTGCCCAGCAGGCAGACGCCGGTCCAGCCCGCATAGGCGTAGACCTGGGTCGACGCCATCGCACCCAGCCCACTACCCACCGCATAGAACAACATATAGGCCCCGACCAGCCGGCTATGCGCTTCGCTGCCAGTACGAAAGATCATGCCCTGGTTAGTGACGTGGATCGCCTGCCCGCCAAGGTCGAGCAGCACGATGCCGATGACCAGCGCCCACAGCGAGACCGGCATCAACGCCAGTGGCAGCCAGGCCAGCAGCAGCAACAGCAGCGCGCCCAGCGTGACCTGCCGTTCGAGACCATGATCCGCCAGGCGGCCCGCATGCGTGGCGGCCAGCGCGCCGGCCGCGCCGACCAGGCCGAAGGCGCCGATGGCTGTGTGCGAGAAAGAGTAGGGCGCCGCGCTCAGCGGCAGCACGAGTGCGCTCCAGAACACATTGAAGGCTGCGAACATCAGTAAAGCGAGCACGCCGCGCACCTGCAGCACGCGGTGCCGCCGCAGCAAGTCCAGCATCGAGGCGATCAGGGCGGGATAGGACATGTCCGTCCCGCTGCGTTCCAGCCTAGGCAACCGGCGCCACAACAGCGCCGCAAGCAACAGCATGGCGCCGGCCGAGCATAGATATACGCCGCGCCAGCCCGCCACGTCGCCGATGCCGCCCGCCACCACGCGCGCCAGCAGCAGGCCGACGAAGACGCCACCCTGGGTGGCGCCGACCACGCGGCCGCGCTCATGCTCTGCCGCGCTGCTGGCCGCGTAGGCGATCAGGCCCTGGGTCATGGCGGTGCCGAGCAGTCCCGTCAGCAGCATGGCCGTCAGCAGCAGGGGCGCCGAGTTCACGATGGCGACGGCGGCCAGGGTCGCTGCCAGCAGCAGGGCTTGCGCCAGCATCAGGCGCCGGCGCTCGAGCAGGTCGCCCAGCGGCACCACGAACAGCAGCGCAAGGCCGCAGCCCAACTGGGTGGCGGTGACGATGCCGCCGAGGGCCGCCTCGGGAATCGCGAAGTCGCGCGCGACGGCGTCCAGCAGCGGCTGGGCGTAATAGACATTGGCGACGCTCATGCCGGCGGCGATGGCCAATAGCGGGGTGGAAATACGTGAACTCGACGCCATGATTCTCCATCTGGTTGCAAATTAAAACCAGTTGAAGCGTAGCTAAAGTGGTTTTAAAATGCAACCACTATGACGAAAAAAGAAGCCATCAATGCCGAACCATGTCCAGTGGCCAGGTCGGTCGACCTGATCGGCGACCGCTGGTCGCTCCTGATCGTTCGTGACGCCTTCGACGGGATGCGCCGCTTTACCGACTTCCAGCGCAACCTGGGTGTCGCACGCAATATTCTTGCCGATCGTTTACGGCGACTGGTCGAGGCCGGCATCCTGCTTGCACAGCCGACGGCAAAGGGTGGCGCCTATCAGGAGTATGTGCTGACCGAGCGCGGCCAGCGGCTATTCCCGGTCGTGGTGGCGTTGAGGCAGTGGGGAGAATTGGAATTGTTCGCGCCGGGTGAGGCGCATTCGGATCTGGTCGAGAAGAAGACCAGCCAGCCCCTGCGGCGCATGGCGCCGGTGGGGGAGGACGGCAACTTGCTGGCTCCCGGCGAGACCGAGGTGCGCAAGTTGCCGCTATAGGACTGCTTTAATAAGACTGCTTCAGTCAGCAGCGCGCAGGCGCCACAGCGACGTGACTTCCTTCGAACGCGCCGCATGCAGCGGATCGTCCGCATCGCTGGCGCGCGGGTGAACCGGGCGCGTATCGTGGCGCGCCACGACTTCCAGCCCCGCGTCCCCGATCCAGCCCAACAACTGCTCGCGGCTGCGCAAGCCCAGGTGTTCGGCGAAATCCGACATGATCAGCCAGCCTTCGCCGCCGGGCTCCAGGTGCTCCTTCAGTCCACCGAGGAAACCGCGCAGCATGCGGCTGTCCGGATCGTAGATCGCATATTCGATCGCCGAACTCGGTTTGCCCGGCAGCCAGGGAGGATTGCAGACCACCAGCGGCGCGCGACCTTGCGGGAACAGGTCGGCCTGCACCACCTCGACCTGCGCGGCCAGGCCGAGCCGCGCGATGTTCTCGCGCGCGCAGCCGAGCGCCCGCGCATCCATATCGGTGGCGACCACCTGCATCCCGCGCCGCGCCAGCACGGCGGACAGCACGCCGGTGCCGGCGCCGACGTCGAAGGCGAGTTTTGCGCCCGCAAGCAGCGGCGCCTGCGCCACCAGTTCGACGTATTCGCCGCGCACCGGTGAGAACACGCCATACCAGGGGTGGATGCGGTCGTCGAGCGCGGGAATCATGACGCCCTTGCGGCGCCACTCATGGGCGCCGATCACGCCGAGCAGCTCGCGCAGCGAAGCCACATAGGGTTCGGCGGCCGGGCCATATGCCTCCAGGCAGGCCAGGCGCGCATCCGGCGCGCGCCGCAGCGGGATGCCATGGTCGGCCTCGAACGGGATCAGGACCATGGCCAGCGTGCGGGCACGCTGGAGCTGGGTCAGGCGGTGGCGGTGGAAGGCTTCGGTCGGCGTGGCCGGCGCCTTGGGCTTGGCGCGGCGGCCGCGTTCGCCCTTGTGCTCGATGCGGCGCACCAGCGCCTGCAGCAACTGGCGTGCATTCTGGAAGTCGCCGCGCCAGAGCAGGGCGGTGCCGTCCAGCGCCAGGCGATAGGCGGCGTCGGCGCTCATGGTGTCGTCGGCCAGCACCACTTTCTTCGGCGCGGGCCAGCCGCTCTCGGAACGCCACAGCGCCGAGCGCGTCTCGCCGCCTTCGACCCATTCGATGCGCGTCGTCATATCAGTGATGGTGATGCCAGTTGGTATCAAGCGACTCGATATAGGACTTCACCGCGTCCGGGCTGCCGGTCGCGTGGCGCTTCACTTCGCCGCAGGCGCAGATGCCCTGGTAAGGCTGGATGTGCGAGCAGGCAGACACTTTCTGGAGGAAGACTTTGACCGGCTTGGTGCACTTGGCGCACTTGAAGGTCAGGATGCGGGCGGGCTTCATGGATGGGTGACGGTGTGAATGAAAAGAGCGGCATTTTACACCCGCCGCCCTGTGATCCCGACTTGGCGACTCTGGAATTGACAAGAAAGAATCGTCAAACCTATACTCGAATGATCGCGCTAACACTAAATGTTATAAATTGTTATTACAGCGCGCGATGCACCATAACAAACAGGAGACAAGCAAGCTCATGACACTGACAATGAAGCTGTTCCGGCGCGCGCTCGCGCCAGGGGTGGGACTATGCGCGGCGCTATGCGCGGTGCTGGCCGCGCCATCGGCCTGGGCGCTGGGCGAGCGCCAGATCGTGCGCTTTGAGGCCGGCCCGCAAGCCGTGGTGCTGGCGGACAAGGGCCGCGCCGCGCCCTTGCTGGTCGACCCGAACGACGATGCGGGCGTGCGGCGCGCCGTCGCCGACCTGCAGGGCGACATCGCGCTGGTCACCGGCGCCAAGCCCGTCCTCGCCAACAGCGCCGGCAGCGCGACCGACAGCGTGGTCATCGTCGGCACCCTGGGCAAAAGCGCGCTGGTCGATCGCCTCGCCGCCGAGGGCAAGATCGACGCCGCCGCCATTCGCGGTAAATGGGAAGGTTTCCTGATCCAGGCCGTGGCCAACCCGATGCCGGGCGTGGCGCGCGCGCTGGTGGTTGCCGGCAGCGACCGGCGCGGCGCCATCTTCGGCGTATATACGCTGTCGGAGCAGATCGGCGTGTCTCCCTGGAAGTGGTGGGCCGACGTGGTCCCGGCGCGCCAGGCCACGCTGTCCGTTGCGCAGGGCACCAAGGTGAGCGACGCTCCCGTGGTGCAGTATCGCGGCATCTTCCTGAACGACGAAGCGCCTGCGCTGACCAACTGGGCCAAGGAGAAGTACGGCGGCTTCAACCACCGTTTCTATGAAAAGGTATTCGAGCTCGTGCTGCGCATGCGCGGTAATTACCTGTGGCCGGCGATGTGGCCGCCCACGGCCTTCTATGCCGACGATCCGGAAAACGGCCGCCTGGCCCACGAGATGGGCATCATCATGGGCACCTCGCACCACGAGCCGATGATGCGCGCGCACGACGAGTGGGCGCGCTTCGGCAAGGGCGCCTGGGATTACAGCAAGAACGCCGCCGGGCTGCAGGAGTTCTGGAAGCAGGGCCTGCGCAACTCGCACGGCCAGGACCGCGTGATCACGCTGGGCATGCGCGGCGACGGCGACGAGCCGATGTCCGAGGACGACAACGTCGACCTGCTGGAGAAAATCGTGCGCGACCAGCGCGCGATGATCGAAAAGGATACCGGCAAGCCGGCGGGCGAAGTGCCACAGGTGTGGGCGCTGTACAAGGAAGTGCAGGGCTATTACGAGAAGGGCATGCGCGTGCCGGACGACGTGCTGCTGCTCTGGTGCGACGACAACTGGGCCAATATCCGCCGCCTGCCGACGCCCGAGGAACGCGCGCGTCCGGGCGGCGCCGGCGTCTACTACCACTTCGATTACGTGGGCGGCCCGCGTTCGTATAAATGGCTGAACGTGACGCCGATCCCGAAGATCTGGGAACAGATGCACCTGGCCTGGCAGTACGACGCCAAGCGCATGTGGATCGTCAACGTGGGCGACCTGAAGCCGATGGAAGTGCCGATCGAATTCTTCCTGACCTACGCCTGGAACCCGGCGGCCTGGCCGGCCGAGCGCTTGCCGGAGTACCTGCGCCTGTGGGCCACGCGCGAGTTCGGCGCCGAGCATGCGGTGGAGATCGCCGAGCTGGTCGAGGGCTACACCCGCTTCAACGGTCGCCGCAAGCCCGAGCAGCTCGAGCCAGGCACCTATAGCGTGCTCAATTACGACGAGGCGGGCCGCATCGCGCGCGATTATGCGGCGCTGGCCGAACGCGCGAGCAAGGTGGTGGCCAAGCTGCGCCCCGAGCAGCGCGACGCCTTCTTCCAGCTGGTGCAGTATCCGGTCGCGGCGTCCGCCAATATGAACGAGCTGTATGTGGCGGCCGGCCAGAACCACCACTACGCCACCCAGTTCCGCGCCACCACCAATGACATGGCCGAGCGTGTGCAGGCGCTGTACAAGAACGACGTCGAACTGGCGCGCCAATACCATGCGATTGGCGGCGGCAAGTGGAACCACATGATGTCGCAGACCCGCTTCGGCTACGTCAACTGGGAGCAACCGCGCGCCAACGTGCTGCCGGCCGTGCACCGCATCGACGTGCCGCCTGGCGCCAATATGTCGGTGGCGGTCGAGGGCAGCGCCAAGGCCTGGGGCGCCTACGGTCTCAAGGCGCTGGACCTGCCGACGTTCGATCCCTATGTGAAGAAATCGCACTACCTCGACATCTTCAACCGTGGCAGCGCACCGTTCGATTACCGCATCGAGTCCAATCAGCCCTGGGTGGCGGTGAGCCAGGCGAGCGGCAAGGTGACGGGCGAGCAGCGCGTGACCGTCGATGTGCGCTGGGACAAGGTGCCAGCCAAGCCGCAGCCGGCAGTGCTGACCATCACCGGGCCGAACGATACGCGCGTGCTGGTCAATGTGCCGCTGCGCCGGGCGGACATGCCGAAAGGCGCCAAGGGCTTCGTCGAGGCCGGCGGCGTGGTGTCGATCGAGGCCGCCAACTACACCCGTGCGCTGGCGCCCGAGGGCCGCAGCTGGCTCAGGATTCCTGGCCATGGCCGCACCGATGCCGGCGTGACGACCATGCCGGTGACCGCTGCGGCGCTGGACGTGAAGCAGGGCATGCGCCTGGAGTACGACGTCAACACGGTCAGCAGCGGCAAGGTGACATTGCAGGTGACGCTCGCGCCGACCCTCAAGTTTCAGCCGGGCGCCGGCTTCCGCTACGCCGTGTCGATCGACGACGAGGCGCCGCAGATCGTCAATGTGCATGCGGACGAGTCGGAACAGTTCTGGGAAAAGATCGTGTCGGATGGGGCGGCAGTGTTCACGACCGAACACGTACTCGCCAAGCCGGGCAGGCATGTACTGAAATTCTGGGCGCTCGATCCGGGCCTGGTGGTGCAGAAGCTGGTGCTCGATGCGGGTGGGCTCAAGCCAAGCTACCTGGGGCCGCAGCAAAGTCCGCGCCTGTAAGCGTCGGGACGCGTTAACTGAAAAGGGCAGTCCGCATTATGCGGACTGCCCTTTTTTTTGGTGCTGAAGGCGAAGAATCAGGCTTTACGCATCGGCATCGCGCGCAGCGAAGCGGCAATGGCTTCGCGCATCGGCTTGGCGCGCAACTGGCTGTCGTAAGGCGTCGGACGCTGCGCCAGGCCGTCCGGGCGCTTGGCGTCGGCCCAGACCTGCAGCCAGTTCACGTGGTCGGCCATGCCCCACAGCAGGAAATCGCGGCAGGTCGGATAGCTCAGGGTCACGTCGAGATAGTCGCGCGCCAGCGCCGCAGTGGCCGCGTCGCGCTTGGCGAAATCGGCGGGGAAGGCCTTGTCGTTGACGTCGAACTCGGTGATCAGGAGGTCCAGGCCCATGCCGGTGACCTCGTCCAGGAACTTGCGCCATTCGCGCAACACCGCCGCGTTGGCGGGGCCGGACATCATGTCGCCCGCGCTGACATGGCTTTGCAGGCCCAGTGCGTGGATCGGGGCGCCGCGCTTCTTGAGCTCGGCCAGCAGTTTCAATACGCCGGCGCGGTGCTTGGCGTCGTCGCCCAGGCCGGGGCCCATGAAGTCGTTGTACACCAGTTGCGCCTTCGGCGCGTGCTCGTGGGCCTGGCGGAAGGCGAACTCGATCTGTTCGACAGCGCCCATGCGCTTGGTGAACACGTTCTGGATCAGGCTGCCGTCCTTGGGCGACACCGCCTCGTTGACGACGTCGTGGCTGATCACGTCCTTCAAGTGCGTGCAGACCGTCTTGGCGTGCTCACGAAGGATTGCTTCGGCGTGGGCGACCGGCTTGGATTTCAGGTCCAGTGCGTTCACCCAGGCGGGCAGCCACTTCGGATCCTGCCAGATCAGGGCATGGCCGCGGATCGCCATGCCTTCCTTGCGCGCCCAGGCGAACATCTCGTCGGCCGGTCCCCATTGGTAGGGGCCCGGTTTCGGTTGCAAGGCCTGCCACTTGGTCTCGTTCTCGGCGACGATCATATTGCACTCGCGCGCCATCAGCGCGCGGTAGGCCGGGTCGCGGAAACTCTTGCGGGTGTCCTGGTCTTCCAGCAAGCCGATGGCATTACCGAAGCGCATGCCCTTGGCCTTGGCCAGGTCCTTCAGGGCGGGACCGGCGTCTTGCGCGGCCAGTACGTGGGGGGCGAGCATGGCGCCGGCCGCCGTGCCAAGCAGTTTCAGCGTATCGCGTCGAGATGTCATCGGGTGGTGTCTCCTTTAATTTATTGTGGGTGTTGTCGCAGGTCTCAGTCCTGGCGATATGGCGAGATGGTGACGATCTTGCCGTCGTCGTCATAATGCAGCTCGGTCACCTTCACCGAGCGCAGGTGGGTGACGCCGCCCGACAGGCTGCTGTCATGGTAGAAGAGATACGAGCGGCCTTCGAACTCGCAGATCGAGTGGTGCGTGGTCCAGCCGATCACCGGGGTCATGATCTGGCCCTGGTAGGTGAACGGGCCGTAAGGGCTGTCGCCGGTCGCATAGCACAGCAGGTGGGTGTCGCCGGTCGAGTACGAGAAGTAGTATTTGCCGTCGTGCTTGTGCAGCCACGGCGCCTCGAAGAAGCGGCGGTCATGGTCGCCGGCCAGCAGCTCCTTGCCGTCGGCGTCGAGGATACGCACGGCGCGCGGTTCTTCGCAGAGCTCCAGCATGTCGCCGCGCAGGCGCGCCACGCGCGGCTGCAGCGCCGTCTCGTGCGCCGCCGGTTCTTCATGGTCGGGGCTGTAGAGGTTGTCGCGGTACTTCTGCAACTGGCCGCCCCAGATGCCGCCGAAATAGAGATAGAACTCGCCATCGTCGTCGCTAAACACGGCGGGGTCGATCGAATAGCTGCCGGCGATCGGCTGCGGTTGCGCGGTGAACGGGCCGGTGGGCGTATCGCTGACCGCGACGCCGACCTGGAAGATGCCGTCCGGGCGCTTGGCCGGGAAATACAGGTAGTACTTGTCGTCCTTGCGTGCGCAGTCGGGCGCCCACATCTGGCGCGCTGCCCACGGCACGTCGCGCACGTGCAGGGCCACGCCGTGGTCGACCGCTTCGGCGCCCGGGTGGTCCATCGAGACGACGTGATAGTCCTCCATGGCGAAATGGGCGCCGTCGTCGTTGAAGGGCACGCCGGCCTCGATATCGTGCGAAGGATAGATGTAGATGCGGCCGTCGAACACGTGGGCGGACGGATCGGCGATATAGATGTGCTCGAGCAGGGGCTGGGAGATGGCGCGCTCTTTCAGTGCTTGCACGCGGTCTTTGTCGATATTTTCAGGCATGGGTATCGTCTGGTTCGGGTTCAATTAACAATCATTGCTGGGCGGCGAGTGCGCGGCGTTCGCCGAGTTCGCGCTCGATCTGCAGCTCGGTGTTCTTGCGGATGTCGTACGCCGCCAGGCAGCACACGGCCAGCAGGAAGGGGATGGCGGCATACACGCTGACCGACAGGCGCACGCCATCGGCGACCTGGCCCGACTGCACGGCCAGGGCGGCATCGTAGCCATAGGCCGACAGCAGGGCAGCCACCAGCGCGCCGCCGATGGACAGGCCCGCCTTGAGACCGAAGATCATGGCCGAGAACAGCAGGGCGGTGGCGCGGCGGTTGTTCTTCCATTCCGAGTAGTCGGCGACGTCGGCGATCATCGCCCACAGCAGCGGGATCGTGATGCCATAGAAGAAGCCGTACAGGATCTGGGCGCCGAACACCAGGCCGATCGAGCTCGGGCCGATCCAGTAGTAGCTGAGGCGAAACACGGCCGCCAGCAGCAGGGCGGCGCCGAACACGTCGCGCTTGCCGAAGCGGTCGGCCAGCGGCTTGGAGAAACCGATCCCGACGATCATCAGGATGATCCCCACCGCGTTGAACAGGGAAAAGCCCGAGGTGGCGGCGTCTTCCGGCCAGTGGAACTGCGTCAGGCCCATCCCGGTGAGCAGGGTGTTCAGGCCGTCGATGAAGGTCAGGAAGCCGACGTCGCTCAGGAAGGCCGCCAGCGCCGCCTCTTCCAGGAAGTTACGGAAGTAGAAGATGTACATGCCGCCCTTGAGCGACAACGTGATGAACACCAGGATGGTCAGCACCAGCATCACCACCCAGGGGCGGTTGCGCATCAGGTCGGCCACGTCCTGCTTGATGCTCGAGCGCTGGCTCTGGGTGGGGACGATGCGTTCGCGGGTGGTGAAGAAGGTGATCAGGAAGCAGATGGTGCCGGCCACCGCGAAGAACATCATCACGGTCTGGAAGCCGGCCACCTTGTCGCCGCCGCCCAGGATCAGCACCAGCGGCAGCAGCAGCACCTGGATCACCAGTTGCGCGATCAGCACCGCGACGAAGCGGTACGACGACAGGCTGTTGCGGTCGGCCATGCTGCCGGTGAGTACGCCGCTCAGGGCCGAGTAGGGCAGGTTGTTGGCCGAGTACACCAGCATCAGCAGGATGTAGGTCAGCATCGCGTAGATGTACTTGCCGCGCTCGCCCAGGTCGGGCGTGCTGAAGGCCAGGATCGCCACCAGGCCGAATGGCACCGAGGTCCACAGGATCCAGGGGCGGAACTTGCCCCAGCGGGTCGAGGTGCGGTCGGCGATGATGCCCATCAGCGGATTGAAACAGGCGCCGACCAGGCCGCCGATGAAGATGATGCTGGCGGCGGCGTTCGGTGAGATCTGATAGACGTCGGTGTAGAAGAAAGCGAGGAAGGTGAGCAGGGTCTGGAAGATCAGGTTGGCGGCCAGGTCGCCCAGTGCATAGCCGATTTTTTCAGTTGTCTCCAGCGTCGGCTGCGCTTTAATAATTGTAGTCATTGTCTTGTCAATCTATGTGTTGAAAAGCAATTGCAACCATCAAACCTTCGAGCGCCAGCGGGCTGTCGCGAGTAGGCCGGGTTACGCATGTATCACGCTTGACCAATAAAAAGTTAGCGCAATCATTGTTTTCGATTGTGGATGAGATGCCATGCTGCCGTCAACCGCTTTATTGTCAATCCGCATAGCAGTTATAAGCCTCGAGATGGATGTAAGTACGGTGCTGCGTGTTAGAATTAAATCATTAAAGTTCGCG
Source organism: Massilia sp. CFBP9012 (assembly GCF_034045115.1). NCBI lineage: Bacteria > Pseudomonadati > Pseudomonadota > Betaproteobacteria > Burkholderiales > Oxalobacteraceae > Massilia > Massilia sp. CFBP9012. The sequence goes on along the minus strand of NZ_JAXCWM010000009.1, from coordinate 218,671 downwards.
CTAACATCGCGTTACCATCGCGTTACCATCGCGTTACTATCGTTCTGTCAGAGGTCGCCCCGCATGCCTACTTCCAATATCGGACTCACTACCCCAGCGGAGGCCAAGCGCGGCCCGAACATGGCCGACGTGGCCAAGCTCGCCGGGGTGTCGCCGATGACCGTCTCGCGCGTCATGAACGGCAAGTCGACCGTGCGCGCGAGCACGCGCAAGAAGGTGACGGCCGCCGCGGCGGCCCTGAACTACGCGCCGAACCCCGAGGCGCGCCTGCTGGCCGGCTCGCGCCCGATCCGCATCGGTTTCCTGTACAGCATGCCCAGCGTACGCAGCGGCGCCTATCTCACCGAGGTCTTGCTGGGATTGCTGAACAAGGTCAGCCTGAACAACGTCCAGCTGCTGGTCGAGAAGTGCGCCGACGGCGAGCAGATCGTCGAACAGACCCAGCGCCTGATCGACAACCACATGGATGGCATCATCCTGCCGCCGCCGCTGGTCGACAATGCCGAGATCGTGGCGCGCATCGTCGACGCCGGCATTCCTCTGGCCCTGATCGCCTGCGGCCAGCCCGATGCGCGGGCCAGCGCGATCGGTATCGACGACCGCCAGGCCGCCTATGAGATGACGCGTCACCTGATCGAGCTGGGCCACCAGCGGATCGGCTTCATCAGCGGCCATCCCTACCAGTCGGCCAGCGCGGCGAGGCTGGAAGGATACCAGGCCGCGATCAAGACATTCGGGGCCGACCCCGCGGCCGAGCTGGTAACGCAGGGGATGTTCAACTACCGTTCCGGGCTCGATGCTTCCGAGATCCTGCTGGCGCTGTCCGACCGGCCGACGGCGATCTTCGCCAGCAACGACGACATGGCGGCCGCCACGGTCGCCGTGGCGCATCGCCTGGGGCTCGACGTGCCGGGCGATATCACGGTGGTCGGCTTCGACGACACCGCGCTGTCGACCACGATCTGGCCGGCGCTCACCACCGTGCGCCAGCCGACCATGGACATGGCCGAGGCGGCGATCGAATGCATCGTCCAGCGCGTGACGGCCGAGCGCAACGGCTTGCCGGCCGCTCCCGAGCACATCAGGACCGAGTTCACACTGGTGCGGCGCCAGTCCGACGCGGCGCCGCGGATCCGGCCGCCGGTGCGCATCTTCGCCTGAAACTTTCGTTTACGTCCGGTTTGGTTGGGCTATCATTGGCGTTACAGATTTGGTAGTCCTGCCTCCCGCAGGCCATGCCATCACCGGAGACCATCTTGATTACTTTACGTCGAGGCCGCCTGGCCATTGCCGTCCTGGCCGCGTTAGGCCTGGGCGCCTGCGCATTCCCACCGTCTGCCAACGATAGCGGCGCGCGCCACTGGGTCGCCAGTTGGGGCACGTCCCAGATGTCGTACGGCCAGGCCGAAGCCATGCCGGCCGAGTTGTGGAAGGACGGCACCGTGCGCCAGGTCGTGCGCCTGTCGCTTGGCGGCAGCCAGGTCCGGGTCCGGATCAGCAATGCCTATGGCAGCGATATGCTGGTCGTGAACGAGGCCAGCATCGCGCGCGCGGTGCGGCCCGGTTCATCCGAGGTCGTGGCGGGCTCGCTCCAGCCTCTTCGCTTCAATGGCAGCAGCGCGGTGCGCATACCGGCGGGCGCCGAATACGTCAGCGATCCGGTCGATTTGGCGGCGGCCAGCGGCCTCGATGTCGCGGTCACCATGCACCTGGCGAATGCGGCGGGCCAGCAGACCGGCCACGCCGGCGCGCGCACCACGACTTACCTGGCCCCGGGCCGCCAGACCATGGCCGCGAGTCTCCCGGACGCGAAGACCGTCACGCGCTGGCACCAGTTGGCCGACATCGAAGTCAGCGCGGCGCCGCTCGCGCGGGCCGTGGTCGTGATCGGCGATTCGATCACCGACGGCTACGGCGCCACCACGGACGCCAACAACCGCTGGACTGATCACCTGGTGCAGCGCATCGCCCAGGACGGCAAGCGGCAGCTGGCCGTGATCAATGCCGGCATCGGCGGCGGCCGCCTGCTGCGGGAGGGCCTTGGCCCGAGCCTCATCACGCGCTTCGAGCGCGATGTCCTGGCGCGCAATGGCGTGAGTCATGCGGTCGTCTTCATCGGCGTCAACGACATCGGCGTGCTGCGCCGTTCGAAGGAAGACACGCCGCAGGCGATCGAGGCGATGCTGGAGGACTTGAAACAAGCCCATTTGCAGATGATCGCGCGCGCCCATTCAAAAGGGATCTGTGTGATCGGCGCGACCATCACGCCGTTCATGGGCAGCGGCTACTACGCGCCGGCGCAGCACAATGAAGCGCTGCGCCAGGCGGTCAACGATTGGGTACGGAGTGAGAAGGCCTTCGACGGCGTGCTGGATTTCGACGCGGTATTGCGCGATCCGTCGCGGCCGTCCTATCTCGCCAAGGCCCACGACAGCGGCGACGGCCTGCATCCGTCGCATGCGGGTTATGCCGCGCTGGCAGCGGCGGTGCCGCTGCAGCAGTTCGACAACTGCGCCTACAGCCGGCTGAGGTAGGGCCGTTCGCGGTACTCGAAATAATCGAAGTCGGCGGGCAGCGCGGTGCCGGCCATGTCCTGGCAGGCCATGCCGACGAAGGCGCCCGTGAAATTGGGCTGGCCGGGCGCGCTGGCCTCGTCCGACAGGATGCTGGCGTCGAACTGCTGCGGCAGCCACTGCCAGGGATCGTCGCCCACGCGATAGCCGAACACAAGGCGTTCCTCGTCCACCTCCACCCGCAGTTGCACCGGCACGCCAGCGGGCAGGGCGATCGGCGCGGTAAAGGCATCCGCCTGCAGGTGGTTGGGCAGGCTGCTCATCACGCGCAGGTGCTTGCCGGTGTCGTCGTCGTGCGTGATGTACAGGTAGTGGAACTTGGCGGCGCCGTAGTAGCAGACCAGGCCCGCCTGCTGCTGGAAGTGTTCCGGCTCGAATTCGACCGACGTCGACGCGCTGAAGCAGTGCGCCTGCTGGCGCCGCGCCACCAGCGCCTGGCGGAAGGTGCTGCCCAGGCTCTCGCGCCCGAACAGGCGCAGGTGGCCGGGGCGTTCCGTGAGGCTGAACAGCTCTTCGGGATACGGCGTGCGCAGCCACTGGAAATCGATCGGCAACTGCGGCGAGTCGAATTCGGCCCGCGCGGGCGCGGCGTCGAAACGGTGTTCGGGCAGGCCGGGCGCCGGCACCTCCAGCTGCGGCATGCCTTCGCCGTCGAGCGTGCGCAGCCAGCCGTCCTCTCCCCACACCACTTCCTGGATCGCGGTCTCGCGCCCCAGGGTGCAGGTGCCGCGGTTGCGCAGCGGCCGGCCGCACAGGTAGACCATATACGTGCGGCCATCGGGCGTGTCGACCAGGTCGGCGTGCCCGGCGCGCTGCAGCGCGGCGTCGGGCCGCGCGCGCGTGGTGAGGACGTTCACGTCCGGGTGCAGCTCATAGGGTCCGAGCAGCTCGCGCGAACGCGCCATGGTCACGCCATGGTTCCATCCGGTGCCCCCTTCTGCGGTGAGCAGGTAGTAATAACCGTTGCGGCGGTACAGGTGCGGCGCTTCGGTCAATCCGTGTTCGGTCCCGGCGAAGATATTGCTGCGGCTGCCGACCAGGCGCCGCTCCTCGACCGAATACTCTTGCAGCACGATGCCGGCGAAGCGCTTGCCGCCAGGGCGGTGATCCCACAGCTGGTTCAGGAAGTACTTGCGCCCGTCGTCGTCGTGGAACAGCGACGGATCGAAGCCGCTGCTGTTCATGTGCACCGGATCCGACCACGGCCCGTCGATGCTCGGGCTGGTGACCAGGTAGTTGTGGAAATCGCGCAGCGAGGCGCTGCCGCCGGCGCCGCCGGTCGAGGTGCGGCCGTAACGCTTGACGTCGGTGTAGATCAGCCAGAACAGGCCGTCGGCATACGTCAGGCACGGGGCCCACACGCCGCAGGAATCGGGCGCGCCGCGCATGTCGAGCTGGCTGGCGCGATTGAGCGGCCGGCCGGCCAGGCGCCAGTTCACCAGGTCGCGCGAATGGTGGATCTGCACCCCCGGATACCATTCGAAGGTGGAGGTGGCGATGTAGTAGTCGTCGCCGACCCGCACGATGGACGGGTCGGGATTGAATCCGCGCAGGATCGGGTTGTGGATCATGTCTTTTGTATCGAGAGAGGTTGCGCCGGCTCAGGTACAGGCTCACGCACCAGGGTCCACAGCAGCACCGCCGCGATCAGGTCGAGCACCGCCAGGCTGACGAAGAAGGGCGTGTAGCCGACGCTGGCCAACAGGGTGCCGATCAGCAGCGAGAAGATGAGCAGGCCCAAGTTACCGAAGGTGCCGCACATGCCGGCCACGGTGGCCACCTCGTTGCGCCGGAACAGGTCGGACGACATGGTGATGACGGTGACCGACAGCGTCTGGTGGGCAAAGCCGGCAAGGCTGAGCAGGGCGATCGCGGCGTAGGCATTGTCGACGTAGCCGACGAAGGCCACGCCCATCATCATGATGGCGCCGAGCGTGAACGCGCCGCGCCGGGCGTTGATCAGGCGTACGCCGCGCTTTTGCAGGGCCAGCACCACCACCGGACCGAACATGCAGCCCAGGTCGGCCGCCAGGAAAGGCAGCCAGGCGAACATGGCGATGTCCTTGAGCTCGAAGCCGCGCACCGTGGTCAGGTACAGCGGCACCCAGAACGCCAGCGTGCCCCAGGCCGGATCGGCCAGGAAGCGCGGCAGGGCGATGCCCCAGAAATTGCGTTTTCTAAGGATGCTGACGATGGACGGCTTGCTGCCGTCGCCGGCGAGGTGATCTTCCTGCCCGGCGGCGATGTACTCGGCCTCGTCTTTTGACAGGCGGCGGTGGCGCTTCGGCGCGTCGTACAGCAGCAGCCAGGCGCATACCCACACCAGGCCCAGCGCGCCGGTGATCACGAAGGCCGATTGCCAGTTGTAGTGCAGGATGGCCCACACCACCAGCGGCGGGGCCAGCATCGAGCCGAACGAGGCGCCGATATTGAAGACGCCGCCCGCCAGGCCGCGTTCCTTGGCCGGGAACCATTCGGACACCGCCTTCATCCCGGCCGGGTTGGCCGACCCTTCGGCCAGGCCGAGCAGGCCGCGCAGGATGGCCAGGGTCTGCCAGTTGGTGGCCATGCCGTGCGCCATGCAGATCAGCGACCAGGCGGTGGCGAAGATCGCGAAACCATATTTGAGGCCGATCACGTCCAGCACGTAGCCGCACAGCGGCTGCAGCATGATCGCGCCCTGGAAGGCCGCGGTGATGTATGCGTATTCCTGGGTCGTGATATTCAGCTCGGTCAGGAGCGTAGGGGCCGCGACGGCCAGCGAGCTGCGGGTCAGGTAGTTGACCACCGCGCCCAGCATGATCAGGCTGATCATCCACCAGCGCAGGCCGCGGACGGTGCCGCCCCGGACCCGGCCCAGCACTGCCGCGATCATCGGGCATCCTTCATCGGCGCCGCCTTCATGGCTTCACCATGCTGGGGCGCTTCGGATCGTAGACGAAGTCAGGCACCAGGTAGCGCATCGCCATCGCGTCGTCACGGGCGCCGCCGGCCACCTTCTTGTACAGTTCATGCGCCGCGTTGATCTGGTCCATGTCGGGCTCGATACCCAGGCCCGGACGCTCCGGCACCGCAACCTGGCCGCCGACGATCTGCAACGGCTCGGTCGTCAGCCGTTCGCGGCCTTCCTGCCAGATCCAGTGGGTGTCGATCGCCGTGATCGTTCCCGGCGCGGCAGCCGCGCAATGGGTGAACATCGCCAGCGACACGTCGAAGTGGTTGTTCGAGTGCGAGCCCCAGGTCAGGCCCCAGTCGTGGCATAGCTGCGCCAGGCGCACCGAACCCTGCATGGTCCAGAAATGCGGATCGGCCAGCGGGATGTCCACCGCGCCCAGCAGGTGCGAATGGGCCATCTGGCGCCAGTCGGTGGCGACCATATTGGTGGCGGTGCGAATGCCCGTGGCGCGCTTGAATTCGGCCATGATCTCGCGGCCCGAATAACCACCCTCGGGGCCGCACGGGTCTTCGGCATAGGCCAGCAGGTGGCCCTGGCCGCGGCAGGCGTCGATCGCCTCGCGCAGCGACCAGGCGCCGTTCGGGTCGAGCGTCACGCCGGCGTCGGGGAAGCGGCGCTTGATCGCGGCGACGGCTTCCATCTCTTCTTCGGCGCGCATCACCCCGCCCTTGAGCTTGAAGTCCTTGAAGCCATATTGCTCGACCGCCGCTGCGGCCATGTCCCCGATCGATTCGGCAGTGAGTGCTTCCTGGTTGCGAACCCGGTACCAGCCGTCGCGGCCGGCATCAATATCGTAACCGAGGTCGGTGTGGCCACGGTCGCCGATATAGAACAGATAGGCCAGCATCGGCACGTGGCTGCGCTGCTGGCCGTCGCCCAGCAGCTCGCACAGCGGCACGCCCATGAACTGGCCGAGCAGGTCGAGCAGGGCCGCCTCGACCGCCGTCACCACGTTCTCGAGACGCAGGTTGATCTCGTGCGGCTGCTTCATCACCGCCGCTTCGGCGCTGGACGTGACCTGGTGGCTGACGCCCGAGATGGCGGCGCGCAGGCGGTTCAGGGTACGGCGGTGGTGGCCGATCTCGGTGCCTTGTACCAGTGGCACCAGCTTTTGCAGGGCCAGCAGGATGCCGTTCGAGCCGGGCACCTCGCCCATGCCGGTGCGGCCGGCGCTGTCTTTCAACAGCACCAGGATGCGGGTGAAGTAGGGCGCATGGGCGCCGCACAGGTTGAGCAGCATGCTGTCGCGGCCCGCGACCGGGATCACCTGCATCTCCACGATGGTCGGGGTGGCGGCGCGTTGAATCGGGTTCATCTATGCATCTCCAGAAGTCATTCAGGCAAACAGGGCGAGTCGCTCAAATCCCCGGGGCATACGGGAAGCGGATCGACTTGTAGTGTTCGAGCGATTGCGCAGGCTTGCGCACGCCGGCCGGCAGGGGCAGCCCGGACACTTCCTGGAAATAGGCGAGGCTGGCGTCGCGCCACCATTGCGCTTCGACGTGCTGCTGGGCCAGGCGCTGGGCGGTATCCGCGAAACGCTGGGCGTCGACGAAGGGCTTCATACGCTGCCACTCGGCCTGCATCGCGGCGGCTTCGGTCACGCCGTGGTCGTAGCGCACGACCAGTTCTTCCCACAGGGTGCGGCCGGACGCCATGCGGTAATCCCACGGCAGGCGATGGAACCAGAGCAGTAGCTCGGGCGGGGTGGTCTTGGGATCGGCGAAGCGGCGCGCCACCTCGGGTGCATACTGGGCCACGGCATTGCTGCCCTTCGCGGTGCGGTCGAAGCCGATGCCGTCGCGGCCAGCGCGGTGGTAATAGATCGGATTCCAGTCGGCGCGTTCCAGGTTGTCGACCCAGGGCGCCGGACCATGGTGGTGGCTGCTGCCCATCACGTGGTTCAGGCCGAGCGGCGTCATGTAGTCGACCACGGCTTCGCGCGAACGCATCATCATGTTCACGACCGGGTCCAGCAGGCGCGCGTCCGGGCTGAAGGTCTGGGCCGCCCATTCGCGTGCGATGACGCGGCTGTCCAGGCCCTGGTCCCAGGCCATGCGGCCATACATATACCAGTTGGACTGGTCGAAGATCGAACCGCTCCAGCTGCGGCTGCTGCCGATATTGGCCACCCCCGCGATGCCGCCGACGCGGCCCTGCTTGCCCTGGATGGTGTCGGCCACGGTCAGCTTGCGTCCTCCGATGCGGGTATCGAAGTCCAGGGTTTCCTGGAACATGGGGCCGAGATAGGCCAGGTGGGTGGCGAAGCCCAGGTATTCCTTGGTGATCTGGAATTCCATGATCAGCGGCGTCTTCGGCATCGCGCCGAATATCGGGTGGGCCGGCTCGCGCGGCTGGAAGTCGATCGCGCCGTTCTTCACCTGCACCAGCACGTTGTTATCGAACTTGCCATCCAGCGGGATGAACTGGTCGTAGCCCTCGACCGCGCGGTCGTGCGCCTTGCCCGCCTTCGATTCCTCGGGCGAGGCGTACACGAAGGCGCGCCACATCACGATGCCCTTGTGCGGGGCCACGGCGCGCGCCAGCATATTGGCGCCGTCGGCGTGGTTGCGGCGATAGTCCTGCGGACCTGGCTGGCCTTCGGAATTGGCCTTGACCAGGAATCCGCCGAAATCGGGGATGGTGCGGTAGATCTCGTCGGCCTTGTTCTTCCACCAGGCGGCCACTTCCGGGTCGAGCGGATCGGCCGTCTTCGTCTGCTTCATCTCGAGCGGGGTCGACCAGCGCACCGACAGGTAGACGCGGATGCCGTAGGGACGCAGCACGTCGGCGATTGCGGCGGCCTTGGCGATGAAGGGCGCGCCGAGCACCTCGGCCTTGGAGTTCACATTGTTCAACACGGTGCCGTTGATGCCCAGCGAGGCATTGGCGCGCGCATAGTCGGTATAGCGCGGATCGATGATGTGGGGGAGTTCCCACCAGTTCCAGATCGACTCGCCGGCATAGCCGCGCTCGACGCTGCGATCGAGATTGTCCCAGTGGTTCAGCACGCGCAGCGGCAGGGTGGGGCTGGAGGACAGCGCGATCTTGTCTGCGCCTTTGCCCGATGGGAGCTGCAGCTCGCGCAGCCAGGCGAAGCTGCCATACAGCAGGCCGGCATCGGTATTGGCGGCCACCAGGGTGACGGCGACGCCATTCAGTTTCGCGCGCCGTACCAGATAGCCCTCGTCGCCAAGCTTTTTCAATTGATCGCGTACGGCGGACGCGGCATCCAGGCCGGCCGGCAAGTCGGCGCCGCGCGCCAGCACGATGGTATCAAGGCGCGCTTTGTCGACGACGCCTGGCGCCTTGCCCAGCATTCCCTGCAGGGCGCGTTGCAGTTCGGCGCGTGCAGCGCCCTTGGTGGGGCTGTCGGCGCCGAGCACCAGGATCGAGTCCGGCAGTTGCGCGCGCTGGGCTGTGGGGAGGGGTTGATAGCGCAACCAGAGCTGGTAACCATCCTCTGCGGCGGCATGGGTCGGGATGCAGAGCAGCATGCCGAAAAGAAACGCGGCCCAGAGCCGCCCGAAGAGTCGATGCATGAGGTTGTCTCCATGTTTTTTGATCCGGAATGTTTGTTTTGTATCATCCGGCTCCGGGAATGTTAGCGCGAACCTTTTCGATTTGAAAGCGTTTTGTTGCACGGATCATGGCAAGAAGGCGCCCGATGGCGGTTCGGCCGGCGACGCGTCAGGAGCGCTTGGTATGCATAACATTCGCGCTTTAGCCACGTTCGGAATATTTTGTTGACAATCATTATTTTTGACCAGTAGACTGGGATGGTTGCGATAACATTCGTGTTAATAGAGATGTTCGTAACATGTGCTTGAAGTAAAAAAATAACGAGGAGATAAGCATGCAACAACGAGACGTCGCAGTACGTCCGGCCATGCCGTCTGGCAGCCGCACCCTTCACCCATCCATTCCAGTCGCGTGGTCGGCATCGCCCACCCCGCGCCCCGCGCATCCAGTCGGTTCGAACAACGCGACCTGCCGCTAGAGCGCGCCGGGAAGAACGCCCTGTTTGCCGCATCGGGCAGTCTTACCCACCGACCAGACAACCGTAGACGGTTGCTTACTCAGCAGTAAATTAGAAGTAGAAAAAACCATCAGGAGACATTGAATGACTCGTAATTCTCAGCAGCAGGGTGCAGCGCGCCGGCGCCAATGGGCGCTTGGCCTGACCGTCATGGCTGGTCTGGTTCACCAGGCATATGCGCAGGACACCACCGCCACCACCACCCCCGACGCCAATGCGCAGGCCAACGTCAACGTCGTGAAAGTGACCGGCTACCGCGGCAGTCTTCTGGCGTCCGCGCGTGACAAGAAGGAAGCCGTCGGCTTCCAGGACACCATCAGTTCGGAAGACATGGGTAAATTCCCGGACAAGAACATCGCGGAATCGCTCAGCCGCATTCCAGGTGTCCAGATTTCGCGCGACGTGACGGGCGAGGGCATGAACGTCCAGATTCGCGGCCTGGGCTCGAGCTTCACCAAAGTCCTGTTGAACAATGCGCAGATCGCCGTGGCGTCGTCCGGACCGATCGACGGCGCCAGCACCAACCGCGAGATCGACCTCGACCTGCTGCCGACCGAACTGTTCACCAAGCTGACCGTCAGCAAGAGCCCGAACGCCTCGCAGCTCGAGGGTGGCGCCGCCGGCGTGGTCAACCTGCGCAGCGCGCGCCCGTTCGACAAGGAAGGCACCTACGTCGTCTACAGCGCGACCGCGCAGAAGCAGGAAATCGCCAACGACGTCGGCGCACGCGGCTCGCTCCTGGCCAGCAAGACCTGGGGCGACAAGTTCGGTATCCTCGGCGGCGTGTACGTCAACCGCCAGAAAGCACGCACCACCGGCTACGAGACGGTCGGCCTGACCAATGCCAACCTGTCGGCTGCGCAGAATGGCCTGCCGTCGCGTAACAATACCGGCGGCGGCAACTGGACGATTCCCGGCACCGTGCCGGTCGGCGCGGGCGCGGGCCTCGTTCCCGGCACGCCGATCAACCAGGGCTTCCTGGAGGCCAACAACCCGGGCACGAGCATCACCGCGATCGACAACGCGCTGGTGCCTCGCCTCGGCCGCTACATGGAGTACTACGGCGACCGCGACAAGGCGTCGGCCATCGTCAGCGCCGAATACCGTCCCACCGAGAACCTGCACTTCTACGTCGACACGCTGTACAGCGAAAAAGACGACGACATGCAGCGCATCGGCTACACCTGGGCAATGCGCAACGAGTTCGCCATCCCGCTCAACATGACCGTGGACCGCCCCGACTGCAACGCCGGTTGCACGGCGACGGGCGGCACCTTTGCCAACGCGCGTTCCTTTATCGAATACGGACCGCGTCGCGACAAGACCACGCTCAAGGGCATCAATCCGGGGATGACGTGGCAGATCGCCCCGACCCTGAAGCTCGAGGCGCAGGCCAACGCGACGAAGTCGGAATTCACCCATGAAGCGCCAACGGTCATGCCCATCACGCCGGCCGGCAGCGGCCTCGTGGCGACCTACGACGCCACCAACGGCGGCGTGCCGAGCATTACCTTCAACAAGGACCTGAACGACCCGTCGCAATACGTATGGGCAGGCGGCCGCGTCAATATCCAGAACGAGCTGCGCGAAACCAGCACCAAGGGCTTCCATACCGACCTGACCTGGGGCGACAACAAGCTGAACCTGAAGCTCGGCTATGCCTATGACGACATCGACCGCCGCATCCGCGGCCAGGACAACTCGGCCGCCTGGCAGGCCGCGGTGTGCGGCAACAATCCAAGCGTGTTCCTGCTGGGGCCCAACGGCGCTCCGACCTGCGATGGCGCCAACACGCCTGGCGCGAGCGCAGCGGCGCTGTATCCCGGCTTCGGCAGCGGCTACACCGCGGGACGCACCGACCAACTGGTCTACCAGGGTTCGCTGATCCCGGCCGACAAGCTGGCAAGCTACCTGGTGCCCGGCGAATACGGCCGCCTGGTGGTCGACTGGGACCGTTTCAGGAAGGATTCGAACTACGACTACTACAACTCGACGGCGCCGGATTCGACCAGTTCGTCGACCGGGGCGAGCGCGGGTTATATGCGTGAGAAGACCTCGGGCTTCTATACCGAGATCAATGGCTCGACCTTGCTCGCCAATATGCCGTTCCGGTACAACGCCGGCGTGCGGTATGTGCGCACCAAGCAGGAGGTCGGTTCGCTCAATTCGTTCAGCGACCCGCGCAACGCAACGCTCACGGCCAACGGTTCCAAGTATCCGAACGCGACCGAGTGGCAGTATGTGAACAACACCTACAACAACACGCTGCCGTCCGGTACCGCCGCCCTGACGGTCGCCAGCAACGTCATCGTGCGCGCCGCGGCATCGAAGAGCATGACCCGCGCCAATCCGAACTCGCTGCGTCCTGGCATCAACTTCAGCTCGGTGTCGGCCGACGTCGGCACGATCGGCAGCCCCGAACTGATGCCCTACATCTCGAAGAACCTGGACTTCGGCGTCGACTGGTACACCGGCGGCGAAGGCTATGTGAGCCTGACCGTGTTCCAGAAGAAGCTCAAGGGCTTCACCGTGATCGAGAATCGTTCGTTGCCGTTCAGCGCGCTGGAGCAGTATGGCGTCACCTATGCCAACCTGATTCCGAACCAGCAGGCGGCGATCGACGCGCGCGGCGGTCCGGGCGCGGCGACCGTGGTGATGAGCCAGGAACGTAATGCCGGCGGCATCCTGCGCATCCGCGGCCTGGAAATCGGCTGGGTCCAGCCGCTCGACAGGTTCTTGCCGATCAAGGGCTTCGGCTTCAGTGAAACCGCGACCCTGATCAACCAGTCGGCCAGCGGCGAAGGCACCAACGGCTTCGTGGCGCTGAACGTGCCGCGCAAGAGCAACAACTTCGGCGTCTACTACGAGAACCATGGCTTCATGGCCCGTTTCTCGCACACCTACCGCGAAGGCAGCCAGGCGGCCAACGGCGGCCAGAACGGTATCGCAGCGGCTGCCCTGTATGGTCGTGCCTACAAGCAGGCCGACTTCTCGTCGAGCGTGGATCTGGAGCAGGTGTTCGATCGTGAGAACTGGCCGACCATCACCTTCGATGTCGTCAACATCAACAAGGCCAAGCGGGACTCCTACTTCCAGTTCGAGAACGCGCAGTTCGGCTTCTACGACCCGGGCCGTACCTTCCAGCTGGGCCTGCGCGGCAAGTTCTGACACTGAGGTAGCTTGACTCCCCACCCGCGCTTGCCGTACACCGGCGAGCGCGGGGCAGGGACCTCAGGCGTCAAAACCGATGTCGGCCAATGATTGCGTTAACATTAATGTTAGAATCATGTCCGCCGATGCTCCGTCACATACCGATACTGCCGCCCAAGGGGCGGCATCATCAATAGAGGAATCATGACTACTACCCAAGCCAATCCGCTTCCCGATGACCTCGACCGCGCGCTGCTGGTCGGCCGGGTCTGGCGCACCGGCGCCAACGAAGGTCCAGCCGTGGTCGCCGTGCGCGGCGGCCGCCTGGTCGACATCACCCGCCATGCGCCGACCGTGGCCGACCTGTTCGAACGCTCCGACCTGCTGGCCATCGCGGGCAGCGCCGAGGGCGAAGACCTGGGCGAGGTGCGCGCGCTGATGGACGCCGCGCTGCGCGGCGAGGCCGGCGCCAACGGCATCCGCCTGCTGGCGCCGTGCGACCTGCAGGCGATCAAGGCCGCTGGCGTGACTTTCGCCGTCAGCCTGCTGGAACGCGTGATCGAAGAGCAGGCCAAGGGCGACCCGTCGCGCGCGGTGGCCCTGCGCGAGCAGCTGCAGGCGACGATCGGCACCGACCTGTCGGACATCGTCCCGGGTTCCGAGGCCTCGGCGCGCCTGAAGACCGAGCTGTCGGCGCGCGGCCTGTGGTCGCAGTACATGGAAGTGGGCATCGGCCCTGATGCCGAAGTCTTCACCAAGTCGCAGCCGATGTCGTCGGTCGGCCACGGCGCCGACATCGGCCTGCATCCGACCTCGCACTGGAACAATCCGGAACCCGAGATCGTGCTGGCGGTGAACAGCCGCGCCGAGATCGTCGGCGCCACCCTGGGCAACGACGTCAACCTGCGCGACATCGAAGGCCGCAGCGCCCTGTTGCTGGGCAAGGCCAAGGACAATAACGGCTCCTGCGCCATCGGCCCCTTCATCCGCCTGTTCGACGATACGTATTCGCTCGACACCCTGCGCGAGTGCGAGGTGAACATGCTGATCGAAGGCGTCGACGACGGATTCATCCTCGAAGGCAGCAGCCGCATGCGCGAGATCAGCCGCGATCCGCTCGACCTGGTGGCGCAGACCTGCGGCGCGCATCACCAGTACCCGGACGGCTTCATGCTGTTCCTCGGCACGATGTTCTCGCCGATCAAGGACCGCGACGCCGAGGGCGGCGGCTTCACCCACCACCTGGGCGACAAGGTCGGCATCTCGACCCCATCGCTCGGCACCCTGGTCAACACCGTGCAACGCAGCGACGCGATCACGCCCTGGACCTTCGGCGTGCGCGCGCTGTACGCCAATCTGGCGCAGCGCGGCCTGCTGGTCCAGGAATAAAACAGCTCTCAAATACGAAAAACCCCATGTCTGACAACAATCAACCGGGCTTTAAAACCCCAGCCTTTGAATACGCAAGTTATCCGGACCTGAACGGCAAGCGCGTCGTCATCACCGGCGGCGGCAGCGGCATCGGCGCCGAGCTGGTCACCGCCTTCGTCGGCCAGGGCGCCCGGGTCTGGTTCCTCGACATCGCCGAGGGCGCGGGACGCGCCCTGGCCGAGTCGCTGAACGGCGCGATCCACGCGCCGCGCTTCATCCACTGCGACCTGACCGACCTCGATGCGCTCAAGCGCACCTTCGACGGTATCGTGCAGGAAGCCGGCGCCGTCGACATCCTGCTCAATAACGCGGCCAACGACGATCGTCACCACATCGGCGACGTCACCCCGGCCTACTGGGAAAGCCGGATGAACGTCAACCTGCGCCACCAGTTCTTCTGTTCCCAGGCCGTCATTCCCGGCATGCGCGAGCAGGGCCATGGCGTGATCCAGAACTTCGGCTCGATCTCGTGGCACCTGCCGCACACCGAGCTGGCCCTGTACATGACGGCCAAGGCCGGCGTCGAGGGCATGACGCGCGCCATGGCGCGCGAACTCGGACCGCACGGCATCCGCGCCGTGGCGGTGATTCCCGGCGCGGTGCGCACCCCGCGCCAGGAAGCGCTGTGGCATACGCCGCACGAGGAAGCGCGCATCCTGAACGGCCAGTGCCTGCAGGAGCGCGTGGAAATGCAGGACGTGGCGGCGCTGTCGCTGTTCCTGGCCTCGAACAATGCGCGCCGCTGCAGCGGCCGCGAATACTTCGTCGATGCGGGCTGGTACGGCGCATGAACACGCGCACCGTCACCACCGTGCCGCATTGCCTGTGGGACATCGGCGCCACGCTTGGCGAAGGCGCGCTGTGGCATGCCGGTGCGCGCCAGGTCTGGTTCGTCGACATCAAGGGCCGGCGCCTGCATTGCTATGACGCCGACAATGGCAACAAGCGCAGCTGGGATGCGCCGGGGCAGGTGAGCTTCGTGGTGCCGGTCGCGGGCGGCGGTTTCGTCTGCTCACTGGAGGATGGCCTTTACCGCTTCCATGAAACCACCGGCGAATTCTCGCCCTTGCTGAAGGTCGAGGCCGACCAGCCGGGCAACCGCTTCAACGACGGCCACGTCGACGCCGCGGGACGCCTGTGGTTCGGTTCGATGGACGATGCCGAGGACCAGGCCACCGGCGCCCTGTACCGTTTCGACGGCCGCGCGGCGAGCCGTGTGGACGACGGTTACGTGATCACCAACGGCCCGGCCATCAGCCCCGACGGCCGCACCTTGTACCACACCGATACGCTGGCCAAACGCATCTTTGCCTTCGACCTGGGCCAGGACGGCCTGGTCGCGCGCAAGCGCCTGTTCGCCGAGCTGGCGGACGGCGGTTATCCGGACGGGATGGCGGTCGACGCCGAAGGCTGCCTGTGGGTGGCCACCTTCGGCGGCTGGCGCATCGACCGCTTCGACCCGCAGGGCCGCAAGCTGGGCGAAGTGCGCTTCCCGTGCGCGAACATCACCAAGCTGGCCTTCGGCGGCGACGACCTGCGCACCGTGTATGCTACGACGGCGCGCAAGGGCCTGTCCGCTGCCCAGCTCGAGGCGCAGCCGCTCGCGGGCGGGCTGTTCACTTTCCGTGCCGACGTGCCGGGACTGCCGCAGCATGCGCTGCGGCTGCAGGATCAACCATAGAATAATTGACTCATGAGCAACAACGTCAACAATAACGCCAAGCGTCGCTACCGCTCCCAGGACTGGTTCGACAATCCCGAGCGCATCGACATGACCGCGCTCTACCTCGAGCGCTTCATGAACTACGGGATCACGCCCGAGGAGCTGCGCTGCGGTAAGCCGATCATCGGCATCGCCCAGAGCGGCAGCGACATCACGCCGTGCAACCGCATCCACCTGGAGACCGTCAAGCGCGTGCGCGACGGCATCCGCGACGCCGGCGGCATTCCGATGGAATTCCCGCTGCATCCGATCTTCGAGAACTGCCGCCGTCCGACCGCGGCGCTGGACCGCAACCTGGCCTATCTCGGCCTGGTCGAGATCCTGCACGGTTATCCGATCGACGCCGTGGTGCTCACCACCGGCTGCGACAAGACCGTGCCGGCCCAGCTGATGGCCGCGGCCACGGTCGACATTCCCGCCATCGTGCTGTCGGGCGGCCCGATGCTCGACGGCTGGTTCGAAGGAGAACTTGTCGGCTCCGGCGCCGCGATCTGGAAGGCACGCCGCCAGCTGGCGGCCGGCGCCATCGACGAGAAGAAGTTCGTCGACATCGCCACCGCCTCGGCGCCGTCGGCCGGTCACTGCAACACCATGGGCACCGCCTCGACGATGAACGCGGTGGCCGAGGCCCTGGGCATGTCGCTCACCGGTTGCTCGGCGATCCCCGCGCCTTACCGCGAGCGCGGCCAGATGGCCTATGAGACCGGCCGCCGCATCGTCGAACTGGCCAAGGACGACGTGCGCCCCTCGCAGATCCTGACGCGCGACGCCTTCCTGGATGCGATCGTGGTCAACGCCGCGATCGGCGGATCGAGCAACGCCCAGCCGCACATCGTGGCCATGGCGCGCCATGCGGGCGTGGAGATCACGCCCGAGGATTGGATGGAATACGGCTACGACGTGCCGCTGCTGCTGAACATGCAGCCGGCCGGCAAATACCTGGGCGAGCGCTTCCACCGCGCCGGCGGCGTGCCGGCCGTGATGTGGGAGCTGGAGCAGGCGGGCAAGCTGCGCTCGCAGCGCCTCACCGTCACCGGCAAGACCATCGCCGAGAACATCTATGACCGCGAGACCGACGACCGCGAGATGATCAAGCCGTTCGCCGAGCCGCTGAAAGATACAGCAGGCTTCCTGGTCCTGAAGGGTAATCTGTTCGACTTCGCGATCATGAAGACCAGCGTGATCTCGCCGGCTTTCCGCGCACGCTACCTGGCCAATCCGGGGCACGAGAACTGCTTCGAGTGCAAGGTGGTCGTGTTCGACGGCTCCGACGACTATCACCACCGCATCAACGATCCGAGCCTGGGCATCGACGAGTACACGATGCTGGTGATCCGCGGCGCGGGTCCGGTCGGCTGGCCCGGTTCGGCCGAGGTGGTCAATATGCAGCCGCCCGATCACCTGATCAAGCAAGGCATCAGCAACCTGCCGACCCTGGGCGACGGCCGCCAGTCGGGCACCTCGGACAGCCCGTCGATCCTGAACGCCTCGCCCGAGAGCGCGGCCGGTGGCAACCTGTCGCTGCTGCGCACGGGCGACGTGGTGCGCGTGGACCTGAACCACGGCCGCTGCGACGTGCTGCTGTCGGATGAAGAAATGGACGCGCGCCGCCAGGACACACCGCCGGCGATCCCCGCCAGCCAGACCCCGTGGCAAGAGATCTACCGCGCCTCGGTGGGCCAGCTGCACAAGGGCGCGTGCATGGAGCTTGCCTTGCCGTATCGCGGTGTGGGGCATGATATGCCGCGGCATAATCACTAAGCCGGCCAGGCGAGTTAGCTTAATCGTCAGCTCAGAAACGTCGTCCCCGCGCAGGCGGGGACCCAAGTTTGCTCGCGTCGCCACTACGATTTGCATTAGTGGTCTGCGTGATACTTGGGTCCCCGCCTTCGCGGGGACGACGTTTTCAGGCCAACAATACGGTCGTTGTTCCGCTTTACTCCACCACCACCGCGCTGCTGCCTCCACCGGCGGGCCGCACCAGCACCTTGGTCGCGATCCGCTCGGTCATCTCCTGCACGTGCGAGATCACGCCGACCTTGCGGCCCATCGACTGCAGCGCGTCCAGGGCGTCCATCGCCACCCCCAGCGTTTCGCTGTCGAGGCTGCCGAAGCCTTCGTCGATGAACAGCGATTCGACCCGCACCCGGTTCGACGACAGCGAGGCCAGGCCCAGTGCCAGCGCCAGCGACACCAGGAACGATTCGCCTCCCGACAGCGAGTTCACCGAACGCACTTCGCCGCCCATGTCCTGGTCGCGCACCATCAGCGCCAGTGACGGCATGCCCTGGTAGCTGACGCGCTCCAGGCGATAGCGCCGGGCCAGCTGCTTCAGGTGTTCATTGGCATAGCCGAGCAGCACGTCCAGCGTGAATTGCTGGGCGTAGTTGCGGAACTTCTTGCCGTCGCTGGAGCCGATCAGCTCCGACAGCTTGCCCCAGCGCTGCTCGAGCGCCTGCTGGCGCTCGATCTCGGCCAGGCTCGATTCCGCCTGGCGGCGCCGCTCGTCGTCCTGCATCGCGCGCAGGCGCAGCGCGGTCGCCGCTTCGATCGATGCCTGGCGTTCGACCACCAGCGCGTCGTAGGTGGCCTTTACCGCCTCGAACGACTGGCCCTCCGGCGGTGCTGACTCGAGATGCGCCGCGCGCTGGGCGCGCCGTTCGGCCAGGATCGCGGTGGCATTGGCGATCCCGGTCTCGATGGCGTTCAGGGCGCTGCGCTCCTGCGCCAGCCAGGCGGCGCCGACCTGCAGCAGGCGCGCCAGTTCGTCGGTGTCGTGGATTTCGTCCAGCCCGTCGGCCTGGCGCCGGTAGTCTTCCAGCCAGTCGGCGAGTCGCGCGCTGGCCGTGGCGCCAGCCCCGTCGAGTTCCGCGATGCGCTCGAGCAGCTGGGCCTGCGCGGTGCGGGCCCGGGTCTCGGCCTGCGCCGCTTCATTGGCGGCCTGCTGGCGCGCCGCGACCTGCTCGCGCGCGCCGCTCACGGCGGCGGAGAGTTCGCGTTCGATCTCGCCCACCGCGCGGCCTTGCCACAAGGCGGCGCGCGCCGCGCGTTTCGCGCTCGACTCGCCGTCGATGCGCTCGAATTCCGCGGCCAGCCTGACGCCCGCCGCGTCGATCTCGGCGATGCGCGCCTGGAGCGCGCCCGCTTCGACTTCCAGGGGGGCGATCGCGGCGGCGCCGCGGGCCTGGGCCTCGGTCTGCTCGCGCCACCCGGCGGCTTCCATCGCACGGGCCTGGGTCCAGCCGTCTGGATCGCGACGCCACGCCGTCTGCCAGCCGTCGCCGTGGGCGGCTGCCATGGCAGGATCGAGCTCGGCCAGCAGGGCATCCAGTTGCGTGGCCGCCGCCTGCTGGCCGGCGTCCAATGCCTTCAGTTCGTTCTGCAGGCGGGCCGCTGTGTCGCGCTCGGCCTCGGCATTCTGGCGTAATTTGGCCAGCACCGATTGCGCGCCGTCGACGTCGCGCTGGGCCGCATCGCGCGCGCTGGCGGCGGCGCGCCAGGCTTGCTCGCGCCGCGCCAGCGCATCGAGGGCGTCGCGCGCGGCGCCACGCTGGGCGCCGAACCAGTCGACGCGTTCCGGTTCGCCTGGCGCCTCGGCCGCCAGTGGATCGGCATCCCAGGCCTGGCCCAGGCCGGCGATGCGCAGATCCAGCGCCGTGCGGTCCCGCGTGAGCGCCTCCAGCCGTTCCTGGGCGGCGGCGAGGGCGGCGCCGTGGGTCGCCTGCAGTGCGCCATTCTCGCGCATGCGCAGGCGACAACCGTCGACTTCGGCCCGCAGGCCCGTCAACATCGCCTTGAGCGTCGCATCCTGGTGGGCGTATGGGTGATCAAGGGCGCCGCACACGGGGCAGGGATCGTCGTCGATCAGGTTCGCGCGCAGTTGCTCCACATTGGCGGCGCACGCCAGTTCGGCGGCGCTCAGCGACCGTTCGGCCTGCGCCATCGCCGCTTCCAGTGCCGGCGCCGCGGCGCGCGCCTCCTGCAGGGCGCGTTCGGCGCCTGATGCCGCAGTGGCGGCGCGCTCGGATTCACGCGCGAGTGCGGCCAGCGTTTCGCGCGCCGCCGACAGGTCGAGCCAGGCGCGTTCGGCCGCCGCCAGCCGTTCGCGGCGTCCTTCCAGCTGCTGGCGTTCGGCGCCGATCGCCTCGGCGTCGAATTCCCCCAGCGCCGCCATCGCCGCGCGCCGGTTCGCCTCCAGTGTGTCGAGACCTTCGATGGCCTGCGCCAGCGCGCCGGCCGCCTGGGCATCGCGTCCGGCCGCCTGGTCGGCCGCCGTGCGGGTTTCCGCCAGCGCCGTTGCGCCGGCGGCGAGGGAGGCTTGCGCCTGGCCGGCCTGGCGCAGCAGGCGTTCCCACTGCTGCCAGCCGGTGGCCACGGCTTCGTGCCGGGACTGGGCCGCCAGCCACGCTGCCGCAGCGTCGCGCAAGCCGCGTGCGCGCGCGAGTTCGTCGGACTTCGCCCCGTGCTGGACACGCGCTTCGCGGGCCTGCTGGCGCGCCGCTTCCAGCGCGGCTTTTGCCTGGGCGTGGCCGGGGGCAAGCGTCTCGAGTGCGGCATCGAGCGCCTTGGCCTGGTCCAGTTGCGGACCGGCGGCGCGCAGTTGCTCATCCAGCGCGTCGAGGCGCGCGATGGCGGCATCGACTTCGCCGCTGCCGGTGCGGCGAAGTTCGAGCGCCGCCGCCAGCTCACCTTCCAGCTTCGCGACCGACGAATGGGCCTGGCGCCGTTCGGCTTCCAGGCGCTGGACTTCGACCGCCAGCGGCCGCGCCGGCTGCACCGCTTCCAGCGTGGCCAGGCGCTGGCGGCGCTCGGCAGCCGCGCCACGCTCGGCGTTGGCGGCGGCCAGCGCTTCCTCGGCCTGGGCCTGGCCGCGCCCGAGCTTGTCGAATTCCTGGTGCCAGCGCAGTTGCTGTTCCAGCAGGGCGTGGCGGCTGTCGAGCGCTTCGCGCGCGGCGTCGGCGGCGCTGCGTTCGAGGTCGAGCTGGGCGCGTTCTTCCGGCGCCAGCGGCGCCACATTGGCCAGCTTGGCCTGCAGCACCTGGGTGCGCTGCTGTTCGAGCTTGTAGCGCTCGAAGGCGCGGCGCGAGATCTCGCTGTAGATCGTGGTGCCGGTCAGGGTCTCGAGCAGCTCGCCGCGCTCGTTCTCGTCGGTTTTCAGGAAAGCAGAGAACTCGTTCTGGGCCAGCAGCACGGCGCGCGTAAACTGCTCGAACGACAGGCCGATACGCTGGACGATCTCCGCCGCCACCTCGGTCTTGGTGCCGCCGATCGGCGCGAGTTCGGGCAGGCGGTGCAGGCTCATCTTGGCTGGCTGCAGGGCGCCGCCCGGCTTGCCGTAGGAACGGCGCACGCTCCAGCGCGCGCGGTAGCGGCCGTCGTCGCTGCCGACGAAGTCGACTTCGGCCCAGGCCTCGGCCGCGCCGCGTCGCAGCAGGGTGCGCGGGTCGAGCGCCGAGACGGTGTCGCCGCCGACGTCCGGCAACTGGCTGCCGGCGCGCTTCTGCATGCGCGGGGTGGCGTCGTACAGCGCCAGGCACAGGGCGTCGAGCAGGGTGCTTTTTCCCGCGCCGGTCGGGCCGCTGATGGCGAACAGGCCGGTGGTGGCCAGCGGTCCGGATTCGAAGTCGACCGTGAATTCGCCCGCCAGCGAGGCCAGGTTCTTGCCGCTGATACGGAGGATCTTCATGGCGCGTCTCCTTCCACGGCGTGGAACAGTTCGGCGAACGACGCGATCTGCTCGGGCGGCGCCTCGTCGCCATATTTTTGTCGCCACAGGCGGCGGAAGATGTCGTCCGGCTGCAGTTGCGCCAGCTGGTCCAGGCTCAGGGCTTCGGCCTCGTCGCTTGCTGCGACCAGCTTGCGGGTCGGCTCGATCTTGGCCAGCCGCACCGGCTTGCCCTCCAGGACCGCTTCGATGCGGGCGCGCAGCCCCGGCTCGGGGCCGTCCAGCAGCACCCGCACTTCGAGATAGGGCCAGGCCTGCTGCGGCAGATCCGCGTCCAGTTCCAGGGTTTCCAGCGCCGCCAGTGCCTCTTCCAGCGGCGCCGGCGCGGCCGGCACGCGCAGCAGCTGGACCGGACGCGGTACATACAGAGGCGTGATGGCGGCGGCCTTGCCGCCCTCGAGATCGATGCGCAGCACCTGGTGCTGGTAGGCGACTTCGGAGAACGACAGCGGCAGCGGGCTGCCGCAATAGCGCACGTGTTCGAGACCGCCGACGCGCTGGGCCAGGTGCAGGTGGCCCAGGGCCGCATAGGCGATGCCGGCGTCGAACATGCTGACCGGCAGGGCCTCGCTGCCGCCGATCACGATGCGGCGCTCGGAGTCTTCGGACGCCTGGCCCTTGGCCATATGGCAGTGGCCCATGGCGACGATGGCCTGGCCTTCGGCCGCCCGTTCGCGCGCCAGCGCATGCGCCTGGCGATAGAGCAGGGCGGTGCCGTGCATATAAGGGTCGCGCACGCTGTCTTCGGCCTGCTCACTGCCTTCGGCGGCACGCAGGCGCGGCAGGTCGCCGGGGCGCAGGAAGGGCACGGCCAGGCACCACGCCGCGGTATTGCCGGCGCGGTCGCGCAGCGGCACCAGCAGGCGCTCCAGGTCGATCTCGCCGTCGCCGCGGCGCAGGACGTTGCCGACCACGATCGTGCCATGGGCTTCCAGCAGCGGCGTCGGCGCTTCCAGCCGGCCCGGCGAATCGTGGTTGCCGGCGATGACCACCACTTGCAGGTGCGGCACGCGTGTGCGCGCCTGCTGCAGGAAGCGGTACAGCTGGCGCTGCGCGTTCGAGGACGGATTGGCGGTGTCGAAGATGTCGCCCGCGATCAGGAGCACGTCGATCTGCTCCTCGGCCAGCGTGTCGGCCAGCCAGTCGAGGAAGCACTGGTGTTCGTAGGTCCGGTCGTGATTGTGCAGGGTCTGGCCGAGGTGCCAGTCGGAGGTGTGCAGCAGCCGCATGAGGAATTGACGAGTGAGGGTGAAGAAGGTCGGTAGGCGGGATCGGAAAAGCGCGCTTACTATAGCGCAGCTGGGCGCCGCCCTGCTGGACAATGGATGGGCGCACCGCAGCGCGATGCAGCGGTAGCATGTTGGAAGGGTATTTTGTAGAGGAAATTCACCCCGTCTGACCTCGCTCGCATTGTGAAATCGGGTTTGATTAATGTCAAACCCGCCCACCTTCTTCTCTCTACACTACGAAGTTCCTGTCGGCCGGCACATACCAAACACAATAGCCGGCTACCCCTATAAAGCATCCCCGACCGCCCCTGGCGTGGACTACGTGCGTTCGGAGGAGCAAATTGAGAGGAGACACCATGCTGACATCAACCTATACGCTTGTAGCCTTGTCCGTCGAGCAGGCACGCGCGCGGATCGAGGTGCAGGCCTTGCTCGAGCGCTGGCGACCTTGTGCCTGGTGGGGCGAACCGCCCGCCATGCGCCAGTACGAACAGGCGTGCGAAGCGCTGCGCCAGGTGTGCGAGGCCTGCCACTGGCGCAAGCTCGACAAGTTCGTGCTGCCGGCGCTGCGCCGCCGCGGCGAGGGCGCCGCCCGGCTGGTGGCCGAGTTGGATGGGTTGGGCCGGCAGGCGCTCGAGGCGCGCAAGGTGGCGCAGGCGGCCGCCATCGAGGGCGATCCCGGCTGCCTGGCGGCGCTCGAGCGCTGCTGCGAGCTGCTGCTCGAACGCCTCGACCGCGAAGAGCACGAACTGCTGCCGCTGGCGCGCACCATGATCCCGGGGGAGGCCTGGTTCGCCATCGCCAACCAGATGCTGGCGCATGACGCTCACCAGAGCGAGAATCGCGGTGAAGGCCGCGGCCCCGACATGGACGTAATGCGCGGGCTGCCGCCAGCTGAGATTTCTTCACGGCAAAATCGGCTTTGTCATTCGTAAAATGCCACTCGCAAACTAAGGGGCTGCCGGGCCGGACATGTCGATCGATGCCAAGGTTCTTTGCTATGATGGGAGTTTTGGAAGTGCGATTTCATCATGTTCGAATTCCTATTCAAGCGGCAGGGCGCGAAATCGGCCACGCCCGGCGACAAGCCGGAGGCCAAACCTGCCGCGGCGAAGGCCTCAGGGCCGGCGGATCGCGGCGTCAAGGCTGGTTCGGGCAAGTCGGGCACTCCTGCTGCTGCTGCTGCTGCTGCGCATGACGCGCAGGCCGCCCGTATAGCGCTCGCCGATGCCCGCGCACGCCAGGCCGAACGGCTCAAGGCGCTGGGCGCCGACGAAGCGGCCGCCGTCGATTTCATTCTCCAATCCGAATTCTCCGAACTGCGCCTGGCTGCCGCCGAACTGGTCCACGGACGCGACCACCTCGAGCGCGTGCACACGGCGATGCGCAACGTCGACCGCCGCGTCGCCAAGCTCATGCAGGCCAGGCTGGACGCGATCCGCCACCACGAATCCGAGCTGCGCCGCGGCGACGAGGCGCTGGCCCAGGCCAGGTCGCTGCTGAACGACAGCCTCCTGACCCCGAACCACGTGGCCGAGCTGGACCGCAAATGGTCGGTCATCCGTGCCCCCGAGCTGGTGGCAGACTTTGACACGGTGCGCGCCGAGCTCGGCCGCCGCCTCGAATCGCAGGTGGCGCTGCAACGCGCCATGATCGACCGCCTGGCGGTCTTGCGCGCCCTGGACGCGGGTGGACTGGACGCGGCCGCGCTGGCCGCGCGCCTGGCCGGGCTGCAGCAGGAGCAGGAGGCGGCCCTGGTCGATCCTGGCCACGCCTCGCTGCCGCGCGCCCTGGTGGCCGAATTCGCGACCGAACACGCACGCCTGACGGCCAGCCTGGCGACGATCGAGCAAGACCAGGCCGCGCTGGCCGCGCGCGAGGCGGCCCTGGCTGCATGGCAAGCACAGGCTCCGGCCGAGCTCAAGCAGGAGACGCTGCGCAGGGAATGGCAGCGCCTGCCAGCCTTGCCGGCGAATGCCGCTGGCGGCGCCCTGCAGGAGCGCTTCGACGCGCTGCTCGCGAGCCTGCCGCAGGAAGTGCGTCCGGCCAAGCCGGCGCCGGTCGTGAGGGAGGGCGCAAAAGAGAGCGCCAGGCAGGCTGCGCGCGGCGCCGACCAGTCCTTCCTCGACAGTATGGACGCGCTCGAAGCCGCCTTGCAGCAGGGCTCGCTCGGCACCGCCGCCGAGCTCGACAAGGCGCTGAAGGAAGCCAAGGACAAGGGCATGCGCCTCTCCGCGCCGCAGGCCGACCGCCTGGCCCATCTGCGCGCCGAACTCAAGCGGCTATCGGACTGGGCGCGCTGGGGCGGCAACGTCTCGCGCGAAGAACTGATCAAGACCGTCGAATCGCTGCCGACCCAGGGCCTTGCGATGGCCGAGCTGGCCAAGAAGGTGGGCAGCATGCGCGATCGCTGGAAAGCCCTGGACAGCCTGTCCGGCCCCGCTCCGCGCAGCCTGTGGGAGCGCTTCGACGCCGCCTGCAGCGCCGCCTATGCGCCGGCCGCGGCCCACTTCAGGCAGCTGGCAGACGAACGCCACACCAATGCGGCGCGCGGCCAGGCCCTGGTCGAGGAAGCGCAGTCCGAGATCGGCCGCCTCCAATCGGGCGAGGCCGACTGGAAACACGTGTCCGGCACCGTGCAGCGCCTGCGCACCGCCTGGAGCCACCTGGGCGCGGTCGACCGCAAGGAAAAGAAGCGCCTGGACGGGCTGTTCGCCGATGCGCTGACCACCTTGCAACGCCCGCTGGAAGACCAGCGCAAGGTCGAGATCGCGGTGCGCGAGCAATTGATCGAAGAAGTGCACAAGCTCGACCCGCATGAGCGCCATGCGGTGGACATGCTGCGCGAGCTGCAGGCGCGCTGGCAGGAACATGCGCGCGCGCTGCCGCTCGAGCGCAAGGCCGAGCAGGCGCTGTGGCAGCGCTTCCGCGGCGCCTGCGACACGCTGTTCGCCGCGCGCAAGGAGCACGCGCACGCGGCCGACAGCGAACGCCGCGCCCACGAGACCGCCAAGGAAGCCGTGTGCGAGCGCCTGGAAGCGGCCGCGCCGGATGCCCTGCCTGCCAACGTCGGCAAGCTGTTGCGCGAGGCGGCCGCCGAATGGCAGGCGATCGGCCCGGTGCCGCGCGCCCACGAGGCGCGCATCGACAAGCGCTATCACGCCGCTGTCGCCCGCGTCCAGCAGCATGCCGACGCCGCCCGCCGCGCCCAGGATACGGCCCTGGCCGGGGCGGTGCGTGACAAGCTGCGCCTGGTCCAGTCGCTCGAGATGGCGCTGGCCAGTCCCGACGCCCAAGCCCAGGCTTCGGACTGGCGCGGGCGCTGGGACGCCATGCTGGCGCTGGACGGCGGCTATGAGCCGATCCTGCATGCGCGCTTCGACGCCGCCCTTGCGGCCCTCGAAGCGTCCGACGGCGAACGCGCCGCCTACGTGCGCCAGATGGAAGACAACCACGCCCGCCTGCTGAACGACTTGCTGCGCCTGGAAATCGCGGCCGGCATCGACAGTGGCCCCGAGTTCGCGCGCGAGCGCCTGCGCCTGCAGGTCGAGGTGCTGCAAAGCTCCCTCAAGTCGGGCCAGAAGCCGGGCGCCCAATCGGCCGAGCTGCGCGCGCTGCTGGCGTTGCCGGCCCTGCTCGACGTGCGCACCGAGACCCGCATTGAACACCTGTTGCTGCGCCAGCCGAAGGACCATTCATGAACGAAGCAAGGGTACAGGCCGGGGATTTCGACCTCGGCCAGGAAGTGGCGCGCCTGCGCGCCGGCGATGCGCGCATCGGCGCCGTGGTGTCTTTTGTTGGCACCGTGCGCGACCTGAACGATGGGGCGAAGGTCTCCGAGATGGAGCTGGAACACTATCCGGGCATGACCGAGAAGTCCCTGGAAGCGATCGCGGCGCGCGCCTCTGAACGCTGGCCCCTGTACGGCACCCTGGTCATCCACCGCGTCGGCCCGCTGGCCCCGCTGGACCAGATCGTGCTGGTGGCCTGCAGCGCCGCCCATCGGGGCGATGCCTTCGCGGCCTGCGAATTCATCATGGACTACCTCAAGACCGAGGCGCCGTTCTGGAAGAAAGAGCAAACGCCGGACGGCGCGCGCTGGGTCGACGCCCGCGTCAGCGACGACACTGCGAAGGCCAAGTGGGAAGCGCCCTGAGCTTTGCCGCGGTCGGCATCGGCGCCGCGCTCGGCGCCTGGCTGCGCTGGGCCTTTAGCCTGTGGCTGGGCAGCCTGCACGGCTTCGTGCAGGTCGGGACCCTGGCGGCCAACCTGGTCGGCGGCTTTCTTGTCGGCCTGGCGCTCGGCTTCTTCACCGACCAGCCGCAGCTGGCGCCCGAGTGGCGGCTGTTCGTCGTCACCGGCTTCCTTGGCGGGCTGACCACGTTCTCCAGCTTCTCGGGCGAGTCGGTGCTGCTGCTCCAGCGCGGTGAGCTTGGCTGGGCATTGGCGCATACGGCGCTGCACCTGGCCGGCTCGCTGCTGCTGTGCGCTGCCGGCTTCGCCACCTGGCGCATGCTGCGTGGCTGAACCGTCCCATCCGTCCGCGCCGCTGGCGCTCGGGCGCCGCATCGATGCCGCCATCGCCTTGGTCCGGCAAGGCGCGTTCCACGACGCGCTGGCGTCGGTGGACGATCTGCTGGACGGCGCGGCCGCCAATGTCGATGCCCTGAACCTGGCCGCCGCCTGCGCACTGGCCCTTGGCCAGCCGCTCGATGCCGAGCGCCGCTGGCGCCAGGCGCTGGCGCTGCAGCCCGGCCATGCGGCATCGCTCGACAATCTCCGCATCCTCCTGCAAGAGCAGGCCGACGGCCTGCAGCGGCAGGGGCGGCGCGCCGAGGCCGAGACGTGCTACCTGGCGGCGCTCGAACTGCAGCCGGACCAGCCCGAACTGCACAACAACCTCGCGGTGCTGTACGCCGGCGCCGGCCATCCCGATCCGGCCGAAGCCCACTACCGGCGCGCGCTGGACCTGCGCCCCGCGTATGCCGAGGCCTGGCACAACCTGGGCCTGCTGTACACGGCAGGGCGCCGCCTGCCGGAAGCCGAGGCGGCGCTGCGCGAATACGTGGCGCTGCGGCCGCACGATCCGGAAGGCCTCAATTCGCTGGGCAATGTGTGCCAATACCTGCACCGCGTGCCGGAAGCACAGGCGTTGTACCGCCAGGCGCTGGCGCTCGCCCCGCGCAATGCCCGCACCCTGAACAACCTCGGCGCGCTGCTGCAGCGCGCAGGCCAGGCCGGGAAGGCCGAGGCGTCCTACCGCCAGGCGATTGCCGCCGATCCGGCTTATCCGGAAGCGCGCTGGAACCTGGGCTTCCTGCTGCTGTCGCGCGGCCGCCTGGAAGAAGGCTGGCCATGGATGGAAGCGCGCTACGATCCGGCGCTGGCGCGCCCGATCGCGACCGCGCCGCAGCTCGGCTGCCCGCAATGGCGCGGCGAGCCCCTGGCCGGCCGCAGCATCGTGGTGTGGCCTGAGCAGGGCTTTGGCGACACCGTGCAGTTCGTGCGCTACCTGCCGCTGTTGAAGGCGGCCGGCGCCGGCCGGGTCACGCTGGTATGCCAGGACGCCTTGTTGCCGCTGCTGGGCGCCGTGGCCGGCGCGGACCGGGTAGTGGGCCTGGGCGCCGCGGCCGGACTGCCGCCGCAGGATTGCTGGGTGTTTCTCATGAGCCTGCCGTTGCATGCGCAGACCTCGCTGGCGACGATTCCGGCGGCGCTGCCCTACCTGGCGCCGGATCCGGCGCGCGCGCGGGATTGGCGCGCGCGGCTGGGACAGGACGGCGCCGGCTTGCGGGTGGGCCTGGCATGGCGCGGCTTCGGCGGCCACGTCAACGATGCCAACCGCTCGCTGCCGGGCGTGGACTATCTGGCGCCGCTGTTGGCTGTGCCGGGCGTGCGCTTCTTCAGCCTGCAGCGCGGCATGCAGGCCGGCGCGGGCGAAGCGCTGCCGGCGCACCTGGCCGACCTCGGCCCGGAGATAAACGACTTCAGCGACACCGCCGCCATCGTCGCCGCCCTCGACCTGGTGATTTGCGTCGACACCGCCGTGGCCCATGTGGCCGGCGCGCTGGGCAAGCCGTGCTGGATCCTGCTGCCGGCCGTGCATCCCGACTGGCGCTGGATGGAAGGGCGTGCCGATTCACCGTGGTATCCCGGCGTAATGCGCCTGTATCGCCAGGCGGCGGCTGGCGACTGGGAAACGGTGGTGCGCAAGGTCGCCGCTGACCTGAGCAAGTCAGTAATTTCCCACGTGAAATAATGTGTATTTTCGTGAGGATACCTTAGTTTCGACGTCACAAACTGTGGTGAAAATGCACACCGCATGCACCAATGCGACCTTGTCGGCATTTAGTATTGTTCAGCGGCATTGTTTCCGTTAAATAATATCGGTTTTACGGCTTTCGCCGTCTCTGCCACTTACCGATATTGCCATGAACCATTTCTACCGCCTCGTCTGGAACAAGAAACGCCATATGCTGATGGCCGTCGCCGAAGTCGCCAGCACGAACGGCAAGGAAACCGGCAGCGACGCCGCCGTGCGGCGTGACGCGGCCGTGGCGGAACATGGATTCGCCGGCGCGCGCACCCTGCTGGCGACAGCTGTCGCGGCGCTGTTCCCGATCCTGGCGATGGCGCAGAGTGGCGGGGCCTACGACACCCACCATATCGCCGAGCTGACCAGGCTGACCCTGAACGATGGGGATGACTCGAACGGCCAGGCGGCCGGCTGGCATATCGACAATAATGGCGAGCTCGACATCTCGGCGACCAATACCGGCACCAGCCTGCAAAGCCTGTCCGGTTCCGGCACCGTGCTGCTGGGCGAGCGCCTGCTGACGCTCACCAATGCAAGCCCGGACCACGTCTTCCTGGGCGGCATCCAGGGCTCCGGCGGCCTGCTCCTGGCCGGCGGCATCGGGATGCTCGGCGGCCTCAACGAGTACCAGGGCGCCACGACGATCAACCAGGGCGCGAGTCTGGCCCTGTCCGGCTCGGGCAGCATCGCGCTCTCGAGCGGCGTGCTCAGTAGCGGACAGTTCGATATCTCCGCCGCCGACAAGGACGTCGGCATCCGTTCCCTGTCCGGCAGCAATTCGGGCAGTGTGGTGCTCGGTGGCCGGACCCTGGTCCTGAGCGCCGCAAGCGGCCACTATGCGGGCGCGATCACCGGCGCCGGCGGCCTGACGGTCGATGGCGGCGACGAAGTACTCAGCGGCGTCAACCGGTATACCGGCGCCACCACGGTCGCCGAAGGCGCCCGCCTGGCCCTGATGGGCAATGGCAGCATCGCCGACTCGCTCGGCGCTGCCATCGACGGCACGCTCGACCTGACGCTGGCGAATGGCGATACCGCACTGGGCTCGCTGTCCGGTTCCGGCGCCGTGCTGCTGGGCGGCGGCACGCTCGAACTGACCGGACATGGCAGCAATTTCGGCGGCCGCATCGTCGGCGATGGCGGCCTGAGCGTGAGCCAGGGCACCCATATCCTGGGCGCCGCCACTGAATACACGGGCGCGACCAGTATCGGCCCCGACGGCACCCTGGCCCTGAGCGGCAGCGGCGCCATCGCCACGTCGAGCGGCCTGTTCAACAACGGCGTGTTCGACATCTCGGCAACCCGTGACGGCGCCCAGGTCAAGAATATGGTGGGCAATGGCGCGGTCTGGCTGGGCGGCAAGACGCTGACCCTGACCAACGCCGGCGGACAATTTGACGGCAGCATCCACGGCTCGGGCGGACTGGCGATCGCCGGCGGCTATGCCACCCTGACCGAGGCCCAGCACTATACCGGCCAGACCAGCGTCGGCCGTCAGGCCGTGCTGTCGCTGACGGGGCAGGCCAGCCTCGCCGCCTCGCGCGAAGTGGCGCTCGAGGGCTTCCTCTATTTTTCCCAGCCCGGCCAGGATACCCGGCTGCAATCGCTGTCCGGCTCCGGCACCGTGGTCCTCGGTGACGACAGCCTGGTGTTGACCGACGCCCACAGCCGTTTCGACGGCGGCATCCATGGCGCGGCCGGGCTGGCGGTCACGGGTGGTACCCAGACCCTGAACGGCACGAACTGGTACAACGGCGTGACCCGGATCGACGACGGCGCCGGGCTGGCGCTGGGCAGTTCCGGCAGCATCGCCCTCTCGAGCGGCGTGGTGGCCGATGGCCGCTTCGACGTCTCGCAGGCCACCAACGGCGCGCAGATCACCACCTTGTCCGGCTCGGGCGCGGTGTTGCTGGGCGGCCAGGTCCTGACCCTGACCCAGGCCAGCGGCAATTTCTCGGGCAGCATCCAGGGCTCGGGCGGGCTGGCGATTGCCGCCGGCCACGAAATCCTGAGCGGCGCCAATACCTATCGCGGCGACACGGTGCTGGCGCAAGGCGCCCGCCTGACGCTGGAAGGCGAAGGCAGCATCGCCAACAGCCGCCTGGTGCTCGACGGTAACCGCTTCGACATCGCGGCCACCAATGGTGATGCCGCCGTCAAGAGCCTGTCCGGCTCGGGCTCGGTGATCCTGGGCGACCAGACGCTGACCATCACCGGCGCCGGCGACACCTTCACCGGCAATATCCGTGGCTCGGGCGGCCTGGCCATCACCGGCGGCGCCCAGGTGCTCGATACCCACCTGAGCCTGTTCCGCGGCGCGACCACGATCGCGAGCGGCGCCACCCTGGGCCTGGCCGGCCAGGGCAGCGGCGGCCTGGCGATGTCGAGCGGCGTGCTGGTCAACGGCACGCTCGACATCGCGGCCATGGACACCGGCGCGGAAATCCGCACGCTGTCCGGGGCCGGCGCGGTCAACCTGGGCAACAAGACCCTGACGCTGACGAATGCGAACGGCCATTTCTCGGGCACGATCGCTGGTTCGGGCGGCCTGGAACTGGCGGCCGGCCGTGAAATCCTGAGCGGACGCAATAGCTATAGCGGCGACACCAGCATCGCCCGGGGCGCGACCCTGGCGCTGTCCGGCAACGGCAGCATCGCCAACAGCCGCGTCATCGGCGACGGCACGCTCGACATCGCGGCCAGCAACGGCGGCGCCGCCATCAAGAGCCTGGGTGGATCCGGCGCCGTCCTGCTGGGCGGCCAGACCCTGACCCTGACCGGGGCCGGCGACACCTTCAGCGGCCGCATCGACGGCGCGGGCGGCCTTACCGTCGCCGGCGGCAGCGCGGTGCTGGCGGGCGACAACCGCTACACCGGCGCCACCAGCATCGGCGCCGGCGCCAGCCTGGCCCTGTCGGGTGACAGCAGCCTTGCTTCGTCGAGCGGTGTGCAGGCCAACGGCACCTTCGACGTCAGCCGCGCCGACAGCGCCCAGATCAAGACGCTGTCCGGCGCCGGCGCGGTCCGGCTCGGCAACAATACCCTGCGCCTGAGCAATGCCAACAGCACCTTCACCGGCGTCATCAGCGGCAACGGCGGCCTCGATGTGACGGCCGGCAGCGAAACCCTGGGCGGCGCCAATACCTACCGTGGCGACACCACCATCGGCAGCCTGGCCACGCTGGCGCTGTCCGGCAACGGCGGCATCGCCAACAGCCGGGTCGACGTCGGCGGCACCTTCGACGTTGCGCGCAGCAATGGCAAGGCCGCCGTCAAGAGCCTGGCGGGCGCCGGCACGGTGCGGCTGGGTACGCAGACCCTGACCCTGACCGAGGCTGCGGACAGTTTCGGCGGCAACATCACTGGCGCCGGTGGCGTCAAGCTGGCGGGCGGCAAGCTGGGCTTCACCAGCGCCCAGGGCTATACGGGCGCCACCGACATCGCCAAAGGGGCTACCCTGGCCCTGACGGGCAGGGGCGGCATCGCCGGCAGTGCGGTCGGCGTGGACGGCGTGTTCGACGTCTCGCGCGCGTCCGGCAAGGTCGCGGTCGCGGGCCTGAGCGGCGCCGGCGGGGTGCTGCTGGGTACGAACGACCTGAGCGTTACGCGGGCCAACGGTTCCTTCAGCGGCATCCTCGCCGGCAACGGCGGCCTGAACCTCGACGGCGGCAAGCTGGCGCTGCTCGGTAACAACACCTACACCGGCAAGACCGTGGTCTCGAACGCCACCCTGCGCACGCTCGCCGACGCCAACCTGGGTCTGGGACGCGCCGCGCTCGAACTGCGCGACGGCGCCTGGCAGACCGGCGCCGACATGACCCACACCCGCGGCCTGCTGCTGGCCGGACGTGGCACGGTCGATGTCGACGCCGCGACTACGCTGGTCGAGACCGGCAAGGTGGACGGTAGCGGCAAGCTGGTCAAGGATGGCGCCGGCACCCTGATCCTGCGTGGCACGCTGGCCAACGGCGGCGGCCTGCAGGTGAGCGGCGGCACGCTGGCCCTGGGTGCGGACAACACCTACACGGGCGGCACCACGATCGGCGCCGGCGCCACCCTGCGCATCGACCGCGATGCCAATCTGGGCGCGGCCGGCAGCGGCCTGGTGCTCGACGGCGGCCGCCTGCAGACCACGGGCACGCTCGAGTCCGCGCGCGGCATCGAGATCACGGCGAAGAATGGCGTGGTCGATACCGAGGGCGCCGACAGCGTCGTCACCCTGGACGGCAACATCACCGGCGCCGGCCGCATCGTCAAGGACGGCGAAGGCACCCTGGTGCTGGCCGGCGACAACGCCGGCGGCCGCCTCGCGGCGAACCGGCCGGGCGACGGCTGGACCGGCGGCCTGACCATCAATTCGGGCCTGGTGAAGGTGACCAATTCCTGGGGCCTGGGCTGGGGCAGCGTGATGACTTTCAATTCAGGCACCATCCACGCCACGGTCGACATCCTGACCGGCCAGGACATCAATATGGGCCGCAAGACCGACATCAACGTCGACGCCGGCACCACCACCACGCTGGCGGGCGACCTGATCTCGACCGGCGCCGGCGACGGCTGCTTCAACAAGACCGGCCTGGGCATCCTGAACGTGACGGGCGCGGCGCGCATCGACGCCACCTGCGTCCTCGAAGGCAAGCTGCTGGCCAATGGTGTCTTCGCCAGCAAGGTGATGGTCGCCAAGGGCGCCACGCTGGGCGGCGCCGGCACGCTGCAGGGCGACGTGGTCGTCCACGGCACCCTGTCGCCGGGTAATTCGCCAGGCATGTTGAGCGCCGATTCGAACATCACGATGGCCGCCGGCAGCACCTACAAGCAGGACATCGGCGGCGCCGTGCAGGCCGGCATGAACACGCCGATCGGCGCGGCCGGCCATTACTCCTTCCTGCACGTGGTCAACGGCAAGCGCTTCACGATCGAGGCCGGCGCCACGCTGGCGCCGGCGCTGCAGAACCTGTACACGCCAGGCCAGTCGGGCTACGGTTCGCCGCAGTTCGTGCCGGAGCTGGGACAGAACTTCCGCATCCTGACCGCCGAGGGCGGCATTGACGGCCGCTTCGACACCCTGGCGCAGCCGGAAGGCCTGGGCGCCAATACCCGCCTGGCGGCCTTCTACGACCATGGCGGCAACAACAGCATCGAGCTGAAGGTGCTGCCGGCCTCGTACGCCACCTGGGCCGGTGACGCGGGCGCCAATGCGCGTTCGGTGGGCGCCGCGCTCGACCGCATCGTCGACCTCGACCAGGCCGGCAAGGGCAGCGCCACCCAGACCAGCCTGAGCTACCAGACCGGCTCGCGCAACGCGCAGCAGCTCGGCGACGTGCTGCAGGGCCTGGCGGGCGAGGTGCATGGCGCGCTGGCGGCGGCCCTGCCGCAGGCCAACTGGGAACTGCAGCGCACCTTGCTGCAGCGCGCGGATAGCCAGGACGCGCGCGCGCTGTGGATCGACCTCGGCGCCGGCCGCGCCAAGTGGAAGGGCGGCGACGTCGCTTCCGCGTTCGACGCCGACCGCGTGCAGGTCACGGTCGGCTTCGACCTGCTGAAAGGGCGCGATGTGCGCCTGGGCTTCGGCGCCAGCCACGCCAGCACCGACCTCGATGCGCAGGCCGGCAATGGCAAGCTGCGCCAGAACAAGGTGTTCGCTTACGGCGAGGCGGCCGCGGGCAAGGTCGTGTTCGACCTGCAGGGCAGCTATGGCCGCGACAAGACCGAAAGCCGGCGCGCCGATCCGCTGGACCCGGCGGCCGGCCTGGCCACGCGCGGCAGCGGCAACAGCGCGCTGCTGGGCGTCGGAGCCAGCCTGCCGACGCTGGTGGGGGGCGCCAGCCTGGCGCCGTTCGCCCGCGTGACGGTCCAGCGCGTCGAGCGCGACGCGCTGATGGAGGCGTCGACCTCGGTGGCGGCGCTGGCGCTGGACGACTGGTCGGCGAGCGGCACCCGTACCGTGCTGGGCGTGGCCGGCGCCTCGCGCAACTTCGATCCGCTGCTGGCCTCGACCTGGCGCTTCAAGGTCGGCGCCGGCGTCGACGGTGGTGAGCTGCTGCGCCCGGTACTTGGCGCCACCCTGGCCGGCGAGCGCATCGCGGTCGGCGCGCCTGATGCGGGCCGCGGTTTCGTGCAGGGCGGCGTCACCGGTACCATCCAGCTCAGGAAGGGGGCCTACCTCTACTTCGGCGTGAACGGCGAAGCGCGCAGCGATTACCACACCGTGGGCGGCAACGCCGGCCTGCGCGGCGTGTTCTGATCGCAGCCGGGATAGGTTCTAAGCTAGACTAAACGCCATGCTCGAAGGACTGCCCCATTTCTGGATCAACCGCGCCGCCGACGAAGGGCGGCGCCTGCTGGCGCGCGAAGCCTTCGAGCGCGCCGGCGTCGCGCATGCGCGCATCGAGGCGGTCACGCCCGACACCCTGCCGGCGGTGAAGGTGCGCGAGCCGTTCGCCAACTCATTGCACGAGCTGGCGATCGTCGCCTCGCACCTGCGCGCGGCCGGCGCCGCGCTCGATGCGGGCGCCGCGGCCGCGGTGATCATGGAAGACGACGTGCGCGCCCACCACCGCTACGACGGCGCGGCCTTGCTGGCTTCGGCGCCGCCGGACTGGGAAATCCTGCAGCTGCACGTGAGCCATGCGCCGGTGATCGGCGAGCTCGGCGAGCTGTATCTGCGCCACGGCATCCTGTGGCATGAATGGGAACCGAGCTGCTACTCGGCCGGCGCCTGGGTCGCGCGGCGCGGCGCGCTGACGGCCCTGCTGGCGCGCTACAGCCCGGACGGGGTCGGGCTCGACCTGTCCGGCGTGCATGCCTGGGGCAAGCTGGTGGCCGACCACCTGCTGTACCGGCGCAGCGTCTGCTACACGGCGACGGTGCCGTACTTCTTCAACGACATCGCCCTTGACTCGACCCATGCGCCGCAGCGCGACGCCACCCACCATCGCCCCGGTGCGCTGGCGGCGCAGGGCCTCAGGCAGCGCATCCTCGCCGCCAGGGGCGCTTACCCGTTCGCGCTGGGCCAGCCATGAACGGCACCAGCCACGACGTCGCGGTGGTGATCGCCACCACCTGCCGCCTGTCGCTGGCGCGCGCCGTGCGCTCGGTGTATGGCCAGCGCATCGACGGGCGCATCCAGATCCTGGTGGGCGTCGATTGCGACCCGCACGGACGGCTCGATGCTCTGCTGGCGCAGCTGGCGCCGGAATGCCCGCCGCACGTCACGCTCAGCCTGATCGACCTGGGTTATTCGACCTCGCGCCGCCACGGGGGCGTGCACGCCTCGTTCTACGGCGGCTCGCTGCGCTCGGCGCTGACCCTGCTGGCCGACAGCCGGGTGGTGGTCTACCTCGACGACGACGACTGGTTCAGGCACGACCACTGCGCGCTGGTGCTGGCCGCGATCGAGGGCAAGAAATGGGCGTTCTCGTATTCGGTCTACGCTGACGGCAACACCGGCCAGGAATTGTGCGTGGACGAGATCGAGAGCGTGGGCGTGGGCCGCGGCATCTATGCCGAGCGCTTCGGTGGCTTCGTGCGGCCCAGCGGGCTGGCGATCGACAAGCTGCAGCTGCTGCACCTGGTGCACCTGTGGTCGTGCGCCGCGTTCGCGACCGGCGACGGCGAGGACCGGCTGGTGTTCGAACAGCTGCGCCACGAGCCGCATGGCTGCACCGGCGTGGCCAGCGTGTGCGTGGCGCTCGACCCGAACGACCAATTGCATGCGCGGCGGGTGGAATTCATGCGCGCGCGCGGGGTGTCGTATGGCGGGAGCGACAAGGTCGAGTCGAGCCGCTAGCGCGTGCCGGCGCCAGATTCAGCCTGGCGCGGCTACCCTGCTATCACTACCCGGTTACGCCCGTCTTTCTTCGCCGCGTACAGGGCGCGGTCGGCCGCCTGCAGCGGATCGGCCTCCTGCGCGCCATCGCCGCGCCACTGGGCAACGCCGAACGAGGCCGAGATGCCCGAGATCGTCGCACCCTGGTGCTGGATGACGATCTCGGTCAGGGTCAGGCGTATCGCTTCGGCGCACTTCGCGGCTTCTTCGGCGCCGCAATCGGGCAGCATCAGCACCAGTTCCTCGCCGCCGTAGCGGCACGCCACGTCGCTGGCGCGCACCCGCTGCAAGAGCACGCGGCTGGCCGCCTGCAGCACCAGATCGCCGCCATCGTGGCCATAGGTGTCGTTGATGCGCTTGAAATGGTCGAGGTCGATCATCACCACCGAGCAGACGCTGTGGCTGCGTTGGGAGCGCGCCAGCTCGCGCTTGAGCGATTCGTCGAAGAATCGCCGGTTGTACAGGCCTGTCAGCGGATCGACGGTCGACTGGTAGCGCAGCGTGTGGCGCAGCGAAACGTTGCTGATCGCCAGGCTGAGCTGTTCAGCCAGCGAGACGATGTGGGCGCTGTCGCCCGGGCTGGCGTCGTGCCGGTCGCCGGCGATCACCAGGATGCCAATCACATCGCCCTGGGAAATCATCGGCACGCAGGTCTGAGCCTCATGGTCGTCGTGCCAGGTGGCGCCATGGTCGCAGCACAGATCGTGTTTTCTGGTGGCCATATGGACCTTGCCCAAGCGCAGGCCCCAGCATTCGCCTGGCGCCACCGTGGGCGGCGCATCGTCCATCAGGCCCCAACTGGCCTTCAGCTCAAGCACGTCGCGCGAATTGCGATATAGATAGACCGCGCCAGATGTGCCAGGCAATAGCTTGCGCAGGAATACCGGTAAAACCCGCTCGAGCTCGGGCGGTGTTTTCACGCTATCGAGCGCCTGCAGCATATCGGCCGTGATCGCCAGGCGCTCGGCGCGTATGGCGGCCTGTTGCGCCAGCTGTGCGTTGTTCTCTGCCAGCGACTTCGACTGGCGCGCCGATTCCGCCTGTTCATTCAGGCTCCTGGTCACGATGTAGATGGTCGCAAAAATCAGCACGACGCTGGCCAGGCTGGCGCCGATGCCCAGCGCCGAGTTGTAGCGCAGGGTGGTGGTCAGCTCATCGCGCAACCGGGTACGATTGTCGGCCAGCGCCTTTTGCTGGCGGCCGAGCAGGGTGCGCAGCTCGTCCATGATGACCTTGCCACGCTGGCTGGCGACCATATCCATTGCTGCCCTGGTCTTCCCGGCTTTCTTGAGGCGGATGGTCTGGTCCATTTCGCGGACCTTCGCCTGGCTCAGTTCGACGATACGCGCCACCAGCGTGCGCTCGGCGTCCGAACTGGCGTGCCGCTGCAGATGTTCGAGCGCGGCGGGTATGCCCGCCACGCCGGCATTGTATGGGGCCAGGAAACTGTCATCGCTGCCGATCAGGAAGCCGCGCTGTCCGGTTTCGGCATCCTGCAGCAGGACCAGCATGAGATTGTAGGCACGTTCCTTGGCTGCCCCGTCCTTCAGCGCTTCGAGGGTGGCGTTCGCCTGGGAACTGCTGAGGATTGGCAGCGTGGCAAGGCAGGCCAGGATGAGAATGATCAGGGCGCCGAAAATCTTCAGGCTGGAGTCGAGTCTGGAAAACATGCTGCTGGGAAATAATGAATTTGACAGATCATAGCCCAGGACATGCTCCGCCAGTGCGGGGAACAGCCAGCCACATTCGCTTCAGTTCGGACGATCGGCGCCTGGCGCCGTCGCCAGCGCCGCCGCGTAGGCTGCATGCGGTCCATGTGTTCCCAGCGCCGCCAGCGCAGCCTCATATCCCGTTTCCACCTGCTCGAAACTGGCCGCCGCCCAGATCGCCGCGAAATGCCCTGCGTTCCAGGTATTGGCGCCGGTCTGCACATAGGTATATACCCACGGCGCATCGAGCAACAGCACCCGCCCGCGCCGCAGCATGGCGTGCATGACGGCGGTATCCTCGCCGCGCGCCAGCGCCGGGTAGGGCGGCACGCCCGTGCGGCGCGCCAGCATCGAACCTTCCCATTCGCGCGCGCCGGACACGCCCAGCCGGCGCGCGCCCGGCGCCCACAGCAGCCAGCGCTGCAGGAACATGGCGTCGGCCCCCAGCGCCAGCAAGGCCTGCATCCCGAGGGCGATGCGGTCGGGGTGGTACAGGTCGTCGTCGTCCCACTGGCAGATCCAGTCGCCGCGCGCGGCCTGCAGCGACAGGTTGCGCAACTCGCCCAGGCTGGCCGCGGGCGTGGCGGGGAGTACCAGCCGGATCCGCTCATCGCCAAGCTGGCGGCAATAGGCTTCGATCTCGGTGCCGGGCGCATCGCACACCAGTACCAGTTCGCGCGCGGCCCAGCCCTGGGCGCGGAAGCAGTCGACCGCGAAGCGCGCCGGGAACAGGCGGCCGCGGGTGACCATCAGGCACGACACCAGCGGCTCTGCACCGGGCCAGGCCAGCTGCTGCAGCACGCCTTGCGCTACCTGCATGCCGTCCTGGCCGAGCTTGAAGCCGGCGCTGCGGCCAGGGCCCGGCAGGAAGTCCGTGAAAACTGGATCGCTCATGGCACGCATTCCGGCAAATACGGACGCGCCAGCAGCGCATAGGTGCTGGCGCCGGCGCGCACCCAGTCCTCGGTCAGCAGCCCGGCATGGAAGCTGGTGAAGTCGGTGCGCGCGGCGTCCCACCACAAGTGGCTGCACAGGTGCAGGCTGACCACATCGCGCAGGTCGGGATCGACCCGCTCGAACAGGTTGCGCATGCCGTCCGGCGTCCACGGATGGCGGTAGAAGTACTGGCGCGGCACCACGTGCACCAGGTCCGGATGCGCTTCCCACAGGCGCGTCGCGAGCTGGCAGGAATGGCTGGTCCACTTGCCGTCGAAGGCGGCGTGGGAATCGTGCAGCCAGCGTGCGACGAAGGGTGCGCCGGGCCTGGCCGCGATCAGGGCATTGCACAGCGACGGGCGCAGGATGCCGCGTTCGTCGGGCAGGGCGCCTTCGTCGCCCAGCACGCAATCGTAGTCATGCAGGTGGTCCGGCATGGGCGCCACGAACAGGGTGTCGATGTCGGCGTAGACGCCGCCATGCTCGGCCAGCACGCGCAGGCGGATGAAGTCGGCCTCGTGGGCGTAGCTCCAGCCGGCGGCGGCGATCAGGCGGCCTTCGCCGGACTGCTGGTAGGCGGCCTGCGGCAGCGCTTCGCGCGTCACCTTGCGCAGCACCAGGTGCGGCTTGATGCGCTCCCACAGCGGCCCCCACGGCTCGTGGTCGTGGTGGAACCAGATCGCGTGGCCGGGGTTCAGACGGCGGCACGATTCGAGGCACAGGTAATGCGCCAGGTGGAATGGTGCGTCCTGCACGCGCAGGCCGAACACGAAGTGGAAGATGCGCGGGATCATGGCTGGCCCTCCAGGACGCCGATCGCGCGGGCGAACTGGCGCATGACGGTTCCCTCGGCATAGCGGTTGGCGATGGTTTCGCTCAGGCGCCGGGCGTGGGAATCGGGCGCAGCGCGGTGGATGAAGCGGTAGCGCATCTTGGCGCGCGCGTCCGCCATGTCGGCCACCGCCCAGTGCTGGTCGGGCATATAGCTGGTGCCGGGCCAGTCGATCGCTTCCAGGCGGCCGCCGATCAGGCCCGGATGGTCGCGCCCGAGATAGTCGAGCTGCCCGCTCCAGCCGGTCATCAGGACCGGGCGCCCGAGGGCGGCGGCGTCGAAGGCGCCCATGCCCCAGCCCTCGGCGCGGCTCAGCGACACATAGGTGTCGCCGATGCCGTGCAGGCAGTCGATCCAGCCGCCTTCGAGGCCGTCGCCGGCCAGAATGCCGATGCGCGGCAGCTGCGCGCGCCCGTTGCGGGCGGCGAAGGCGTGGATGGCTTCCTGCACCAGTTCGCTCGAGGTTTTTCCCTGTTCGTGCGGCAGCGGGAAGTGCACCGGCCGGCTCGAGGTCTTGATGCACAGGGCAGCCGTCTCGTCGGCCGTGAACTCGGCCAGGAAGGCCTCGACCAGGCGCGGCAAGTCCTTGCGCAGCATCCAGGCGCCGATCGTGTAGAACACGTGGTCGTCGGGCCGGAAGCCCAGCCGCTCGCGCAGTCCGGCGCGAGCGGCGGGCGTGACGTCATCGACCGCGTGGCGCCGGATGTGCGGCACCACGTGCACCGGCACGGTCACGCCGCCGGCGCGAAATGCCTCGGCATTGAAGGTCGACGGCACCAGCACCGCCTCGAAGCGGTTCAGGATCGCCGGCCAGTGGGCCGGGATGCGGTCGGCTTCCCAGGTGCAGTAGGCATAGTTGCGCTTGCCCGGCTCCAGGCAGGCTTCCAGGTATTCGGGCACCAGGTGGGCGACCACGATGTCGCAGTCGCGTGGCGCGGCGCAGCGCGCGAGGATGGCGGGCAGGTCGCGCAGGCTCGGGTCGGCGCTCGCCGCGCGCATGCATTCGAGCAGCTCCGGCGCCATGCCCGGTTCCCAGAACTGCAGGCCCTGCGGTCCCCAGAACACGGGCTGCCACTGTACGTCGTGGCCCAGGTTGACGAGGCCGCGCAGGTAGGCCAGGCCGGACAGGCCATAGCCGGTGGTGTCGCCGTAGGAGACATATTTGATGGTCATGTTGTTTCCTTGGGCGCTCGCTCGATGCGCAGGCCGGCAATGCGCAGCAGCCCCGCGCCGGCGCTGAAGATGCCGATCACGATGTCCTTGCGGCTGGTGGCGACGTCGAGGTCGAGCGCCGGCGTGGCCGCGCCGCCGCCCAGACGATGCTCGGCGCGCGCCAGTGGCAGGCCGGAGCCGTTCTCCAGCGCCACCAGGGTCAGCGCGGCGCCGGCGGCCGCGTCGTCCAGTTCCAGCAGGACCCGGTAGCGGCCCGCCGCGAACGGGATCGGCAGGTGGCACAGCGCCACCGTGTCGAGCGCGCCGTCGCTCCTGGCCGGCGCGCCCGGATAGACCAGGCGGCCGCCGTCGAGCGTTGCCGCGGCGCGGCCATGGCGCGCCAGGTAGTCGGCGTCGATCAGCACCGGATAATCGGCGGCATAGGTCAGCCGGGCATGATAAAAATCGTTGTAGTCGTTGACGCCCCGCTCCAGTCCCAGTTCCGCCAGCCCGGCGGCGCGTTTGGTGCGGTAGCCGACCAGGCGCCCGTCGGTGGCGTCGATGAAGGCCAGCGACTCGGTATCGTTGCGCTGGGCCAGGTTGCTCACCTCGCCCAGGTGGATCTGGTCCGGTTCGCAGTGCAGGGCGATCGCCTTGCCGAGCAGGACCGGACCGGTGGGGCACAGCGAGGAGGCGCCGCGGTAGCGGCTGCGGCAGTTGGCGACGATCATCCGGATCGCCGCCGCCAGGGCCGGCGCGCGCGGCGGTGCTCCCAGGATGGTGTTGCTCACGATCCAGGGCGCGACCACGGCGCGGTCGCGGAACACGATCAGCTTGCCCGACTCCAGCGGCAGCGGGGCATGGAAGAACACCGACAGGTCGGCGTACAGGCCACCGAACTCGTGCAGCAGGCACAGGCGCGCCAGGTCGGCGCGGTAGGCGTAGGGCAGCAGCTGGTCGTAGGCCCAGGCGACGTCGGCGTCCATATGGGTGCGCAGGAAGTCGCGGATGGCGTCCTGGCCGTACAGGCGGTGCGGCAGGCCCGGGTGGTGTTCGCGCAGCGATGCGAGATTGCGCGAGATGGCAGGCGGCAGCGCCTGGTCGGCATGGGCCTGATCGGTGATGAGGATGCTCAGTAGGTTCATTGCGGGAAACGAAAGCGCCGTGTCCGCATTGTACGGGATGGCACGGGGCTTGAGCGGCATCTTGAAAAGGCGGCCACTCACCCCTATCTTGCTCACTAACTAACAACAAACCTCTAGGGAGCAACACCATGCGGCAAGATAAATTGACGACCAAGCTCCAGGAAGCCCTGGCAGATGCCCAGAGCCTGGCGGTCGGCAACGATAACCAGTACATCGAATCGATACACCTCCTGCTCGCCCTGCTGAACCAGGACGACGGCAGCGCGCGCTCGCTGCTGCAGCGCGCCGGCGTCAATGTCGGCGCGCTGACCAATGCCCTGAAGGCGCAGCTGGAGCGCCAGCCGAAAGTCACCGGCGCCGGCGGCAACGTCCAGGCTGGACGCGACCTGATGGCCTTGCTGAACCTGGCCGACCGCGAGGCGCAAAAGCGCGGCGATCAGTTCCTGTCGTCCGAGATGGTGCTGCTGGCGCTGGCCGACGACAAGTCCGACGCCGGCCGCCTGGCGCGCGAGAATGGCCTGGCCCGCAAATCGCTGGAGTCGGCTATTTCAGCCGTGCGCGGCGGTGAAGCCGTGAATTCGCCCGAGGCCGAAGGCCAGCGCGAATCCCTCAAAAAATACACGCTCGACCTGACCGAGCGCGCCCGCGCCGGCAAGCTGGACCCCGTGATCGGCCGCGACGACGAGATCCGCCGCGCGATCCAGGTGCTGCAGCGGCGCAGCAAGAACAACCCGGTGCTGATCGGCGAACCGGGCGTGGGCAAGACCGCCATCGTCGAGGGCCTGGCCCAGCGCATCGTCAACGGCGAAGTGCCCGATTCGCTCAAGGGCAAGCGCGTGCTGTCGCTGGACATGGCGGCGCTGCTGGCCGGCGCCAAGTTCCGCGGCGAGTTCGAGGAGAGGTTGAAGAGCGTATTGAAGGAGCTGGCGCAGGATGAGGGCCAGACCATCGTCTTCATCGACGAGCTCCACACCATGGTCGGCGCCGGCAAGGCCGAAGGCGCGATGGACGCCGGCAATATGCTCAAACCCGCGCTGGCGCGCGGCGAGCTGCACTGCGTCGGCGCGACCACGCTCGACGAGTACCGCAAGTATGTCGAGAAGGACGCCGCCCTCGAGCGCCGCTTCCAGAAGATCATCGTCGACGAGCCGAGCGTGGAGGCGACCATCGCCATCCTGCGCGGCCTGCAGGAGAAGTACGAGCTGCACCACCAGGTTGACATCACCGACCCGGCGATCATCGCCGCGGCCGAGCTGTCGCACCGTTACATCACGGACCGCTTCCTGCCCGACAAGGCGATCGACCTGATCGACGAGGCGGCGGCCAAGATCAAGATCGAGATCGATTCCAAGCCCGAAGTCATGGACCGCCTCGAACGGCGCATGATCCAGCTGAAGATCGAGCGCGAAGCCGTGCGCCGCGAGACCGACGAAGCCTCGCAGCGCCGCCTGGAGCTGCTCGGCGAAGAGATCGCGCGCCTGGAACGCGAGTACAACGACTACGAAGAAGTGCTGAAGGCCGAGAAGGCGGCGGTGCAGGGTACC
Organism: Massilia sp. CFBP9012; assembly: GCF_034045115.1. Taxonomy (NCBI): domain Bacteria; kingdom Pseudomonadati; phylum Pseudomonadota; class Betaproteobacteria; order Burkholderiales; family Oxalobacteraceae; genus Massilia; species Massilia sp. CFBP9012. The sequence goes on along the minus strand of NZ_JAXCWM010000009.1, from coordinate 174,383 downwards.
ACCCATATCCGGGAAGAGATCGAGCGCATCCGCTTCCAGATGGACGAGGCCAAGCGCCAGAGCAACTGGCAGCAGGCTTCGGAGCTGCAGTATGGCCGCCTGCCGGAGCTGGAGGCGCAGCTGCGCCAGGCCGAGGAAGCCACGGCCCGTGCCGAAACGGATAACGTGAAACCGAAGCTGCTGCGCACGCAGGTGGGCGCCGAGGAAATCGCCGAAGTGGTCTCGCGCGCGACCGGCATCCCGGTGGCGCGCATGATGCAGGGCGAGCGCGACAAGCTGCTGCACATCGAGGACGAGCTGCACAAGCGCGTGGTGGGCCAGGACGAGGCGATCGAGGCGGTGTCCGACGCGATCCGGCGCTCGCGCGCCGGCCTGTCGGATCCGAACCGTCCCTACGGTTCCTTCATGTTCCTGGGCCCGACCGGGGTCGGCAAGACCGAACTCTGCAAGGCGCTGGCGGGCTTCCTGTTCGACACCCAGGATGCGCTGATCCGCATCGACATGAGCGAATTCATGGAAAAGCATTCGGTCGCCCGCCTGATCGGCGCGCCGCCGGGCTACGTCGGCTACGAGGAGGGCGGTTACCTCACCGAGGCCGTGCGCCGCAAGCCCTATAGCGTGATCCTGCTCGACGAGGTCGAGAAGGCGCATCCGGACGTGTTCAACGTGCTGCTGCAGGCGCTGGACGACGGCCGCATGACCGATGGCCAGGGCCGTACGGTGGACTTCAAGAACACGGTGATCGTGATGACCTCGAACCTCGGCTCGCACCGGATCCAGTCGATGGACAGCGACGAGCCGGCGGTGGTCAAGATGGCCGTGATGGCCGAGGTGCGCAGCCACTTCCGTCCCGAATTCATCAACCGCATCGACGAGATCGTGGTATTCCATGCGCTCGACGAGAAGAATATCGGCGCGATCGCCCGCATCCAGCTGCAGATCCTGGAGGCGCGGTTGGCCAAGATGGAAATGACGCTGGATATCGACGAGGCGTCGCTGCAGAAGATCGCTGAGGCCGGCTACGATCCGGTGTATGGCGCGCGCCCGCTCAAGCGCGCGATCCAGCAGCAGATCGAGAACCCGCTGTCCAAGGCGATCCTGGCGGGCCGCTTCGGACCGAAGGACACGATCCCGGTGCGGGTGCGTCACGGCGAACTCGTATTCGGCGACGATACGGTCGACCTGGCCAAGTAAGCCAATCGCTGTAACGCCATGAAAGGGCGCGGCGTTTGCTGCGCCCTTTGTCCGTTTACCCTCGGCAGCAGGGTCTTTCTTGATGGGAATTAAGGCGCGATTTTTCAGGATGCGAAATGATCGTCCTGCCATATGGAATGCGCAGCAAAGCCAGACCAGGACTTGTTCTCATTGTAAGAAATTTCATTTCATATGCCGGAATGGAGATTTCAAGTCATTGAAAACAAAAGACAAAATTATAGTGATCTGTCTTATATAAGAGTGATTGTGCTGCGCACAAACCGGGCTATGATGGATTCAACGGATTCGCACTACCTACCAATCGTTGTCAATCATCTTCAGGAGAGCACCATGACCAGCCGTGAACAGCAAATCGCCGAATTGCAACAGGAATGGGACAGCAACCCACGCTGGAAAGGCGTGGTCCGCAACTACACCGCGGCCGACGTCGTCCGGCTGCGCGGCTCGGTCCCGATCGAGCACACCCTGGCCAAGCGCGGCGCCGACAAGCTGTGGCAGCTGGTGCACGACGAGCCCTACGTCAACGCCCTCGGCGCCCTGACCGGCAACCAGGCCATGCAGCAGGTGAAGGCCGGCCTGAAAGCGATCTACCTGTCGGGCTGGCAGGTGGCGGGCGACGCCAATGTGGCCGGCGAGATGTATCCCGACCAGTCGCTGTATCCGGCCAACTCGGTGCCGCTGGTCGTGCGCCGCATTAATAACACCTTTCAGCGCGCCGACCAGATTCAATGGTCTGAGGGCAAGGACGACATCGATTACTTCGCGCCGATCGTGGCCGATGCCGAAGCCGGCTTCGGCGGCGTGCTCAATGCCTACGAGCTCATGAAGTCGATGATCGAGGCGGGCGCCGCCGGCGTGCACTTTGAGGATCAACTGGCCTCCGTCAAAAAATGCGGCCATATGGGCGGCAAGGTGCTGGTGCCCACCCGCGAGGCGGTCGAGAAACTCAATGCCGCGCGCCTGGCCGCCGATGTGATGGGCACCTCGACCCTGGTCATCGCCCGCACCGATGCCGAGGCGGCCGACCTGCTGACCTCGGACGTCGACGCAAACGACAAACAATTCTGCACCGGCGAGCGCACGGTGGAGGGCTTCTTCCGCGTCAAGCCGGGCATCGAGCAGGCGATCTCGCGCGGCCTGGCCTATTCGCCTTATGCCGACCTGGTGTGGTGCGAGACCGGCAAGCCCGACCTCGAGTTCGCGCGCCGCTTCGCCGACGCCATCCACGCGAAATTCCCGGGCAAGATGCTGGCCTACAACTGCTCGCCTTCGTTCAACTGGAAAAAGAACCTGGACGACGCCACCATCGCCAAATTCCAGCAGGAGCTGGGGGCCATGGGCTATAAATTCCAGTTCATCACGCTGGCTGGCTTCCATTCGCTCAACTACGGCATGTTCAATCTCGCCCACGGCTATGCCCGCAGCGGCATGTCGGCCTTCGTCGAGCTGCAAGAGGCCGAATTCGCAGCCGCCGAGAAGGGCTTCACCGCCGTCAAGCACCAGCGCGAAGTGGGCACCGGCTACTTCGATGCCGTGACCCAGGCCATCCAGCAGGGCCAGAGCTCGACCACCGCATTGCATGGCTCGACGGAGGATGAACAGTCCCCCGAACAAAAAAAGGGGGCGGGGGGGGGGGGGCGGGGGGCGTACCCCCCAACCCCACTGGAATTCCCAGCCGCAGCCGGTTGTAGTGGATAATGGCGCCTAATTCTGCCGCCAACTTTCTCGCGGCAACCTCTTTTAGGAATTCCAGCTTATGTTGAGCTACCGCCACGCCTTCCACGCGGGTAACCACGCCGATGTCCTCAAGCATTTTGTTCAGGTGCAGCTGCACGTGTACATGAACCAGAAGGATGCCGCCTATACCTATATCGACACCCACTCGGGCGCCGGCGTGTATGCGCTCGACAGTTTCCAGTCTACCAAGACCGCCGAGTTCGATACCGGCATCGGCCCCTTGTGGAACTGCACCGACGTCCCGGCCCCGCTGAAGGAATACCTGGACCTCATCAAGGGCATGAATCCGAGCGGCAAGATGCGCTACTACCCGGGTTCGCCCTACGTGGCCGAGCAGATGTCGCGCGAGCAGGATCGCCTGCGCCTGTTCGAGTTGCACCCGGCCGATTGCAAGATCCTGGCCGATAACTTCCGCAAGCTCGACGCGCACAAGGCGGAGCAGGGCGAGCGTTCGCGCGGCCGCCGCGTGATGATCGAGCATGGCGACGGCTTCCATAGCATGAAGGCGCTGCTGCCGCCGCCGTCGCGCCGCGCACTGGTGCTGATCGACCCGCCCTACGAGATCAAGGACGACTACAAGCGCGTGCGCGACGCGCTCGATGAAGCGTTGGCCAAATTCCCGAGCGGCATTTTTGCGATCTGGTATCCAGTGCTGCAGCGCATGGAGTCGCGCCAGTTCGCCGACCGCCTCAAGCGCCTGCCGGCCAAGGAATGGCTCAACGTCACGCTCACCACCAACACCCCGACCCCGGACGGCACCGGCCTGCATAGCAGCGGCATGTTCATCCTGAATCCGCCGTACACGCTGGAGCCGATCCTGCGTGAAGTCATGCCCTATCTGGTGCGTGTGCTGGGCAAGGACGCCGGCGCCCGCTTCACGGTCGAGACAGGCACGCAAGTGACCGGCGCCGCCGCCGGCCGCATGGTGGGCGATACGCCACGGGCGCCGGTGGGCAATGCGCGCCGCGCCAGCCCGCTGTCGGGCAAGGGCAGCCTGCGCCTGCCGGGCCAGAGCATGCCCCGCGCCGACGAGGCGCCGGCCGCCCCAGCTAAACCGGCGCGCGCCGGTGGTCCACGCACTGCCGCGCCACGCGATGGTGCTCCGCGCGATGGTGCGCCACGCGGCACTCCGGCGCCACGCGGCAATGCGGCGCGCACCCGCGCCGATGCTGCCACGGGCCCGCGCGACGGTGCACCACGCACCGCGCGCAACAGCGCCGCCCGCCCGGCAGCGCCGAGCGCACCGCGCAATGGACGCACCCGTCAAGGCGGTGGCGGTGGCGGCCGCGGCTGATCCGGGCAGCGTTCGATTCGATGTCGAAATGCTAAGATTGGCATTTTTGTAGTATAGTCGGCGTAGGTGGGTGGCGCGTGCCGTCCACCTGGCGCGGCGCGCTGCCGTGACTGTTTCCAGGAGTATTTTTCGATGCACGCCGATGCAACGGCAGCGGTCTCCGTGCCGTCCGATGATTTCTTTCTTGCGCGTCAGCCCATCCTCGGGCGCGACCAGCATCTGGTGGCGTTCGAGCTGCTGTTCCGTGCTGCCGGCGAGGACGATGACGCCAAGCTGACCGACGGCGCTGCGGCCACCGCCGCCGTCATCTCGCATGCATCCCAGCTCGGCATGGAGCAGGTGGTGGGCGAGCAGCTTGCCTTCGTCAACGTCGACGAGGTGGTGCTGATGAGCGACTTCGTGCGCTTCCTGCCTCCGCACAAGGTAATCCTGGAAATCCTCGAGACCGTCGAGCCAACGCCGGAACTGCTGGCGCGGGTGGCCGAGCTCAAGGAACTGGGATTCAAGTTCGCAGTTGACGACGTGGTCGAGCACTCGAGCGAGCTCGATAAGCTGGTGCAGCTGGTCGACATCATCAAGGTCGACGTCAAGGGCGTGGTCCCGAACGAACTGGCGCAGCTGGTCGAATCGCTGCGCGGCACCGGCAAGACCCTGCTGGCCGAGAAGGTCGAGACCATCGACGAGTTCAAGCTGTGTATGGAACTCGGCTTCGAATATTTCCAGGGCTATTATTTCGCCCGTCCCGTCATCCTGAGCGGACGCAAGATCACGCCGTCCGAAATCACCATCCTGCGCCTGCTGGAACTGGTCAACTCGAACGCCGACAGTCAGACGATCGAGACCGCCGTCAAGCGCGACGCCCTGATCAGCCTGAACCTGCTGCGCCTGGTGAACAGCCGCGCCGTGCCGGGTCCGCGCATCGAATCGCTGTCGCAGGCCCTGGTCCAGCTCGGTCGGCGCCAGCTGGGACGCTGGCTGCAGATCCTGCTCTACACGGCGGCCGGCGCCCGGGTCGAACTCAAGTCGCCGCTGCTGCAACTGGCCACCACGCGCGGCAAGCTGCTCGAATTGATGACCCTGCGCGTGCGGCCGGGCGACACCGCCAGCGCCGACCGCGCCTTCACTGTGGGCATCATGTCACTGGCCGAAGCCCTGTTCTCGGTGCCGATGGCCGACATCCTGGCACACGTCGACATCGCGCACGACGTGCGCGAAGCGCTGCTCGAGCGCGAAGGCGATTTCGGCACCATGCTGCGCATCGCCGAATTGCTCGAGGCGGCCGAGGGTGGCCGCAAGCTGGCGAATGCGCTCAAGAAGATCGGCCTGACGGTGGCCGAGGTGCGCGAGATCGAGCTGGCGGCGTTCGACTGGGTGCGCGAACTGACCAACGACGTCCCGCAGCCACTGCAGTAGCCACCGCCTGGCGATTGCAGGTGTGTGACATTCCGTGAGCGTGTAGCGCCGCGCCTGGCGCTACAGTCACGGTATGAGTGTCGCCATTCTTTTCCTGGCCGCCGCCGCGGCCATCGCCTCAGTCCACGATGCAGCCGAGCAGGATCGCATCCGGCAGGCGATGAAGTTCGATCTTTACGCCTGCGCGCGTCCTTCCTATCCGCCTGCCGCGCTGGCGCAAAGGGCTGGCGGACAATCCACGCTGGAAATCAAGGTCGATGCCGACGGCAAGGTCACTGACGCCCGTGTCGCGGTGTCCAGCGGCAGGGCCGATCTGGACGCAGCGGCGCTGACTAGCATCTCCAAATGCGCCTTCCATGCATTGAACACGCTGGGCAAGCCTCCAGACAAGCGGTTCAGGGCGCAGTTCATCTGGAAGCCAGGCGAGCCGCCCCGGGCGCTCGATCCTGCACTGGTCATGCGTATCCAGCGGCTGGCGGAGGAGGGCGATCCTACTGCCCAGAACACCCTTGGCACCTGGTATGAGCAAGGGCGCTTCTTCGAGAAAGACCTGGCGCAGGCTGCGGCCCTGTACCGTCTCGCGGCGCACGGAGGCAATGCCTACGCGCAGAACAATCTCGGGGTGCTGCTCAACCGTGGCGCTGGCGTGGCGCGCGATCGCCGCCAGGCGTCCTTCTGGTATGCCAAGGCTGCCGGACAGGGGCATGGCTGGGCCCAGGCCAACCTGTCCTGGGCCTATGGGCATGGCAGCCTCGGCGAGCCGAATATGGAGCAGGCGCGCAAGTGGCTGACCCGGTCGGCCGAAGGCGGATTGGCCGCCGCCCAGGTGCGGCTCGGCTTGCTGATGCTCGAGCGCGCGGCCTATGCGGAAGCGCGGGCGCCGGGTGCGCAGTGGTTCGCACGCGCGGCCGTGGCGGACGATCCCGCCGGCCTCTACTACTTGGGGCGTAGCTACCAGCTGGGTGTCGGCAACGAGCCGGATGACGTGCTGGCCGCCGCCTTGTATCGGCGCGCACTCGGGCGCAGTGACGGACGCGCCGAAACGGCGCTGGCGACATTGATCGAGGACGGCCGGGCGCAGGCCGAGGCGCCGGACGAAGTGCTCACGCTGTACGAGACCGCCATGCAGTCACGCGAGGGTGGCGCCTTTTATCGCTATGGCCTCGTGCTGGAGCGGCGCGGCGATCACGCGCTGGCGACCGCGCTGTTCCGGCATGGGCGGACACTGGGCGACTGCCGGGCGGCCATGCGATCCATCCAGATCCAGGCGGGCGGTGCCTCGCTGCGCGCGATTCGGCCGGTATCGGTGGAGCAGTGCGGGGACCCGCTAGAACCCCGGCCGCAGGGTTGGCGCGAGCTTTACTGACCCAGCAACAGGAATACGGTCGGCTTCTTGTGGAAGTCCGGCCCTTTATTGGACGCCAGCGCCGCCTTCCACTTGGCCGCCGTCAGGGTGCGCACCGACTCGGTCGGCAGCGACAGGTCGGTCGCCACGCAGATCAGGGTGCCGGGCTGGCAACTAGCCGCCAGTGCTTCGAGCATGGCGCCGTTGCGATAGGGCGTCTCGATCAGCAACTGGGTCTGGCGCTCGCTGCGCGAACGCTTTTCCAGGTCCTGGATGCGTTTGGTGCGCTGCGCCGCATCGGTCGGCAGGTAGCCATTGAAGGCAAAACTCTGGCCATTCAGGCCGCTCGCCATCACGGCCAGCAGCAGCGACGACGGCCCCACCAGCGGACGCACCGCGATGCCGTGTTGATGCGCCAGGCGCACCAGGTCGGCGCCGGGATCGGCCACGGCCGGCACGCCGGCTTCCGATACCAGGCCTGCGTCGCGGCCCGCCAGCAGCGGCGCAAGCAGTTGCGCCAGCGCCGCCGGCGGCGTGTTCACGTTCAGTTCCGCGATCTCGATTTCCTGCAGCGGCTTGGCCAGCGGGTGATCGATTGCAATCAGTTTCAAAAAGGCGCGCGCGGTCTTGGCGTTTTCCGCCACGAAGTAGTCGAGCTTGCTGGTCAGTGCCTGCACCTGGGTCGGGAGCAGGGAGTTCAGGCCGCCGGGAACAGCGTCGGTCGGGCCGAGGGTATTCGGGATCAGGTACAGGGTGCCGGGCATGGTGCGAATTCTATAAGTCAGGTGCCGCTCAGTTGCTAAAGAACTGCACGCCGGCCTTGCGCAACATGCCGGTCAGGGCGATCAGCGGCAGGCCGGTGAGGGCGGTGGGGTCGTTCGATTGGATGCCTTCGAGCAGGGCGATGCCCAGCCCTTCGTTCTTGGCGCTGCCGGCGCAGTCATACGGTTGCTCGATGCGCAGATAGGCGTCGAGCTCATGGTCGGGCAGGTCGCGGAAAGCGACGCGCACCTGCACGTTCTCCACTTGCGCGGCCTGGTCGGGATCGGCAACGCGCCCATCCCACAGGCATAAAGCCGTATGGAACATGACTTCGCGACCGCGCATCAGCTGCAACTGGGCCAAGGCGCGCGCATGATCGCCTGGTTTGCCGATCTGCAGCCCGTCCAGTGTGGCCACCTGGTCGGAACCGATCACCAGCGCGCCGGGGTGACGCTGCGCGACAGCCTGCGCCTTCGCCCGCGCCAGGCGCAGGGCGGTGGATTGCGGCGTTTCGCCATCCAGCGCCGTCTCGTCGATGTCGGGCGCGACGGCCTCGAAGGGCAGGCCCAGGCGCTGCAACAGTTCGCGGCGATAGGCGGAACTCGAGGCGAGGATGAGCGGAGGCAAAGGTTTCATGGCGCAGTTTGATGAGAATACGACGCGGGAATACGACGGTTTTTTGACGCCGGCGCGAAAAGCCTGCTATTATCGCAGGTTTTCCGGGGTAACTTTCTAAATGAGCGCTTTTGTCATCGACGCCTTCGAGTTTTGCAAGAGCGACGGCCATCGTGAAGGCGCTACGCCCCTGATCGAGATGACCCGTCTGGCCGCCGAAAGCGTGGAAAAGAGCGGCGATATCAGCTGGTCGATCCAGGGCGGCAAGACCCGCCACGGCTATCCGTCGCTGACCCTCGCGGTCGCCGGTCACGTCAAGCTGGTCTGCCAGCGTTGCCTGCAGCCTCTGGACTACGAGATCGATTCGTCGACCATGCTGGTGCTGGGCGAGAACGACGAGGATGCCGATGGAATCGAGCAAATCCTCGACGACGAAAGCATCGACGTCATCGTCGGCAGCCGCACGTGCGACATCCGCCAGTTGCTCGAGGATGAGGCCCTGCTGGCCTTGCCGCAGTCGCCACGGCATGATGTTTGTCCGGATACGGGCTTGCTCGATCGCCTGAAAACCGATAAAGTGTCGCCTTTCGCCGCCCTCAAGAACTTGAAGACGGACTAAGAAGAAGAAATAGCAGGAAAAATCAGCAGCACAGGATTCGCAGTACGGTGGCGGCAGCGTAGAAACAATGTCGTCCAAATTCTGCAAAGAAACGTGTCAGACGCGTGCAATCGAGTATGGCATTCGCGGTAGTTGTAGCAGCGTTCAACATGTCGGTAGTCCTTAGGGCTTGCCGCCGAGATACTCGACTTGCATCCTTTTTGCATATCGATTGTGTTAAAATTTTAGAACTTAGTACTAGGAGTTATCATGGCTGTTCAGCAGAATAAGAAATCCCCATCGAAGCGCGGCATGCACCGTTCGCACGACTTCCTGACCGCCCCTAACCTGGCAGTCGAGCCGACCACCGGTGAAACCCACCTGCGTCACCACATCTCGCCAAACGGTTTCTACCGTGGTCGCAAGGTCCTGAAGACCAAGAACGACGAGTAATCGACGTTCTGGCTTTTAGTATCATGAAAGCGGCGCAACGTATGTTATCTGCGTGGCGCCGCTTTTTCTTTGGCATCTGCTCAGTAACCGGCTGCATCCTGGGAGTTCGTCCCGACGCTCCTGGCACCGTCATGTTGAACAGCCTGGATCCCGTGCGCATGTGCGCCACGCCCCGATCCCCTCTGGCCGCCCGTCCTGTGTGAGCCGCGGCATCTCCAACAAATGACAATTAAAATATCCATTGACTGCATGGGCGGCGATCACGGCCCCTCAGTTACCATTCCGGCAGCCATCTCCTTCCTCAAAAAGCAAGCTGACGCCGAGCTCGTGCTCGTGGGCGTCGAGGATGTGCTGCGCGCAGAACTCAAGAAGCATCACGCGGACAAACACCCGCGCCTGACCGTCAAGCACGCCTCCGAAGTCGTCGCGATGGACGATCCTGTCGAAGTGGCCCTGCGCCGCAAGAAGGATTCGTCGATGCGCGTGGCGATCGAGCTCGTCAAGGACGGCAGCGCCCACGCCAGCGTCTCGGCCGGCAATACCGGCGCCCTGATGGCCGTGTCGCGCTACGTGCTCAAGACCATGGCCGGCGTCGATCGCCCGGCGATCTGCTCGATCATCCCGAACCAGAAGGGCGCGCCGACCTATATCCTCGACCTCGGCGCCAACGTCGACTGCGAGCCCGATCACCTGCACCAGTTCGCCATCATGGGTTCGGTGCTGTGTTCGGCAATCGAGGGTATTCCGCGCCCGACCATTGGCCTGCTGAATGTCGGCACCGAAGACATCAAGGGCAACGAGGTGGTGAAAGCCACCGGCGTGCTGCTGCGCGCCGATGCCGAACGTGGCAAACTGAACTTCTTTGGCAATGTCGAAGGCAATGACATCTTCAAGGGCACGGTCGACGTCGTCGTCTGCGACGGTTTCGTCGGCAATGTCACCCTGAAAACGATCGAAGGCATGTCGCGCTTCGTCAAGAGCGTGTTCAAGGAAAGCATCCTGTCGATGCTGGGTGCGCTGCTGGCGCGCAAGTCGCTCAAGAAGCTCAATCCGGAACGCTACAATGGCGCCGGCCTGCTTGGCCTGAAAGGCCTGGTCTTCAAGAGCCACGGCGGCGCCAATGCCTATGCCTTCGAGTGGGCGATCAAGCGCGCCTACGATGCCGCGCACAATAATGTGCAAGAGCACCTGTCGGCCCTGATCGCCGAACTGATGCCTAGCCCCCCGGTAACGGCTCCAGTCGCTGCTCCCGCGGCCGCTCCGGCGCCCGTGCAGGACGGCCAGCGCCAGGCACAATAACCCAGCAGGATGGTGAAGCAATGAGCATGTATAGCAAAATCACCGGCACCGGCAGCTATCTGCCAGCCAACCGCGTCAGCAACGAACAGCTGGCGGCCCAACTGGCCGAGAAAGGTGTCGAGACCTCGCACGAGTGGATCGTCACCCGCAGCGGCATCGAGGCGCGCCACTATGCCGCGGCCGACGAACTGTCGTCCGACCTGGCCGTGCACGCTGCCCGCAAGGCGCTCGAGATGGCCGGTAAATCCCCGGCCGACGTCGACCTGGTGATCGTCGCCAGTTCCACTCCCGACTTCCACGGCAGCTTCCCGAGCACGGCCTGCATCGTCCAGCAAAAGCTGGGCATGGCCAACGGCAGCGCCGCCTTCGACGTGGCCGCCGTCTGCAGCGGCTTCGTGTACGCGGTCTCGACCGCCGACGCCTTCATCCGCGCCGGCAACCACAAGCGGGTGCTCGTGATCGGCTCCGAAGTGTTCTCGCGCATCGTCGACTTCAACGACCGCACCACCTGCGTGCTGTTCGGCGACGGCGCCGGCGCCGTGCTGCTCGAAGCGTCGAACGAGCCGGGCATCCTGGGCGCAAAGCTGCATGCCGACGGTAGTCACGCCGACATCCTGTCGATCCCGGGCAACCTGGCCAATGGCGCGGTCGCCGGCAGCGGCTTCCTGCACATGGACGGTCCGGCGGTGTTCAAGCTGGCGGTATCGGTGCTGGAAAAAGTCGCGCATGAGGTGCTCGATCACGCCGGTGTTTCCGCCGATCAGGTCGACTGGCTGGTGCCGCACCAGGCCAATATCCGCATCATGAACGGCACCGCCAAGAAACTCGGCCTGCCGCTCGAGAAGATGGTCGTCACCGTCAACGAACACGGCAATACCTCGGCCGCCTCGATCCCGCTGGCGCTCGACCAGGCGGTGCGCGACGGCCGCATCAAGCCGGGCCAGAACGTGCTGATGGAAGGCGTGGGCGGCGGCTTTACCTGGGGCGCGGTGCTGGCGCGCATGTAAGCGCCGGGCCTGGCCTCCAATAACAACAAAACTACGGAAAACAACGATGAGCAAATTCGCATTCCTGTTCACCGGACAAGGCGCCCAGGCAGTGGGCATGCTGAACGGCTTCGCCGGGAACCCGGTGGTCGATCAAACGGTGCAAGAAGCGTCCGACGCCCTGGGCTTCGACCTCAAGCGCCTGATCGCCGAGGGTCCGAAGGAAGACCTGGACCTGACCACCAATACCCAGCCGGTCATGCTGACCGCCGCGGTTGCCGTCTACCGCGCCTGGATCGCGGCCGGCGGCCCGGTGCCGAATGTGGTCGCGGGCCATAGCCTGGGAGAATATTCGGCCCTGGTGGCGGCTGGCGTGATCCGGTTCGCCGACGCCGTGCCGCTGGTGCGCTTCCGCGCGCAATCGATGCAGGACGCGGTGCCGGTCGGGCAGGGCGGCATGGCCGTCATCCTCGGCCTGCAGGCCGCCGACGTGCACGCAGTCTGTGTCGAAGCGGCGCAGGGCGAGGTGGTCGAAGCCGTCAACTTCAATGAGCCGACCCAGATCGTGATCGCCGGCCATACCGCCGCCGTCGAGCGCGCCTGCGAGATTGCCAAGGCCAAGGGCGCCAAGCGCGCCATGAAATTGTCGGTGTCGGCGCCGTTCCACTCGTCGCTGCTGAAACCGGCATCCGACCGCCTGCGTACTTATATGTCGGAGCTGAAGTTTGCCGCTCCGCAAATTGACGTCATCAACAACGTCGACGTCGCCGTGCTGAGCGATCCCGAGCAGATCAAGGACGCGCTGGTGCGCCAGGCCGCCGGTCCGGTGCGCTGGGTCGAGACCATGCAGAAAATGGCAGCTGACGGTGTGACCCAGGTCATCGAATGCGCACCAAGCAAGACCCTGATCGGCATGGCCAAGCGCATCGACGCGAACCTCGTCGGCGAAGCGCTGGTCGACCAGGCTGCGCTGGAGCGCGTGCTGGCGTCGATCTCCGAATAAAAGATAAAGGAAACCTATGAATCTGCAGAACCAAGTCGCGCTCGTCACCGGCGCATCGCGCGGCATCGGCAAGGCCATCGCGCTGGAACTGGCGCGCCAGGGCGCGAAGGTCGTCGGCACCGCCACCAGCGAATCGGGCGCCCAGGCGATTTCCGACTACCTGAGCGAATTCGGCGGCAAGGGCGTGGTCCTGAACGTACTCGACGCGGCCCGCTGCGCACAGGTCGTCGACGAAGTGCAGAAGGGCTACGGCAGCCTGGCTATCCTGGTCAATAATGCCGGCATCACCCAGGACAACCTGGCCATGCGCATGAAAGACGACGAGTTCGACAACGTGATCGCCACCAATCTCACCGCGGTCAGCCGCCTGTCGCGCCTGGTGTTGCGCGGCATGATGAAGGCCAAGGCCGGCCGCATCATCAGCATCACGTCGGTGGTCGGCGCGGCCGGCAACCCGGGCCAGATGAACTACGCCGCCGCCAAGGCCGGCGTGGCCGGCATGACCCGTGCGCTGGCGCGCGAGATCGGCAGCCGCAACATCACCGTCAACTGCGTGGCCCCGGGCTTCATCGACACCGACATGACCCGCGCGCTGGGCGAAGGCCAGCACGAAGCCCTGCTGACCCAGATTCCGCTGGGCCGCCTGGGCCAGCCGGAAGACATCGCCCATGCGGTGGCCTTCCTGGCCGGCCCGCAGGCCGCCTACATCACGGGCACCGAGTTGCACGTGAATGGCGGCATGTACATGAATTAATCAGTAAAGTATTAAATTGATAAAGACCGCGCTCCAATCGGCCCCGGCGAGCCGGTCCCGATTAGAGCGCAATCCGGACTTTTAGCAGGACTTTCCGGCGAAATAGCCGCAGTCGCCGAAAATAGTTTTTCGGGTCGCAAACCTGATAAAATGCGCGCACTTTCCGCAACACATACCTTAATGGAGCTACAACATGTCGGATATCGAACAACGCGTTAAAAAAATCGTCGCTGAACAACTGGGCGTTGCAGAAGCAGACATCAAAATCGATTCCTCGTTCGTTGACGACCTCGGCGCTGACTCGCTGGACACCGTTGAACTGGTGATGGCACTGGAAGACGAGTTCGAAATGGAAATCCCTGACGAACAGGCTGAGAAAATCACCACCGTCAAGCAAGCCATCGACTACGCAACCGCGCACGTCAAGGCCTAAGTAGTCGCTTTACAGTTTTTGGGAGAATCGCTTGAGTCGTTCACGCAACCGCCGTGTCGTCGTCACCGGCCTGGGCTGCATCTCACCGATCGGTAACACCGTTGCCGAGACCTGGGATGCGGCACTGGCCGGCAAGTCGGGCATTGCCAGCATCACCAAGTTTGATGCAGCGCCATTCACGACCCACTTTGCTGGTGAGGTCAAGAACTTCAACGTCGAAGACTACCTGCCGGGCAAGGAAGGCCGCCACATGGATACGTTTATCCATTTCGGCATGGCAGCCGGCATCCAGGCCCTGCAGGATTCGGGCCTGGAAGTCACTGAAGAAAACGCGGACCGCATCGGCGTGGTGATCGGTTCGGGCATCGGCGGCCTGCCGATGATCGAAGCGACCAAGGAAGAATACGCGAACCGCGGCGCACGCCGCATCTCGCCGTTCTTCGTGCCGGCATCGATCATCAACATGATCTCGGGCGATCTCTCGATCAAGTTCGGCCTGCGTGGCCCGAACCTGGCCATCGTCACCGCCTGCACCACCGGCCTGCACAGCATCGGCGCGGCAGCGCGCCTGATCGAGTACGGCGATGCCGACGTGATGATCGCGGGCGGCGCCGAATCGACCGTGTCGCCGCTGGGCCTGGGCGGTTTCGCCTCGGCACGCGCGCTGTCGACCCGCAACGACGATCCGGCGACCGCCTCGCGTCCATGGGACCGCGACCGCGACGGCTTCGTGCTGGGCGAGGGCGCCGGTGTCATGGTGCTCGAAGAATACGAACACGCCGTTGCGCGTGGCGCCAAGATCTATGCTGAAGTCATCGGCTTCGGCATGAGCGCGGATGCCTACCACATCACCTCGCCGGTCGAGGATGGTGCTGGCGCGGCGCGTTGCATGGTCAATGCGTTCAACAACGCCGGCATCAACGTCGACCAGGTGCAGTACGTGAATGCGCACGGCACCTCGACCCCGCTGGGCGACAAGGCTGAAGTGCAGGGCATCAAGCGCGTGTTCGGCGACCATGCCAAGAACCTGGTCGTGAACTCGACCAAGTCGATGACCGGTCACCTGCTCGGTGGCGCCGGCGGCCTGGAATCGGTGTTCACCGTGCTGGCGATCCATAACCAGGTGTCGCCACCGACGATCAACATCTTCAACCAGGATCCCGAGTGCGACCTGGACTTCTGCGCCAACACGGCGCGCGAGATGCAGATCGACTACGCGGTGAAGAACTCCTTCGGTTTCGGCGGCACCAACGGTACGCTGATCTTCGCCAAAGTCTGAACCACTTCGCCCCATCCCGGTCTAACGGGATGGGCGCTTCCAACAGCCCGGCCTGCCGCCCGTTCGTGGCGGCCGGCCGGTGCTGGCGGTAGAGGATCCTCCTCCGCCCGCCATCCTGTCCCTCATCCTTTGTTCCATGTCGCTTGCGGTGTCCGCCGTCATCGCGCCGTCGCGTCGCCTGCGCTGCCTGCTCGCCGCCTTCTGCGCGTGCCTGTGCGCGGCCGCCCTGGCCGTGGGCCTGCTGCTGCCTGAACGCTTCGCATTCGGCGGTGCTGTCGCATGCGCGCCGCTGCTGGCCGCGCTGTCGTTGGCCCGCCGTCTCATACATTCCACGGCGATTTTGCACTCGATTGCAACGGTGCGCCGAATTGATATTTCTGGAGTTGGGCAGCTACGCCTGACGGTACAACAGGAGTTGGGGGAAGGCGGGCCGGCGGCCGGGATTCCGGGGCCGGGCCCAGCCATGACGCTGCTTCCCGGCGCCACGGTCTGGCCTTGCTGCATCTTGCTGCGCCTGCGCGCCGAAGACGGCGCGACCTGGCCGCTGGTGCTGCTGCCAGACGCCGTGGGCGCCGGCCAGTATCGCGCGCTGGCGGTGGCCGTGCGTGCCTTGGCGAATGGGGTTGCAACAATACCGATACAAAACAGTGTGAACTTATTGCAGGGGGCCAACTCTTAAGGATGTACCGATTTACGCTGCACGAGTAGATCGGTGCTCCTCGCGAGAGGGTCGCCAATGGGGCATGGTCCGTGACGACAGAACGCGAGTGTGATCAGTTGCTGGTAGAGCGCGTCCAGGCGGGGGACCAGGGGGCTTTCGATTTGCTTGTCTCCAAGTACCAACGTCGCCTGATGCGCCTGGTGTCGCGTCTCGTCCACGATCCGGCCGAAGCCGAAGACGTGGTGCAAGAGACCTTCATCAAGGCATACCGGGCCCTGCGCCATTTTCGCGGGGATTCGGCTTTTTATACGTGGCTTTATCGAATAGGAATCAACACTGCCAAGAATTTTCTAGTCACCCAGGGAAGGCGCGCGCCGACCTCGACCGAGACGGATGCCGAACGTGCCGAAGGATTCGATGATGCAGACAGCTTGCGCGACATTAATACACCGGAATCCATGCTCGCCAGTAAGCAGATTGCCCACACAGTCAACGCGGCCATGGAAGCATTGCCGCTCGAACTGCGCACGGCGATCGTCTTGCGCGAAATCGAAGGACTCAGCTATGAGGAAATCTCTGAAGTGATGGCCTGTCCAATAGGTACGGTGCGCAGCCGGATCTTCCGCGCGCGCGAAGTCATTGCCGAGAAATTACGCCCTTTACTCGATTTCCCGGTTGACAAACGTCGGTAGGTAGCGGGATCGTACGAACACAGCAAATATTGAACACTACCGACGTCGATGGAACCACCGATGGACACCAATAGAAAATTACGCGAGCAGATTTCTGCCCTGAAAGACGGCGCCTTGTCCGAAGCCGATCTGGAACTGGCACTGGCCGCGCTGCAAGATACCGACGGCCGCCAGGCCTGGGATCTGTATCACCTGATCGGCGACGCGCTGCGCGACACGGCCGCGCCGGCGCTGTCGCCCAAATTCCGCGCGCGCCTGGCCGAACGCCTCGCCAGCGAGCCGCCGCCGCTGCGCCGCGCGGCCGTGGCGCCCGAGTCCACCGGCCTGGCGGCGGTGCTCGCCAAGACCGCTTCTTCCTGACTTCCCGGTCGGCCATCCTTACCCCAGGCTTAAATTCCATCTCTCCTGCGTCGGACGTAGGCGATACCCGACTGGCACTGCGCGACAAAGCGCGTAATTTGGCTTACCATTCAGTCAATCTTAGCCATTCGATAGCGAATCCATGACCAGTAAAACTGCCAGCCTGCTCCTGTCGGCGCTGCTCGTGTCCGGCGCCACGGCATTCATCCAACCCGTCCACGCCGCCGCCCCCGTCCCCACCCCGACCGTCTCCGGCTTGCCCGACTTCACCGACGTCATCGACAAGGTGGGGCCGGCCGTCGTCAATATCCGCACTACCGAGCGCGTGCGCACCCGCGGCGGCGCGCCGGGCGAGGAAGAAATGCAGGAATTCCTGCGCCGCTTCTTCGGCGGCCAGATGGCTCCGCGCGGCGGCGGCCGGCGCGGCCCACAGCCCGAAGAAGAACGCGAAGTGCAGCGCGGCGTGGGCTCCGGCTTCATCATCTCGGCCGACGGCTTCGTGCTGACCAATGCCCACGTGGTCGAGGGCGCCGACGAGGTCACCGTCACCCTCTCCGACCGCCGGGAATTCAAGGCCAAGGTGCTGGGCGCCGACCGCCGCTCCGACGTTGCCGTGCTCAAGCTCGCCGCGACCAATCTGCCTTACCTGCGCACCGGCGACTCCAGCAAGATCCGGGTCGGCGAGTGGGTGCTGGCCATCGGTTCGCCGTTCGGCCTCGAGAATACCGTCACCGCCGGCATCATCTCGGCCAAGTCGCGCGATACCGGCGAATACCTGCCGCTGATCCAGAGCGACGTGGCGGTCAATCCCGGCAATTCGGGCGGCCCCCTGATCAATCTGCGCGGCGAAGTCATCGGCATCAACTCGCAGATCGCGACCTTGTCGGGCGCCTACAACGGCATCTCGTTCGCGGTGCCGATCGACGAGGTCATCCGCGTCTCGGACCAGCTCAAGGCCACCGGCAAGGTCACCCGTGGCCGCCTGGGCGTGCAGATCAGCGAAGTCACGCGCGACGTGGCCGAATCGCTGGGCCTGGGCAAGGCGCGCGGCGCCGAAGTCTCGATGGTCGAACCGGGCGGCCCGGCCGAAAAGGCCGGCATCAAGGTCGGCGACATCATCCTGGCCTTCAACAAGCAGCCGATCGAGTCGACCACCGACCTGCCGCGCCTGGTGGGCGCCTCCAAGGTCGGCAGCCGCGCCAGCGTCACCGTCTGGCGCCGCGGCGCCCAGGTCGAGGTGCCGGTCACCATCGTCGAGCTGCAAGAGGAGCGTCCGGCCCAGGGCCGCCAGCAGCCCAAGAAACCGGCGCCGGCCATCGCCCCGGACGCGCTGGGCCTGCAGCTGTCGAACATCCCGGCCGCCGAGCGCAAGGAGCTGGGCATCGACCACGGCCTGCTGGTCGAGGAGGCGCAGGGCGCTGCCGCCAGCGCCGGCATCCAGCCCGGCGACATGATCCTGCAGTGGAACAACACGCCGATCACCAGCGTCGAGCAGTTCAAGGCCTTGCTGGCCAAGCACGACAAGTCGAAGGCGGTGGCCCTGCTGGTGCAGCGCGAGGACACATCGCAGTACATCACGCTCAAGCCGCGCCAGTGACGCAGCGGGGGAGTATGCCGACGCAGTTCGGCCCGAGGTTCGTCCTGTATTCGCGCAGCTGGTGCCATCTGTGCGAGGACATGCTGGCGGCGCTGCGCGCGCTCGAGCCGCCCGGGCAGCCGTTCGACGTCGCCGTACTGGACGTCGACGCCGACCCGGCGCTGGTGGCGCGGTTCGACGAGCTGGTGCCGGTGCTGTATGGCGACCCGGCCCAGCCCGAGCTATGCCATTACTTCCTGGACGAGGCGGCCGTGCGGGCCTACCTGGCCCAGCATGCGTCCTGAGCCACCCTCTGGAAACCGGCCTTTCTGGCTCGAAATCCGGTAAAATGCCGGGTCGGAGCGGTGATGTATGACCTTCCAAGAATTCCAAGGCGCTCGCCTGGGGACCGGCACGGCCCCCGACGCAGCGCTTTTTCGTATTGCGCGGCCCGTTCGTCCTGCAACGCAGTGCGCCATATTTCGTCGTAGTCGCCGCCTTTCGCGGCCTTTCTGGTTTTGAGCTTTGTTAATGAACAACATACGTAACTTCTCCATCATCGCCCACATCGACCATGGCAAATCGACCCTGGCCGACCGCATCATCCAGCTGTGCGGCGGCCTGTCGGACCGCGAAATGGACGCGCAAGTGCTCGATTCGATGGACCTGGAGCGCGAGCGCGGCATCACCATCAAGGCCCAGACCGCGGCGCTGTCGTACAAGGCGCGCGACGGCCAGGTGTATAACCTGAACCTGATCGACACCCCGGGCCACGTCGACTTCTCGTACGAAGTGAGCCGCTCGCTGTCGGCCTGCGAAGGCGCGCTGCTGGTGGTCGACGCCTCGCAGGGCGTGGAAGCGCAGACGGTCGCCAACTGCTATACCGCGCTCGACCTGGGCGTGGAAGTGGTGCCGATCCTGAACAAGATCGACTTGCCGCACGCCGACCCGGACAACGCCAAGAAAGAGATCGAGGACGTGATCGGCATCGACGCGTCCGACGCCACCGTGTGCTCGGCCAAGACCGGCCTGGGCGTGGAAGACGTGCTGGAAACCCTGATCGCCAAGGTGCCGCCGCCGAAGGGCGACCCGGATGCGCCGCTGCAGGCCCTGATCGTCGACTCCTGGTACGACCCGTATGTCGGCGTCGTGATGCTGGTGCGCGTGGTCAACGGCACCCTGCGTCCGAAAGAAAAAATCCTCCTGATGGCGACCGAGTCGGTGAACCTGGTGGAAAACATCGGCGTATTCACCCCGCGTTCGGTGTCGCTGCCGCAACTGACCGCCGGCCAGGTGGGCTTCATCATCGCCGGCATCAAGGAACTGACCGCCGCCCGCGTGGGCGATACCGTCACCCTGGCCAGCCGTCCGGCGCCAGCGCCGCTGCCAGGCTTCAAGGAAGTGCAGCCGCAGGTGTTCGCCGGCCTGTTCCCGGTCGAGGCGAACCAGTACGACGCGCTGCGCGACTCGCTCGAAAAGCTGAAGCTGAACGACGCCGCCCTGATGTACGAGCCGGAAGTCTCGCAGGCGCTGGGCTTTGGCTTCCGCTGCGGCTTCCTGGGCCTCTTGCACATGGAGATCGTGCAAGAGCGCCTGGAGCGTGAATTCGATATGGACCTGATCACGACGGCGCCGACCGTGGTGTACGAGGTCGAGATGCGCGACGGCAGCATGATCCGCGTCGACAATCCATCCAAGATGCCGGAACCGTCGAAGATCAACGAAGTGCGCGAGCCGATCGTCGACGTCAACCTGTACATGCCGCAAGAGTACGTCGGTGCGGTCATGACCCTGTGTAACGGCAAGCGCGGCATCCAGATGGACATGGCCTACCACGGCCGCCAGGTGAAACTGCATTACGAGATCCCGATGGCCGAGATCGTGCTGGACTTCTTCGATCGCCTCAAGTCGACTTCGCGCGGCTATGCCTCGATGGACTACGAGTTCAAGGAAAATCGCGCGGCCGACGTGGTCAAGGTCGACATGCTGATCAACAGCGAAAAAGTCGACGCCCTGGCCATCATCGTCCACCGCGCCAACGCGCCTTACCGCGGCCGTCAGGTGGCGGCCAAGATGCGCGAACTGATTCCGCGCCAGATGTTCGACGTCGCGATCCAGGCCGCGATTGGCGCCACCATCATCTCGCGTGAAAACGTCAAGGCGCTGCGCAAGAACGTCCTGGCCAAGTGCTATGGCGGCGACATCTCGCGTAAGAAAAAGCTGCTGGAGAAGCAAAAGGCCGGCAAGAAGCGCATGAAGCAGGTCGGCTCGGTGGAAATTCCACAAGAAGCCTTCCTGGCCATTCTCCAGGTGGAAGATAAATAATGAACCTGCAACCCATCCTGGGCAATTTCGCCCTGATCCTGTTCGTCCTGATGGTGATCACGGGCATCATCTGGTGCCTGGACACATTCTATTTGGCGAAACAACGGCGCCGCGCCGCCGATGCCGCCCTGCGCGAGTACGATACGCGCAACGCCAAGCTGGTCGCGGATGGGATCAAGGTCGACCACAACGGCAATCGCGCGGCGATCGAGCAGGCCCACCTGCGCCAGCCGACCTGGATCGAGTATTCGGGCAGCTTCTTCCCGGTCATCGCACTGGTGTTCATCTTGCGCTCATTCTTGTGGGAACCGTTCAAGATCCCGTCATCGTCGATGGTGCCGACCCTGCTGGTGGGCGACTTCATCCTGGTGAACAAGTACACTTATGGCATCCGCCTGCCGATCGTCAATAAAAAAATCATCCAGATCAATAATCCCCAGCGCGGCGACGTGATGGTGTTCAAGTATCCAAAAGACATGAACCAGGATTACATCAAGCGCGTCGTTGGCGTGCCGGGTGATAAAATCACCTACGAGGACAAGCGCCTGACGGTCAACGGCAAGCCGGTCGAGTACACGGCGCTGGACGACTACCTGGACGACCAGCATCCAATCTACCACAAGCAGTTCGTCGAGAAACTGCCGAGCCCGGGCGGCTTTACCCAGCACCGCATCCTGAATACGGCCGACAAGCGTAATATCGACCTGGGCAGCGTGGAAAACTTCCCGCTGCGCGAAAACTGCGAATACACCTACGACAAGTTCACTTGCGTGGTGCCGGAAGGGCAGTATTTCATGATGGGCGATAATCGCGACAATAGCGCGGATAGCCGTTACTGGGGTTTCGTGCCTGATCGCAATATCGTCGGCAAGGCCTTCGTGGTCTGGATGAACTTCAGCAATCCGAAGCGTGTCGGCGGTATCGAATAACAAGGGGCGCGCATGGATCGCAGGAAGCTGTTGAACAAGCAAGCCGGTATTTCGCTGTCCGGCCTGATCGTGGCGCTGGCCATCATCGGCGTGGCCGGCATCTTCGCCATGCGCATGGTCCCGGCCTATATCGAGTACAACGCGATCAAGTCCGGGATCGCCCAGGTCAAGAGCACCGGCGGCAGCATCCGCGAGATGCAGCAAGCCTTCAACCGCCATACCAGCGTCAACGACGTCGAGGCCGTACGCGGCCAGGACCTGGTCTTCAGCCGCGACGGTGACGAGATGCAGATCAGCTTTGCCTACGAAAAGCGGCTGCCGCTGATGGGTAACGTCAGCCTGCTGATCGACTTCGCCGGCACCACCGACCCGAGCGGCGTGGTGGCCGAGGCCGACAGCGCCGCCCGTTAAGCCTTTATAGAAACACCGTGGCCAGCCCGGCCACGCACATGACATCAACAATGAATCTTCAGTTATTGCAAACGCGCTTGGGGTATACGTTCCGGGAAGTCGGGTTGCTGCAGCAAGCCCTGACCCACCGTAGCCATAGCAGTCTGCATAACGAGCGCCTGGAATTCCTGGGCGATTCGGTCCTCAACTGCGTCGTCGCTTCGGTGCTGTACGAACGTTTCAGCCAGCTCGACGAGGGCGACCTGTCGCGCCTGCGCGCCAACCTGGTCAAGCAGCAGGCGCTGTTCGAGATCGCCCAGAAGCTCGACCTGTCGCAATTTTTGCGCTTGGGCGAGGGCGAACTCAAGTCCGGCGGCTTCCGCCGCCCCTCGATCCTGGCCGACACCCTGGAAGCGCTGCTCGGCGCGATCTTCCTCGACGGCGGCTTCGACAGCGCGCGCGACACGATCCGCGCCTTTTATATCCCGCTGCTGCAGACGGTCGACCCGGCCACGCTCGGCAAGGACGCCAAGACCCTGCTGCAGGAATTCCTGCAGGCCAAGCGCATCGCGCTGCCGACCTATAATGTGGTGGCCACCCACGGCGCCGCCCACAGCCAGGAATTCGAAGTCGAATGCCTGGTGCCGAAGCTGAACGTGCAGGTGTTCGGCCGCGGCGGAAGCCGCCGCGCCGCCGAACAGGCCGCCGCCAGCCTGGCGCTCGAAGCGGCCCAGAAGGCGCTGGCCAAGACGCCGGGCGCGCGCAAGCCACGGCAGCGCTCGGCCCAATTGAAGCTGGCCGGCATTGCCACCCCCCAGGGCGAGGCTTCCGCATCCGGCACGCCCCACGCAGCACAACCAGGAACAGAAAAAGCATGAACGCCACTCCCGACAATTCCCATTGCGGCAACTTCCGTTGTGGCTATATCGCCATCGTCGGCCGCCCGAACGTCGGCAAGTCGACCCTGATGAACGTCCTGATCGGCGCCAAGGTGTCGATCACGTCGCGCAAGGCCCAGACCACGCGCCACCGCATCACCGGCATTCAGACCCGCGACGACGCGCAGTACATCTACGTCGATACCCCGGGCTTCCAGACCCGCCACGCCAATGCGCTCAACAAGACGCTCAACAAGACCGTCTCGAACACGCTGACGTCGTCGGACGCGATCCTGTTCCTGGTCGAAGCCGGCACCTTCGGCCCGGCCGACCAGCAGGTGCTCGAGATGCTGCCAAAGAATGTCCCGGTGATCCTGGTCATCAATAAATCGGACCGCGTGAAGGACAAGGCGGTGCTGATGCCGTTCGCGCAAAAGATTTCGGCCCTGTTCAATTTCGCCGCCATCGTGCCGGTCTCGGCCAAGCTGCGCTTCCAGGTCGACGCGCTGGAAGCCGAGATCAAGCGCCATCTGCCGGAAAATCCGCCGGTGTTCGGACCGGACGACATCACCGACCGCAGCGAAAAATTCCTGGCGGCCGAGATCGTGCGCGAAAAAGTGTTCCGCCTGCTGGGCGACGAACT
The DNA here is from genome assembly GCF_034045115.1 of Massilia sp. CFBP9012. Taxonomy (NCBI): domain Bacteria; kingdom Pseudomonadati; phylum Pseudomonadota; class Betaproteobacteria; order Burkholderiales; family Oxalobacteraceae; genus Massilia; species Massilia sp. CFBP9012. The sequence continues at coordinate 150,743 of NZ_JAXCWM010000009.1, read as the reverse complement.
GCCGTACACCAGCACCGTGGTGATCGAACAGTTCGAACAGGAAGGCAATCTGCGCCGCATCTTCGCCGCGATCCTGGTCGAGCGCAGCACCCATAAATCGATGATCATCGGTGACAAGGGTGCGCGCCTGAAAGAGATTTCGACGCAATCGCGCCTCGACATGGAAAAGCTGTTTGGCGGCCCGATCTATCTGGAAATCTGGGTCAAGGTCAAGTCCGGCTGGGCCGACAACGAAGCGGGTCTGCGCGCTTACGGTTACGAGTAAGGGCCGAGGACGCAAGCCGCGCGCATGTCCAGCCACGACCAATTTATCGACGACGAGACCACGCCGGCCGCGGGCAAGCGCCCGCGCGCGCCGGCCCGTGACAGTCGCATCGTCGGCCAGCCCGGTTTCGTGCTGCACAGCTATCCCTACAAAGAGACCAGCCTCATCATCGACATGTTCACCCGCGACCATGGCCGGGTGGGGGTGGTGGCAAAGGGCGCCAAGCGCCCGTTCTCCAAGCTGCGCGGCGTGCTGCAGACCTTCCAGCCCTTGTCGGTATCGTGGAGCGGAAAGTCCGAGCTGCGCACCCTGATCGATGCCGAGTGGGTGGGCGGCATGCTGCCGCTGGAACGCACCGCGCTGCTGTGCGGCTTCTACCTGAACGAATTATTGGTAAAGCTGCTGGCGCGCGACGACCGCCATCCGGCCCTGTTCGACCACTACGTCTCGACCCTGAACCAGCTCGCCCACGGCGAACCGGCGCAAATCGTCTTGCGAAAATTCGAAAGAGCCTTACTTAGGGAAACAGGCGTCGCAGCCGATCTCGGCCGCTGCACGAGCAGCCGCGGCCCGGTCGCGCCGGCTAGCTCCTACGTGGTCGATCCGGAGCGCGGCGCGCGCGCGGCGGGCGCCGGCGAAGTGTGGCCCGTGGTATTGGGCAAGACCCTGCTGGACATGGAGCGCGAGGACTATACTGATCCGGCGACCCAGGCGCAGAGCAAGCAATTGATGCGCTTCCTGCTGGCGCACCACCTGGGCGGACAGCCGCTCAATACGCGCCAGATTTTGATCGATTTGATGCAATTGTAAAAAGAATATTATGAGCTTCCTGCAACCCGCCGGCCAGGTGATCGACCTGGGCGTGAACATCGACCACATCGCCACCGTGCGCAATGCGCGCGGCACGACGTACCCGGACCCGCTGCGCGCCGCGCTGCTGGCCGAGCAGGCGGGCGCCGACCTGATCACCCTGCACCTGCGCGAAGACCGCCGCCACATCAAGGATGCCGACGTGCTGGCCCTGCGTCCGCTGCTCTTGACGCGCATGAACCTGGAAGCGGCCGTGACCCGCGAGATGATCGACTTCGCCTGCCAGGTGAAGCCGCAGGACGTGTGCCTGGTGCCGGAGCGGCGCGAGGAAGTCACGACCGAGGGCGGCCTGGACGTGGTGCGCTACTACAACGAGGTCGAGGCGGCGGTGAAGCAATTGAAGCAAGAGGGCATCCGCGTCTCGCTGTTCATCGATGCCGATGCGCGCCAGATCGAAGCGGCGGCGGCCGTCGGCGCCACCGTGATCGAGCTGCATACGGGGCGCTATGCCGAGGCCGAAGGCAGTGAGGTGGCGCCCGAACTCGAGCGCATCAAGCTGGGCGTGCACGAGGGCGTCAGGCGCGGCCTGCGCGTTAACGCCGGCCATGGCCTGCACTACACGAACGTGCAGCCGATCGCGGCGATTCCCGACCTGCATGAACTGAACATCGGCCACGCCATCGTGGCGCATGCCTTGTTCGCCGGCTGGGAAAACGCGGTGCGCGAGATGAAGGCGATCATGGTCGCGGCGCGCCTGGGCGTGGCTTACTCTGCGAAAGCCGGGGCCTGAGATGATCTACGGCATCGGCACCGACATCGTCCAGATCTCGCGTGTCGAGGCTGCCCTCGCGCGTAGCGGCCCGCGCTTCGCCGAGAAAATCCTCGGCCCGCAAGAGCTGGAAAAATACCATGCCCGCAGCGCCAAGAACGCGGTGCGCGGCCTGCGCTTCCTGGCCACCCGGTTCTCGGCCAAGGAGGCGTTTTCAAAGGCCATCGGCATGGGCATGCGCATGCCCATGACCTGGCGTTCCGCCCAGATGCTCAATGACCCGAGCGGCAAGCCGGTCATCGTCTGCAGCGGCGGCCTTGGCGACTTCATGCGCGAGCACCGGCTCAGCGCCCAGGTGACGATCAGCGACGAGGCCGACTACGGCGTCGCCTTCGTGATCGTGACCCAGGCGCCGTTGGCAACACCATCATTGGCAGAGTAATGTCCGAAGCAAAACCCGCAGCAGCTGGTAATCCATCCGTCGACGTCACCCCCGAACTGGCCGCGCGGATCGGCCGCGAGCGCCTGTCGGACGCGCGCGAGGAAATGCGCGCCGAAGCCAACCGCGAACTGAGCCCGAAGGTGGAGGCCGACGTGCGCGCGCAGGTGCTGGCCGTCGTCAACCGCCTGCCGGGGCTGCCCGGCGTCTATCGCTACTTCGATGCGGCCGACAATGTGCTCTACGTCGGCAAGGCGCGCAACCTCAAGAACCGCGTCTCGAGCTACTTCCAGAAAAACCTGTCGAGCCCGCGCATCGCGATGATGGTGTCGCAGATCGCGCGCCTGGAAACGACGGTCGTCAGCAGCGAGGCCGAAGCGCTGATCCTGGAAAACAACCTGATCAAGACGCTCAAGCCGCGCTACAACATCCTGTTCCGCGACGATAAGTCTTACCCCTACATCAAGATCACGGGCGGCGAGGCGCCGCGCATGGCGTATTACCGCGGCGCGCTGGACAAGAAGAACCAGTACTTCGGTCCTTTCCCCAGCGCCTGGGCGGCCAAGGAGTCGATCCAGCTACTGCAGCGCGTTTTCAGGCTGCGTACCTGCGAGGACAGCGTCTATGCCAACCGCACGCGGCCGTGCCTCTTGCACCAGATCGGCCGTTGCAGCGCGCCCTGCGTGAAGCTGATCGCGCCGGATGAGTACAAGCTCGACGTGGAAAACGCGGCGCGTTTCCTGCGCGGACGCCAGAGCGAGGTGATGGCCGACCTCGAGCAGAAGATGCAGGATTACGCCATGGAGCTCAAGTTCGAGCAGGCGGCGTCGGTGCGTAACCAGATCCAGGCGCTGTCGAAAGTGCTGCACGCGCAAAGCATGGAGACGACGGGCGACGCCGACGTCGACGTCATCGCGGTGGTGGTGCAGGGCGGGCGCGCCTGCGTCAACCTGGCCATGGTGCGTGGGGGACGCCACCTAGGCGACCGCGCCTACTTCCCGAGCCACGTCGGCGAATCGCTGGGGGAATGCCCGATCGAAGTGGAGGTGCTATGCGCCTTCCTGGCCCAGCACTATGCCGGCCAGTTCATTCCGGGCACGCTTATCATGAACGTCGAGTTCGACCAGCCCGAGCTGATCATGGCCTTGCAGGAGCAGTGCGGCCACCGCATCAGCCTGGTGCTGCAGCCGGGTGGCCAGCGCCGCCAGTGGCTCGAGATGGCCTGCAAGGGCGGCGAGATCGCGCTGGCGCGCCTGCTGTCCGAGCAGGGTTCGCAGCAGGCGCGCACGCGCGCGCTGGCCGACACCTTGCAGCTCGACAGCGAAGACCTGGACGCCTTGCGCGTCGAATGCTTCGACATCAGCCACACGGCGGGCGAGGCGACGCAAGCGTCGTGCGTGGTGTTCCACCACCACCAGATGCAGAACGGCGAATATCGCCGCTTCAACATCAACGGCATCACGCCGGGCGACGACTATGCCGCCATGCGCCAGGTCTTGACGCGCCGCTACGAAAAAGTGGCGGGCGGGGAGGGCGTGATGCCCGACATCGTGTTGGTCGACGGCGGCAAGGGGCAAGTGGAAATGGCGCGCCAGGTATTTACGGAGCTGGGGCTGGACATCTCGATGATCGTCGGCGTGGCGAAGGGGGAAGGGCGGCGCGTGGGCCTGGAGACCTTGATCTTCGCCGACGGCCGCCCGGCCCAGGAACTGGGCAAGGAATCGGCGGCGCTGATGCTGGTGGCGCTGATCCGCGACGAGGCGCACCGTTTCGCCATCACCGGCATGCGCGCCAAGCGCGCCAAGGCGCGCCAGGCCTCGCGCCTGGAAGAGATCGAAGGCATCGGCGCCAAGCGCCGCCAGCGCCTGCTGGCGCGCTTTGGCGGCCTGCGCGGGGTGATCGACGCCAGTGTCGAAGATTTGATGACGGTCGAGGGGATTTCGAGTGCGTTGGCGGAAGAGATTTACAGGCAGTTGCACTAAGTAGCAGTCGACGCACGTCGCTCCCACGAAGGTGGGGGCCCAAGTCGTCAGCGTAGCCACTGTAACCGGGCCTCAGCGGTGTACTGAAGCTCGGGGGAAATAGTGCCAGTGGCGCTATTTCCGCCTGCGCGGGGACGACGTGCTTGCTCTGTTTATATGCCTCACGTCAACCCACGATGTCTGTCGCACGTTGAGCTTTCAGGCGCTCAATTGGGAGCATACAGATGAGTCAACTGGCCCAAACCAGCATACCCATGTAGACTAACGGCCAAGCATTTTTCCACGGTAATCAGCTCTCTCATGCCCTTCAATATACCGATTCTCCTGACCTGGTTACGCGTCGCGCTCATTCCCCTCGTTGTCGGATTGTTCTATCTTCCTACTGACTGGATGACGCTCCACGAGCGCAATCTGGCGGCCACCGCCGTCTTCATCGTCGCCGCCATCACCGACTGGTTCGACGGTTTCCTGGCCCGCCGCTGGAACGAAACCTCGGCCTTCGGCGCCTTCCTCGACCCGGTCGCGGACAAGCTGATGGTGGCCGGCGCGCTGCTGGTGCTGGTCCAGCTCGACCGGGTGGACGCGATCATCGCCGGCATCATCATCGGCCGCGAGATCACCATCTCGGCGCTGCGCGAGTGGATGGCCCAGATCGGCGCCACCCGCTCGGTGGCGGTGAGCTCGATCGGCAAGATCAAGACCGCTGCCCAGATGACGGCGATCCCGATGCTGCTGTTCCATGATCGCCTGTTCGGCATCGACATTCACTTCTGGGGCGAGTACCTGTTGTGGGTGGCGGGCGTGCTGACGGTGTGGTCGATGTTCTACTATCTGCGCCGCGCCTGGCCCCTGATCAAGGAGAAGGCGGGGGCGATTTAATTTGTTCGTGGCATCCTTGACGTACAGAATAGAATCTCTATAATGCCTGCCTGTTGCGACAACAACGCAACAGAATGAAAGACGAAGCGGGAGTAGCTCAGTTGGTAGAGCGCAACCTTGCCAAGGTTGAGGTCGAGAGTTCGAGACTCTTCTCCCGCTCCAAAGATTGCAAAGCTGTAAAGCGATCTTGGAAAAACGTCAAAGTTCTGTCATAATCGTTGTTCTGTACGCGGGAGTAGCTCAGTTGGTAGAGCGCAACCTTGCCAAGGTTGAGGTCGAGAGTTCGAGACTCTTCTCCCGCTCCAGTTTTCTGAACTGGAGCTGCAGTCGGTAGTAAATTGTAAGGCTCCATGCGGGAGTAGCTCAGTTGGTAGAGCGCAACCTTGCCAAGGTTGAGGTCGAGAGTTCGAGACTCTTCTCCCGCTCCAGGTTTTGCAAGATAAGTGGTAACACTCCTAAGCGGGAGTAGCTCAGTTGGTAGAGCGCAACCTTGCCAAGGTTGAGGTCGAGAGTTCGAGACTCTTCTCCCGCTCCAGAATTCAGGAAGATCCTTTCTTCCCTTGTTGATGTGCTTCATAACCGCTCACATCGATCAAGCGCACTATATCCTCTGGCGAGGTAGCAAAGCGGTTATGCAGCGGCCTGCAAAGCCGTCTAGACGGGTTCGACTCCCGTCCTCGCCTCCAGCATATCTCGTGTCCGCAATCGGGCATTGATCAAGATCAGAACTAGAACAATCGCCGGCTTTCGCCGGCGATTTGCGTTCGGATTCCTTATTTGAACCGAGACTCTGAGACTCACAAATCTCGGGGAAATTGGTGGCGATTCATGCTCGACGGACATTCGCATTGCGAGAAGTCGTATATTCCGCGGTTTTCAGCATTGTCTATCGAGCGCGACATCGTAGTCGGTGTATTCCTGACCCATCAACATCGCGGTACCTCAACTGCGCGAAGCCAGCGTCGGTGCCGCCATGAATTGAATTCACGAAGTGCTGCAAAGTTCTCTTTTGTCGACCCGTGGCCTTCCTGTAAGAATGACTACCTCTGCGAGTGAGCTGGTTGCGTGAGCACCATCTCGCCGCCACGACACAGATGTCGGCGCCCTGGCTGGCGACCGCTCACATACGGAGACTGACGCATGAACGCAGCGAAGTTCGCCTGCGCCTGGCTTGCCTTGGCCATCGCACCGGCTATCGCCCAGGACACCATCACACTGTACGGCGTGGTCGACATGGCGCTGGTACGCGAGGCCGGCGGCAAGCACGGCTCACTCACCAAACTCACCAGCGGCGTGCCGATGGGTTCGCGCATCGGCATCATGGGCAGCGAACTGCTTGGCAATGGATTGAAGGCGGTCTTCGTGCTGGAAAACGGTTTCCAGGCCGACACCGGCGAGGTCGGGCAGGGCGGCCTGCTGTTCGGACGCCAGGCCTATGTCGGCCTGCAGGGTCGGCTCGGCAGCATGCTGGTGGGGCGCCAGTACACGCCCCACTACCAGTCCGTGGTCATCGCTGATCCATTCGGTTCCGGATACGTCGCGGACAGCAAGAATCTCTTCGCCACCAGCGGCAACGCTTTCAGCCGCATGGACATTACCGTCAAGTACATCTCGCCGGCGATGGGTGGGATAAGCATCGAACTGGCGGCTGCGCCCGGGGACAGCAGTGCCGGGCGCGCAGGCGGCCGCCAGCTCGGTGCCGCGGTCGATGCCAGGCGGGGTCGATTGCGGATGCGCTTCGGTTACCACAAGCGCAGGAGCGACAGCGTGCCTGGGCAGGCGCCCGGACGCGGCCGCAATATTGTGCTCGCCGCCGTCTACGACCTGGGCATCGTCCGTGTGCATGGCGCCTATGGACGTAATCGCGGCCCCAACAGCGCTGTACTGCGCAATACCGCCAACCCCTATGGACAGCTGCAACCGGCGATGGCGTCGACCGACAGCGCCGACGCGATGCTTGGCATACTGCTGCCGTTGGGCCCGCATGCGCTGATGCTGTCCGTGATTCGCAAGAACGACCGCGGCGCTCTCGACCAGGATGCGCGCCAGACTGCGGTCGGCTACCGCTATGCGCTGTCGAAGCGCACCGAGCTGTATGCGGTGCACGCGCGCATCGATAACCGCCACGGCGCCGCCTACACGGTCGGCAACGCCAGCGAAGGCGGCAGCGGCGACCGCGCCACCAGCCTCGGCATGCGGCACGCCTTTTAACAGACCGATGGTACGGGCCGGCTCAAGGCTCGTGCGGCACAGCCAGTTCTGCCAGCAGCCAGCGCTTGAAGCGCGCTGCCGCGCCATGCGGATCGAGCGCGCGTGGATGCACCAGGTGGTGCCCGACATAGCGCACCGTCGTGCTGCGTCCCATCAGCGGCGCCACCAGCTTTCCTGAAGCCAGTTCGCGCTGCGCCAACAGGGTCGACTCCAGCACAACTCCCAGCCCGTCGACCGCTGCGGAGATCGCCATTGCGCTGCGATCGAATGCCAGCGCAAAGTCGCCGGGCGTGGCCAGCCCGTTGGCGGTGAACCATCCTCCCCATTGCACCGACTGGCCTTCGCTTTGCACCAGCGGTGTCGCGTACAGGTCGTGTACCCCCGCGATGCGCTCGGCGATCTGTGGGCTGCACATCGGCGTCAATTCTTCGACGACTAGTGGGATGATCTCGTGGCGCGAGGTGGCCGGCGTCCCATACACGATGTCGATATCGTGATCGTTGTCGTCAAACGTCGCATACCGGGTGTCGGCGGAAAAGCGCAGCGCGATGCCCGGATTGCCCTCCATGAACGTCCCAAGACGCGGCATCAGCCATTGCGTGGCAAACGCGGGCGCGGTGTGCAGGCGCAACGGCATCACGTGGATGTCGGGCAGCGCGCGCTGGAAGCCGCGCTGCATCTCCTCGAAGCCGCGCTGCACGTGCTCGAGCAGCATGCGTCCCTCGCGCGTGAGCACCAGCGAACGCGTGGTGCGCACGAACAGGCCCATGCCCGCGCTTTCCTCAAGCTTGCGAATGGCGTGGCTGACCGCGCTCGGCGACAGGTCGACTTCCCTGGCGGCGGCGGCGAAGGAGCCGGTGCGGCCGGCCGCCTCGAACACCCGCAGCGAACTCAAGGGAATTCGGCGGAATTGCTTAACTAGTGAAAATGATTCACTACCCGGCGTAAATAATTCTTTTGTCCCACTCATCGCTTTGCGTGAAAATCGGTTCAGGTATAAAACAAGACGCCCACTGCTGAACATTTTGCATGAAACAGCAGGCGCGGCGCCATTCTTTTTTCATCTCATCTACCGGGGGAGACCATGCCCGATTCAGGCGACCTTGTCGCGGCGCCAGTGCGCGCTCACGCTGCAGATAACATTTTCGATCGACTCCAGACACATGCCTGGCGCATGCGTCGCTTTGCCCTGCGCATGGGCGAGGTACAGGGCCAGGGCTATGTCGGCCAAGCGCTGGGCTGGGCCGACGTGCTGGCGGTGGCGTACTGCCACGCCATGAACATCCGCCCTGCCGAGCCGGAATGGGAAGGGCGCGACCGCTTCCTGCTGTCGCACGGCCATTACGCCATTGCCCAGTACGCCGCGCTGTTCGAGGCCGGCGTCCTGGCTGAAGACGAACTCGACACCTACGGCGCCGACGACAGCCGCCTGCCGATGTCGGGCATGGCGACCTACACGCCGGGCATGGAAATCTCGGGCGGCTCCCTCGGCCAGGGACTGGCGATCGGGGTCGGCATGGCGCTCGGCCTGCGCATGAAGGGCAGCACAGCCCGCGTGTTCAACTCGATGTCGGACGGCGAACTGGACGAAGGCGCGGTGTGGGAGGCGGCCATGTCGGCCTCGCACCACAAGCTGTCGAACCTGATCAACCTGGTCGACATCAACCGCCAGCAGGCCGATGGCGCATCACACGAGATCATGAACTTCGAGCCGCTGGCCGACAAATGGGCGGCCTTCGGCTGGCACGTGCAGCGGGTCGATGGCAACGACATGGCGGCGGTCATCGCCGCATTCGACGCCGCGCTGGCGCTGGACGAGCCTAGGCCGCGCGTGATCCTGTTCGATACCCTGATGGGCAAGGGCGTGCCATTCCTGGAAGAGCGCGACAAGAACCATTTCATCCGTGTGGAAGCCGACGAGTGGCAGCAAGCCATCGCCGCGCTCGACACCACCTACGCCAACCGGAGCCAAGCATGATCCCGAGCACTTCCGCCACCCCGGCCCCCGTCGCCAAGCCGCGCCTGACGACGTCGGCCATGATCGCCTCGATCGCTTCCGAGGGCCAGCGCACGGAACCGGCGCCATTCGGCCACGCGCTGGTCAGGGAAGGGCAACGCGATCCGCGGATTGTCGGCATGACCGCCGACCTGGCCAAGTACACCGACCTGCACATCTTCGCTCGCGAATTCCCGGAGCGCTTCCTGCAGATGGGGATGGCCGAGCAACTGCTGATGGCGGCCGCGGGCGGCATGGCGAAGGAAGGCTTCATTCCCTTTGCTACCACCTATGCCGTCTTCGCCACCCGCCGCGCCTATGATTTCATCCATCAGGTGATCGCAGAGGAAAACCTGAATGTCAAGATTTGCGCCGCGCTGCCGGGTTTGACGACCGGCTACGGACCCAGCCACCAGGCGACCGAAGACCTGGCCATGATGCGGGCGATTCCCGGCCTGACCGTGATCGATCCCTGCGATGCGCTCGAGACCAGCCAGTGCGTGGCGGCCATCGCGCGTCACGAGGGGCCGGTCTATATGCGACTGGCGCGCGGCCGGGTGCCGCTGGTCCTGGATGAGTACGATTATCAGTTCGAAATCGGCAAGGCCAAGCTGCTGCGCGATGGCAAGGACGTGCTGGTGATCGCGAGTGGCCTGATGACAATGCGCGCGCTGGAAGTCGCCGATCTGCTGGCTGCCGACAAAATCGACGTGGGGGTGCTGCACGTGGCCACCATCAAGCCGCTTGATGTCGACACCATCGTCGCCTCCTGTCGGCGCGAAGGGCGGCTCGTCGTCATCGCCGAGAACCACAGCCAGATCGGCGGGCTGGGCGAGGCGATCGCGATGGCGCTCCTGCAAGCGCGGGTGATGCCGCAATTGCGCCATGTGGCGCTGCCGGACCGGTTCCTGGACGCCGGGGCGCTTCCAACGCTGCACGACCGCTATGGCATCTCGCTCGAGGTCATGGCTGGCAATATCCGCACTTGGCTGGGCTGAGGCCGGCCAGCGCCGGTCCCTGGCGGGCCGGCGGCAAACCTGCACCGTCAAAGACGGGCATAGACAAATAAAAAGGACAACGGAGATGAATATCGAACAGTCAGTGGCGTCGGCTCCCGACGCGACGACGCAAGCGCACGGCCCGAAGAAGCGGATCTGGATCTACGTCTTCCTCTTCACGCTCACGCTCATTAACTACATCGACCGCATTTCGCTTTCGGTCGCTTCCACCGCGCTAAGGGAGGAATTTGGCATCTCGCCGGTGGCCATGGGTTACCTGCTGTCGTCATTTGTGTGGTTGTACTTCATCGCGCTGATCCCAATGGGCTACCTGGTCGGGCGCTACGGCCCCAAGCGGGTCAACACCTATGGCATCGGCGTGTGGTCCATCGCCACCGTGTGCACCGCATTTGCCACGGGCTTCTATTCGCTGCTGGCGGCGCGCCTGGTGATGGGTGCCGGCGAAGCCACCACCTATCCTGCCGGCGCGCGCGTGGTGCGCGACTGGATGCCACTCAAGGAGCGCGGGATGGCCACCGCCGTGTTCCACAGCGGCAGCCTGGTGGGCCCGGCGGTGGGCGCGATCGGCTTCGGTTGGCTGATCACCACGGTCGGCTGGCGCATCGCCTTCGTGGCGGCGGGGGCGACCGGCTTCGTCTGGCTGGCGGCCTGGCTCAAGTGGTACCGACATCCGAGCAAGGCGCCGTGGCTGAGCGCGGCCGAGCTGCGCGAAATCACGGCGGCCGACGCCGCCGGCACTGCCGGCGTCAGCGCAGTCGCGCCGCTCGGTATCCGGGGCCTGGCAGGTTCGCGCACCATGTGGGCGATCGGCCTGTCGCACGGCTGCGCCGTGTACGCCACCTATTTCTTCCTCACCTGGCTGCCATCCTACCTGCAGGCCGAGAAGGGGCTGTCGGTCATGACCAGTTCGATGTACACCGCGATTCCCTACCTGGGCGCGGCGGTGCTGGCGATCGTGGTAGGTCGCATCAGCGACCTGGTTGTCAGCCCGCGCGCCGCGCAGGCCGGCGGACGGCGCCTGGTGGTCGGCGCCGTGCTGCTCGGGTCGTCCGTAATCCTGCTGGTGCCGATGCTGGCCGAGACCTGGGCCATCCTGCTGGTCATCACGCTGTCGCTGGCGACCTGCGCCTCGGCCATTTCGCTCAACCTGTCCCTCGTCAACGACCTGTTGCGCTCGAGCGAGGACGTGGGCACCGCCGCTGGTTTCGTCACCGCCGTCGGCAACCTGTTCGGCCTGCTGGCGCCGATCGTCACTGGCTACGTGGTGGCGGGCACCGGCGGGTTCGCCGCCGCCTTCGCCGTGGTCGGCATCCTGCTGATCGTCGGGTCGGCCCTGTCGGTCTTCGGAGCGCGCCGCCCGGTGGGCTGAAAGCGCTGTCGTAACACCTGTTCATCCTTATTGTCGTGAAAACTGGAGCACCATGAGTACTACCAACAAGAAGCGCAACCCTGCCCAGCCGTCTGCGCCAGTGGCCGGCACGGGCTGGCGCATCGCCCTCGTCGTCATTACCCTGTTCATCGGCCTGTTCGGCCTGGCCATGCTGGGTGGAGGAATATGGCTGGTCGCCGTCGGCGGCAGCCCGTATTACGCGCTAGCTGGCGCCGCCCTGGTGGCCGGCGCCGTGCTGCTGGCGCGCAGGAAACGCGGCGGTCAGGCCGTGATCGGCGTCGCCTGGCTGGCCACGCTGGCCTGGGCCGTGTGGGAAGTCGGCTTCAATGGCTGGGGCCTGGTGCCGCGCGTGGTCGGCGTCACGGTGCTGTTCATGCTGGCGCTGGTGTTGTCGCCGATGCTGTCCCGGGCGCCGGCCGCCGGCGCGCGCCGGCGTGCGCTCGATCCGCTGCAAACCGGTTCTGCGCTGGCCGCGATCGCCGTGCTGGCGCTGCTCGGCGTGCTGGTGGCGCGCGAAGGCGTGCGCAGTGTGGAGTCGGCGCAGTTCCCGGCCGTCCTGGCCGGCGCAGTCGGCGGAACCACGGCCGACTGGCCGACCTATGGTGGCGACGCCAGCGCCCAGCGCTACAGCGCGCTGTCGCAGATCACGCCGGACAATGTCGGCCGCCTCGAACGCGCCTTCGTGTTCCACACCGGCGACCTGCCGGCCAAGGGCGAACGCTATTCGCCGGCCAATACGCCGCTCAAGATCGGCAACGACCTTCTGGTGTGCTCGGCCAAGAACATCCTGTTCGCGGTCAACGCCGCCACCGGCGAGCAGCGCTGGCGCTACGATCCGCAGGTGCCGAGCGAAGGCATCGCCCATGCCGCCGTATGCCGCGGCGTGGCGGTGTACACCGCGCCCCAGCTGGCTGACGATGCCGCCTGCAAGACGCGCGTGATCAGCACCACGCTGGACGCCCGCATCGTCGCGGTCGACCTGCGCGACGGCAAGCCGTGCGCGGACTTCGGCGGCGCCGGCGGCAAGCCGGGCCAGGTCGACCTGTGGCAAGACCTCGGCAAGAAGGTGCCGGGCTGGTATTCGCCGACCGCGGCGCCGACCGTGGTGCGCGGCGTGATCGTCACCGGCGCCCAGGTGCGCGACGGCCAGGACGAAGACGCCCCATCCGGAGTGATCCGTGGCTACGACGCCGTCACCGGCCAGCTGGCCTGGGCCTGGGACCTGGGCAACCCGGACAACGTCAAGGGTCCGGCGCCAGGACAGACCTATACCCGCGGCACCCCGAATATGTGGACCACCGCGGTCGGTGACGAAGCGCTGGGCCTGGTCTACCTGCCGATCAGTAATTCGTCGATCGACTATTTCGGCGGCAACCGCAGCGAGGCCGAGAACAAGTACTCCGATTCGCTGGTGGCGGTGGATGTGACTACTGGCCGCGACGTCTGGCACTTCCAGGCGCTGCAGCGCGACCTGTGGGACTACGATCTCGGCAGCCAGCCGAGCCTGTTGAATTATCCCGGCGCCGACGGCAAGCCGGTCGCAGCTATCCTGCTGCCGACCAAGCAGGGCGATATGTATATCTTCGACCGCGCCACCGGCAAGCCCTTGATCCCCATCGGCAGCGTCAAGGCGCCCAAGCTCGGTTCGGTCGAGCCGGCGTTCGTGGCCGAGACCCAGCCGACGTCGGGCTGGCACAGCCTGCGCAAGGACGCTAAAACCGAAGCCGATATGTGGGGCTTCTCGCCGGTCGATCAACTGATGTGCCGGATCCAGTTCCGCCAGTCGAACTACGCAGGTTACCTGACGCCACCGTCGAGCGACAAGCCCTGGATCCAGTACCCCGGCTACAACGGCGGTTCGGACTGGGGTTCGGTCGCGATCGACCCGGTACGCCGCATCTTGATCGCCAACTACAACGACGTGCCTAACCGCAGCCAGCTGATCCCGCGTGAGCAGGCCAACAGGATGGGCGTGCAGCCGATCTATGCCAGCAAGGACGCCAACGCCAAGGCGGCCGGCAAGGGCGAGGGCGGTTCCTCGGTCTACCCGCAGATCAATGCCCCGTATGCCATCAGCGTGAATGCCGGCTGGCGCAATATCGGCACCGGCGTGCCATGCACTGCACCGCCGTACGGCGGCATCCGCGCCGTCAGCCTGGACACCGGCGAGACCTTGTGGGATGGTCCGCTCGGCACCGCGCGCCGTAACGGCCCATGGGGCATCCCGTCGTACATCCCGTTCGACATCGGCCTGCCCAACAACGGCGGTTCGGTGGTGACGGCCGGCGGCCTGGTGTTCATCGGCGCCGCCACCGATAACCTGTTCCGCGCGATTGACATCCGCACCGGCAAGACCGTGTGGACCGACGTGCTGCCGGCCGGCGGCCAGGCCAACCCGATCGCCTATGAAGTCAACGGCGAGCAGTACATCCTGATCGCCGCCACCGGTCACGCCTTCATGGAGACCGGCAACAGCGACGCCATCATCGCCTACAAGCTGCGCAAGTAAGCCAGCGGGGCGCCGGCAGGCCAGTCATCCGACTGGCCTTTTTCACTTTATAAAGCACACTCTCATGGATCTCGGACTGCAAGGACGCAAGGTACTCGTCAGCGGAGGCTCGCGCGGCATCGGCCGCGCAATCCTCGAATGCTTCTCTGACTTTCTGAAATAGATGCGAAGAAAGGTACTGCGGCACGGGGCTACGCCCATCAGATTTTGCTAATAGCTGCGACGATTTTTCGCTGAATAGCTGCGACTGACCCGCAGGATATCGAAATAGCTGCGCCCCCACTTCGTCCCTGACCTGACAACGTCGTAAGGACACTAACACGGCATGGATCGGGACTGGCTGCTTCCGACCCAAAGCAGACCTTGGAATTGTAGAGATTCTGACAAATTTTATTTCAGGGAGCATTTTTACTATGCTTGCCTAATGCGAATTAAAGCTTTCAACCTTCTTAAGTTTTTTAAGTATTGCAGTTGGCAGGGCGCGGCTGGCCATGAGCTCCTCGATGTCGCGAAAACTCAACGAAAACCGGAAGTAGAGCCAGACCACATGGCTGATGATCTCGCGAGGGTAGCGGAGCCACGTTAACGTTGAGAGCTTGTCATCCCGCTAGCTTACAAAGCTTTGCGGACTACGGTAAGTTGACAGTACCGGCCTGGCGCGTGCTGGCGCCGAAGCGGCGCGTGCGTCGCGACTGACTCTCACGCTACCTCGAGCGCGAACAGCGCCTGTCCCGCATCGACCATTTTGCCAGCGCGGCAATACACTGCCGTTACCGTCCCGGCGTGCGGCGCCTGCACCGAGAACTCCATCTTCATCGCCTCCAGGATCGCCACCACCTGGCCGGCCTGCACCGCCTGGCCGGGTTCCACCAGCAGCTTCCAGACATTGCCCGACATCTCGGCCGCGACCGCGGTGCCGGAGATATCGGACAGCGCCTGCACTTCTTCGTCCGCCTGGGCGCCAGCGCCGGCGTCTTCATGCCACAACGCCACTTCGGCCGTGAAGGCGGCCTGCTGGCGCGCCCGGAACTGCGCGATCGCGTCGGCATCCTGCGCCAGTTCGCGTTCGTGCGTGACCAGGTCGAACACCGATTCCTCGATGTGTAGCTGGGCACGTCCGGCGCGGAAGTCATCGCGGAACGCCTCGAGTTCAATCTCGCCCACCGGATAGAAGCGCACCCGATCGAAGAAGCGCAGCAGCCAGGGCTGGTCGCCAAACTGGCGGTTATGGAGGAATTTATTCCAGATCGGTACCGTGCGCCCCACCAGCTGGTAGCCACCGGGCGAGTCCATCCCGTAGATACACATATAGATACCGCCGATGCCGACCGTGCCCTCGGCGGTATAGGTACGCGCCGGGTTGTACTTCGACGTCAGCAGCCGGTGGCGCGGGTCGAGCGGCACCGCGCACGGCGCCCCCAGATACACGTCGCCGAGACCCATCACCATGTAACTGGCGTCGAAGATGGCGTCACGCACGGCCTCGCGGCTGTCCAGCCCATTGATGCGCTGGATGAAGTCGACGTTGTTCGGCAACCAGGGCGCCTCGGCCTTTACGGTTTCGCGGTAGCGTTCGACCGCGCCGAGCGTGGCCGAATCCTCGAACGCCAGCGGCAGGTGCACGATCCGGCTCGGGACCTGCACGCCTTCGATGCCGGACAGTTGCGCTTCGAGCGCCATCAACCGCGTCAGCAGCGCATCCTGTGCCAACACCCGGCTGTCGTAGTGGATCTGCACCGAGCGCACCCCGGGCGAGAGTTCCTGCACGCCGGGTAGGCGCAACGCCTTCAATGCCTCCATCAACAGGTGGATGCGCAGCCGCACGCGCAGGTCCAGCACGTTGGGACCGTATTCCAGCAGGATGTACTTGTCGCCGGCCTGGCGATAAGCCACCGCGGGCCGTTCGCCATCGGCGGGCAGCGCGGCCAGCACGCAGCCGGTCGATACGGCTTGCTCCGACAGGATTGGCAGGGAAGGCAAGGGCGCGAGCGCGCGGATCGCCGCATCCTGGGCCAGTTCAAGCGCCAGGGCGTCTTCAAAACCGATGCGCCTGAAGCGGATCGTGTCGCCCGGCTTTACCTGGCCGACTTTCCACAGTTCAGCGCGCGCGATCGTCACCGGGCACACGAAGCCGCCCAGGCTCGGACCGTCGCAGGTCAGAATCACCGGCGTGTCGCCAGTGAAGTTGACGCTGCCGATCGCGTACACGCAGTCGTGCACATTGGACGGATGCAGGCCGGCCTCGCCGCCGTCGCTGCGGGTCCATGCGGGCTTCGGACCGACCAGGCGCACGCCCAGGCGGTTCGAGTTGTAGTGCACCTCGTAGTCGGTGGCGAAGAAGGTCGCGATGCTGTCTTCGGTGAAGAAGTCCGGCGCGCCGTGCGGGCCGTACAGCACGCCGATGTCCCAGTGACGCCCGTACGCCGGCGCCTGCGCCATTCCCTGGGGTATCGGCAGGGCGTCGGCGTCAGGCCCGGGACGGCAGATCGGCAGCACGTCGCCCACGCCCAGCGTGCGCCCGGCATGACCGCCGAACTTGCCTAGCACGAAGGTCGACTTGCTGCCCAGGTAATCGGGCACATCGAGGCCGTGGCGCAGTGCGAGGTAACTGCGGCAGCCGCTGGTTGCGCGTCCCATGCGCAGCACCTGGCCGGCGCGCACCAGGACCGGCTGCCACCAGGGCAGGGGCAGGCCACCGTCCAGCGTCGCCTCTGCCGGCGCGCCGGTCAAGGCAATCAGCGCGTCGCCGTGAAAGCGCAGGGTCGGGCCCTGCAGCGTGCATTCGAGACCGGCCGCACCTTCGTCGTTGCCGACGATGCGGTTGGCCAGGCGGAAGGCCAGGTCGTCCATCGGGCCTGACGGCGGCACGCCGATGTCCCAGTAGCCGGCGCGTCCCGGGTAATCCTGCACGGTGGTGTAGGTGCCGCCTTCGAGTACTTCGACCAGCGCCGATTCGTGGGTGTAGGTGTCGAGGAAGCCGGTCGAGACGCGGCCTTCGGCGAAGGCGCTGCTGGCCAGGATGCCGCGCAGGTAGTCGAGGTTGGTGGCGCTGCCGTGCAGGCGGGTCGCCTCCAGCGCGGCCAGCAGCTTGCGGCGTGCATCTTCGCGGTCGGCGCCGTGGGCGATGACCTTGGCGATCATGGGATCGTAATGGGCCGATACCTCGGTGCCGGTGCGCACCCAGGTGTCGACCCGTACGCCTTCGGGAAAGGCCACCTCGGTCAGCACGCCCGGCGCCGGCTGGAAGTTGCGCGCCGGGTTTTCGGCATAGATGCGCACTTCGATCGCCGCGCCTTGCGGCGTTGCCAGGTCGTCGAAGGAGGGCGGCTCGCCGGCCGCGATGCGCACCATCCATTCGACCAGATCGAGACCGGTAACAAGCTCGGTGATCGGATGCTCGACCTGCAGGCGTGTGTTCACCTCCAAAAAATAAAAGGCGTCGCGCGCGCCGTCGTAGATGAATTCGACGGTGCCGGCCGAGACATAGTCCACCGCCTGGCCCAGGCGCACTGCGGCGTCCAGCATGGCGGTGCGGGTGGCGGGCGGCAGGAGCGGCGCCGGCGTTTCCTCGACCACTTTCTGGTTGCGGCGCTGCACCGAGCAATCGCGCTCGCCCAGCGCCACCACGCGCCCGCGGCCATCGCCGAAGATCTGCACCTCGACGTGGCGCGCATCGGCGACGAAGCGCTCGATGAAAACGCCGCTGTCCTTGAAGAAGTTCTGGCCCAGGCGCTGGACCGAGGCGAAAGCCGCATCCAGCTGCGCTGCTTCGTCGCAGCGCGACAGCCCGATGCCACCACCGCCGGCGGTGCTCTTGAGCATGACCGGATAGCCGATACGTTCGGCGGCGGCGCGTGCTTCGTCGAGATCATTTAAAAGTCCGGTGCCGGGCGTGAGCGGCACCCCGGCGGCCTGCGCGATCTCGCGCGACGTGTGTTTCAGGCCGAAGCGGCGCACCTGGCTGGGCGTCGGCCCCACGAACACGATGCCTGCTGCAGCGCACTGTTCGGCGAATTCGGTGTTTTCGGACAGGAAGCCGTAGCCGGGAATGATCGCCTGGGCGCCGGTCTCGCGCGCGATGTCCAGGATGCGTTCGCCGCGCAGATAGCTCTCGGCGGCGCTGTTGCCGCCCAGGGATACTGCGACATCGGCGGCGGCGACGTGCAGGCTGTCGCGGTCGGCGTCGGAATGGACGGCCACCGAGCGGATGCCCATCTTCTTGAGGGTGCGCGCGATGCGCACGGCGATTTCGCCGCGGTTGGCGATCAGGACGGTGTGGAACATGGTCGGATACTCCAGTCAGGGATCAAGCCCGGGAAACGTCGTTTTAGCGCGTGGCGATATAGGCGCGCCAGCCGCCCAGCGCCGTGATGTCCTGGGCGCCGGCAGTGGCCCACGATTCGCAGACGAAGCCCTGCACGCTGCGGCCGTCGGCCAGTTCCAGCGTGCCGATGCCCAACGGTGCCGGGATCAGCGCCACGAAGGAACCGAAGCGTTCGACCGGCATCGCCCACAGTTCGACGGCGATCGGCGCGCCGGCGCCGATGCGCACCAGTCCCGGCTTGGGCGGCACGGTGCCGGGCAGCGCATACAGGCGATAGGCGCTGGACGTTTGCGTCGCTTCCAGCAGCACGGCGCCGCGCTCGGCCAGCTGCCAGTTAAGCGGCATGCCGGACAGGTGGGCGCCGACCACGGCCAGCACGACCTGGCCGTCGAGCGATGGCGCAGGGGGCATTGGCGCGGGAAGCGGCTGACCCGAGGCACCGCGCAACCATGGTGACGCCGTCTGCCAGCTGCGCCCGAATTCAAGCAGGCGCGCCTCGTGCCAGCTCGGGGCGATCAGGGTGATCCCGGCCGGCAGGCCGTCGTTGCGGATCCCGGCCGGCAGGGCGATCGCGCTCCAGTCCAGCAGGTTGACGAAGTTGGTGTACACGCCCATGCGCGAATTGAGCGTGACCGGATCGGCGAGCACGTCGGCGATGGTGGGGATGGTGGGTGCGGTCGGCACCAGCAGGCCGTCCAGGCCCGCCATCAGGTTCTCGGCCTGGCGCGCCAGCGCCATGCGGCGGTATTCGGCTTGGTAGACGTCGACGGCGCTGAAATTGGTGGCGCGGCCGATGATGGCGCGCACGGTCGGATGGACGGATTCGGGGTGCTTCTGCATCAAGGGGGCGATTGCTGCGTAGCGCTCGGCCACCCAGGGGCCTTCGTACAGCAGCGCGGCGGTCTCGAATAGTGGCCCGAAGTCGACCGGTTTCAATTCGACGCCCAGTGCCGCCAGACGCTGCAAGGCGTCCAGATGCAGGCTTTCGGCGTTCGTATCGCCGAACCAGTCGTACGCGAGCGGCACGCCCAGCACCGGCCGCGCCGGCCATGTCACCGGCCGCGCCGGCGCATGCCGGGAATACGGATCGTCCGCATCGAAGCCGGCCATTACGCGCAGCGCCGCATCGGCATCGTCCACGCTCAGGGCCAGCACGGTAATGCAATCGAGCGTGCGGCAGGCCGGCACCAGCCCGCGCGTCGAGACCAGGCCGCGGGTCGGCTTCAGGCCTACCAGGTTGTTGTGGCCGGCTGGCACCCGGCCCGAGCCGGCAGTATCGGTACCGAGCGCGAACGGCACCAGGCCGCGCGCCACCGCCGACGCCGAGCCCGAACTCGAGCCGCCGCTGACGTACTCCGGATCGAACGAATTGGGTACTGGACCATACGGCGAGCGCGTTCCCACCAGGCCGGTGGCGAACTGGTCGAGGTTGGTCTTGCCGATGACGACCGCGCCGGCCGCTTCCAGGCGCGCGATGACGGCGGCGCTGGTCTCCGGCACGTGAGCGAAGTCGGGACAGGCGCAGGTGGTCGGCAGTCCGGCCACGTCGATATTGTCCTTGACCGCGAATGGCACGCCGTACAGGGGCAGGTCGCCGGCGCCGTCGCGCTGCTGCGCCAGCCGTTCCAGGCGCGCGGCCAGCGCAGCGCCGTCGAGACGCGTGATCCAGGCCGGGTCGGCGTCATCCAGCGCAGCCACCAGCGGCGCCAGCAGGTCGGCCGGATTGGCGCCGTTCCGATAGGCGGCGGCCCAGTCGGCCAGCGTCCAGAACGCGGTGGAGAGAGGGGGGGCGCTCGGGTGATTGGTCATGGTTGTGCGTGAGGGGTAAGTGATCGGTGACGGGACAGCTCTTCCGTGACCAGTATCCCGGCGCGGGAAGCCACCCTCAATACGCCAAGTGACGTATGTCCGAACGCGGCGCGGGTCGCTAATCTTTTCGCAACAGGAAACATTTCAGGCAATCCCGCCCACCCCACAACGAGGACCGCATGCGATCCACCTTCAAGCTTTCCGTTCTGCTGTGCGCCTGCGCCGCAGCCCAGGCCCAGGCCGGCGCGACGATTCCCATCGGTCCGGACCGTTCGGTCTCGGTCGGCTTCGGCTCCCGCGCCAGTTACGCCAGCGTCGAGGATGGCGCACCGGATGGCGACAGCCGCTCGCACGACTTCAACCTCGACAGCGGCCGCCTGTACTTCGGCGCCACCCTGAACGAGACCATCGGCGGCATGTTCAATACCGAATGGGACGGCGACCGGATCCGCGTGCTGGACGCCGCCGCCCAGTTCACCATCTCACCGGCGCTGAATGTCTGGGCGGGACGCCTGCTCTCGCCCAGCGACCGCGCCAACATGGCCGGACCGTACTACTCGCTCGGCGGCGGCTACTGGGCCGGCGTGGCGTCGCGCTACGGCTACAACGGCGGCATCTTCCGCGGCCGCGACGACGGCGTGGTCGTGTGGGGCAATGTGGCCGACGGCAAACTGGGATATTCGTTCGGCGCCTTCGAAGGCCGCACCTTCGGCATCGGCAGCCTGACCCAGGGCCAGGCGCGCGCCGCCGGCGTCGATGCCGGCGACCAGCCGATGTTCTCCGGGCGCCTGCAATACGATTTCTGGGACGCCGAGCCGGGCTACTACGGCACCGGCAACTACCTGGGCAGCAAGGACATCCTGGCGATCGGCGTCGCCGCGCGCTACCAGAAGGAGGGCGTGCTCACCGTGTCGGACGTCGGCAACTACACCGCTTGGAACGTCGACTTCCTGCTTGAGAAACGCCTGCCGGGCGGCGCGCTCTCCGTCGAAGCGGCGTACTACCACTACCGCAACGACGACGTGGTGCTGGCCGAGCAGGGCAAGGCCTGGTCGGCGGGTCTCGGCTACATCTTCGCCGCCAATGCCGGCGCCGGCCGGCTGCAGCCGTTCGTGCGCTACCAGCAGTTCCGTCCCGATACCGGATTGGACACACGCCAGAGCGACGCCGGCGTCAACTGGATCATCGACGGCTACAACGCCCAGCTTGGCGCGGTCTATTCGAAGACCCGGCAGGACACGTTCGCCGACCGTTCGATCTTCGCCGTCAACCTGCAAGTCCAGTACTGAGCGTGCCTTATTTCATCGACCAGGAGAATCACCATGCACCAGCGTCGCCAATTCATCACTCGCCTGACCCATATCGCCGCGGCCACCGCCCTCTTGGCTGGCGGCCTGCCGGCATCCGCGGCCGAGACCATCAAGGTCGGCATCCTGCATTCGCTGTCGGGCACCATGGCGATATCGGAGACGACGCTCAAGGACGTGGCCCTGATGGCCATCGAGGAAATCAATGCGAAGGGCGGGGTGTTGGGCCGCAAGCTCGAACCGGTGGTGGTCGACCCGGCCTCGAACTGGCCGCTGTTCGCCGAGAAGGCGCGCCAGTTGGTAGCCCGCGACAAGGTAGCCGCGGTGTTCGGCTGCTGGACCTCGGTGTCGCGCAAGTCGGTGCTGCCGGTGTTCAAGGAACTCAATAGCCTGCTGTTCTACCCGGTCCAGTATGAAGGCGAAGAACTCGAGAAGAACGTGTTCTACACCGGCGCCGCGCCGAATCAGCAGGCGATTCCCGCCGTCGAATACCTGATGAGCAAGGATGGCGGCGGCGCGCGCCGCTTCGTCCTGCTCGGCACCGACTACGTGTACCCACGCACCACCAACAAGATCCTGCGTGCGTTCCTCAAGAGCAAAGGAATGAAGGACGAGGATATCCAGGAAGCCTATACGCCGTTCGGCCACGCCGACTACCAGACCATTGTCGCCAACATCAGGAAGTTCTCGGCGGGCGGCAAGACCGCGGTGATCTCGACCATCAACGGCGACTCCAATGTCCCGTTCTACAAGGAACTGGGCAACGCCGGCATCAAGGCAACCGACGTGCCGGTGGTGGCGTTCTCGGTCGGCGAAGAGGAACTGCGCGGCGTCGATACCCGGCCACTGGTTGGCCACCTGGCGGCCTGGAATTACTTCGAGTCGGTGAAGAACCCCGTCAACGCCGAATTCACCAGGAAGTGGAAAGCCTACGCGCTGGCCAAGAAGCTGCCGAATGCGCAGAAGGCGGTCACCAATGACCCGATGGAAGCGACCTATGTCGGCATCCACATGTGGGCACAGGCGGTCGAGAAAGCCAAGTCGGTCGATACCGACAAGGTGATCGCGGCGATGGCCGGCCAGACCTTCAAGGCGCCATCCGGCTTCACCTTGACGATGGACGCCACCAACCACCACCTGCACAAGCCGGTGATGATCGGCGAGATCAAGGCCGACGGCCAGTTCAACGTGGTCTGGAAGAGCAAGGCGCCAATCCGCGCCCAGCCCTGGAGCCCCTACATCAAGGGCAACGAAGCGAAGCAGAAGATCTGATGCACCAACGGTTGCGGGTCGAGGAGAGCGCCACATGACGATGCACGTATTACGGGTTCTGCTGGCCGCGCTGTGGCTGGTCGCCGGCGCCGCCTGGGCCACACCGGCAGGCGTGGCGCCGGCGCTGCTGGCGCCGCTGGCCGGCGACGACCCCGACGCCCGCGTGACGGCGGTGGCGTCCCTGGGTGCACTCGGCACGCCGCAGGCGGCGGCGGTACTGCGCGCGCTGCAGGACGACGCGCTGTACGCGACCGCGGAGGGGGAAGTCGGCATCGCCGGTCCGGACGGCAGCCTGCCCGAGGGTGCAGAAACCATCATGGTCAACAACCGGCTGCGCGTGGCCATCGCGGCGGCGTTGTCCGGCATGGACCTGGGCGCGCCGCAGCCCGCACGTCGGCTGGCAGCGGCGCGCGCCATGCTCGATGGCGAACCAGATCCGGCCCAGTCGGCGCCGGCGCGGCGCGCACTGGTTCAGGAGACCGATGACGAGGTGCGCGCGGTGCTGGCGCTGCTGGTAGCGCGCATTGGACTGCAATCGAACGACCCGGCCGAGCGTCGCACCGCCGCCGTGCAGCTTGGAGAATCGGGCAACGCGGCCCAGCGCCCGCTGCTGCAAGCCTTGCTGGAACCGGGCTTTGAAACCGACGAGTCGGTGCGCGTGGCCGCGGCCACGGCGCTGGCCGCCCTCGACGGCCGTCAGCGCCGCGCCGACCTGGCCGGCCGCCTGTTCCAGGGGCTGTCGCTGGGCAGCGTGCTGCTGCTGGCCGCGCTCGGGCTGGCGATCACGTTCGGCCTGATGGGCGTGATCAATATGGCGCACGGCGAACTGCTGATGATCGGCGCCTACACCACCTGGCTGGTGCAGTCGCTGTTTCGCCATTATCTTCCCGAGTCAGTCGATTGGTATCTGCTGGCGGCGCTGCCGGCCGCATTCCTGGTCGCGGCGCTGGCCGGCATGGCGCTCGAGCGCACCGTGATCCGCTGGCTATATGGCCGTCCTCTCGAGACCCTGCTCGCCACCTGGGGCATCAGCCTGGTGCTGATGCAGGGCGTACGCACGCTGTTTGGCGCCCAGAACGTCGAAGTCGCCAATCCGGCCTGGATGGCGGGTGGCGTGACCGTACTCGGCTCGCTCGTGCTGCCGTACAACCGCATCGCCATCATCGTGTTCGCGGCGCTGGTCACCGCCGCAGTCTGGCTGTTGCTCAACGCCACCCGGCTCGGTTTGTTCGTGCGTGCGGTAATGCAGAACCGGCGCATGGCCGACTGCGTCGGCGTGCCGACCGGCTGCATCGACATGCTGACCTTCGGCCTCGGTTCCGGCATCGCCGGCCTGGGCGGCGTGGCGCTGTCCCAGCTCGGCAACGTCGGGCCCGACCTGGGCCAGGCCTACATCATCGATTCGTTCATGGTGGTGGTGCTGGGCGGCGTCGGGCAACTGGCCGGCACCGTGATCGCCGCGCTCGGCCTGGGAGAGTTGACCAAGCTGCTCGAACCGTTCACTGGCGCCGTGCTGACCAAGATCGGCATCCTGGTCTTCATCGTGGTCTTCATCCAGCGCCGTCCGCAGGGACTGTTCGCGCTCAAGGGAAGGAGTGTGGAATGACCCATCCGACGCAAGCGCTGTTCTCGCGGCCGGCCCGCTATCTTCTCGTGGTGCTGGTCGTCGTGGCGGCGCTGCTGCCGCTGCTGCACCTGGTGTTCCCTCCCGGGCACACGCTGCACATTTCCGGCTACACGCTGGCGCTGGTCGGAAAATTCATGTGCTACGCACTTGCCGCGCTGGCGCTCGACCTGGTGTGGGGCTATACCGGCATCCTGTCGCTCGGCCACGCGCTGTTCTTCGCGCTCGGCGCCTATGCCCACGGCATGTACCTGATGCGCGCGATCGGCCGCGATGGCGTGTACGGCAGCGCGCTGCCCGACTTCATGGTCTTCCTCGACTGGCAGGAGCTGCCGTGGTTCTGGGCCTTTACCGACAGCTTCTGGTACTGCATGGTGCTGGTGGTGCTGGTGCCGGGCGTGCTGGCCTTCGTGTTCGGCTACTTCGCCTTCCGTTCGCGCATCAAGGGCGTGTACTTTTCGATCATCACCCAGGCGCTGGCCTACGCCTGCATGTTGCTGTTCTTCCGTAACGATACTGGCTTCGGTGGCAACAACGGCTTCACCGATTTTCGCCGCATCCTCGGCCACGACATCACCGCGCCTGGTACACGTGCGGTGATGTTCCTGGTGACGCTGGCCCTCCTGGTCGGCGCGCTGTGCCTGTGCCGCTGGCTGGTGGCGTCGCGCCTGGGCCGGGTGCTGCAGGGCGTGCGCGACGCCGAGCCGCGCCTGATGTTCATCGGCTACGATCCGCTGTGGTTCAAGCTGTTCGTGTGGACGCTGTCGGCGGTCCTGTGCGGCATCGCCGGCGCGCTCTACGTGCCGCAGGTCGGCATCATCAATCCGTCCGAGATGTCACCGGCGAACTCGATCGAGATGGTGATCTGGGTTGCGGTGGGTGGGCGCGGCACGCTGATTGGGGCGATCCTGGGCGCGTTCACCGTGAATGGCCTCAAGAGCTGGTTCACCGCCGCCTTCCCCGACCTGTGGCTGTTCGCGCTCGGCATGCTGTTCATTCTGGTCACGCTGTTCATGCCGAAAGGGATGTTGGGACTGCGCCTGCCGCGTCGGCGCGCCTCACCAACTGCTTTGAGGGAAGAACAAGCATTGGAGGAAGCCGCATGAGGCTCGCCCACGACGACGCGCTCGATACCAGCCACGGCGCGATCCTGTACCTGGAAGACGTAAGCGTCAGCTTCGACGGCTTTCGGGCCTTGAACCGGCTGAACCTCGACATCTCGGTCGGTGAACTGCGCTGCATCATCGGCCCGAATGGCGCCGGCAAGACCACGATGATGGACGTCATCACCGGCAAGACCCGCCCCACGGCGGGCAGCGCCTGGTTTGGCCAGCGCCATGACCTGGCGACGATGAGCGAGCACCAGATCGCGCGCGCCGGCATCGGCCGCAAGTTCCAGCGCCCGACCGTGTTCGAATCGCACACCGTGTTCGAGAACCTGGAACTGGCGCTGAAGACCGACAAGCGGGTGCGTGCGGCGTTGTTCGCGCGCCTGGATGGCGAACAGCGCGACCGCATCGACGCGGTGCTGCGCCAGATTCGCCTGGACGACCAGGCTTGGCGTCCGGCCGGCCTGCTGTCGCATGGTCAGAAGCAGTGGCTCGAGATCGGCATGCTGCTGATCCAGGAGCCGGCGCTGATCCTGCTCGACGAGCCGGTGGCCGGCATGTCCGACTTCGAGACCGAACGTACCGCCGAGCTGCTCGACGAATTACGGGGGAAGCACTCGATCATGGTGGTGGAACACGACATGGGCTTCGTCGCCCACATCGCGCGCCAGGACAAGGTGACGGTGCTGCACGAGGGATCGGTGCTGGCCGAGGGCCGCATGGACGAAGTGCAGGCCGATGAACGCGTGATCGAAGTCTACCTGGGGCGCTGACCATGATGCTGCAAGCCGATGACCTGAATCAGTACTACGGTTCTTCCCACACCTTGCGCGGGGTGTCGCTCGACCTGGCCCGGGGCCAGTGCCTGGCGCTGCTGGGCCGCAATGGCGTGGGCAAGACCACGCTGCTCAAATGTCTGATGGGCGTGCTGCCGCTGGCTTCCGGCCGGGTGCACCTGGGTGGGCGCGACATCACGCGCCTGGCGCCGCATGCGCGCGCCGCCGCCGGCATCGCCTATGTGCCGCAGGGCCGCGAGATCTTTGCGCGCCTGACGGTGGAAGAGAACCTGCGCATGGGCATGGCCGTGCTGCCGGGCCGCGCGGCGCGGCATATCGATCCCGAAGTGTCCGACCTTTTCCCGGTGTTGAAGGACATGCTGGGCCGCCGTGGCGGCGATTTGTCGGGCGGCCAGCAGCAGCAACTGGCGATCGCGCGAGCGCTGTTGCAGCGCCCGCGCCTGTTGATCCTGGACGAGCCGACCGAGGGCATCCAGCCGTCGATCATCAAGGACATCGAGCGCGTGATCAACCTGCTACGCGCGCGTGGCGACATGGCAATCGTGCTGTGCGAGCAGTACTTCGACTTCGCCCACGCGTTGGCCGACCGCTACGTGGTGCTGTCACGTGGCGCGGTGGTGGCGCAGGGGCTGCAGTCGACCATGGACGGCGACGACGTCAAGCGCCACCTCGCGATCTAACGCTGGCGCGCGCTGCGGGCCAGGGCCTGCGACGCTGCCGCCGTGCGCGTCTCGACGCCCAGCTTGGCGAACACGTGCTCCAGGTGCTTGTTGACGGTGCGCGGGCTGGTGCCGAGGATGTCGCCGATGTCGCGGTTGGTCTTGCCCTTGCTGACCCAGTGCAGCACCTCGGCTTCGCGCCGGGTCAGGGCGAAGCCGGCCATCAGGCCCTGGACTTGAGCGTCATCCGATTCTTCGCGCAGTACCAGCGTGAAATAGCCATCGTCCTGGGCCTCGGCCAGGTCGAAGGCGAGGCGGCGCGTGCCCTGCGCCAGTACCAGCGGTGGCGTTTCCTGGCCGGCCGCACGGGCACTGACGGCGTCCTGCAACCACAGCACCACGCGCGCCGGCATGCCGCGATTGGCATCGTCGGCAAACCAGGACTGCATCCAGGCGCGCGCCAGCGGCGTCTGCCAGGCGATGCGGCCATCCAGGCCCGCCACCAGCACCGCGTGACCGAAGGCGTCGAGCGCGCTGCGCGCCTCGGTCACCATGCTGGCGGTGCGCATATGGGCGCGGATCCGCGCCAGCACCTCGCTCTGGCGTACCGGCTTGGTGACGTAGTCGGCGACGCCGGCCTGGAATGCCGCCAGGATGTGTTCATCCTCGGTCAGGCCGGTCATGAACACCACGGGAATCGCGCGCGTGCGCAGGTCGGCCTTCAGGCGCCGGCATACCTCAAAGCCGTCCATCCCCGGCATCACCGCGTCGAGCAGCACGATGTCGGGAGACAGCGCGCAGGCGCGTTCGATCGCGGTGACGCCGTTGTTGGCCACCACCACCGAATAGCCCGATTCGTCGAGTGCATCGTGCAACACTGCCTGGTTCTCAGGGACGTCGTCCACGACCAGCACCAATTGTCCTGGTGGTCTTTCAATGGCTTGTAGCATGGGTCGCTCCCGTGTCGATCAGGCGTGTCATGGCGTCGAGGTCCAGGCGCGCCGCATGGCCGCGCATTTGGTCGACGAAGTCGTGGTGGGCCGCGCCGATCTCGGCGATGCGGTCGAGTTCTGCGCGGATGCCCCGCACATAGCCGGCCGTGAGCTGGGCGCGCAATCCGGCCAGTACATCCGGTGGCGGCAACTGCAGCGCACGCGGCGTTGCAACCGGCGCCGCAGCGGCACCCAGCCAGTCGAGCTGCAGACGCGCCCCGATCCAGTCGAGCAGCTCATCGACCTGCACCGGCTTGGTGAAAAAGTCGGCGGCGCCGATGCCGGCCGGATTCGGCAATCCCTTGTCGTAGGCATTCGCCGAGACGATCGCGATCGGCGCCAGGCAGGCGTGTTCGGTGCGCAGCAGGTGACTGGTCTCCCAGCCGTCGATGCCGGGCATGGCCAGGTCCATCAGGATCAGGTCGGGTGCGAAGCCGGCGTGGCGCTGCAGGCATTCGGCGCCGGATGCCGCCTGGCCGACCACGAAACCAAGGGGTGCAAGCAATTGGGCCAGCAATTCGCGGTCGTTGCGTTCGTTGTCGACCACCAGGATGCGGCGCCTCGGGCCGGCGTAACCATGACGCCGCACCGGAACGCTCGCGGGAGTGCTCGCGTCGTCCTGCATGCGTGGCAGCCGCAGGCGCACCGCGAACACGCTGCCGCCCGATTCGCCGGCGCGCACCGTCAACTCGCCGCCCATCAACTCGGTGAGCAGTTTGCTGATCGGCAGACCCAGCCCGGTGCCGGCGCTGTCCCCAAGGTCACCCGCGCTGCCGCGCGTAAACGGCTCGAAGATGCTGTCGATTTCCTCGGGCAGGATGCCAGGGCCGGTATCCTCGACCTCGAAGGTCGCCATATCGCGTGCATAGCGCAGCCGGAACGTGACGCTGCCGTGCGCCGTGAACTTGACGGCGTTACCGAGGATGTTGATCAGTATTTGCGACAGCCGCTTGCGGTCGGCCCGCACCAGCGCCGGCAGCGCAGTGTCGCATGCGTGGACGAAGCCCAGGCCCTTGGCCGCGGCCTGCTGCTCGAACATGCGCACCAGTTGGGCGACGAAGGCGTCGAAGCGCAGCGGACGCAAATCGACGCTGAGTTTTCCGCCCTCGATGCGGGCGATATCGAGCGTGCCCTCGATCAGCGACAGCAGGTGTTCGCCGCTGCCGCGGATGACGCGGATAGCCTGGCGCCGGTGCGCCGGGATTGTCGGGTCGTCGTCCAGCAACTGGGCGTAGCCAAGGATGCTGTTGAGCGGCGTGCGGATTTCGTGGCTGATGCCGGCGATATAGCGGCTCTTTGCCTGGTTGGCATGGTCGGCCTGGCGCTTGGCCTGCTGCGCTTCTTCCTGCGCCACGCGGCGGCTCTGGCTATTCAAGACTAACCACCAGGCGATGATCGCGCTCACCAGCAGCAGCGCCCCGAACAGTTTGATGAAGGCCAGTTGCAGTGGCCCCAAGAGGCGCGTGTCGCCCGCCTGGGCCAGCGCGTCGGCTTCGTGCAGGTAGAGCAGGCCAAGCAAGGCGCCGAGAAACAGCACCGTCACCGTCATCAACAGCAGGTAGTGACCGAGGCCGCCGCCCAGGTAGGGCCAACTGGCGCGTGGCAGCACCCAGCGCATCACCGCTTCCCACTGGACCGCGATGCGCGCATGCGGCTTGCAGGCGTCGTCGCAGCGCGCATCGAGGCAGCAGCACAGCGAGCAGATCGCGCCGCCGTAGGCCGGACAGTGCGCCATGTCTTCCTGTTCGTACTCCTTCTCGCAGATGCTGCATACGGTGCTGCGCGGCGGCTGGTCGCGCGGCTGGCGCGCCATGTAGTAGCGCCCGCGCGTGACGAACGCGATGGCCGGTGCGGCGATGAAGGCAGAGGTGAGGGCGATGAAGGCCGAAAAGGCCTGGGCAGTCACGCCGAACAGGCCACCGAAGGCGGCGATCGACAGCGTCGATGCGATCAGCATGGCGCCGACGCCGACCGGGTTGATGTCGTACAGGTAGGCGCGCCGGAATTCAATGCCGGGTGGGCTGAGGCCGAGCGGCTTGTTGACCACCAGGTCGGCCACCACCGCGGCGATCCAGGCGATGGCCACGTTCGAGAACAGCGCCAACACCAGGTCGAGCGCCCCGAACACGTCCATCTCCATCAGCAGCACCGCGATCAGGGCGTTGAAGCAGGCCCAGACCACGCGTCCCGGATGGCTGTGCGTCAGGCGCGCGAAGAAGTTCGACCACGCCAGCGAGCCGGCATAGGCATTGGTCATGTTGATCTTGATCTGCGACACCACCACGAACACCAGGGTGGCCAGCATCGCCGCGCCATGGCTGTCGAAGAATTCGCCGAAACCGGCCAGGTACATATGGGTCGGATTGACCGCTTCAAGCAGACTGGCGCCGCCCTCGATCGCGAGCAGCGCCAGCAAAGCGCCGGCCAGCATCTTGAGGATGCCGAGCACGATCCAGCCGGGACCGGCCACCAGCACGCCCAGGTGCCAGCGCAGCGTGGGTTTCTCTTGCGGCGGCATGAAGCGCAAAAAGTCGACCTGTTCGCCGATCTGCGTGATCAATGCCACGCCGACCGCCGTGGCGGCGCCAAAAGCGAGCATGTCGAATCCACCGTGGCCACCTTGTGCACCACCGAAGTGCAGCAGTTCGGCCGGCAATTCAGGACGTTTGATGAGGATGGCGATGAAGGGCAGCACCATCAGGCCCAGCCAGAGCGGCTGGGTCAGCATCTGGATGCGGCTGATCAGGGTCACGCCATGGGTCACCAGTGGCACCACCGCCAGCGCGCTGATCAGGTAGCCGAGCCACAGCGGCAGGCCGAAATACAATTCGAGCGCATACGCCATGATGGCCGCTTCCAGCGCGAACAGGATGAAGGTGAACGAGGCGTAGACGAAGGACGAGATGGTCGAGCCGATGTAGCCGAAGCCGGCACCGCGCGTGAGCAGGTCCATGTCGACGCCATGGCGCGCCGCGTAATAGCTGATCGGCAGGCCGGTAAGGAAGATGATCAGCCCCACCGCCATGATCGCCCAGAAGGCGTTGATGAAGCCGTAGTGCAGGGCGATGGTGCCGCCGATCGCCTCCAGCACCAGGAAGGAGATCGCGCCGAAGGCGGTGTTGGCGACCCGGAATACAGACCACTTCCTGAATGCGCGCGGCGTGAACCGCAGTGCATAATCCTCGATGGTTTCGTCGGCCACCCAGGTGTTGTAGTCACGGCGGATCTTGACGATCCGCTGGACCGGGCGGGCGCCGGACGTATCTGGATGTGGTGCAGAAGCGCTCATGGGGCGAGGGAATGGTGTATTCCCCCCGATCCGTACGCAATTGTCATGCCAGAGCGCTCGGGGTGGCAGCAAGCCGTTACGCTGGTACTGTCAACTTGCTGAATCTAGAAACCGAGTTGTAGAAGCCGGGACAAACTGCCCCGGTCCGGGGAACGAAATGTGGCGGATTACACGTTCCTGCCTACATTGGTGACCTCATTCCAGATTGAAAATGCTTGGGTACGGACGTGTCGGTACTGCTGCGCCGACAGGCGGTTGCGCTGGCACTGGAAAACATTATTGATCGGGCCATGCGCTGACAGAAACCGCTGTGCATGGCCAGGTGACTTGAAGCGACGCATCTGTCGTTCGCATTGCCGCGACGGTCGGTGCGAGAGTTTGGCCCGGTTATTCAGCCCCTTGTGCTGTCGATGCTCAACACCCGGCATGATCTGCACCCTGGCTGCGGCGTAACTCTTCAGTTTGTCGGTGACCAGTACCCGTGGAGCGTAACGCAGACCCTTGAGTAGCTTGCAGAAAAAGCGTTTCGCCGACTGCCGCTTACGCCGGCTCTGCATGAGAATATCCAGTACATGACCATCTTGATCGACTGCGCGCCACAGGTAATGGTACTTGCCCTTGATGGTGAGCACCACCTCGTCGAGATGCCATTTGTCGCCGCGCTGCGGCTGGCCCCGACGCGCAGTACCGAATGGCAGAGGTTCGCTCGAGACGCTAGATATCGTCATTGGTGATATCCGCGAAAAGGACCGCGCATACCACGCAATAGAGATATCACGATTTTGTATCTCGATGATCGGTAATCAAAATTGGATTTATATCAGTGACGCTCATACACTGTCTACATCGCTCAATGCTAACGAATCCACAGGAGCTGCCATGAACACGCTGACCATTACCTCCCACGCTGCTTCTTCCAAAACGTTTGAACGCCACGTTGCGTCCTTCCTTGCCGGTTTGCGCCGGCTGATCGAACTCGCAGGCGCGCCCTACGTCGACAGCCCGCTGGCCCCACTGTAATCCTGGACAGTGCGTTCAGTACGGTCTGCACAAGGTCGAAACACCTATTGGGCATCACAAGCGGCGAAAAATACGGTTCTCGCCTAACTGATTGATTCCTGATGCCAAGACACGGCGCTGCAAAGCCACCTACACGGGTTCGACTCCCGTCCTCGCCGCCGGATTTTCGAGATACGGGCCCCATTGGGGCCCGTTTGCATTGGGTTCAGCACCACACACCAGCCGTTCGCTGCAATGCAGGCAGGGGATCGACTTCAACTCGCCACGCTTCGGAACGGGCGATTCCTGCATCGTGCTAGCATGGGATCCGTCGTCACCACCATCGAGGAGCTGCCATGGAACTGATCGAGCCTGACGAGATGCTGCGATATGGGCAGGTCCTAAGAGCATGGTCGTGCGATCCTGCAGATTTTGAACTGCATGAAGTCGATACGACCGACCCGTGCAGTGACGAGTTGTACCCGTTCAAGGGTTATGTCGACATCCGTCGCAATTCGACTGCGCAGCGCAGGGAATATCCAACCGGCGACGGCACGGCATGGGTCGAGAGGTTCGAACGTGATCTGGCTGCAGGACGATTTGGCCAGGTCCGTTCGGCTGACGGATGCTGATGCGCCGACGTGTAATGTGTCTACGCGGCCAGAGCGCCTGCGCATGCGCCTTTGCCACGGCGCCGGCCTGGCCGCGCAGGCCGCTTGCCAGGAATTATTCGTAGATCGACGCCGAAATCACCGTCTACATGGCGCAACTGCTGTATGTTGGTTGCCTGACCTCGGGCTGCACGTTTGCCTTGCCTTCTCCAAGGAATTCCGACCAGATTCCCGGCCAGATGTTCGATCACACATGACCGCATGGCCACATTTAAACGGAGAAAATCATGAGCAAAAACCAGGACGCGAAGAAATCGACCAAAAAAGAACCTGCCAAGACCGCAAAGGAAAAAAAGGCGGACAAAAAAATAAAGAATGCGGAGAAATTGCGCCAGCAATAAGATCCTTAAGGCGACATCATCGCCAGCCTGTGTTTGCCGCGACAGTGACCGCGGGCCGTACGGGGCAGCGAACACGCCGGCACGAGATTCCCCGCTCGCCGGCGGCAGTGGACGATGCCATGGCATCGACACCGTGACCTGACACAGTGCAGGGCGCAGGGCAGGGCGTTCAGCAAGGCCATCCATTGCCGAGCATTGCCTGCATCTGGGCTGCGTTCACCGGATGGCTGAACAGGAAGCCCTGGCCTTCGTTGCAGTTGTGGTTCTTGAGAAAAGCGAGCTGCGCTTCGTCTTCGACGCCCTCGGCGATGACGCGCTGGTGCAGGTTCTTGCCCATGTCGATGACCGCGATGACGATCGCGCCGTTGCATCCCGCCCCCGTTCCCGACTCGATCGCCCTGACGAAGGACTGGTCGATCTTGAGCACGTCGATCGGGAATTCATTCAGGTAACTGAGGCTGGAGTACCCGGTGCCGAAGTCGTCGACCGCGATCTGTACGCCCATTGCCTTGAACTTGGCCAGCAGCACGGCACTGGCGGCGACATCGTGCATCAGCACGCTCTCGGTCAGTTCGAGCTGGATACGTGTCTGGTCCACGCCGGTGGCATCGAAGATCTCGAGCGCGTGCGTGAAAAAATCCCGATGGCGAAATTCCACAGCAGAGATGTTTACCGCAACCGATACATTCGGGATGCCAATGCCGCGCCAACGAACCAGTTGCGCGCACGCTTCGCCCAATACCCAGCGCCCGATTGGAACGATCAGGCCGCATTCTTCGGCAATCGTGATGAAACGCTCCGGCATCACCAGTCCCCATTCCGGATGCTCCCAGCGCAGCAGGGCTTCGACACCGGTAATGCAACCGGTTTGCAGGTCGACCTTGGGCTGGTAGTGCAGCCTGAATTCGGCGCGACCCAGTGCTCGGCGTAGATTGGTTTCGACCAGTTGTCGCTCGACGGCGCGGGTGTTCATGTCCTGGCGGAAGAACTGGTAGTTATTGCGCCCCAGGTCCTTGGCATGGTACATGGCGGTGTCGGCGTTCTTGATCAGGGTGGCGGCATCGGTCCCGTCGGGCGGGAAGGTGCTGATGCCGATACTGGTCGAGGTATGCAGCTCGTGGGTGTCGATCACGAATGGCGCCGACAGTGCCAGCAAGATCTTGTCAGCCGCCAGCGCCGCATCGCGCGCACGCCGTTCATTGGCCAGCAGGATCACGAACTCGTCCCCGCCATGACGGCTGACCGTGTCGGACGTACGCACGCAGGCGACCAAACGCTGCGATACCGCCTGCAGCAGGCGATCGCCCATCGCGTGTCCCAGGGAGTCGTTGATGTGCTTGAACTTGTCCAGGTCGAGGAACAGCAGCACCGGGGCGGTGTCGTTGCGCCTGGACATGGCGATGGCCTGGGTGATGCGGTCGCTCAGGAGGGCGCGGTTAGGGAGGTTGGTCAGGAAATCGTGCTGCGCCAGGTGCCGCATCTTGGTCGTCAATGCCACGTTGTCGGATATATCCCGGAACACCATCACGGCGCCAACGAGCTGCCGATCCCAATCGTGGATGGGCGCGGCAGAGTCTTCGATCGGGATGCGCCGGCCCTGACGTGAAACAAGGATGGCGTTGCCGCTCAGGCTCGCGGGCTGGTCGGTATGCAGGATGACATCGACGGGGCTGGTGATCGTGCGTCCGCTGTCGGCGTCGACCAGATCGATCACTTCCGCGACGGCCCGTCCGCGTGCCTCTTCGCGCGACCAGCCGCAGACCAGTTCGGCCGCAATATTCAGGTAATCCACGCGCCCGGCCATGTCGACCGAGACGACGGCATCGCCGATTGAGTTGAGCGTGATTTCGGCACGTGCCTGGGCAACGTAGAGCCCGCGCTCCACTTTCATGCGTTCGATGATGTTGCGCAGCGACTGCGGCACCAGGTAATTGTCGAAGAAACCCTTCGACAACCAGCCCTGGGCCCCGCGTTGGACCGTCTCGACGGCATCGGCCTCGTCGTCGGGTGCGCATAGTATGAGGATCGGGGTATGACGTGCCGCCGCGTGCAAGCGGTCGAAGCATGCCAGGCCCTGACTGTCCGGGAGCAGCAGATCGACCAGGATCACATCGATCTGGCCGTCCTGGATGCGGCGCAGACCGTCCGACAGGGTAGCGGCGTGTTCGAGAACGAAAGGGCCATCGCGTGCATTGCCCAGCGCCTGGCGCAGGCTGGCGACGTCGTGGGCATCGGGGGAAAGGATGAGCACTCGATAAGGCATGACGTCTCCGGCTGGCATCGGTGGTTACCTCTTCGCGCATCGAGCAAATTGTTTCGCATGGGCCGGGATTGCGTCAATACAGTATAGCAACCCGCATCTAATTGTCAAATTTGTAATAATAAATAGCTTAGCGGTACATCGTGCTTGTCGACGGCGCTGCCGCTGCATCCGCGCATCCGCTGCGGGACCTTCGCGGGCAATGTCTTGCCGACTGCCATCGCCCGAAAATAGATATGCGAATCGGCCGCCTGGACGCGTAAAAGAGCGCATAGTGCAAAGGTCACACGCGATCTGCCCTGATCGTCATCTCCCAGTCGGCACCTGCCGTGCTGCCATTCCCGCCTGATATGTCAACGCA
Organism: Massilia sp. CFBP9012; assembly: GCF_034045115.1. Taxonomy (NCBI): domain Bacteria; kingdom Pseudomonadati; phylum Pseudomonadota; class Betaproteobacteria; order Burkholderiales; family Oxalobacteraceae; genus Massilia; species Massilia sp. CFBP9012. The sequence continues at coordinate 114,660 of NZ_JAXCWM010000009.1, read as the reverse complement.
CTGCGTCCGGCGCTCGCATGACCATCGCCATCGATTCCATTCCTTGAAAGGTACGCCATGTATCCGTTTCCCCAATCCGTCAATCCCGCCGTGCGATCGCATATCGACGCCCACAGCGCCTTCCTGAACGAGCTGTCGCAAACGATGTTGCGCTCGTTCCAGCAGGTCTTCCAGCTCAATATGCGGTTTGGCCAGACCCTGCTCGAGGAGGCCACCGGCACCGCCCAGCGCATGCTGAGCGCCGATCGTCCCACCGACGCCCTGTCGGCGGCGGCCTCGCGCGCCCAGCCCGCTACCGACAAGCTGCGTGCATACCAGCAGCAGTTGTCGCAGCTGGCCGCGACCACCCAGGTCGACCTGACCCGTGCGAGCGAGCAGCATGTGCAGGAAACCTCCCGTACCGCGCGCGCGCTGGCCAGCGAAGTCACCCGCGCGTCGGCCGAGGAAGCCGACAAGAGCCTGCGCCAGCAGGAGGAAACCGTCAAGAACTCGCGCGACGCGTTCTTGCAGGAGGCGCAGCGCGGCGCCAGCATCGGCGCCGACTACCTGAACCAGCTCCAGGGCGAGGCCGCGGGCGCGAAACCCGATGGACAGCCAGGCCGGCCGCACAACCCCGGCAACGGGCAAGACGGCAATGGCCTGGCCGGCAACGCTGTAGCGTCGCCACCACGCTGATCTTCCATCCTCGCCCGGGCCCCGGGGGCAAGCCTTGCGGCGGCGCCGACCATGCGGTCGCGCCGCCGCTTGCGTCTGCGCGACTGCTTTGCATCACCTTATTGGGGAAAAGCGAACCATGTTCAACATCTTTTTCGACGCCTGGTCATCGCTGGCCCTGCCCTGGAGCGGCGCCCCCGCCCAGCGCGTTTCCGGCAGCCGGTTCAGCCACGGACTCCATGAGAACGGCGAGCGTGAACTGCACTATCGCCTGTTCATTCCCGGCGGCGAACGCGGCCCGATGCCGCTGATCGTCATGCTGCATGGTTGCGGGCAGGACGCCGCCGATTTCGCCGCCGGCACCGGCATGAATGCGCTCGCCGAAAAGCATGGCTGCCTGGTCCTGTATCCGGAACAGTCCTGCAGCGCCCACTACAACAAGTGCTGGAACTGGTACGACCGGGCCCATCACCGGCGCGGCGAAGGCGAGCCGGCGCTGATCGCCGGACTCACCCGGCGTATCATGGACGAGCATGCGGTCGATCCCGGCAGGGTCGCGGTCGCCGGCCTGTCCGCGGGCGGCGCCATGGCAGTCATTCTCGGGCGAACCTATCCCGACCTGTTCAGCGCGGTCGGCTGCCATTCGGGGCTGGCGCACGGCAGCGCCGGCAGTGACGCCGGCGCCGCTGCACCGGCACCGGTCGCGTCCAGTGCGCATGCCGCCGCGCCAGTCATCGTTTTCCATGGCGATGCCGATACGACGGTCCATCGCATGAACAGCGGCGGCGTGATACGCCAGTTTCTCGACAGCCATGCGCTGCACCGGCGCGCGGTGGATGCCGGCGTCGCCGTGGAGGCCGAGACAGGACGCAGCGGCGGGCGGGCATTTACCCGCCACGTGCATCGCGAACGCACGGGCGGCATCGTGGCCGAGGAATGGACAGTGCACGGGGCCGGCCACGCCTGGTCGGGCGGTGACGCGCGCGGCAGCTATACGGATGCCCGCGGACCGAACGCCAGCAAGGAGATGCTGCGCTTCTTCATCGGCAGCATGGATGCCTGAGCGGGCCGGCGGCGGTACAGATGACATGCACGCCCGTGCGTGTCCTACGTCGGCACGCGGCGCCAGCGTCCATCATGATGTACGACGATGAAACCGGGAGCCGCTGTGGCACGAATACCTGAAAGGCGGCGCGGCAGTGACCGGCGCGCCGATACTGCGCTGGATGCCCATGGTCTGCTGATCGGGCAGATCGCCTGCCCCGCGTACTGTTGTACTCCTGACGGGGCCGTACGGTACGCCAACGACTCCGCCAGGCGGCTATGGGGCGTCTGCCCCGATCCGGACGAGGATGAGCGCTGGGACGGTTTCAAGGCGCTGTACCGCCCGGATGGCAGCGCGCTCGACAGGCCGGCATCGCCGGCCGCGCTGGCGGCGCGCACCGGCCTTGCCCAGCCGGCCGCCGAACTGCTGGCCGAGTCTGTCGACGGGGGCCGGCGCTGGGTGGTGATCCATGCACGGCCGGTGCTCGACGCCGATGGCGCCAGCGCAGGCGTGCTGTGCTCCCTGACCGACATCAGCGAGCAGCGGCGGCTCGAAGACCAGGTCAAGTTCGTGCATGACAACCGGGCCGGCTTTCTGCACGTGCTGGCGCATGAATTGCGCAATCCGCTAGCCCCGGTCATGGCAGCGGCCACGCTGCTGCAGCGCCGGCCCGGCGCCCCGGGCATCGACCGCATGGCCGGCGTCATCGCGCGCCAGACCAGGAAGCTGGCGCGCTTCGTCGACGATCTGCTCGAAGGCTCGCGCATCGAACAAGCCGGCGACACGCCGGTGTTCAAACGCGCCTCGAACGTGGACGAGGTGCTGGAGAACGCGTGCGACGTTGTCGGCTGCGTCCTGGGCGAGCGTGGCCAGACGCTCAAGTTGAGAATTCCTGCACAGGGACAGGTGCGGGGCGCCATATTGTGGTGCGATCCCGAGCGGCTGGCGCAGGCGCTCGGCGGCGCCCTGCTCAATGCGAGCCAGTTTTCCGACGATGGGGCCGCGATTTCACTGGCGGTCGCGGTCGATGGCGTTTTTCTCGAGCTGCTGGTAAGCGACCACGGGATCGGCGTCGAGGAAGGCGAACTACCCCTGCTGTTCCAGCCGTTTCGCAAGTTCGCCCCCCATCCCGCTCGCGCTGAATCGGGAGCGGGACTCGGCCTGGCCGTCGCGCGCAGCGTGAGCCGGGCGCATGGGGGGACGGTGTCCGCCGACAGCGCCGGGCGGGGGCAGGGCTTGCGCCTGAAATTCGTGCTGCCGGTGGTGCTGGATGCGACGTCTGCCTGAGCCGGACCTGGCGCCAGAGGCCCGCCTCGCGCCCGCCGGGCCAACGGCGCGCCTGGCGGCGGGCAATGCGCGCAGGCTGGGATTACCGGTCACGAAACTCTGCAGGAAGAGCCCCGCTCGCTTTCGGACAGCATGGACATGGCGCGGGCGGCCGTGGTTCAGCCGGGCGGGCGAGGGGAGTGTCGGAGAAGCGCCGCATCGATCCTGGCTTTTGCGATGCGAATCACGCTCAGGTGCGCGTTCGCGGCACTGCGTTGTGGATTGACGAGCGAACCTCTGACCGTGCGCTCCCCTTGCTTGAACGCGTGGAAGTGTCCCAGCCACATTTCGGGCTGATTCTGCGACGGCGTGGTGGCCCACTCGATGCTGTAGCCAAGGTAAGGCTCGTCGAGCATTGTGAATTCCATGGTGTTCGTGTCGGCCCGGTTTTGCATGATTGCCCGAATGTTGACGCATATTGTGCGGGTCGGACGCGCCCATCGTACCAAGGGGAGCGCACTACGAACCTTTGCCGGCCATGGATGAAAGTGGCGCTGGATGGTCGCCATGCCGCTGTCGGTGCGCGAATGGACAGGCGCGCGAGCACGCAAAAGCATGCTGGCGCTTCAATGAATATGTGGAATGAGTCGGTTGTCGATCCACTTGCGCGCATTGTCGAAGGAACTGTTGACGGCTTCTTCGACGGTCAGGAAGCCCTTGGTCCCGGTCGCCTGGTGATGGCAGAGGGGGAAAGTCGCATGTTCGCTTTCATAGATCGTGAAAATGGCCATGAAGCGTCTGCGGATCGTTTCGACCGGATTCGCCACGATGGTATAGCCTTTGTAATGCGATTTTGGCTCGGCGTGCATGGAATGCTCCTTGGTCAGGAAACCACAGTAGCACGAAACCATGTACCCGCTTCATCTGGCAAAAAATATAATACTTGTGTTCATCGGGGGGGATGCTAGACTGGCAAATGCATACCCGTATCGATCGCCTGAATGCCATATTAATCGATGCGATCGTGAGCAATCATCGCGCTCGCGGCATCCAAGCCACAGCCGAAGCGCTGGCGACAAATCACGTTTCGCTGGAGGTGGCGCTGCGTGTGCTGACCCGGCCATGGCGGCGGCGGGTCGCGCGCACCGCAATCCCTGTTTTCGGGCATCGCTTACCCGAGTGACGCACCCTGGCCGGCCATGCAAGGCTGTCCGCACGCACGCCGGGCCTTGCCTGCGAAAGGCGGCGCATGGTCCACGGTGAACGCTTCAACAGCATCACCCATGCCGTGGGGGCGGTGGCCGCGGTCGTGAGCGGCGTGCTGCTGGTGGACGTGGCGGCGCGCAGCGGCGATGTCTGGAAGGTCGTCAGCTTCAGCATCTACGCGGTCACGCTGTTGCTGCTCTACCTGACCTCTACCCTGTATCACAGCCTTCGCGGCGCAACCAGGAACGTTCTGCGCAAGATGGACCATTGCGCGATCTACCTGCTGATCGCGGGCACGTACACGCCATTTACGCTGGTGACGCTGCGCGGGACCATCGGCTGGACCATGTTCGGCGTGGTCTGGACCCTGGCCGTGCTCGGTATCGCGCAGGAACTCCTGTATGCCAGGCGAGGGCGGGTGCTATCGCTCGTCATCTACGTCGTGATGGGCTGGCTCGCCGTCGTCTGTACCGTTCCTCTGGTGGATGCGCTTGGCCGCGCCGGCTTTGCCTGGCTGGCTGCGGGCGGCTTGTTGTATACGGCCGGCATCGGCTTTTATGCCACCGACCACAAGGTGCGCCATGGTCACGGGATCTGGCATCTGTTCGTCCTGGCCGGCAGTATTTGCCACTACATCGCCGTGCTGTTGCATGTGGCCTGAGGCCTGAGGCCTGAGGCCTGAGGCCTGAGGCCGGCCACGGCGCCACGGCCGCCATCCGCCCGCGGCGATGGCGGACGGCATGCCCGATGCATTGTTACGAAAAGCGCTGGTCCCCTGGCAATGCGGCGCGTATGATCGATCGCACTGGCGTTTGAAACAGCTGCAGGCATTATTCCGATGTGTCGCCCAGTTTCGGCCGGTTGTGATGGAGAATCGATGCTGATCAACGAGCGCCAGCGGCGCCGGGATGGGCCCGCAGCGAATGCCGTCGCACGCGGGCTGAACATCCTGGCAGCACGCAATGCCGAACTCGCTATTCGATACATGCGCCACAAGCAGGTCCCCGAGCATGTGATTGCGCGCGTGCTCGGCCATCCCGGCCTGCGCCGCCGGGAGAGCGAGGGACAATCGGTCTCGGAAGCGATCACCCCGTCGTCACCAGACGATCAATAAGCCGCAGTCGTGGCTGCGGACCAAACGCAAGCGAAGAGCTACCGATGACACACATGACCGAACCGAGTCCAGACCTGGAAGCGCGGCAATTGCGCGCGTTGCTCACCATGTCGCGTGAATTGATGCAAGTCGACAAGCCCGGCGCCGCACTGGCGCTGGCAGGCCGGGCCATGGCCGAACTGGCGCACATCGACAGTGCCTTGCTGCTGGTGCGTGGCGAAATCAACGAATGCATCGATTTCGACCGTGGGGGCAGGCCGGACAAGGCGACGTCAGGCCATGACTGGTACCGCATGGCGTTGGCCCGCCTGGACCGCGGACCGGAACAGGCAGCGATGGTGGACCGGCGGACGATGCTGGTTGGCGTGCCGAGCAGGCATACCATGGCCGTGCTGGCCGCCGGCTGGACGGGCGACGCGGCGCCGGACACCTGGAATGAACGGCACAGCCTGCTGGGCACGATTCTCGAATTGTCCATCGCGACCCTGGGAAGGATCTCGGCGCGCACCTCGCTCGAGGCCCTGGTGTCGGTTCAATACGAACAGATGGCGGGCAGCGCCCTGGCGCATGCCAACGAACTGGCGCGTCGCGACGAATCCGACGTTGCAACGCGCGCGCTTGCGCTGACCGACGTCCTGACCGGCCTGAACAACCGGCGCGGCTTCTTCGCCCAGGCCGAGCACATGTTCAAGCTGGCCCGGCGCAAGCAGACCGGCTGCGCCGTGATCTATGCCGACATCGACGGCCTCAAGCTGGTGAACGATCGGCTCGGCCACGCCACCGGCGACAGGCTGATCCAGGACGCGGCCAGCGTGCTGCGCGAATCCCTGCGCGACAGCGACGTGCTGGCACGCTTCGGTGGCGACGAGTTCGTCGCATTCGCACTCGACGACGCGCATCCGCGCGTGATACTGGCACGGCTTCAGGACAATCTGCGCGCGTTCAACCTGATGCAGGAACGCACTTACCTGCTCGGGGTGAGCGCCGGCGCGGTGCAATGCGATCCGGGCAGCGGCACGGCATTGCTCGACTATGTGCAGTCTGCGGACCGGGAAATGTATCTGCACAAGCGCAGTTGCCTGCATTAGACGAACGCCCCGTCAGTCGCTTTCCCCTTCGCCTTCGGTCGCGTCAGAAGAAATACCGTAGCGACGCACCCCCGCTGGCCTGCGGCACGGTAGTGACCACCAGAGCGCCCGCCGTGCCATAGGCGATGTCGCTGGCGAACTTGTGCGGCTGCAGCGTCGCGAACAGCGCGCCCTGGAACTTGCCGATGTCATAGGTCGCCTTGACGTCGTAGCGCACATAGGTCGGCATATCGCGTTCGTATGACGGCGTGCCCATGTAATAGGGATTGCCGGCCGTGACATACACGTCACCGGCAAGCGTGAGCCGGCCCGGTCCCAGTGCGCTGCGGTACTGGGCGCCGGCCTTCCAGGTGTGCTCCGGCACCGACAGGCGGGCGCCGGCGCCGGGGGCCGGGTTGTCCAGGCGTGCGCGCAGGATGCGGCCATAGTTCAGGTAGGTACTGAATGCGCTGCTGAACTGGTAGCGCAGGTCGAGCTCCACGCCGCGGCGGGTGGTCTGGCCGGAGGCCACGAACACGTCGGGCGCCGTGTTGACGATCTCGTCGTCGTTCTGGATGGTGTAGAACGCGCCGGACATGCTCAGGCCGTCGAGCGGCCTGGCGTTGAAACCGACATCGTGCGAGCGGACCCGGCTCGGATCGATGCCGGCGTTGATGCGTCCTCCCGCGGCGCCCAATGGTCCCAGGCTGCCGCTGGTGCTGATCTGCTCGGCGGCCGGCGAGCGGAAGCCCTGCGCGATATTGGCGTACAGTTCCACGTCGGGCACGATGTTCCAGATCGCGCCGTACTTTGGCGTGAGCACCGAACCCTTGTAGCCGGTCGACGCGGCCGGCAGCTTGAGGTTGACCAGGTCGTAGTCGAACCGGTCGTAACGCGCGCCGCCATGCAGCTTGACGGTCGGCAGTACCCGGTACTGGCCCTGCACGAATACGCCATAGGTCAGCAGGTCCAGGTCCTGGTTGTTGACGTAGTTGGCGGTCGGCTGGCGTTCGCGGTATTGCTGGCGATACGCATCGCCCTTGTCCTTGCGCGCCTCGGCGCCCAGGGTCAGCACGGCGGCGTCGCCGAAGGTCCAGGTATTGCCACCGCGCGCGCCGTAGATGCCGCGGTCGTCGTAGCCGTAGGTGTGCTGGGTGGTGCTGGTCTGGATCGCGCGGCTGCGCTCGAAGTCCTCGGCGTAGGCGGTGGCAAACCAGCCGGCCTCGCCGGATGCCGGACGACGGTTGAACACCAGGGTCTTGCGCTGGGCGGCGCCGAAGCCGGGCAGGTCGTACATCGTCGAATGCGGGTCGAGGCCGGCTTCCATGGCCGGCAGCGACAGGTAGCCGGCGCCGGCGAAGTCGGACTTGTAATAGGTGGCGCGCAGGCTGTAGAGGCCATCGCCGATCGTGGTCGACAGTTTCCAGAACAGGTTGCTGCGATCGGTGAAGGCGCCATGGCGGAAGCCATCGAGGCTGTAGCGGTCGGCCACCACCAGCGAGCGCAGCTTGCCATGTTCGCTGGAGAGCACCAGCGAGCCACGCCGACCGCCATAGCTTTCCACTGTCACCGTGGCGCTCGATGGCGTGGCGGCGCCGCCTTCGCGGGTGCGGATCGCCACCGCGCCGGCGCGGTTCTGGTCGCCATACAGTGCCGAGACGGGGCCCTTGATGACGTCGATTGTGTCGATCATGTCGCCGGTCATCCACTCGAGGAATGCCGGGCCGTGGCCGGCGCCGCCCTGGCTGGACGGGATGTTCTGCGGCACGCCGTCGATATGGATCGCGGTGTCGGCGCCGTGCGTGCCCTGGGTGGCGAAGCCGCGCATGCGGAAGCCGTTGCCGGTGTCGCCCTGGTCGATATTGTTGGCGACCACGCCTGGCACGCGCCGGAACACGTTCGAAATATCGCGTCCGATGTCCAGCGTGGCGAGCTCTTCCGCGGTCACCGTGGTGACGCTGCCGGGCAGCGACCTGGCGCCGGTGCCGGGCGCCAGGCGCTCGTCCTCGCTGCGCTGGCCCCGCACTTCGACCACCTGGGCCGGGTCGGCGGACGCGGTGGCGGCCATATCCTCCGCCAGCGCCGGCACGGCCAGCGCGCAGGTGAGCATGACGGCATGTGGAATCGCGCGCAGGGACGCGGCGGTCGGGGTGGGACGGGTGACGGATTGCAAGATGACTACTCCAGAAACGTGGGGGAAGTGTTGAAAATTTCGGATGCAGGCTCAGCCGCGCTGGCGGCGACGTTCCCGGCGCAAGGCGAACAGCGCCAGTGCGACGAAGCAGGCCGCCCATGCCGCCAGCAGCCAGGCCTGCCACGGCATCGCGGCCTGCTGTCCCAGGCCTGGGGAAGCAGCGAAGCGCGGCACCGCGTCGAAGTCGCGGAAGCCGTAGCCCCCCAGGCAGGTGCGCGGGCAGGGTGAGCGCTCGTCACCGAGCGCGGCGCGCTGGATGGCGCCCTGGAACCAGGCGCGCAGCGCATTCTGGTGGCGCGCGACCTCGCCGACGAAGCGCGTGTGGCGCGCGCCGTCGTTGCCGGCGAGCCGGGAAAAAGCCGCATTCGCCAGCGTCACCGGACTGACGAGGCTCAGGCGCGCGAACAGGGTGCTGCGCGCATCCCTGGCGGCGGCGAACTCGCGCTCGACCCCGGCCATGGTGCGTTCGACCTCTTCGGCACGGTGCAGGCGCGAGACGTTCGACGATACGTTGCCGGGCGCGGTGCGCTGCGGCTTCCATTCCGGGTGGCTGTCATAGAAGCGCGCCATGCTGCTGGCCGTGTTGGCGTTGACCTGGTCTAGCGCATCGCGGGTTGCCTGGACATAGCGCTCGCGCGGCGGCACCGGCGCAGCCATGCGCGCGCCGGCATCGAGCGCGGCGGGCAGCACGATCGCGAACAGCAGCCACAGGCCGAAGCCGGCGAAGGTCGCGCTCATGCGGTTGGCGCAGGCCGCGCACACGGCGGCGCCGACCGCGGTCCAGAAGGCAGAATACAAGAGCACGATGGCGCTCCAGCTGCCCAGCGCGGCGAGGCCAGCGCCATCGCGCGACACGGCGCCGCCCAGCAGCGCCGCGCCCGTGACGGCCGCCACCAGCAGCGCCGTGGCGAGCAGGTTGCGGGCGCCGGCCTGGGTAAACAGGATGCGGCCGCTGCCGACGCCCTGCAGCACCAGGCTGCGCAGGCGCAGGCTCTCGCGGTCCTGGGTCAGCACCGAAGCCGACAAGGTCAGCAGCACCAGCGGCCACAGGTAGACCACGAAGAACATCAGGTCGTAGCGCCCGGTCGCCAGGCGCGCCGGATGCTCGATCTCGGTGGCGGTGCGCACCGATTCCATCGACTCGGCGCGCACGCGCACATAGCCGGGCTGGATGTCGGCCTGGCCGATCGCCAGCGCGGCGCCGGGCAGCGCGGGAAGCGCCGCGAATCCGACGTGCTCGCGGAAGGCGTAGCCGCGAATGTCGACCGGGGTGCGGAAGTAGCGCATGCCGGCGAAGGCCGGGTCGTCCGGATCGGCGAAGTAATGCGCCGCCAGTTCCTTGGCGGCGGCGCGCGCGCCGGCTTCCTGGGTCAGCGCTGCCTGCTGCGCGGCCTGGGCATGGCGCTGGAAGCGCGCGCCCTCGAACAGGCCGTACAGCGCAAGCAGGAGGGCAGCGGCGATCAGCAGCAGCGTGCCGCGCTCGCGCAGCAGGGCGCGCAGGTCGAAACGCGCCAGGGCAAGGATGGACATCATTTGACGCTCCCGGTGCGCAGGCGGCCGAGGGCGACCATGGCCAGCGCCAGGCTCGCGGCGAGGCCGGCCAGCAGCGGCAGCAACCAGCGCGCCAGCAGCTCGCCCATGTCGAGCGCGGCGTAGGTGAATCGGAACGGCGGAATACTGCGCCACAGCGCTTCGCCGGCCTGGTACTTGACGCCGTCGCGGTCGGGATTGCGTGCAAGGTCGCTGTTGAGCAAGTCCTGCATCAGGCGCCGGTGCGCCTCGGCCGCCTGCATGAATTCCGTATGGCTGGCGTTGTCGCTCGCCGCCAGCCGGCTCGACAGGCCGCCGATCGCCACCGCCGGCGACAGCCAGGACGCCAGCGCCACCGCCCGGTCCTGCGCGGCCATTGCCGCGAACAGCGGACCGTAGTGGCGGTCGAACACCTCGTTGCCGTGGGCCTCGCTGCGCAATTGGCTGATGCCGGCCCAGTTGACCGGCAGGTCGGCGACATCGTCGACGCCATACTGGCTGAGCAGCTGCTGCTTGTGGCGCTCGGCCTCGGCCGGGTCGTCGGGCATGCCGAGTTCTTCGTCGACCGCCTGGCGGAAAGCCTGCATGGACGGCAGGGGCGCCGCCGACTGCGCCAGTTCGACCGCGGCGCGCGGCAGCACCAGGGTCGCGACGATCCACAGCGTAACCAGCAGCGCCAGGCTGGCGCGCATGGTCCGGGCGAAGGCCGATACGGCCGTCACCAGCGCGGCCCAGATGGTCAGATAGACCAGGTAGGCGGCCGCGAACAGCACCCCGCGCGCAGCGGCGTCGGCGACCGGCTCGGCGCCGCCGGCATGCCACTTCACGCCGGCGATCGCGACAATCGCCGGGAGCGACATGGTTAGCGCCAGGCAGAGCAGGACGGCGCCGCGCGCGGCGGCGATCGCACCCAGCGGCGCGCCGTTCAGGCGCAGCGCGGGCAGCATGCCGCGCTCGCGCTCTGCGGCGAACATGCCGAAACCCAAAAAGATCATGACGGCCGGCGCCAGCACCTGCAGCATCAGCGCCGGGCTGAGGCGAAACTGGCGATCGGCGCCCGCGCCATCGGCCGCAGGGCGGTACACCATATCGTTCTGGCGGTGGGCCTCGAGCCACACGCTGGTGCCGACATAGTGCTCGATGCCGGGATCGAGCGCCGCCAGCGTCGGCAGCGGCTTGAAGACGTACACGCCATAGTGGGCGGCGGAATGGGGATTCTTGCTGCCCTGGTGGACCCAGCGCTGGGCCTCGGCCTCGGCCGCGACCGCGCGCGCGGCGCGGGTACGGTCGAGGTCGAGCGAGGCCAGCAGCGCGGCGCAGGCGGCCAGCGCCAGGCCGAGCGCCAGCACCAGGCCCACCCGCCAGTCGCGCCGGCGTTCGCGCCAGTCGGCCTGCCAGGCGCCGACGAAGGCGTGGCGCCACGCGGCGTCAGGCACGGGCCGCGAGACTGTCGAGATAATTGCGTTCGAGTTCGCCTGCATTCAATTCTCCAAGTTTCCATTCGCTGACCAGGTGGCCGCCGACCAGTACCCCGCAGCGGTCCGCCAGTTCCTGGGCGCGCAGCAGATCGTGGGTGGCCATGATCACGGCCGCACCGTCGTCCGCCACTGCGCGGATCAGGTCGCCGAAAGCGACGCTGGCTTCAGGGTCGAGCCCCGAGGTCGGTTCATCCAGTACCAGTACGCTCGCGCCCTTGGCCAGCGCCATCACGATGCCGACCTTCTGGCGCATGCCTTTCGAATAGCCGTGCGCCTGCCGGTGCCACGCGTGCTGGGGCAGGCCGACGCGCGCCAGCAGCGCTTCGATCTCGCTCGTGGGGAGCCGGCGACCCAGCAGGCGCATGAAGAAGTCGACGTTCTCGACGCCGGTAAGGCGGTCGTACAGGGCGACGTTTTCCGCGATATAGGCGGCGTGGCGGATTGCCGCCTCAGCTGGGGCAAGGGGCGAGCCGGCAAGGGTGATGCGGCCGTGGTCGGGTTTCACGAATCCCAGCAGGCAGCCGATGGTGGTGGACTTGCCGGCGCCGTTCGGGCCAAGCAGCGCATAAACCTGTCCAGCCGGTACGTGCAGATTGAGGTCGTTGACGACGGTGCGCTCGCCGTAGCGTTTGGTCAGGTGGTCGATTCTGATCATGGGTATGGTGATGAAGGCGGGGCGCCGCGATGCGGGAATCGGAGACACACAGGGGCCGTCAGGACGATGCTCCTCCTTAATGAGAATGATATCTCATTATCAAAGGTGTGTAAATGTTCTGAGTTACACGCCGCCCTGGGCGTAACTGGTCATGTCAGTGCTGGTGAAATAGCTGAAGCGTCCGCTGGTGATGCGGATCGCGGTCTGCGGGAGAGTGCTGCCGGTGATTAGCGATCGCCGGATTGTCCGGCTCGACCATCACCGTAGTGCGAGTCGATGTATTTCGATGAATCAGGTTTCAGTCCGAATCCGCCGGTGCATGGGCCAGCGCATGCGCGAGTGTGATGGCTACAGCTTGCGCTCAACCGTTGGTCGTCTGCAAGGTGGGCGCTGCCTGAACCAGGCGCGCATCCAGCGGAATATCGATGAAGAACGTCGTCCCCCGTTCCGCACTGCTGTCCAGTCCAATGCTGCCGCCATGGCTTTCGGCCACCGCCCTGACGTAGGGCAGCCCGATTCCCCAGCCCTGGCGCTGGCCGCGCAGGGCGGCTTCGGCACGGCGGTACATCTGGAAGATGCATTCCTGTTCGTCCGGTGGAATCGGCTCGCCCTCGTTATGCACGGTCAGCAGCAAGCGCTCATGGACATCGTCCAGGCGGATGGTGACCGGCGAGCCGGCGGCGCCGTACTTGATCGCGTTCGAGACCAGGTTCTCCACCGCGCGCTTGAGCGCCGCGCGGTCCCAGCAGCCGACGATGGAACGGCCATCGAGATGGATACGGGGGCCGTGCGCCGCCAGGGCGTCGGTCTGGACTTCCATCGCGACCTCCCGGATGTCGACCTTGGTAAGTGCCAGCTGGATGCTCTCGCCGCTGTGGAAAGCCATGGTATTGAGCAATTCATCCACCATCGCGGCCATGCGTTGCAGATTGGCGAGCGCCTTGGCCGCCACGGTCTTGACCCGCGTCAGGTCATTGCTCAGAAGGATGAGTTCAAGTCCCGACATGGACGCTGCCAGCGGCCCGCGCATATCGTGGGTCAGTGCGGCCGCGAATCGCTCGCGAAAGCCGCTGTGCACCAGCGAGAATGCCTCGACCGCTTCCTGGATGCCGGCGTCGATCGAGGCGTGGATGGTGCGCGCCTCGTGCTGACCGATGTCGACCTGCTCGCGCTGCAATACCTCGAAGATCGCCCAGCGCAGGATCTGGTACTCCTCGATCAATGCCGCATGATCGTAGACGGTGACCCGGGCCCGTTCGCCGCCGTGTTCGGCGGCCACCGAGGTGCCTTCGACCGCGGTGATGCGCGGATAGTCGGGGCTGATGCTCTGGGCGATGTTGTCGTAGAAGGCAGGCAGGGTATCGATGAGGATGGGATGCTCGACGTCGCGCGCCTGCACGATCCGTTCGCGCACGCGTGCTTCCCAGGTGGAGAAAACGGCGTCACGCAAGTCGAGCATGCGCTGCGCCGCCTCGAAAAGGCGGGCCCCGGCGCCTTGTTGATCGCTTGCGAAAGTCATCGCTTGCCCGTTCAATTGAAGCTGTTCGTGCGCGCATGGTACCGGAGTCGCACCACCGGTAGCGACGATTGTAACAGGGTGGGCCGCAGATTTTGCAATTCCCATCGTGCCGGCAGTGACCCGCAACAGGGGATGGTGCTCGAACAATCCAGTGAATGACCGTTTGGTTTCTGGCCTTTGACCAATCACACGCCGTAAAATGCGGTCTTGATCCACCACGTATAAGACATTCGCATGGAAACCATCGACCAGCGTTACCTCGTCCAGCAAAAAAAACGCACCGAGGAGGGCAAGCCGCCCGTGTTCGCCAAGGTAATGCGTAGCAAGGAAGGCAAGTTCGAAGGCGTCTCCTTCATCAAGAACAAGGAAAAAGCCACCGTCATGACGGTGGCCGAGGCTCAGGAAGTCATCGACTGGGCGGCCCAGAAGAAAGGCAACGCCCACGAATACGACACCAAGGTCATTTGCGTTGGACAGTAGCCAGGGATCCGGCAGCACGCGTCAACTGGGCATCCCCCCAGGTCGCCACCACCGGTGGCGCATCGGCTGCCTGTGACCCGCGCACCACCAGTTCGATGAGCTTGACGCCCCGAACGTCCGCCTTCAACAGCGGCGCCCTGGCGCCAAACGCCAGCGGCGCGCTTTCTGCCAACAGCTTGCCATCGCCATACACGTAGAAACGCACAGGCTGGCGGGTGTTCTCGGTCGAATCGTCCACGCCAACCGCGGCCGTCAACTGCGCGTAGCCGCCATCGTTCTTCACCTGCAGCCGTGAATTCGACAGCACGCCGATCCCCGAATCGAACACCTGTCCTGCCACCTGCAGGCTCTGGCCATACGGCGTCGTATCCGCCTGCGCGCCGCCCCAGCCCGCGTACTGGGGGCGCGAGCCGCCGGAGCGGGTGCTCGACCACGGGTCGATCATGCGGTGGACGGTCGGGTCGAGTTGCGGTTGACGGGTGCCGTCGACGGCGACGTTGATCGAGCCTGGGATCTCCGACAGGTACACGCCGTTGTCCAGCTGCCGCTTGCCGGTCGCCTCGAACACCAGCGTCTCGTGCGGCGCGAGCACGAATTCCTTTTCCCCGGTGAAGGTCGCGCTCTGTTTTGACCACAGGTCACGCAGGGTCACCGGTGCGCTGGCGGACAGTTTCAGGTGGCCTGCCAGCAGGGTCACCGGCGCCGGCGAGGCGCCGCGGTTGAACAAGGCCACCGCCTTGCGCTCGCCATTGCCCAGCGTCTTGACGATGATCTGCGCATCGTCGGAGTCATAGGTGACCACGCCCTGGTGTCCCGCCTTGTCCTGGTTCAGGCCGACGACCTCGGCATTGCCGATGACTTCGAGGAAGGAAGCCGGTCCGTTGCGCAGGTCATAGCTGAGCAGCAGCGGTGCGTTGATCATCGCCCACAAGGAGAAATGCGAGCGCACTTCGACCGGGTTGGCGACATCGAATTCGCCGTGGCCGATGTGCAGGATGTCGGGGTCGTTCCATTGGCCGGGGCCGGCGTACAGCGCGCGCTTCGCCGCGCTGTCGAAGTTGTGCAGCATGCTGGTCCAGCTCGGCGTGATGTCGGCGCTGGTGCGCCACAGGTTGCCGACATCCTTGCCCCAGCTGCGCACGTTGGCCATGCCCCAGGCGCAGATCGACAGCACGTAGTCGTTATTCGGCCGCGCTTCCTTGAGCGCGGCGGCGACGTCTTCGTAGCGCGCGCGCACCGCTTTGACATCGGTGCGGTTGATCGAGCCGCGTTCGATCAGCGGCGCCGCCGCGCGGTAGTCCTGTTTTTTCACCAGGTCCGAACCCGGCAGGAAGTCGGCCAGCCCGCAGGCGTCGATCTTGATGTAGTCGAAGCCCCACTCCTTAAAGTACAGGTTGATGTCCTGCCTGACGTGGCCTTCCAGTCCCACCTCGCGCTCGGCGGTCGTGCCCTGTGGCAGGTTGGGCGAATGCAGGTCATAGGCTTGCGAACAGGCGTTGCGTCCGATGTCGGTGTAGATGCCGGCCTTCAGTCCCATCGCATGCAGCTTGTCGGTGAATGGCTTGAAGCTGGTTTCGTTCGGCCCACCGGTGGCCGCCGAGGGAAAGATGCCGGTGCGGATCTGCAGCCGGCCGTCGCCCGTGCGGCGCTTCACCCACCAGCCGTCGTCGATGTTGACGTGCTTGTAGCCGAGTTTGGCGAGCCCGCTGTCGACCAGCGTTTGGGCGGCGCCGAGCACCTTGCTCTCATCGACTTCGGTGCGGAACGCGTTCCAGCTGCTCCAGCCCATCGGCGGCGTGCTGGCGCTGCCGTTCGTGGCGCCTTCCCAGCGGCCCGCCGGGGCCAGCGGATCGCCCGCGGAGTTGGCATGCGCCGGGGTGAACAACAAGGTCAGCGTGGCAGCCAGGCTACCGCATACCAGTTTCCACGGCTTGGGTTGGGTCACTTTGGTCCGGCGGTCTTTCATGCACATCTCCTGGTTATGGGTACGGGGCTTGCGTCGAGGCAGGCCGAGGGAAAATCGAATCTGGCAATGCACGAAGTCTTCAATTTCGATGGTAATCGAAAGAATTCGAAAAGAAAAGTCATTACACTACCGTTAAAAAGAAATAAAACGAAAATATGCAGGAAGTTTTCCCATTTTTTGTTGCCCCTACTGGCCGCTCGTGCTGGCCTTGCGCCAATCTGGTAAGCTGACACTTTATTAAAATTATTCGTCCGACCATGGGGCAAACCGGTCAGCGCCGCGATACCATCCTTAAAGCACTTGCTGAGCAAGCGTCGGTACAAGTGAGCGAACTGGTGAAACAGCTCAAGGTCTCGGCCGTGACGATCCGAAGCGACCTGAGCGCGCTCGAGGCGCAGGGCCTTGCCATACGCAGCCACGGTGGCGCAACGCTGGCCCGGATGCCGCCGACCGAGCACACGGTCTCGCAGAAGGACGCGCTCAATCACGAGCAGAAAGAGCGCATCGGCGCATTGGCGGCGCGGCTCGTGAAGCCGGGCGAGAACATCATCATCGATTCGGGCACCACGACGCTTTCGCTGGCCCGTCATCTGCGCGATGCCCAGGATGTGACGGTCATGACCAATGGCCTGAACATTGCCTGGGAGCTGGTCAATGCACCGGGCGTCGACCTGATCCTGACCGGTGGGCTGCTGCGCAAGCGCTCGCTGTCGCTCCAGGGGCTGCAAGCCGAGGCTTGCCTGCAGGCCTATAGCTTCGACAAGCTGTTCCTCGGTGTCGACGGCTTCGACCTGCAGTTCGGCGTGACCACCCACCACGAGGCGGAAGCGAGCCTGAACCACAAGATGGTGGAGCGCGCCAGGAACGTCATCGTCCTTGCCGATTCCTCCAAGTTCGGCTTCATCAGCCTGCACCGCATCGTCCAGCTCGACCGTGTCAACACCATCATCACCGACGCCGACATCAGCCCTGAATACCGGGAAGGCCTGCGCGACGCCGGCATCGAACTCCTGGTTGCCGACTGAATTTCAGAGAACGTTCAGCGTCGTCCCTGTGCGAAACGCGCCGAGCATTCCATCCCATCCCTGAGCCCTGACGGCATCGTCGGCATTGGCCGGACGCACGCTATAGCGAACATCGCCGGCCAGCGAGCCGGCGCCATCCGGTAATGCAAGCAGCACGTCGTAGGCGCCGGTGAGCGTGCCGGCCGGCACGGCGAACCGTGCACTTGATTCGCTGGTGGTCCCCGGCAACCAGCTTCGTGGGTCGATCGAGGCCACGGTAATGCGCACGACCGCGCCGGTGAAACGGTGCTTGAGCAGCATGTGCACGCCGCGTGGATTGAAGGCGCGCGCCCAGCCACTGTTGCGCAATGTCAGCGTCAGATCGCCCGACTGGCCTGCCGCCACCGCTGGGCTGTGCCGCAGCGCCTTCAGCTCGAAGCGGTAGCCCATGAGGCGCTTTACGTCGGCAAGGCAGCCCTGCGCCTCCCAGCGCGTGTGAAACAGCTTGCGGTAATAGGTGTCGTTCAGGTAGGTCAGGCCGAATTGCCGTCCTTCGCGCAGGATGTCGTCGCAGTCCCCGCGCGGCGTCGGGTCGACCGCATCGGCGGGGTTGCAGGTCTCGCCGCCGAACGGTGCAACGGCCGAGAGCGCGGCGACATAGTCGCGCTCGCGCCGGCGGGTCGCCGCGTCTTCGCTGTAGGTGCCGACATCCGTGCTCGAGGCCAGGAAGCAGTCGTTATGCACGCCGATGCGCGAGGCGCCCGAGCCGTCGCGCCAGCGCGGCGCCTGCAGCGCCCACGCCATCAGATAGGGTGGATAGCGCAACTGCAGGAATCTGTCGGCCGGCAGTGCGGCAAGCAGCGCGTCGCGGATGCGCGTACGCGCCGCCGGCAGGGTGAGATTGTTGGACGAGGTGTGCCATTCGCCCCAGGCCCCGACGAAGCCGGCCTGCAGGTAGGCGATGACGTCCGCATTTTCCTTCAGCACCGGCGTGAGCTGCCCGATGTGCCCAAGGACGCGCTCGAGCGGCGCATCCTGCGCCGCCTGGTATCCGGTCTCGCCCCCAGGGTAGTTATAGATAAAGCGCGGTATGAGTTTCAGGCCCGCGCGGCGCGCCGTGGCGAAGCTTTCATTCAGCGCATCGAGCTGCTTCCTGGGCAGCGCCTCGCCGGCATACCGGTCGAGCCGCACCGGCGTATAGACGATGCGGTAGCCGGCCGCGAACTGTGCATCCGCTTGCGCCTGCGTCCATGCGGCCAGGTCGTCTGCCGCCCAGACGTACATGCCGCGCTCGGGATTGGCGATCTCTGCGTCCGTTGCACGGAAGGTGGCTGACGCCACAGCGCCCGAGGAGGGTGCCGGCCCGGATTCCGCTGCGGCGTGAGAACATAAAAGGACCGCCCCGGAGAGCAGGGCGGCAAAGGGGAAGACAGGCGATCGCATCGGGACTCCAGTGTCCGATGAAGCGGGCCGGCGCACATGCCGGCCCGTGCTGCATCAAACGCGTTGCATCAGAACTTCAGGCTTGCACCGAGGGTGAACGAGCGGCCATAGCGGTAATAGCCGTTGGGCAGGCTGATGATGCCGTTGGTCAGCTTGGGCGCCTGCTCCGCGTCGGTCAGGTTATTGCCTTCGAGGCTGATGCGCAGCGACTTGTTCACCTCGTAGGCGATCTGGGCCGTCACCCAGGTCATCGAGTTGGCCATCTCGTTGAAGCCGGAACCGATCACATTGGTGGCGGTGACGAAGGAGTCGGTGTAGTCGGCCGTGGTGCTCATGCTCCATGGGCCCTTCTCGTACAGGATGCCCAGCGAGGCGGTCGCCGGCGCGATGCCCTCGAGTGGGCGTTCCTGCCCGTCGACCCAGCTCTTCGACAGGTTGCGCGTGTATTGCGCACGCACGCCGAAGCCGTTGTCCCACAGGTGCTGCAGGCCGATCTCCATGCCTCGGGCCTTGGCGCTGTCGCCATTGATCGGGCGCTGCACGTTGAACAGGCGTCCACCGGGCGCGCCGATGTCCTGGCCGGTCAGCCACTGGTTGGTGATCTGGTTCTTGATGTTCTTCTGGTAGACCGCGAAGGTCAGCGCGGAGCTCTTGGCGTAATACCACTCGAGCGACACGTCGGCCTGGCGTGCGGAGTACGGCTTGAGGTCGGCATTGCCGCCGTAGATCTGCGTGAAGTCGCCCCACGAGATGCTGGCGGTGGTGCTGGACGGCGCCAGCTTGTCGACCGACGGACGCGCCATCGTCTTGGCGGCGCCGAGGCGCAGCTGCAGGTTATCGGTCAGCGAGTAGGTGAAGTTACCCGATGGCAGTGCGGAGGTATAGCTGGCGTCTTGCTGGATGACCGACGGATCGGCGTAGACGGCAGTGAAGTTGAACGCGCCGTTCTGCAGGATGTCGTTGATCTTCGCGTCCCAGGCCTGGGCGCTGGTCCTGGTGCGCACGAGGCGCACGCCGACGTCCGCGAACCAGCGGTCGCCCGACATGTCCGCCTGCACGAACGCAGCCGTGGTTTTCTCTTCCACGCGGTAGCTTTCCAGCGGGTTGAAGGCGGGCGCCGACAAGGTCGAGCTGTAGACGCCGCCGCCCGGGCGGGGCGTGCCGTCGAGGGCGGCCAGTGCCTGCGCATAGTTGTTGACGTCGAAACCGAGGAAGCTGCGTGGGAAGTTTCCGCTCACGCCGGACAGGAAGCCGCTTGGGCTCAGGGTCTGGTTGATGACGTTGTTGCCCAGGGAGCCCACATTGATCGCATTCTCGCCGGAGTAATGATCCTGGCCCGCATTGAAAGCGTTGTTGATCATGTCGCGCGACTTCTTGCGGTTGGTCTGGCTGACGCCGAACTTCAGGTTGTCGACGTTGAACCGGTCTACCCGCCAGTCGGCATCCAGCGTCAGGCCACCGATGCGGTCCTTGATGTTGTCGCCCGTGCGGCTGTAGTAGTGGGTATTGAAGTCGTTGGCGGTGAACAGGCCCTGGGCCAGGCCAGTCTGCAGGTCGCGGCCGTCGGCCAGCGTGGTCGTCACGTCGGGCACGGAAGAGCCGGTAAGGCGGATGCGCGTGGTGTTGGGCTGGTTCATGCGCAGCACGACATAGCTGTCGTTGCCGCCCGAGTTGCGCTCCGAGGTGGACAGGTAACCGTCCGCCACCACCTTGAAGGTCGGCGACACCTTCCATTCGGCCCGGGTGCCGTACATGGCGGTATCCACCACGCGGTACTCGGTCTGGTTCAGGACCTCGGGATTGAGGCGCAGCTCGGGGTCGGTGCTGTCCAGGGTCAGGTCGGTCACCACGCCGTTGGAGACTTGCATATTGGACCAGCGGCCCGGCGCGAACAAGGGGTAATACGACAGCTGGTAGCCGACCTGCGGCGAGTCGAGGCGGGTCTTGAAGCCGTCGAAGATGACTTTCACGTCGCTGGTGGGGCGCCACTCCACCTTGCCCGAGAGGGCCATGCGTTCCTTCTTCTCCATGATGGAGCCGAAGCGAAACTGCCCCGGCCCGATCAGGCCTTCTTCTTCGGGATCGAGGATGCCGTTGCCGTTGGGGTCGATGTGGCCGCCCCAGGCGTTGCCACCCTCCCAGAACTGGCTCGGGTCGCTCGGAATCGCGTTGCGGGTCCAGCCGCCATCGTTGCCGGCGGTGTCGGTGCGCACATCGCGCTTGGCGTAGACCACGCCGAGCAGCACGCCTACCTTGTCACCCCAGGTATTGCTGTAAGTGCCGGACAGCTTCTTGCCGTTGAGGCTGCTCATGTCGTTGTGGTCGCCCTCCAGGCGCAGCAGGCCGCGCTGGCCTTTCTGGTCGAACGGGCTGGCCGAGCGCAGGTTGACCAGGCCGCCGATGGCGCCTTCGACCAGTTGCGCCTGGGTCGACTTGACGACGTCGGCGCCGCTGATGACGTCGGCCGGCAGCACGTCGTAGGCGAAGTAGCGGCCCGCGCTGTCGGTGCCCAGCAGGCGGCCGTTGAAGGTGGTGATCGTGTAGTCGGGGCCGAGGCCGCGGATGCTGACCTGCTGGCCTTCGCCGCCGGCCGTGCGCGAGATCGACACGCCGGTGATGTGGCTGAGCGAGTCGGCCACGTTGTTGTCGGGGAAGCGTCCGAGTTCAGTGGCGCTGATGCTGTCCTGCACGACAGCCGAGTTGCGCTTGAGCGCCAGCGACTGCTGCAGACTGGCGCGGGTGCCGGTCACGACGACCTGCTCGACCTGCTCGACCTTGTCGGTCTCGGCCGTGACGGCTTCCTCCTGGGCGCGGGCCGGCGCCGTGAGGGTGGCCAGTGCCAGCAGGCAGGCGGAAGTTAGTGGATTCAGCACAAAGCGGGCATGACTGTCGCCGTGCGAACGGCATTGCATATGAGAACTCATTAAACGCTTCCTTTTTTATAGGTTTGTTGAAGCAGCACGGGCGAGTGCTGGTACACGGGAAGACTGTCCGGTTGCTTTCGTTTGATTTCGTATGACGTTGTCTCTCACGTATAGCGGTTTCGGTTTGATTGAATCGAAAGCACCTGGCTGGCTACTGTTGTTACAGTGTGACTTAGTCTATAGCGAAATCCGGGGCGTGACAAAACATCTTTCGATTTTTTTCGAATGACCTGTTGTATCCGCGTTATTTCGCTATAGCGCTTTCGTTCGAAAGCTTTGCGCGCTTACTATTTCTGTTGTAAGGCGTAGTTGGAAGTCAGACATTGCGCAGCATCCCAGCCAGCGCCTCCGCGGTCAGCGGGCGCGCGCAGAGGTAGCCCTGGTAGGCCTGGCAGCCGTTCGCGAACAGGAAGTCGCGCTGGGCCGCGGTTTCCACGCCCTCGGCCAGTACTTTCAGGCCAAGACTGGCCCCCAGCGCGATGATCGTGCGCGCGATTACCGCGTCGTTCGGATTCGTGGTCAGGTCGAGCACGAAGGAGCGGTCGATCTTGAGCATGTCGAGCGGGAGCCGCTTGAGGTAGGCCAGCGACGAATAGCCGGTGCCGAAATCGTCGATCGCGAAGGTCAGGCCGTGGGCCCTGAGGGCCTTGATCTTGCCGATCGCGTCTTCCACATCGTCCAGCAACGAGCCTTCGGTGATCTCGAGCTTGAGCTTGCGCGGATCGGCGCCGCTCTGATCGAGGCAGCCGAGCACCTGGGCCACGAAGGCCGGGTGGTGCAACTGGCGCACGCTGACGTTGACGGAGACTTCCAGGTGCGCGGTTTCCGCCTGCCCGGCCCACGCGGACAACTGGCGGCAGGCGCATTCGAGCACCCAGTGGCCGAGTGGAAGGGCCAGCCCGGTCTCTTCGGCCAGCGGGATGAATTCCACCGGCGAGACCGTGCCGCGTTCGGGATGGCGCCAACGCACCAGGGCCTCGACCCCGGCGATGCGGCCGTCGCGCTCCACCTGCGGCTGGTAGTGCAGGAAAAACGCGTTCTCGCGCAGTCCCGCGCGCAGGTCGCCTTCCAGCGCCAGGCGCGTCGTGGCCGCGGCTTGCAGGGCGGGATCGAAGAAGCGGACGGTGCCGCGTCCGGCTGCCTTGGCCCGGTACATCGCCAGGTCGGCGCGCCTGAGCAGTTCGCCGGCATCGCTGGCTTCGTCGGAAAAGACGGTGATGCCGATGCTGGCGCCGAGCTGCAGCCAGTAGCCGTCGAGCTGCACGGGCTGGCTCAGCAGGTGATTGATGCGTTCGGCCTCATGCTTCGCATGGGCGCAGGCCTGCTCCTTGTCCGCGGGAAGATGTTCCAGCAGTACGCCGAACTCATCGCCGCCGAAACGGGCGGCGATGACGTCGGTGGGAAGGCCGGCAGCCAGCCGTATCGCCATCTGCTGCAACAACTGGTCGCCGAGCGCGTGGCCGAGCGTCTCGTTGAGCGTCTTGAAGTTGTCGAGGTCGATCAATAGCAGCGCCTTGCGCCGCGGGTCGCGGCGGGTCGCGGCAAGGGCGGCCTCCAGGCACTCGGTCAGGAATGCGCGGTTCGGCAGGTGCGTGAGCGTATCGTGGAAGGCGAGATAGCGGATGCGGGCGTCGAACGCGTGCCGCTCGGACACGTCGACCACGGCGCCCACCACGCGCAAGGCCTTGCCGTCGCCGTCGCGCAGGATCTGCGCCCGGTCGTGCACATGGGCCACGCTGCCGTTCTTGCGGATGAAACGGTAGTCGTCGTGCCAGTGGACGTCGCCGTTGTCGCGCAGCGCATGGTTAAAGCGTGCGATCACGCGCTCGCGGTCGTCCGGGTGGATGCGGTTCATCCACAAGGCGAGCGATGCCGAGAATTCATCCGGCGTGTAGCCGAACAGCTCATGCAGGTTGGCGCCGAACCACAGGGTGTCGGTGCGCAGGTCGAGATCCCAGATCGCGTCGCTGGTGACGCGGGCGACGATGCGAAAGCGCTCCTCGCTGCGGCGCAGCGCATCCTCGGTCAGTTTCTGGAGCGTGATGTCGCGCATATACACCGCCAGCCCGGTATCGGACGGATAGGCGCGCACTTCGCAATACAGCTGGGGCGAGGCATGGACATCGTCGAAGGCGACCGTGCAGCGCTCGCGCATGGCGCGCCGCAGCTCTTCCCACGCCAGCCCGGCGCCCAGTTTTGCAAATTCATCCCACAACACCTTGCCCAGCAGCTCGGCGCGCGGCCGCTGGAACAGCTGCTCGGCTTGGCCATTGAGGTAGGTGAAGCGCCATTCGCGGTCGACCGTGTAGAAGACATCGGTGATGCTCTCGAGCGTGGCGCACAGGCGCCGGGCCAGGTGCGCGTTGGCCTGCTCGGCCGTGCGTCGCTCGGTGACGTCCTGCACGGTGCCGTAATAGGCCGGTTCGCCGTCTCTTCCGTGCATCAGGTCACCGCGCGCATGCACATGCCGCACCTCGCCGTCCGGCCATACCACGCGGTGTTCCAGGTCGAGCGGCGTGCCGTATCGCAGGGCGTTCGCGACCTCGGCCTCGACGGTGTGCTGGTCGTCGGGATGCACGCGCGCGAACAGTGTCGCGAAGTCGGGATCGGCCGCGTCGGCGCAGATGCCGAACAGGGCGCGCAGCTCATCCGACACGAACAGGCGGCGGTCGCGGACGCGCATCTCCCACAGCCCGACCTGGGCCACGCGCTGGAGAAAATCGAGCCGGTCTCCCAGTGTGGCACGTGGCACCGGGGCGAGGGCGGAACTGGTTTTCGGTGAAGGCATGGCGCAGCGGTCCAAGGCGTTGGGAACGCGACTGCGGGGCATGGCAATGTCGAGGGAAGGTCGAGAGCGATGTCGAAGGCGACGCGTGCGGCAGTCGAACAGACGCCACGTTGTATCACCTCGCGCGAGGCGCTGCAAGCGCCGCTCCGATTTGCACGCGCTGGCAGCCATCGCGCTGCAAGCGGGCGTCTGTAATTATTTCAATATCGACAAGTACATTTGTGCGAATATGCATTGCTGGGTTACAATATGTTTTTCTGCCGCCAGTCATGGCCTGACATTCATCAATGTTTCCCCCCAATCGATGCGGCGTCGAGCGCGCGTGCAAGCATGGGGCCCATTGAACAGCGTTCGAGATCGCTGTCTTGTCCGGATCGACCCCATGCGTCAGGCAGGGCGTCCTGTGCGGCGTCGTCACCTTGAACGGTGACCCTGGTCCTGTATTCCCTCGACGATGACGTCACTGGCCTGGCCGTGCCGGTCATCGAGGGCAATCGCAGGCCGCTTCGACCTCGGGAGCTTGCACATCGCGCGATATGGATCGCCCGATATCAGGTTCTGCTGCGCCGTCACCAGACCGTAGGCCCGGGATTCTTCGACAATTGCGCCATCGCCCGCTCGACGCCGGCCGTGGCGCGCCGATCATCACTCAGGACATCTACGTGAATTTGAACTACACCATTACCCCGCAAGACCTCGATTCGACAAGGACGGCGCTTTCAGCGCGCATGAGCGCGCGCATGAAAATGAAGACGGCGACCCGCCTGTGCGCAGCCCTGGCCGGCATGGCGGTCCTCGCATCCGGCCACGCTTACGCCCAGGAGATCGGGAGCGCGCAGGAAGAAGCAGCCTCGCCGCTGACGATCGGCGGCGCGATCCGTTTCAATTACGGTCACAAGAGTTGGGACAAGGACCGCCGCAGCGGCTTCGTCGGCCTCGACACGGCCCGCCTGGACGTCAACTACGACGACGGCCGGATGATCGGCTCGGCCCAGTACCGCTACAATAATTATCCGAAGGGGCAGGGCGACTACTGGCAGCATTTCCTGCGTCACGCCTGGGGCGGCGTGCGCTTTGACGACAAGAGCGAATTGCATGTGGGCCTGGACAGCAATCCCTTCGGCCTCCTGCCGTTCGCCTCGAATAACTTCTACGAGTCGATCGCCTTCTACGCCGGCTTCGAAGACAAGTACGACCTCGGCGTGAAATACATCAGCCGCCCCGGTCCGGTCGAATGGCAGCTCGCCTTCTTCCCGCGCGATGGCGGGTCCTACGGCGGTGGCAGCAATACGGCGGGCGCCTCGAACCGGTATTCCTACAATATCGTCAAGGACGACGACGAGCAGGGCTACGGCACCGGCCAGACCGACAGCGAGCGCAACACCCTGGTGGGACGCATGGTGTGGAACCTGGGACCCGAGGGCCGCCACCAGTTCGGCTTTTCCGGCCTGACCGGCGAGATCGACAACGGCCGCGGCACCGACACCCGGCGCCACGCCGGCGCGGTCCACTATCGCGGCAACTATGGCCGCGTCAACGTGATGCTGCAATCGATGCGCTATAGCTACCGCACCGCGCACGGCCCCGAGCAGACCTACGGCGGACTGGACCCCAACAGCTTTGTCCTGGTCGGCGGCTTCGGTTATCCGTTCCCGGTCGCATCGAAGGGCGACATCCATATCGCCAACATCAGCTACGACCTGCCCGGCAGGATCGGCCCGTTCAGCGGGTTCAAGGTCTACAACGATTACAGTGTCCTGAAAAAACGCAGCGGCGCCTACAGGGACTCGGTGCAGAACGTGACCGGGGTGAGCTTCGGGGCAGGCAAGTGGTCGTTCTATGCCGACCTGATGATGGGCAAGCACCATCCCTATCTGTCGCCCGATCTCGGCGGCCTGGCCTCGACCTCGTCCGCGCACCAGGGTTTCACGCGCCGGATCAATCTGCAGGCCGGCTATTACTTCTGACGCCATCTGCTGAGGGGTGTGCACGCCACGCCCCCGGCGAATCCAGGCATTGTGATCATTAATGCAAATGAGTATAATTCTCATTTGCATTAATTCATTCATATCGACTGGACCTCTCCATGACCAAGCTTCGGCGCTCGCCTTCCATCCGCACCACCGGCCAATCAACCCTGTCGCTGCTGATCGGCCGCGCCTGGGGCACCGCCTTCGCCGCGGCGCCCATCGCCCTGCTGGCCGGCGCCGTGCACGCCCAGGACGGGCAGGCGCCGCAGATCGAGCAAGTGCTGGTGACCGGCGCCCGCACGCTGGATGAGGCGCCCTACATGAATGGCGGCGTGGCGCGCCGCGGCGGCGTTGGCGTGCTGGGGGCGGGCGACATCATGGACACGCCGTTCAGCACCACGAACTACACCTCGCAGCTGCTGGAAGACCAGCAGGCGCGCACGCTGGCCGATGCGGTCGTCAACGAAGCGTCGGTGCGGGTGCAGACCTCGACCTCCGGCTTCAGCGACGACTTCCAGATCCGCGGTTTCAGCGTGGGCAGCGGCGACGTCGGCGTGAACGGTCTGTATGGACTCAGTTCGGGCAACCGGATGCCGGTGGCGATGATGGAACGTGTCGAGGTGCTGAAAGGCCCGGGCACGCTCATGTATGGCATCAGCCCTAGCGGCAGCTCCGGCGGCAACATCAATATCGTCACCAAGCGAGCGGGCGACAAGCCATTGACCCGGGTTACCGGCACCTTCGAGAGCAAGTCGATCTTCGGCGCCCACGTCGACGTCGGCCGCCGTTTCGGCGATGCGGGCCAATGGGGCGTGCGGTTCAACGGCGTCTATCGCAAGGGCGACAATACGCTCGATGACAGCAAGACCGAATTCGGTCTCGCCGCGCTGGCGCTCGATTATCGTTCGTCGAACCTGCGTTGGGTGGTCGATGCCTATGCACAGCGCGAGGACACCGACGGTTTCCGTGGCCAGTCCAGCTTCCGTCCCAACGTGACGCGGATCCCGGATGCGCCGTCCGGCAAGCGCGCGATGTATCCGGGCGTCGAACTGGCGATGCGCGATTCGGCCATTTCGTCGCGGCTGGAGTATGACCTGGCCCCGAACGTGATGCTGTACGCCGCCGCCGGCTACCACTATAACGCCTATGAGCAGGACTTCCCTGCAGCGCGCGGCAACGATGCGATCGACATGGCGGGCAATTTGCGCATCACCAGCGCCTGGTACGACGCCGCCACCCGCAACAAGACCGGCGAGGTCGGCGCCCGCGCCACCGTCGAAGGGCTGGGCGTGAAGCACCTGTTCACCGTCTCGGCCTCGCGCCTGGAACAGGAATCCGGCAGCTTCTACCTGCCAGCACCGGCCGGCACCGCGGTGGAGTCGAACATCTATCATCCGGTGCCGCTGCCGGTCATGACCGGCGTGCGCCAGTCGCCGACCACGACCTCGGGCACCGAGCTGTCCAGTATCGCCCTCACCGATACCCTGTCGTTCTTCGACAACCGCGTGCTGGTGACCGGCGGCGTGCGCAAGCAGAAGGTCGTCGCGAAGAACATCGCACCGAGCGGAGCCAGCACGACCTCGTACGACGAGAGCGCGACCTCGCCGCTGCTCGGGATCGTGGTCAAGCCGATGGCCAATGTGTCGTTGTACACCAACTTCACGTCCGGCCTGACGCGCGGTGGGACGGCGCCCCAGACTGCGGCGAATGCAGGCGAGGTGTTCGCTCCGTATAAATCGAAGCAGTACGAGGCCGGCGTGAAGGTCGAGCAGGACAAGCTCCTGAGCGGCATCTCCGTGTTCCAGATCGATCGTCCGAACGCCGTCACCGATCCGGTCACCACGATCTACAGCATGGACGGCAACCAGCGCAACCGTGGCCTGGAGCTGTCGGTCATGGGCGAGGCCGCGCGCAACCTGCGCCTGATGGCCAGCGCGACCTTCTATGACGCCGAACTGCAGAAAACCCAGGGCGGCTTGAACGAGGGTAACGACGCCAACGGCGTGCCGAAGCGCGCCCTCAGCGCCGGCCTCGACTGGGATCTGGTGCAGGTGCCTGGCCTGAGCTTCAATGCCCGCGCCATCCACACCTCGGACATCCCATACAACGCCGCCAACACGTTGTTCCTGCCGTCGTGGACCCGCTTCGATATCGGCGCCCGCTATCGCACCAGCCTGATGGGCCGCCCCGTCATCCTGCGCGCCAGCGTCGAGAACGTCGCCGACAAGGCCTATTGGCTGGCCAATGGCACCTTCGCCACCGCGGCCGCCTCGCGCACCGCGCTGGTGTCGGCGCAGTTCGATTTCTAGGGATGCGTCTGAGGCTCGACGCAGGACAGGATTGAAAATTGCCGGCTGACGCCGGCAATTTTCATTTGGACTCAATAATGTGTCAGTTGCGAAGTTGGCCGCATGCCATCTGCTGTCCAGTGCACAAACCAGCTGCTATACTGGTTTCAGGATCATTTAGTGCACTTTAAGGGCGTTGAGCGAATATGGATTGCCATATCGAGATTTTCCAGGACGGCCAGTGGATCGCAGCTGCCACTGCGAGCTTTTCCGACGTCGTCCGCAACGGCTTCAGGGCCAACGATTGCGTGTTCGAATACGATTTGCCCTACGCTTTCGGTAACGCGCCGTCGCCGGTCTCGCTCGTCGTTCCAGTCGATGCCGATCGCCATGTCCGCGAGGCCTGGCCTACGTTTTTGTACGACCTCGTACCGCAAGGGAATGGTCGCAAGTTTCTCCTCGATCATCTCAAGCTCCCTGATGCCCAGGCGTCCGATCTCCCGCTGCTCTGCGCAGGCGCCTTCAATCCCATCGGGCGACTGCGGATCCGGGAAGCCGTGCATTATTACGAGCAGCATGTCGAACGCCATGATGTTGCTGCCGAGGGCTTCGAGGTCGATGAATTGCTCGCACGTTCGGCAGACTTCCATGAAGTGATGATGGTCCATGGCATGCTGGCGGCAGGTGGCACTGGCGTGCAGGGAGTCGCCCCCAAATACCTGTTGACCGAAGGGCATGACGGCAAATGGTATCCGGATGCGGCGCTTTCCGACGACCGTGCCCGGCGCCATTACATTGTCAAGCGACCACGCGGGTCATCCGAAGACGATCGCAAGGTGTTGCGCAACGAAGCCGGCTATATGGAAGTCGCTCACCGACTTGGCATCCGTACCTTCGACCTGCCGACATGGCATGAAAACACCCTGTTCGTTCCTCGCTTCGACCGCCGCGCACAGGACGGATGCGTACAGCGCTTTCACCAGGAGAGCGTGGCCTCGATCGCCGGACTGGCCGGTTTCGGCACCCAGGCCAACCAGTTCGAGCTGCTGGAGGCAATACGCAAGGTCGTGGATGATCCGACCGGAGAGACCATCGAGTTCATCCGGCGCGACGTGCTCAACCTGGCCATGCGCAATACCGATAACCATGCGCGCAACACAGCGGTGCA
Organism: Massilia sp. CFBP9012; assembly: GCF_034045115.1. Classification (NCBI taxonomy): domain Bacteria; kingdom Pseudomonadati; phylum Pseudomonadota; class Betaproteobacteria; order Burkholderiales; family Oxalobacteraceae; genus Massilia; species Massilia sp. CFBP9012. Next base: position 84,901 of record NZ_JAXCWM010000009.1, on the reverse strand, counting down.
ATCTGCCGATGGTATCGTTCGCCTGACGCCCCTGTTCGATTTCGCACCGATGTACCTGGACCCCGAGGGCATCACGCGCTCGGCGCGCTGGTATCACCGTCAAACACGCAAGGAACTTCGGCACTGGACGGACATCCTGGATCACCTGGCCTTGTCCGGTCCGGAGCATGCGCAGGTGGTGGACGCCCTGGTCCGCTTTGGCGAGCGACTGGCGACCTTGCCCGACTACATGCGCGAGGCAGGCATCGATAAGGACATTATCGAATTCGTCAAACCCAGCATCGAAGCGCAACGAACCCATATCCTGGCATTGAGGTAGTCATGAGCAGAAGAAAACCGATCGACAAGACGCAGATTCGGGAGCGACGCAATCGCATGCTGGAATCGGCAGCCGCCGCCAGGCTCTCGCTCACTGAAGGCGTGCGCGAGATGCGGGCGATTTCAGGGATGACACAGGAAGACTTCGCGCGCCATCGCGGCGTCAGCGCCAGGGTGATCAAGGCGCTCGAGCTCGGACAGGGCAATCCGACGATGGCGACGATGAATCGCATCGGTCAGTTCTTCGGGCTGGAGGTGGCATTCGTTCCGGTGATGAGCAAAGCGCAGGGCGACGTGGTCCTGCAGCCTGCCGACGATCTTGTTGCCATGGCGAGCGACGATGCCGGCCTGTCGAAAGCGATATTGGTCCAGCTCAAGCAGGATAGGGACAACGCCGCCGCTGGCATGCACGAATTAGCGGAGGCTATTGCCGAGTTCAAGCATCAGATGAAGGCCACTTTACAGGAACTCAAACAGACGGCCGCTGCGGGCGATTCGACCCAGCTGCCTGGGCCTGGAAACAGCACCGTGCCTGATGACACCGCCACAACCAAACCGCTAGTCCGTGCAAGAAAGAAGCCGCGCTCGCCCTGATGCAGGCAACAGCCGGACGCCACCGGACGGTCGAGGTTCCCGGTGCGCCGATGTCGTTCTGCCGCATCAAGGCAGCACTCTCACGATTTCTTGCGCCAGCGGAGCTGCCGACGCGGGATTCGAGCGCCACCCCGATGCCGTTCGAACACCTCGACCGGGTGCGCGATCTCGGGGAAGAAGTCGCCGGCCAGGCGCTTGTGCGGACCGATTTCGTGGGTGTCGGTCACGATGAACAGGACGCGCCTCATGCTCATGCGGTTCTCCTGGAAAGTGAATGGTCCTGCCGGGCAGTGGAGGCAGGCACCACGCTTACCGCGCGGCGTCGCTGCCCTCGACCAGCAGCATCCGGTAGTCGGCGCCGAGCTGGCGGTGCTCGCGCGCCTGCCGGTAGGCCGGGCTGTCATACCATGCCCGCGCCGCCGCCATGTCGGGAAAGCGCAGGATGGCGACGCCTTCGGCGGCCGGGCCCTCCAGCACCTCGAGCGCGCCATAGAAGGCGAGCCGGGTGATGTCGTGGCCGGCGCGCGCGGCGGGCGCCGTCTGCGCGTACTGGTCCATCTGGGCCTGGTCGGTGGTTTCCTCGCGGATGAAGACAACGTATGCTGACATGGATTCTCCTTTGGTTCGGCGTTCGCCGACAGGTCATCGGCGCCATATCAGCTTAATCGCCATCGCCCGGCAATGAAAGTCAAACACGGTAAATCCTACGGGTTATAAATCAGGATTCATTTTTCACCGGGAAGCACCAGCCCCTGGCGCGCGGCCGTCATCGATCCTGTGCAACAGCTCACCGTTGGCCGCGTCGAGCCTGAGCTGCGCCTCCATCAACTGCGCGACCAGTTCCTGTTCAGCCAGCGCCAGTTCGACGCCGCCGCGCGTTGCGTCGAGCAGCTCGGCGATCGAGGACTTGCCGAGCCGGTAGGAGTCGTGCGCCATGCGTTTCAGGTCCGCCGTGCGGGCACCGGCGTGGCGCCGGAAGTCTTCCAGCGCGTGGCTGTACTGGGCCACCAGGCGCGCCATGCTGTCGACTTCGGCGTTGTGCCTGGCCTCGCTCAATTCACGCTGCAGCGCCGCCGCGCCGGCCTGCGCCTTCGCTTTGTCGAGACCGCCCTTGCGGCGGTCGAACAGGGGCAGCTCGACGGCCAGCCCGATGCTGGTCGTGCCGCCATACGGCTTGCTGGTCCAGAAGCGGCCCACATTGACCGACACCGCCGGCATGCGCTCGGCCCGGGCCACGTTCACCAGCGCGGCCGCGGCGTCCTGTTCGCGGCGCGCCAGCAGCACTTCGGGATGCACGCCGGCGCCGTCGCCGCGGATCGGTGCGAGCGGCGCCAGCGTGCCGCGCGCGGTGGGACGCCAGCCGGCGACGCCGAGCGCCTGCGCCAGCGCGGTCTGCCGTTCGACCAGCGCCGCCTCGGCCTCGGCCACCCGGGCGCGCCAGGTCGATTCCTCGACCTCGACCCGGATCGCCTCGTACTCGCTGGCCAGGCCGCCGGCGCGGCGGCCTTCGACCACCTGGCGCAGGCGCGCCAGTTCGTCCAGGCCCGCCTTGACGGTGGCAAGCCGCTCCTGCGCCAGCAGCAGCGCCACGTGCGCGGCCGCCGCCTCGGACGCCACTTCGTGCCGGGTAAGCGCGACCCGCGCCGAGGCGGTGTCGACGGCGCGGCTGGCCGCTGTGACGCGGGCGCCGCGCTGGCCGCCGAGCAGCAGCGGCTGTTCGATGGTCCAGTCCTGGGCGCGGTCGGAATCGAAGTTGGTCAGGCGGCCCGGCTGGCGCTGGCGGTTGTACGACAGCGTCGGATTCGGCAGGGCGGCCGCCTCGAGGCGCCCGGCGCTGGCGGCGTCCACCTGCGATTGTTCGAGCGCGACCGCCAGGCTGGCGTCGCGCGCGAAGCCGAGGACGGTGCGCAGGTCCACCTCGTGTGGTAAGGGCGGCGCCTGCGGTGGCTGAGCGTGGAGCGGGGCGCCGGCCAGCGCCAGCAGGATCAGTGTCAGGATGCGTTTCACGCGTCGGCCTCTTCTTCAAGCGTAGTCAGGACGGTCGGGGTCAGGATGCGGTAGAACAGGGGCAGCAGGAATAGCGCGACCAGCAGCGTGCTCACCATGCCGCCCACCACCACCAGGGCGAATGGACGCTGGATCTCGCTGCCCACGCCGGTCGACAGCGCCATCGGCAGCAGGCCAAAGAAGGCCAGGCACGACGTCATCAGCACCGGCCGCAGGCGGTCCGCCGCACCGGCCACCAGCGCGCTCGGCAAGTCCTCGCCAAGGCGGCGCCGGGCATCGATCGCCGACAGCATCAGCACGCCCATCAGCGACACCTGGCCGAGCAGGGCGATGAAGCCGATCACCGCGCTGACCGACAGCGGGATGCCGAACAGGAGCAGGGCCAGGATGCCGCCGGTCAGGGCGAACGGCACGATGGCCAGCACCGCGATGGCGCTGCGGCCGCTGTTCATGGCCGCGTACAGCAGGCCGAGCACCAGCAGGATCGCGACCGGGATCACCAGCTTCAGGCGGTCCAGCGCGCGCTGCTGGTTCTCGAATTCGCCGCCCCAGCTGAAGTAGTGCCCATCCGGCGGGCTGACCTTGGCGTTGACGGTCGCGATGGCCTCCTTGACGGTGGAGCCCATGTCGCGGTCCTTCACGTTGAACTTCAGCGCCAGCAGGCGGGTATTGCCCTCGCGGACGATGTAGGCGGCGCCGTCGACGATGCCGATGCTGGCCAGTTCGCGCAAGGGGATCCGGGCGCCGTTCGGGGCCGAGATGGCGATCTGGCCGATCTTTTCCAGGTCGTCTCGCTCCACCGTCGGCAGGCTCAATCGCACCTCGACCGGCCGCTCTTTCTCCCAGAAGCGGGTCACGATCCTGCCCGCGAGCGCCGCTTCGAGCGTGCGCGCCGCGTCTTCCATCGCGATGCCGGCGCGCGCCAGGGCGGGGCGGTCGAATTCGACATTGAGCTGGGGGCTGGCGGCGTCGCGGTACAGATCGAGCTCGGTCACGCCCGGCACCTGCTGCAGCACGTCCTTCGCCTGCTGCAGCGTGGCGCGCATGGCCGCCAGGTCGTCGCCGAAGATCTTGAGCACCACCTTGCCGCGCACGCCGGCCACCGCCTCTTCGACGCTGTCCTTGATCGGCTGCGAGAAATTGAGGCGGATGCCGGGGATTTGCGCCAGCGAGGCGCGCATCTGTTCGATCAGCGCCGGCTTGTCCAGGCCCTTGCGCCAGTCCGGCGCCGGCTTGAGGCGCACGAAGGTGCGGATCACGTTCACGCCTTCGTTGTCGGTCCCGTCCTCGGGCCGGCCATGCTCGCTCAGCACCTGGTCGGTCTCGGGGAAGGCGCGCAGGCGGGCATGCAGGTCCACCAGGATGTCCTGGCTCTTTTCCATCGCCACGCTGGCCGGCAGCTCGACGTAGACCATCAGGTCGCCCTCGTCGAGTTCGGGCAGGAACTCGGAACCGATGCGGGTCGCCGCCAGTGCGCTCAGGCCCAGCAGCAGCACGGCCAGGGCGATGGTGGCGGTGCCGTGCGACACGATGCGGCCCAGGCCGCGCCCGTAGGCGGCCTTCATCCGTTCCATCCAGGCCGGCTCGTCCGGCAGCCTGGCCTTGGCCTTGAACAGCAGCGCACACAGCGCCGGCACCACGGTCAGGGTGAACACCAGGGCGCCTACCAGCGCGAAGGTATAGGTCAGGGCCAGCGGCCTGAAGATCCGGCCTTCGACCGATTCGAGCGTAAACACCGGCAGCAGCGCTGCGATGATGATCAGCATGGCGTAGAAGGCGGGCCGCACCACCTCGACCGAGGCGCGGATGATCACCCGCAGCGTTTCCTTGCGCGTCGCCGGCTTCTGGTGGCGCACCGCGTGCAGCACGTTCTCGATCAGGACCACCGCGCCGTCGACCAGGATGCCGAAGTCGATCGCGCCCATCGAGATCAGGTTGGCGGGCAGGCCCAGCGCGTGCAGGCCGAAGAAGGCGGCCAGCAGCGACAGCGGAATGATGACGGCCACCGCCAGCGAGCCGGTCACGCTGCGCAGGAACAGCCAGACGATGCCCACCACCAGGATGAAGCCGTGCAGCAGGTTTTCATGGACCGTGCCCAGCGATTCGTCGACCAGGGTCGAACGGTCCTGGAAGACTTCGAGCTTCATGCCTTGCGGGAGGATGGAGGTGTTCAGGCGTTCGACCTGCTGGTGGATCCCCTCCAGCACGGTCGAGGGATTTTCGCCGCGCCGCATCAGCACCAGGCCTTCGACGATCTCCTTGCGCTCGTTCCAGCCGACCGAGCCGCGGCGCGGCGCCGCGGCCAGCGTGACGTCGGCGACGTCGCCGAGCGTGATCGCCGCATTGCGGGTGGTCTTGAGCGGAATCGCCTTCAGGTCTTCCACGCTGTTGACGTAGCCGATGCCGCGCACGGTCAGCGCCTGGTCGCCATGGCGCAGGAAGCCGCCGCCGACGTTCAGGTTGGCCTTGCCGATCGCTTCCTCGAGGTCGCCGAAGCCCAGGCCGGCCGCGTGCAGCCGGGCCGGATCGGCCTCGATGTGGATCTCCTTCAAAAAGCCGCCCCAGGCCACCACGTCGGCCACGCCCTGCACCTGGCGCAGCACGCGGGTGACGGTCCACTCCATCTCGGCGCGCTGTTCGTACAGGTCGTGGCGCTCGCTGCTCACGCGGAAGCGGTAGATCTTGCCGAGCGGCGTCGCTTCCGGCGCCAGGGTCGGGGTGATCCCGTCCGGCAGCTCGGCCTGCGCCAGGCGCTGCCCGACCAGCATGCGGCTGGTGAGGGGATCGGCGTCGTCGTCGAAGATGAGGGTGACCAGCGAGAGTCCGAACAGGCTCTCGCTGCGGATCAGGGTCATGCCCGGCGTGCCGTTGAGCGTGCGCTCCAGCGGCACCGTCACCTGGCGTTCGATTTGCTCGGCGGCGTAGCCGGGCATCTGGGTGATCACCTGGACCTGGGCATTGGTCACATCGGGAAAGGCTTCGATCGGCGTGGCCAGGTAGGCGCGCAGGCCGAATGCGGCGAATACCGCCGCCAGCAGGAGCACGGCCAGCCGGCGCTGGACGCAGGCGTGTATGAGATTGCGCAGCATGGTGCCCTTACAGGAGTTGTTGAGCTTCGTTATCGAGCAGCAGGGCGCCTTGCACGACCACCTTGTCGCCTTCCTTCAGGCCTTCGAGGATCTCGACCCGTCCGGCGCGTGCGACGCCGGTGCGCACCGGGCGCGCGACGTACTTGCCGTCCGTGCCCTGCAGATAGACCTGGCGCTGGCTGCCGTTCTTGATCAGCACTGCCGTGCTGGGGACGGTGAGCGCGCCGCGCGGCCCGCCCGCCAGGCTGACCTGGGCGAACATCCCGGCAGTGAGCCCGGCGCCGGCGGCCTTGTCCTGGAAGGCGAGGTAGATTGGCATGCGGCGCTGTTCCGGATCGACCGCGTGGCCGATGCTGTCGATCGACGCCGCGAATGGGACGTCGATGCCGGGCACGCGCACCTGGGCCGTGCGCCCGGGCGCCAGGCCCCGGAGCTCGCGTTCCGGGATGTCGGCCACGATCCACAGCTGGCCGGGGTCGCCCAGTTCGACCAGGGCCTCGCCACCCGGCGCCACTACCGCGCCGGCCTGGGCCCGGATCGCGAGGACCACCCCGGCCGCGGGAGCGCGCAATACCAGCCGCTCGCCGGCGCCGGGACCGGCCAGCGCGGCCGCCTGGCGTGCGCGCGCGGCTTCGGCCTGCGCCTCGCGCAGCGCGGCCTCGGCCGAGTAGCGCTCGACCTCGACCCCGATCCCGCGCCCCATCATGTCTTCCTGGCGCCGCAGCAGGTCTTGCGCGACCGCCAGCCTGGCCTGGGCCTGCGCCAGTGCGGTACGAACGTCTGCCGCTTCAGCGCTCTGGAGCACGACCAGCGGCGCGCCGGCCCGCACCGCCTGCCCGGGATGCACCTCGACCGACAGCACCCGGCCGGCGAACGGCGCACCGGCCGCCGCCATGGCGCCGGGACGAAACGCCAGGCGTCCCGGGAACGTGCCCTGCAATCCCTCCCCGTCGACGCCCACCGAGTCGACCTTGATGTAGTGCCGCGCCTCGGATTGGGCGCCTGGACCGGCGGCTGCGGCGGGCGGCTCCGAACTGGAACAGGCGCCGAGCAGGGCCGCGGCCAGCGCCGGCACGAGGGCGCCGGCGCGGCGCAGCCGGCGCCCGGATGGGGTGGTGGTGTAGGACATGCGGGCTCCAGCTTGTATTTGAGAAAGTTATAATCGCCGGAGTTTCCTTAAAAAATCCTTTTTCCCTGCCCCTCGATGCGAGTATTGCTGGTCGAAGACGACGACACCCTGCGCCAGACGCTGGTCCAGGCGCTGGCGACGAACGGTTACCACGTCGACCCGGTGGGCGACGGGCTGGCGGCCGAACTCGCGCTGAGCACGACCGACTACGGGCTGGTCGTGCTCGACCTCGGCCTGCCCGGTCTCGACGGCCTGGAGGTGCTGCGGCGCCTGCGCCTGCGCCGCAACCGCACCCCGGTGCTGGTATTGACGGCGCGCTCGGGCCTGGACGAGCGGGTCGGCGGCCTCAAGGCCGGCGCCGACGACTACCTGGTCAAGCCATTCGCGCTGCCGGAACTGGAAGCCCGGATCGAGGCGCTGCGGCGCCGCGCCAATGGCGGCTCGAGCCACCTGGTGCATGGGCCGCTCGAAGTCGACGTCGACCAGCACGTGGCGACAGTGGACGGGGTGCGGATCGACCTGACGCGGCGCGAGCTGGCGATCCTGGCGGCGCTGATCCTGCGCGCGGGGCAGGTGGTGGTCAAGCGCCGCCTGGCCCAGCAGATCGGCTCGTGGGAGGACGAGGTCAGCATCGGCACGGTGGAAGTCTATATCCACCGCCTGCGCAAGCGCCTGGCGCCATTCGGCATCGAGATCAAGACCATCCACGGACTGGGCTACCTGCTGGAAGCGCACGATGCCGGCTAGCCCGACCTCGCTCGGCCGGCGGCTCATGCTGTGGCTGCTGCCACCGCTGCTGCTGCTCAGCGTGGTGTGGGCCTGGGGCGTGTATGCGGTGATCCTCCACTTCACCAATATCGCCTACGACCGCGCGCTGGAGGATTCGGCGCAGACGCTGGCCGGCCAGGTCAGCGTGCGGCAGGACGGCGTTCACGTCGACCTGCCACAGGCGGCGCGGGCGATGCTCGAATTCGACCAGGTGGACACGATCCACTACAGCGTGTCGGACCGGCTCGGCGCGCGCCTGGCCGGCAACGCGCACATTCCCGAGGCCGCCCAGCGCGACACCTGCATCGCCCACACCTGCTTCTATGACGCGGCGATGGACGGCAAGCCGGTGCGGGTGGCGGAATACACGCTGTCGATCTACAGCCCGGCTTCGCCGCTGAAGGTGCGCGTGGCCGAAACCGTCAGGAAGCGCGAGATGCTGGCGCGCGAAGTGCTGCGCTTCGTCCTGTTGCCGCAGGCGCTGTTCGTGGCCTGCATCGGCATCCTGATCTGGTACGGGGTCAAGCGCGGGATGGCCCCGCTGCGCCGGATCCGCGACGCGATCGCCCAGCGCACCCACGACGACCTGCGCCACATCGAGATCGCCGACATGCCGGCCGAACTACAGGAACATACCGCCGTCATCAATGACCTGATGAGCCGGCTGGGGCGGGAGATCGAGGCCAAGAAGCGCTTCATCGCCGACGCCACCCACCAGCTGCGCACCCCGATCACCGTCCTGCGCACCCAGGCCGAACTGGCGCTGCGCCTGCGCGAGCATGGCGAACTGCGGGCGGCCGTGAGCGGTTTCGACGCCGCCACCGCGCGCCTGGTGCGGCTGGCCAACCAGCTCCTGAGCCTGAGCCTGGCCGAGGCCAGGGCGCTCGGACCGCGCGACTTCGAGCGCTTCGACGTGGCGGCGCTGGCCGAGGACGCGATCGCGGAACTGGTGCCGCTGGCGCTGGAAAAGGAACTTGACATCGCCGTCGAGGGCTGCGCCGCGCCGCTCGTGATCGTCGGCCATCCGCAATTCGTGCGCGAGATGATGGCCAACCTGATCGACAACGCGATCCGCTACACGCCGGCTGGCGGCGCGATCCACATCGCCATGGCTGGAGTGGGCGAGGGCACGCATGCGCGCATCGCGTTCAGCGTCACCGACACCGGGCCGGGCATCCCGCGCGCCGAGCGCGACAAGGTGCTGCAGCCCTTCTATCGCGGCCTCGGCATGCCCGGCGGGGGCAGTGGGCTCGGATTGACGATCGCCAGCGAGATCGCGGCGATGCATGGCGGCCAGGTGCGGATCGAGGATGGCGCCGGGCAGGGGACCATGGTGGTGGCCAGCCTGCCGGCCGTGCCGCCGGCGCTGCGTGTCTAGGGGCGGCCGGCGCAAGTCCCGCGTATTTTTTGGTGTACGGCAATATCTCTTGTTGGCGCAGGGACTAGGATGCGATAACGGCCAGGGCGCCGCGCCGCCGGCCCGCGGTGAGCGCCGGTCTCACACGTGGAGCGACACCGCCATGGTTCATGACAAGTCCGTCAGCGAAGCCGCCGCCGAACTGCGGCAAGTGTGGCGCGCAGCGTCCGGATTCCTGCTCAGCATCGAGCTATGGCTGATGGTGCTGGTGGCCGCCAGCATGGTCGCCGGGTTCTGGCTGGCCTTCATGGGCGAACCATCTTGCCTGCTGGCCTTCGGCTTCGCGCTTGGCTACCCGGCGCTGCGGGTCGTGCTGCACCTGAAGGGGCGCCTCGCCTGGCCGTTCTTCTGAGGCTGCGGGCCAGCGATCCCGTCCAGCTCAATAAATCTCGTGGACGATCCGGTAATCGCCGTCCGATACCGGCACGAAGCGGGCGACGTTCAGCTTGTCCAGCACGTCCGCGCTCTGCGGGCCGCCGCTCTTGAAAAAGGCGCCGCGTATCTTCTCCTGCAAGCCTTCGCACAGCTGGCCCCTGAACACGAAGGGGTCGGTCGGGATCGGGCCGGAGCGCCACACGACCCGGATCTGGCGCTCCCTGGCTGGATGCGAGGCCATCTCCGTCGCCAGGTTCTGGCTGCCGACGAAGGCGGCGTCGATCTGGCCCGCCAGCACCCGGTTGATCGACTGGGTATGGCTGCCCGAATAGCCGACCTGGGAAAAATACGCCTCCAGCGGTCGGCCGACCTGTTTCGCGAACACGTGGCGCGGGATCAGGGCGCCCGAGGTGCTTTCGGGATCGACCAGGGCCAGGCGTTTTCCGCGCAGGGCCCCGACGTCCGCGAGCGCGCTGCGAGCCCGGACGATCAGCAACGAGTGATAGAACGCGCCGGCTGGCTGGAACCTGCTCGCCTTGTTCGCATAGTTGGCGAATGGTGTGAGCATGGGGTCGGCGCGCCTGGCGGAGACGTAGGACGCGGGCCCCAGCCGGGCCAGGTGAACCGCGCCGGACAGCAGCGCTTCGACCACCGCGCCGTAGGATGGCGCGGCATAGACTTCCACCGGGATGCCCAGCGCCGCGCGCAACTGGTCGAGCAGTGGCTGCAGATCCGCGATCTCCTTCCGGACGTCGCCGCGCGGGATGATGGAAAAGCGCAGCCGGTCCGGCCGTTCGCAGGCCGCCGCCAGCGCCGGCGCGCCAAGGGCGCCCAGGGCCGCGAGGAGCGGGAGCCGCATGGCTGTCCGGCGGCGGAGAATGGGTGTCATGTCGGCTGGAAGGCAAGGAACTGCTTGTGGAGGAGGGGCGCGATCTGGGCCGCGGCGCACGGGCGTTGCAGGTAGAAGCCCTGCACCTGGTCGCATCCGGCAGCCTTCAGGTGCACCAGCTGGTCGCGCGTCTCGACGCCTTCGGCCACCACGGTCAGGCCCAGGTTGTGGGCCAGCGAGATGGTCGAGGCGACGATCACCGCATCGTTGGTGTCGTTGCGGATGTCGCGGATGAAGGAGCGGTCGATCTTGACGGTATGGATCGGGAATTGCTTCAAGCGGGACAGGCCCGAGAAGCCGGTGCCGAAGTCGTCGAGCGCCATCCGGATGCCGGCGCCGGCAAGGGCGTCGAGGTTACGCTGCGCCATTTCCGCATCCTCGATCAGGCTGCTCTCGGTGAGTTCGATCTCGATCAGGTCGGGTGCGATGCCATGCAGGGCCAGCGCGCCCATGAAGTCTTCCAGCAGCCGTTCGTCGCGCAACTGGCGCGCCGAGACGTTGATCGCCACCGGCACCAGCGGCACGCCATCCGCCCGCCACTGCGCCAGCTGGCGGCACACGGCGTCGATGATCCAGCGCCCGAGCGGCGCGATGAAATCCTGTTCCTCGGCCAGGGGGATGAAGTCGCCCGGGAAGATCAGGCCATGGTCGGGGTGCTGCCAGCGGACCAGGGCTTCCAGGCCGACGATCTGCAAGGTATCGAGCGTCAGCTTGGGCTGGAAGTGCAGGCAGAATTCGCCGTCCTGGATGGCTGGCCTGAAGCGCGCGGCGAGTTCAGAGTGCAGCGCGTTCGAGGCGTTCAGGGAGGCGTCGTAGAAGCTGAAGAAGCCGCGCCCGCGCGCCTTGACGCTGTACATCGCCTGGTCGGCATGCAGCAGCAGCGCATCGAGCTGCTGGCCGTCGCGCGGGTACAGCGCAATGCCGACGCTGGGACTGGTTTCGACGTCGTGGCCGTCGAGGTCCGGATAGACCGCCGACAGGCCCTGCACCAGCTTGCCGGCGAGCTGGGCGACGAATTCCTCCGACGGCACCTCGGACAGCAGCACCACGAACTCGTCGCCGCCCAGCCGGGCGACCAGGTCGTACTCGCGTACGGCGCCGCGCAGGCGTGCGGCCACCGCCTTCAGGAGCTGGTCGCCGACGCCGTGGCCCAGGGTGTCATTGATTACCTTGAAGCGGTCGAGATCGAAGAACAGCAGGGCATACAGGTTGCGGCTGCGCCTGGCCCGCTTGAGTTCCGCCGACGCCATCTCCTGGAACATCCGGCGGTTGGCCAGCCCCGTCAAGTGGTCTTGCGAGGCCAGCGCGAGGGCGCGGCTCTTTTCCTGCTCCAGCTGGGCGATCAGGCGCTGCTTTTCCTGTTCCGATACGGCCACCGCGCTGTGCAGCCGTTGTTGTTGCCACAGGCCGGCCGCGATGCCGATCGTGATGACCAGCACCAGCAGCGAATAGGCGCCCGCGCGCAGGAAATACGCATGGTGCTGCGCATCCAGCTGGCCCAGGACGACCGCGGGATCCTGGATCACGGTCACCCGGATCGGGATGTCGGCCAGGACTTCGCGGGCGACGATGGCGTCGGCGGTGGGCTCTACCCCTTGGCCCGTCGCGCGCGACCCCGCAGGCACCAGGATCCCGCCCTGCATGACCGCCAGCGGCGCGCCGTCCTGGTGGACGATCTCGATGCGTCCTTGCGGCCCCAGGTCGACGTTGCGGTAGCTGCCCAAAAAATAGCCCAGGTCGACCATCGCGCCGTAGTGGCCCCTGTCCCCGTCGAGCCGCACCAGGACCGGCAGGCGCCAGGGATACTTGCCGCTCGCCGCGGGGTGTCCGATCGCCATCGCCGGCGCGCCGGGCGGGTGGCCGCCGGTGCGCTCGAGAAGCTGCTGCAGCTCGGGTTCCCGGTCCTGCCTGGCGGATGAGTACACGAGGGCGCCGCCGGCGTCGAACAGCGCGGCGCGCACATAGGCCGAGTCGCCGATCAGCTGCGGATTCAGGTGGAAGGCGTTGGGCTGCGCCGCATTTGCTTCGCTGGCGGCGATGCGCGCATAGAGCGTGGCCCGGCCCAGCACTTCTTCGAGATTCGTCGCGACGATCAGGACGATGTTTTCGCTGCTGGTGGTCGCTGCCTGGCGCGCGACGGTCTTCTCCTGCTCGGCGCGATCGACGTAGAAGGCCCAGATCGAGAGCACGATCGTGAGCCCGAGCACGCAGGTCACGGGCAGCAGGGCATTGGGGCTGACCAGTGACAGGACGCGGCGGCGCAGGATGGCGAGTGGAAGAGGGGTGGAGGCAGGCACCGGGCTGTCATTTATCGAACCGAACAAGTCATGCTAGCAACGTCACGTGACAGGTCCATGACATGGCGATGTCAGGCGTGCTTGCCGAATTGTCAAGTCTGCTATGCTTTCCGTTTGCAGTCCGCTTGCATCCCATTTGCAGCTCATGGAGGAACGTATCGATGACGTTTGACCCTTGCGCCAGGCCGCGCAACCCTTGTTGGACCCGGCTCGCCGTCGCCATCGCGCTGGCCGCCACGACGATAGGCGGCAGCGCCGCCCAGGCCCGTGACCCCGCCCAGACGACGGCGTCGCAATGGCGCCAGCAAACCGACGCATCCAGGCCCACCGCGCGCCACGAGAACGGCTTCGTGGCGGTGGCCGGGCGCCTGATCCTGCTCGGCGGACGCGGCGAGCGGCCCCTCGAGATCTACGACCCGGCCAGCGGGCGCTGGACCAAAGGCGAAGCTCCGCCATTCGAGATCCATCATCTGCAGGGCGTGGAATTCGGCGGCAAGCTGGTCGTACTCGGCGCCCTGACCGGCAAGTTCCCGGAGGAGTCTCCGGTGCCGCACGTGCTGATCTACGATCCGGCGGCCGACCGCTGGAGCAAGGGGCCCGAGATTCCGCCGCAGCGGCGGCGCGGCGCGAGCGGCGTGGCGGTGCATGAGGGGATCATCTACCTGGTCGGCGGCAACCGCCGCGGCCATATGAGCGGCTACGTCGCCTGGTTCGACGCCTTCGACCCCGCCACTGGCCGCTGGACCGAACTGTCCGACGCGCCGCATGCGCGCGACCACTTCCACGCCGCCGTCATCGACGGCAAGCTGTATGCGGCGGGCGGCCGCCGCTCCGCCCATGACCTGGGCAATGCGCTGGCCCAGACGGTGGGCGAGGTCGACGTCTACGATTTCAAGGCGAAGCGCTGGAGCACGCTCGCCGCGCCGCTGCCGACGCCGCGCGCCGGGACCGCCAGCGCCGTCATCGACGGCAAGCTGGCGGTGATCGGCGGCGAGAGCATGAAGCACGAACACGCGCACCGCGAAGTCGAGGCCTGGGATCCGAAGAGCGCCCGCTGGCAAACGCTGCCGGCCTTGCCGGTCGGCCGCCACGGCACCCAGGCCGCCACGCTGGACGGCAAGGTGTATCTTGCGGCCGGCAGCGGCAATCGCGGCGGCGGGCCGGAGCTGGACGATCTCTGGCGCATCGAGCCTGAGGCCGAGCCCGGCAAGCCTACTGCGCGCGATCCCGCCTACGATGCCTTTTCCCTGATCCCCGAGGCGCCGGGATCCGGCTGGATCGATGCGACGCTGCCGAATGTGCCGGTCGCACCGGCCCTGCACGCGACCGACTCCGTCTTCATCGACGTCGACCACGACGGCGACCTGGATGTCGTGCTCTCGGTGGAGCACGGCGTCAACCGCCTGTACCGCAACGACGGCGGCGGCAAGCTCACCTATGTGCCGGACGCCTTCGGCACCCGCATGCACGACAGCGAACACGTGCGCGCCGCCGATTTCGACCGCGACGGCCATATGGACGTGGTATTCGTGGCCGAGGCGGATGAGAACCACCAGCTCTACCTGGGCGACGGCAAGGGCGGCTTCGTTGACGCCAGCGCGCGCCTCCCGGCCCACAGCCAGGGCAATGGGCTGGCGGTCGGCGACGTCAATGGCGACGGCCTGCCCGACATCTTCATTGGCAGCACCGGCGAGGCGGGCGGCGGCAAGGAGGTGCCGGCCAAGAACCTGCTGTTCCTGGGCGACCCCAAGCGGCCCGGCTACTTCATCGATGCCTCCGCCACCCACCTGCCGCGAGCGAACGACCAGACCGAGGGCGCGGTGCTGGCCGATATGGACGGCGACGGCCATCTCGACCTGGTGCTGGCCAGCCCCAGCCAGCCGAACCGGCTGCTGATCAACGATGGCAAAGGGCGTTTCAGGGATGAGTCGCACCGGCTCGAGCTGAAGGTGCCGATGGAGACGCGTGAAGTGCACGTGCTGGACGTGAACGGCGACGGCAAGCGCGATATCGTGTTCTTCAATATCACGAGCAATAACGCCGGCTGGGAGAAAGACCCGCAAACGCGCCTGCTGGTCAACGACGGCAAGGGCAACTACCGCGACGAGACCGCGGCGCGCCTGCCGGCGCACACCTTCTCGAGCTGGGCCGGCACGGTGGTCGATTTCAATGGCGACGGCGCGCCGGACCTGCTGGTCGGCGCGATCCAGGTGCCCGGGTTCGTGCCGCTGCAGCCGCGCGCCTGGCAGAACGACGGCAAGGGCAATTTCAAGGACGTGACCCTGTCGGTGCTGCCGGGCGTGACCGTCGGCCGCAGCTGGAGCATGGGCCGGGGCGACCTCGATGGCGACGGCAAGGATGACGTCTTCATCGGCGGCTGGGGCACCCAGGCGCGCCTGCTGCTCAGCGACATCAAGAAGCACCGGGCGTCGCTGCCGCCGGTGCCGAAGCTTGAGAAGAAGAGGCGCTAAGGCCTAGCGTGCCGGCCTGAGGACGAACTCCGTGATCTCGGCCGGTACCCCAAGCCGGATCGGGAACCCGTTCCACAGCCCGGTGCCGTTGCTGACATACAGCGCCATCCCTTTGACGCGGTAACTGCCCGAGACATAGCCGCCATTCGCGCGCTTGACCACCTGGTCGACACCCCGGATCATGCCGCCATGGGTATGGCCCGACAACTGCACGTCGATCCCGGCTTCGGCATTGGCGGCGACGCCGATCGGCTGGTGACTGAGCAGGACCACGGGAACGCCAGCCGGCGCATTGTCCAGGGCCCGGCGCGTATCCGGCCCTTCCATGCCGAAGCGCGGCGCCACCCGGTCGGTGACGCCGGCGATCGTCAGGCGGCCGCCATCGTGCTCGATCGTGGCGTGGCGGTTGACCAGCACCCGCATGCCAAGTCCTTCGAAGACACCCGTCCAGCGCTCGGCGCCGAAATAGTATTCGTGGTTGCCCAGGCTGGCGATGACGCCGTGGCGCGCCGCCAGGTCGGCCAGCGGCCGCACGTCGCCCGCGCGCGCCTGCGGCGAACCGTCGATCAGGTCGCCGGTGATGACGACCAGGTCGGGCCGCAGCGCATTGCTGCGCTCGACCACCTCGCGCACCCAGTCCCCGTGCATCAGGCGGCTGATGTGCAGGTCGGTCAGCTGCACCATCCGGAACCCGTCCAGGGCCGGGGGCAGGTCGCGGATCGCCAGCTCGACCCGGCGCACCTCGGGCACCCCGATCGCCTGGCCCACGCCGACCGCCGACAGCAGCGTGCCGGCAGCAAGGACGGCATACCGCAAACGGAGCGTCAGGCGCGCATCGATGGCGCGCCCGCGGCGCAGCGCCCAGGCGGCCAGCAGGGCCAGGTCGGCCAGCAGCTGCAGCAGGAGCGCCAGCAGGAAGCTGCAGTACAACCAGCCCAGCACGATGATGAAGATGCGCGGGATCTCGGGCGAGAACATCGTGCCGAACACCCAGCGCTGGATCATGTGGTGCTGGCAGACCAGCAGCAGGGCGAGCCCCAGGCCGATCCGGGTGGTGCGGTGCAGGGGGAGGGGAACGATCAGGCGCAGTACGAAGTACAGGTAGGCGAGATAAACATAGGGGAAAAACACAGCGGCAACACTCTTGTCTCTGGTTAAGTTGCCGCGATGATATCGCACTCTACCCAGGGAAGCAGGGCCGCACACGGTTTATCGCCGTTTACTAAACTCCGCTAAACTTCGCCCGTTCCGCGAAAGACTGTTGAGTGCAAGTTCTTTCCTTTGTATAAATTCGCTTGTTGTTACACGAAGACCCCTGCTATGCACGCGGCATCACTGTCGTTTAGTAAATCCCTGTGAACGCTATCATTCCAGCGTTCCGCTCATCCGGGGAAAGCACGGCATGCCGCTCCATGGAACCCGAAAGGTTCCGCCTAAAAGAAAGCCCGCCACAGGGCACGACAAGGAGACAAACGATGACTTCAAGAACCCAAGCCGCTTCCCGGCAGCTGACCTGCCGCATCACGCCTATCGCGATGGCGGTCGGCGCCGCACTGCTGACTCTTTCCAGCGCCCACGCGCAGACGGCCGCGACCGTCCCGGCGGAACCGGCGGCGCCGGTGGCCCAGCAGGGCGCATCGCAGATCGAGCCGGCGCAACCGGGCGCGCAGGCGCCGGCGCCGGCAAACACCACCGGACCGGTGACGGTCCACGTGACGGGCTTCCGCTACTCGATCGAGAAAAGCCTTGACCAGAAACGCGACGCCAACTCGATCGTCGAGGTGGTCACCGCCGAAGACGTCGGCAAGTTCCCTGACAAGAACGTGGCCGACGCCCTGCAGCGGGTGCCGGGCGTGGTCGTCACCCGCAGCGGCGGCGAGGGCAAGAACGTCTCGGTGCGCGGCCTGTCGTCGGAACTGACGCTGACCCAGTTGAACGGCAACTACGTCGCCACCGCCGAATCGAACGGCGATCCGTCCCGTTCGTTCAACTACACGCTGATGCCGTCGAATATGCTGGCCAGCGCCGAACTGTACAAGACGTCGGAAGCGCGCTTCGACGAAGGCGGCATCGGCGGCACCGTGATCCTGCGCACCCGCCGTCCGCTGGACGTGAAATCGGGTTCCGGCTTCCTGAACGCCGAAGGCACCTGGTCCGACACCACCAAGAAGACCGATCCGCAGATCTCGGGCCAGTACGCCTGGCATGACGAAAGCAACCGTATCGGCTTCCTGATCGGCTACACCCAGCAGAAACGCACCATTCGCACCATGGGCGGCAGCACCTCCAACTGGCAGTGGTACAGCGACAGCCGCGCCACCAATCCGTCGGTCGACGTCAACGGCCAGCCGAACGGCCTGAACTCGTACTGGTGGGGCGAATCGGGCTTCTACAACCAGGATGGCGATTACTACACCAACTTCGCGCTGCCGACCTCGGTCAACCTGGACGTGGTGACCAATGAACGCGAGCGCAAGGGCGGCCAGCTGACGCTGCAATTCAAGCCCCTGCGCAACCTGAACATGACGGCCAACTATTTCCGCTTCGACTTGAAGCAGAATACGCAGACCAATTCCCTGAAGATCCCGGAATGGAGCATCGCGCGCTTCAACGGCGACGGCAACTATCCGGGCGGCCGCATGCTCGACCACCTGACCTTCGACCCGAGCGGCAGCATCGTCACCGGCGCCCAGTACAGCGCGCGTCCGGGCAAGAACTATTACTGCAGCTCGGCGCAGGCCGGGGCGGCCGGGTTCGCCAATACCGGCGGCTTCGGTCCTGACGACTGCACCATTCCGACCCCGCAGATCGCCGGCAACATCAGCCGCGAAAAAGCATTGTCGCAGACCGCCGACTTCGAACTCGAATGGAAGGGCGATTCGCTCGACGCCAACATCAAGCTCGGCCGCACCTGGGCCGAAGGCGGTCCGGAAATGACGCTCGGCATGCCGATCAAGCCGCGCCGCCAGAACGCCGACGGCAGCTGGAGCCTGGGCAACCAGTACTCGTCGTGGGACCTCTCCGGCACCCCGACCATGAACTTCTCGCCAGAGCTGATGGCCAACCTGCGCAACGGCATCGGCGAGATCGACCTTGGCTCGACCAGCTCGTCGTGGACCCGCAACAAGACCGACCAGAACTACGCCCAGGCCGACCTGACCTGGCACATCGACAAGAGCAACTGGCTCGACTCGATCCAGTTCGGCGCCAAGTATCGCGACGGCGGCACCAACCGCCGTACCGGCAACAACTACTGGGTCTGCCAGGGCGCCGACCCGGGCGACTACGACAGCCGCTTCCAGAACGGTTGCGACGTCAATGCCAACAAGTTCCGTCCCGACTTCCTTTACAGCGAAGAGCTGGGCAACCTGACCAACGGTCTGAAAGCGAGCGCCTTCCCGGCGATTAACTACCCGGCCTATATCGCGCACCTGAACAACACCTACGGCCCGATGCAGACCCGTAACGAGGATAACTTCGTCTACAACGTCGACGAGAAAATCACGTCGATGTACGTCCAGGCCAACATCAAGACCGACCGCCTGCGCGGCAACCTCGGCATGCGCGTGGTGCGCACCCGCCAGCATGCCGATTCGACGGACCAGGTCGATTTCTACAACGATTACTTCTTCGACGGCCCCGACGGCAATCCGGCGCCATGCCTGCCGGGCGGCGCGCCTGCCGCCGGCGCGCCGGCCGGCTCGGGCTGCACCAGCGGCTTCACCGTGCTGCCGGACAGCCAGACCAATCCGGCCAGCGGCCACATCTCGACCTTCGTGGTGAGCGCGCTCGACCGTACCTACACCGACTACCTGCCGAGCCTGAACCTGGCCTTCGACCTCACCGACACCCTGCTGCTGCGCGGCGCGGCGTCGAAGGTGGTGGCGCGTCCGAGCTATAACTCGATCGCTGCGCCGGGCAGCCTGCGCAACTTCGGCCAGGAATACGTCGACGACCGCCGCCTGATCGGCGGCGGCGACCAGGTCGGCTGGTTCGGTACCGGCAGCAACAAGGAACTGGACGCCTTCAAGGCTGTCCAGTACGACCTGGGCCTCGAATGGTACTTCACGCGCGGTTCGGTGCTGGGCGCGGCCGTGTTCCGCAAGAACGTGAGCAACTTCGCGGTGCCGGTGGTGCGTGACGTGACCCTGGATATCGGCGGCGAGTCGGTGGCGGTGCAGAACTACAGCACCAGCGCCGGTGGCCGCGATGCGGTCTCCAAGGGCATCGAAGTGTATGCGCAGCACACCTTCGACTCGGGTTTCGGCGTCCAGGCAAACTACACCTACAACAAGACCAACCAGGCGGCGATCACCCTGGCGGACGGCACCAACATCGGCACCTCGCCGCTGGTGGGCAGCGCCAAGAACCAGGCCAACCTGACCGTGTTCTACTCGGACGACAAGATGATGCTGCGCGCCTCGTACAACCGCCGCGGAGAAGTCGTCAACGGCCTGGTCAACGGTTTGAACGTGTATGACGAGCCTTACAGCCAGGTCGACCTGAACGCCGCCTACAACTTCACCAAGGAACTCAGCCTGACCGCGTCGGTGCTGAACCTGACCGAGGAAGAGTCGCGTTCCCGCCTGGGCAACGACACCAAGGCGCGTTACTACTCGAGTGGCTACTCCGGCCGCGTGGCATACGTGGGCCTGAACTACAAGTTCTGAGTCCCGCCGTCGCACCTCCCCGCACCTCGACCAGGAGGCGGGGAGGCCCACATCCCATGATTGCCATGTCTACACTGATGTCCTCCACGCGCCTGTTGCTCGGACTGGTCATGGCGCTGTTCGCCGGCGCCGCCCAGGCCGAAGTGCCGCTGCAGTTCACCATCGACCAGGGCTGGACCTTCCGCATGGTGCCAGGCGGCGCCCAGGCCGGCGCCTATCCGGAAGCGGCGCCGTCGCGCGCGGCCACGGTGCCGGGCACGGTGCACACCGACCTGATGGCGCACGGCTTGATACCCGACCCTTATGTCGGCGCGCCCGAGGCCGGCTTGCAGTGGATCGGCCTGGCGGACTGGGAATACCGCGTCGAATTCGATGCCCCGCGCGCGGCCTTGCGCAATGCGCGCAGCGACCTGGTGTTCGAAGGGCTGGACACCTTCGCCGAAGTCTGGCTCAACGGCCACAAGGTGCTCGATGCCGACAACGCCCACCGTACCTGGCGCGTGCCGGTCGAGGGCCGGCTGCGCCCGAGCGGCAACATCCTGCGCATCGTGCTGCGCTCGCCGATCGCGCGGATGCTGCCGCAGGTCGCGGCAATGCCGCACAAAATAGCCGGCAACTATCCTTCTCCCTACGGCGACGAGCCGCAGGACGCCATGACCGGCAACTTCGTGCGCAAGCCCGGCTATCACTACGGCTGGGACTGGGGGCCGCGCTACGTCGGCGCCGGCATCACGAAGCCGGTGGTGCTGCAAAGCTGGGATACGCTGCGCATCGACGACCTGCAACTGCGCCAGGACCGCGTCGATGCCACGCGCGCCGAGCTGACCGCGATTGCCTCGCTCGACGCGGTGCGCGCTGCGGCGGTCGAGCTGCGCCTGTGGCAGACGGCGCCCGATGGCGCGCGCACGCTGGCCGCCCGCCAGCGCGTTCAACTACGCGCCGGCGCCAATCGCATCGCGCTCCCGGTGGCGGTCGACGCGCCGCAGCGCTGGTTCCCGAACGGCTATGGCAAGCAGCCGCTGTACCGCTACGAGCTCGAGGTGGCCGATGGCAAGACCCGGTTGGCGAGCATTCCCGCCCGCACCGGGCTGCGCAGCGTCGAACTGCGCCGCGACCGTGACCCGCGCGGCACCGCCTTCTACTTCGTCGTCAACGGCGTCCCGGTGTTCGCCAAGGGCGCCAACACGATCCCGTTCGACATGTTCCAACCGCGCGTCAAGAAGGCGCAGCTGCGCCGCGCGCTGGAACTGGCGCGCGACGCCAATATGAATATGTTGCGCAGCTGGGGCGGCGGCTACTACGAAGGGCGCGACTTCTATGATCTTGCCGACGAGCTGGGCCTGCTGGTATGGCAGGACTTCATGTTCGGCGGCGGCATGCAGCCAGCCTACGACCCGGCCTTCCGCGCGAACGTCGTTCACGAAGCGCGCGACCAGGTCAGGCGCTTGCGCAACCATCCGAGCGTGGTGCTGTGGTGCGGCAATAACGAGCAAGAGATCGCCTGGAAATACTGGGGTCACGGCAAGACGCTGAAGGCGGCCGACGCAGCCTTCGCCGACAAGGTGTGGAAGGGCTATGTGCAGCTGTTTGGAACCGACCTGCGCCAGGTGGTGCGGGAAGAGGGCGGCGGTATCGGCTATTGGTCCAGCTCGCCGAGCGAAGACCTGCAGGAAGTCGCCAACACCGAGGCCAGCGGCGACATGCATTACTGGGAAGTGTGGGGCAATCCGGCCCATCCAGTGACGAAATACCTGGAGATCACGCCGCGTTTCATGTCCGAATACGGCCTGCAGGCGTGGCCGGTCCAGCGCACCATCGATGCCTTCGCCCGGCGCGACCAGCAGCAGCTCGGCGCCCCCGTGATCGACGCCCATCAGAAGTTCATGGCCGGCAAGGGTAACGAACGCCTGATGAAATACATCGACGACGAGTTCGGCCAGCCGCGCGACTTCGCCAGTTTTGTCTACCTGAGCCAGGCAATGCAGGCCGAAGGCATCGAACTGGCGGCGCTGCATCACCGCCGCAGTCGTCCGACCACCATGGGCTCGCTGTACTGGCAGCTCAACGACGTCTGGCCGGGCGCTTCCTGGTCCGGCATCGACTGGTATGGCCGCCCGAAAGCGCTGCACTTCCACGCGCGCCGCTTCTTTGCGCCGGTGGCGCTGGCCGCGCTGCGCGACGCCAGTGGCCAGACAGGGGTCAGCCTGCTCAATGACCGCACCCGCCGCGTGCATGGCGAGCTGCGCACCCGCGTGATGACGCTGGACGGCAGGGTGCTGCGCGACGAACGCAACACGGTCGAGATGGCCCCGCTGTCGGCGACCACAGTAGCCGCCTACCGCGATGCCGATCTGCTCGGCACGGCCCATCCCGCCTCCACCATCGCCGTGTTCGAGCTGCAAGCGGAGGGCGAACCGGCGGCGCGCGCGGTGGTGTACTTCGCGCCGGCCAAGCGGATCGCCTGGAAGGATGCGGGCCTTCACGCCACACTGCGCCGCGATCCGGAGCACGCCGGCGCCTACCTGCTCGACATCTCCGCTTCCAGCCTCGCGCGCGCGGTCTGGATCGATTTCGGCGACCTCGATGCCGACCTGTCCGACAACGCCTTGACCCTGCTGCCCGGCGAGCGCATCACGCTGGAGGTGACGTCCGACGCCGCCGAAGACGCCTTGCGCGCCGCCCTGCAACTTCGCGCGCTGGCCGATGCCGTGCCAGCCACCCTTCCACAGACCAGGAGCCCTTCCGCACCATGACGCAGAAAGCAACCGCTCACGATTCCCGCAGCGCCGCCTTATTGTCCGACCAATCACGCACCGCAGGCGCAAGCCGCGGCGCTGCACCGCGGCGGCGCGCCATCGCGGCCCAGGTCGCCGCCGCCGCGCTGCTGCTCGGCTGCGCCAGCACCACGCCCGACAGCCTGGCGCCTGCCAGCGACGTGGTCCGGTTCTCGAGCTCGTTCGAGGCCAACGATCCCTTGCCCGCGACCCTGGCCGGCGGCGGTGTACGCGTCGAAGCCGGCGCGGGCCCCGAGCGCCCCTATACCGCCAAGCCGAAGGCCGGCTACAGCGGCCTGCGTGCGCTGCGCTACCAGGCCGAAGGCAGCGGCGGCCGCATGCAGCTGTTCCCGGTCGATATCGCCATCGATGCCGACACCACGCTGTCGTGGAAAGTGCTGCCCGAGATCGTCGACGACGACACGGTCGCCTCGACCGGCGTCTCGCTCGACCTGGTGCTGGACGACGGCAGCCGCGTCTCAAGCCTGGGCATCGCCGACCACCACGGCGTACGCGTCGGCGCCGCCTCCCAGGCCGAATCGAAGACGCTGTTCCCGCAGCAGTGGGCGAACAAATCGGTGCGCCTGGGCCAGTTGAAGGGCCGCCGCATCAAGTCGATCGAGCTCGAAGTGCTGCCCGCCGGCGGCAAGGTGGGCAAGGCCAGCGGCTGGCTGGACGATATCCTGATCGCCGACCAGGCCCCGCTGGCGGTCACGCGCGTGTCGGACTACGTGTTGGCGACGCGCGGTACCCAGGCCAACGGCACCTTCTCGCGTGGCAACAACATCCCGGCGACGGCGATGCCGCATGGCTTCAACTTCTGGACCCCGGTCACCGACGCCGGCACGCTCAGCTTCATGTACAGCTGGAACGAGAAGAACGGCCCCGACAACCGGCCACGCCTGCAGGCGCTGTCGCTCAGCCACCAGCCGAGCCCGTGGATGGGGGACCGCCAGACCTTCCAGGTGATGCCGTCGGCCGCCAGCGGCCAGCCCGACCCCGATCGCCAGCGCCGCGCGCTGTCGTTCTCGCACGAGCAGGAACAGGCGCGCGCGCATGGCTACCGGGTCGACTTCGACAACGGCATCCGCGCCGAAATCGCGCCGACCGAGCGCGCCGCCGTGTTCCGTTTCCGTTTCCCTCTTGACGCCGACGCCAATCTGCTGTTCGACAATGTCGATGCGCGCGGCGGCCTGACGCTCGACGCCGCGACCCAGACCCTGCGCGGCTACACCGACACGCGCAGCGGCCTGTCGAACGGCGCCTCGCGCATGTTCGTGTTCGCGCGCTTCGACCAGCCATGGACCGCCAGCGGCGCGCTCGAGACCGGGCGCCCGACCGGCTACGTCAAGTTCAAGCCCGATGCCCGGGGCGAGGTGCGCATGCGCATCGCCACCTCGCTGATCTCGCTCGAGCAGGCGCGCCGCAACCTGGACATGGAGGTCGGTGGCGCCGGCTTCGAGGCTGTGCGCGAGCGCGCCCAGGCCGCCTGGGACGCGGAACTGGGCCGGGTGAACGTGCAGGGCGCCAGCGAAGACCAGCTCGTCACCGTCTACTCGAACCTGTACCGCCTGTTCCTGTATCCGAACATGGCCCACGAAAACGTCGGCACGGTCGAGCGGCCGGACTGGCGCCATGCCGACCAGAGCGGCTGGTCCAAGGACAATGCCGGTGGCGATGCGTCCAGCACCTCGGTCAGGATTATCCCCGGCAAGAACTACGTCAATAACGGCTTCTGGGACACCTTCCGCACCACCTGGCCGGCCTATGCCCTGTTCACGCCGACCCGGGCCGGCGAACTGGTCGACGGCTTCCTGCAGCAGTACCGCGACGGCGGCTGGATGGCGCGCTGGTCGTCGCCGGGCTACGCCGACCTGATGGTCGGCACCAGCTCCGACGTCGCCTTCGCCGACGCCTGGCTCAAGGGAGTGCGCGGTTTCGACGTGCACCAGGTCTACGAGGCGGGGCTGAAGAACGCGACGGTGGCGCCGCCGGTCTCGAACGTGGGCCGCAAGGGCCTGGGCAAGTCGATGTACCGCGGCTACGCCGACACCACGGTGCACGAGGGCATGTCGTGGACGCTGGAAGGGGCGCTGAACGACTTCGGCCTGGCCAAGATGGGGCAGGCGCTGGCGATTGAAGAGGCCGGCAAGGGCAATACGGCGCGCGCGCGCCGCTACCGCGAGGAGAGCGAATACTTCGCCTCGCGCGCCACCGACTATGTGCACCTGTTCGACCCGGCGACGGGCTTCTTCCGCGGCCGTGACGCCAAGGGCCAGTGGCGCCAGCCGGCGGCCAGCTTCGAGCCGCGCCTGTGGGGCGCGGACTATACCGAAGCCAACGCATGGACCTTCGCCTTCACCACGCCGCACGATGCCGAGGGCCTGGCCAGCCTGATGGGCGGCCGCGACAAGCTGGCAGCGCGTCTGGACCAGTTCTTCGCCACCCCGGAAACGGGCGAGCAGAAGTTCTCCGGCCGTTACAACCGGGTGATCCATGAAATGACCGAGGCGCGTGACGTGCGCATGGGCATGTATGCGCACAGCAACCAGCCTTCGCATCACATCCCATGGTTGTATGCCTCGGTCGGCCAGCCCTGGAAGACCCAGGCGCTGACCCGCGAAGCGCTGCGCCGCCTGTACCTGGGCAGCGAGATCGGCCAGGGCTATGCCGGCGACGAGGACAACGGCGAGATGTCGGCCTGGTACACCTTCGCCATGATGGGCCTGTATCCGCTGCGCATGGGGTCTCCCGAGTATGTGATCGGCTCGCCGGCCTTCGCGCGCACCGACGTGCGGCTGGAAAACGGGCGCATGCTGAGCGTGATCGCGAACAACAACAGCCCGCAAAACGTGTATGTGCAGTCGCTCAAGGTCAACGGCAAGCCGTGGAACCAGGCCTGGATCAAGCACGCCGACATCGCCAATGGCGCCACCCTGGAATTCACGATGGGCAGTGCGCCGTCGACCTGGGGCAGCGACGCGCCCAGCCTGCCGGCCTCGCTCACGGCCCCCGGCAAGCAGCCGGAGGGCCTGGCCGACCGCAGCGGCGGCGCGCGCAGCGTGACCCTGGGCGGCAAGCGCATCGCCGGCGCGCTGGTGGACGACGACGCGGCAACCGTGCTGTCCCTGCCGCCGCGCGCCAGCGTGGCGTTCGCATTCGCGGCGCCAACCCGGATCAGCCACTACACCATCACCGCGGGCGCGTCCGCGCCCCAAGGCCTGGGCTGGACGCTGGAAGGCCGCAGCGGCAAGGGTGGCTGGACCGCGCTCGACGAGCGCAGCGGCGAGCGCTTCGACTGGGGCAACCAATTGCGGCCGTTCGGTATCGCCAAGCCCGGTGCCTACCGCGAATACCGCCTGCGCTTCGACAACGGCAGCACGGTCGAACTGGCCGAGCTCGAACTGCTGCAGCCGGGCGTGCGCAAGCCTTCGACCGGCGGTTTGAGCGCCAGGTAAACACGAAACAGGCATGCAGTAAGTACGTTCTGCCGAGGTAAGACATGCCTCGGCAGAACCCGGCGACAGGCGGCGTTTGGCCTGTTTACTAAAAATCGCTAAAAAGAACCTGGGCAGCTCCTCTTCGATTGACGCGTCGAAAGTGCGACTGTTATAAAACCTGCTGGATGCAAGCGATTTTTCCTGGCCGGTATGAGGCCAGAAAACGCGGCATCGGGCGTTTAATAAAACAGTTTTAAATAATAAATACGGAGACACAGCATGTTTTGGATTTTGGTGCTGCCATGAGCCAGGTGACCCTGCGCGACATCGCTGGCGAGACCGGGCTGTCGATCGGCACCGTCTCGCGTGCGCTGAAAAACCAGGGCGGCATGACCGAGGCGACCCGGTCGGTCGTGCGCGAGGCCGCCATCCGGCTGGGCTACGATTTCTCCCTGCTCAAGAAGGGCCGCATCCGACGCATCGCCTTCCTGCTGCACAGCCAGCACAACACGCTTACTTCGAGCCCCTTCTTCACGCCGGTGCTGCACGGCGCCGAAGAAGCCTGCCGGCGCGAGGGCATCGCGCTGTCGCTGATCGTGGTCGGCCCGGCCGAGCCGGTGCTGGAACAGATCCGCCTGCACCAGCCCGACGCGATCCTGTGCGCCGGCTTCTTCGAACCCGAGGTTCTGAGCGCGCTGCAGCAGACCGGCAAGCCGATGGTGCTGGTGGACATGCACCGGCGCGGCTTCACGTCGATCAATCCGGACAATATGGGTGGCGGCTACCTCGCCACCCAGCACCTGCTGCGCTGCGGCAAGAAGCGCATCGCCATGCTGTCCGGCTCACTGGCCCACTACAGCATCCAGCAGCGTAACCGGGGCTTTCGCCAGGCGCTGTTCGACGCCAAGGTGCATGCCGACCCGAGCCTCGAAGTCATCGTGCCCACCATGGGCGAGGGCGAGGACGGCGTGATCGAGGCCATGCGCAGCCTGCTGGAGCTGCCGAAGCGGCCGGATGCGCTGTTCTGCTACAACGACAGCACCGCCCTGGTCGCCATGAAGTACTGCCTGGCCGAGGGGCTCAAGATCCCCTACGACCTCGCGATCGTCGGCTTCGACGATATCGCCGCCTCCGCCGCCGCCATCCCGCCGCTGTCCACCGTCCACGTGGACAAGGAAGCGCTGGGGCGGGCCGGGGTCGACTCCCTGCTGCACAAACCCGACGAAACCCCATCCCAGATAACCCTGCCAGTCGAGATGATCGTGCGCGAGAGCAGCTACGACGACTAGCGCACACCCACCCCAAGCCACCATGACCACTTTCCCGAACTTTCGCAGCCCGGACGTGCTGCTAGACCACGCGCGCCACACGATGCGCTTCTACCATCCGCGCGCGATCGATCCCGCCGGGGGCATGTACCACTACTTCAAGGACGACGGCGAGGTCTACGACGCGCATCACCGCCACCTGGTCAGCAGCACGCGCTTCGTGTTCACCTATGCCATGGCTTACCGCCACTTCGGGGACACGGCCTATCGCGAAGGACTGGAGCATGCGGTGCGCTTCCTTCGCGAGGCGCACCGGGCACCGGATGGCGACGGTTATGCCTGGATGCTGGACGGTCGCACCATCGAGGACGGCACCCAGCATGCGTATGGCGAGGCCTTCGTGCTGCTGGCCTATGCGCACGCCACGATGGGCGGCCTGGAAGAGGCGCGTCCCTGGATCGCCGAAGCCTTCGAGCTGATGGAAAAACGCTTCTGGAACGCGGCCGACGGCCTGTATGCCGACGAGGCGAGCCGGGACTGGCGCGAGCTGTCGACCTACCGCGGCCAGAACGCCAATATGCACGCCTGCGAGGCGCTGCTGGCGGCCCATGCCGCGACCGGCGAACGGCGCTACATCGAACGCGCCTACACGGTGGCCTACAACATCACCCAGCGCCAGGCCGAGCGTTGCGGTGGCCTGGTCTGGGAACACTACGACACCAATTGGCAGCCCGACTGGACGTTCAATATCGACGACCCGGAAAACCTGTTCCGTCCCTGGGGCTACCAGCCGGGCCACTTCACCGAATGGGCCAAGCTGCTGCTGCAGCTGGAAGCGCGCGGCAAGGACGTGCTGGAGCACGATCTGGGCTGGCTGATGCCGACCGCGGAAAAGCTGTTCAAGGTGGCGGTGGAGAAGGGCTGGGACCCGGAACACGGTGGCCTGTGCTACTCGCTGGCGCCGGACCTGACCGTGTGCGACTTCCACAAATACTTCTGGGTGCAGGCCGAAAGCGCCGCGGCGGCGGCGATGCTGGCCGCGCGCACCGGCAACGCCGAGTACTGGACCTGGTACGACCGCCTGTGGGAATACAGCTGGACCTATTTCGTCGACCACCAGCACGGCGCCTGGTACCGCATCCTCGACCGCGAGAACCGCAAGCTCAGCGACGAGAAGAGCCCTGCCGGCAAGGTCGACTATCACACCATGGGCGCCGCCTACGACATCGTGGCGGTGCTGAAGGGGGGCGCGCGTGCTTAATCCTCCGCTCATGCTGTGCGCCGGCGAGGCGCTGACCGACATGATCCACCAGGGCGACGAACAATGGGTGAGCCGCGTGGGCGGATCGACCTGGAACGTGGCGCGCGCGCTGGCGGCGCTGGGCGAGGCGACCGCCTTCGCCGGCGCCATCAGCCTGGACCGCTTCGGCGACGCGCTGTACAGCGCCAGCGAGGCCGTCGGCCTGGACACGCGGCTGCTGCAGCGGGTCGACCGTTCGCCGCTGCTGGCCGTGGTCGAGCAGGGCGAGCCGCCGCGCTACTTCTTCATCGGTGACGATTCCGCCGACCTGCACTTCGAGCCGGCATTGTTCCCGGCCGGCTGGGCCGACGGCCTGCGCTGGGCCCACTTCGGCGGCATCAGCCTGGCACGCGAGCCGCTGGCCTCGAAGCTGGTGGAACTGGCGCGCCAGCTCAAGGCGCAGGGTGTCGCGATCAGCTTTGACCCCAACTACCGCAACGTGATGGACGAGCGCTATGCGCCGACGCTCGACGCCATGGCCTCGATCGCCGACCTGGTGAAGGTATCGGACGACGACTTGCGCGGCCTGTTCCCCGGCCTTGAACTGGACGAAGCGCTGGCGCGCCTGCGCGCCTTCAATCCGGCGGCGTATTGCCTGCTGACGCGCGGGGGCCAGGGCGCGAGCCTGTTCCACGGCGCCGAGCGCTGCGACGCGCAGGCCCCGAAAGTGGCGGTGGTGGACACCGTCGGCGCCGGCGACGCCAGCGCAGCCGGCCTGTTGACCAGCCTGACGCGCCATCCGGAACGCCGCCTGCAAGCGCATCTGCACGCGGCGCTGGCCGCCGGTTCCGCCGCCTGCCTGCAAGCCGGCGCCACGCCGCCGCCACCCGCGGCCATGCACCAACTGTTCGAACAGCTCGAAGGAGACGCAGCGTGATGAGTCAACACCGAACCACCCCATTCCAGCCTGCGATTCGAGGCATCTGCTTCGCCCTGGCCGCCTGCCTGCTGCCGCTGTCCGCGGTTGATGCAACGGCGGCTGGCGGGTCGGCCAATGCGGCCAAAGCCGCCGTCGCCGTTGGCACGATGCCAGTCAACACCTTCATCGGCACGCAGGACGAAGGCAACACCTTCCCCGGCGCCTCGGCCCCGTTCGGCATGATCCAGGTCAGCCCGATCGCCGACCACTACGCCGGCTACCGCTACACCGACAAGAAGATCCGCGGCTTCGGCCACTCCTTCCTGTCCGGCGCCGGCTGCTGGGAGCAGGGCGGCCAGCTGTCGGTGCTGCCGGTCACCGGCACCATCGGCCCCGGCGGCGACTTCGACACCGCCAAGAAGGGCGCGTTCGACCACAAGCAGTACGCCGCCGACTACACGCATGATGGCGAAGTCGGCCAGGCTGGCTACTACAAGGTCAAGCTGACCAGCTATGGCGGCATCACCGCCGAGGCGACCGCGCTGACCCGCGCCGCCGCCGAGCGCTATACCTATGCGCCGGGAACGAAGACTGGCCACGTGCTGCTCAACCTGGGCCAGGCCAACGAGCGCCATTCCGTGATCGGCAGCGAAGTCAGGATTGTGGGCGACCGCAGCGTCGAGGGCCAGATCGTCACCAAGAGCTTCTGTGGCGGCGCCAAGTACACGACCTGGTTCCGCATGGAGTTCGACCAGCCTTTCGCCAAGCGCGGAATCTGGGACGACCGCGCCGGCTGGCCGGACGTCGACGGCCCGAGCCAGCAGGGCGAGGCCAAGCCGCACGGCGTGTGGCTGAGCTTCGACCTGAAGGATGGCCAGGCGGTGACCGCCGTCAGCGCGATCTCGCACGTCGATGCCGAAGGCGCGCGTATCAACCTGAAGGCCGAGGGCATGGAGGCTGGTCGCCCGATGCGCTTCGACGCCATGAAGGCCAAGGCCCAGGCCAACTGGCAGCGCGAGCTGGCCAGTGTGCGCATCGAGGGCGGCAGCAAGGATGACCGCACCGTGTTCTACACCGCGCTCTATCACACCCTGCTGCAGCCGCTGACCGGCAACGACGCCGACGGCCGCTACCGCGGCTACGACGACGCCATCCATACAGCCAAGGACTGGACCTATTACGAGTTCTTCTCGCTGTGGGACACCTACCGCGCCCAGAACCAGATGCTGGCGCTGCTGCGTCCTGAGCGCGCGAGCGATATCGCGACCTCGGTGCTCAAGATCCGCGAGCAGGGCGGCTGGCTGCCGCGCTGGGGCTATGCCAACTTCGAGACCAATATCATGACCGGCGATCCGGTGACGCCGTTCCTGGTCGACCTGTGGCGCTTCGGCGCCCTGAAGGGCCGCGAGGCCGAGGCCTATGCGGCGCTGCGCGAAAACGCGTTCGGCGTGCCGGCCCACGGCATCCGTCCGCAAGGCCGTTCGGGCAACCCGAGCTACATCAAGCAGGGCTTCGTGCAGTACGACCGCAGCTTCATTTCGAAGGGCATGGACACCGACCCGCACCACGGCGCCTCGGCGACGCTCGAATACGCGGCTGCCGACGGCGCGCTGGCCGGCATGGCCCAGGCGCTCGGCCACGCCGACGATGCGAAGGCGCTGGCGCAGCGCGCCCTCAACTGGAAGGCAGTCTGGGATCCGAGCGTGGTCGACGCCGAGACCGGCCAGAAAGGCTTCCCGCGTCCGCGCCTGCTGGACGGCAGCTGGTTCGGCGACGTCGGCAGCGGCTACGATCCGCGCGGCGACCACGGTTTCCATGAAGGCACGGCCTGGCAATACCAGTGGCTGGTGCCGCAGGACGTGCCGGGCCTGGCCGCGGCGATGGGCGGCGTGACGCCGGCCCTGGGCCGCCTGGACCAGTTCTTTGACTACCCGGCGGTGCTGGCCGACCCGAACGCGGTGCGCAAGTCGTGGGTGGTGGGACCGTACAGCTACTACGCCCAGTTCCGCTACAACCCGAACAACGAACCCGACCTGCACGCGCCATGGATGTACACGCTGATGGGCCAGCCGTGGAAGACCACCACCGTGGTGCGCGCGGCCGAGACGCTGTTCACCAACGGTCCCGGCGGCGTGACCGGCAACGACGACCTGGGCACCATGTCGTCCTGGTACCTGTTCAGCGCGCTGGGCATCTACCCGGACATGCCGGGCAGCGGCCGCTTCCTGCTGCATGCGCCACGCTTCGCCAAGGCCGAGATCGACCTGCCGCAAGGCCGCATCCTGCGCATCGAGGCGCCGGGCGCCAAACCGGGCGAGCGCCGTTTCGTCAAGTCGGTGAACTACGGCGGGCGTGCGGTGGAGCGCGTGTGGCTGGACTGGGAGCAGCTGCAGTCGGCGGGCACGCTGAAATACCAGCTGACGACGCAGCCGGACACCAAGGGCTGGGGCACGCGCGGGCGTGACCTGCCGCGGGCGCCGGCCGGCGTAGCCAACTAAGCGCGCATCCAAAAAATAATCAGGAGACAGCATGGCCAATATGCCATACAAGGCGGCGCCTGCCGCCCCCAACCAGGGCGCGGCGACGCAGCTCGACAACAACACGAGCGCGCTCGTCATCGTGACGATCCTGTTCTTCATGTGGGGCCTCATCACGTCGCTCAACGACGTCCTGATCCCGCACCTGAAGGCGGTCTACACCCTGACCTATGTGCAGGCCATGCTGGTGCAGTTCTGCTTCTTCGGGGCCTACGCCATCGTGTCACTGCCGGCCGGCGCGCTGATCCGCCGCATCGGCTACCAGAAGGGGGCGGTGGCCGGCCTGCTGGTGGCCGCCGTCGGCTGCACGCTGTTCTATCCGGCCTCGTTCGGCGGCTACGGCCTGTTCCTGCTGGCGCTGTTCGTGCTGGCCTCGGGCATCACGGTGCTGCAGGTGGCGGCCAATCCCTACGTGGCGGTGCTCGGCCCGGCGCGCACGGCCTCGAGCCGCCTGACCCTGACCCAGGCCTTCAATTCGCTGGGCACGACGATCGGGCCGGCCGTCGGCGGCCTGTTGATCCTGTCGGCGGCGGGGGCGGTAGCGGGCAGCGATACGGTCGCCGAGGCGGCGGCCGAAGCGGCGTCGGTGCGCGGTCCCTACCTGGTGCTGGCCGGTGTGCTGGTGCTCCTGGCCGTGCTGTTCTGGCTGGCCCGCCTGCCGGCGATCGCCGACACCGATGACGTGCCGCTGGCAGGCGAGGCCCAGGGCTCGGCGCTGTCGCACCGCCATCTGGTGCAGGGCGCTATCGGCATCTTCCTGTACGTGGGCGCTGAGGTGAGCATCGGCAGCTTCCTGATCAACTTCATCGGCGAGCCGCACATCGCCGGCCTGTCGCATGCCGACGCCGCCCACTATGTCAGCATCTACTGGGGCGGGGCGATGATCGGGCGCTTCATCGGCTTCGCCGTGATGCGCGTGGTCAGCCCGGGCAAGACGCTGGCCTTCAACTCGCTGGCGGCGATCGTGCTGGTGCTGGTGGCGACCTTCACCCAGGGCGACCTGGCGATGTGGGCGATCCTGGCCGTCGGCCTGTGCAACTCCATCATGTTCCCGACCATCTTCAGCATGGCGTTGCACGGCTTGGGCAAACATACGGGCCAGGCCTCGGGCATCCTGTGCATGGCGATCGTGGGTGGGGCGCTGGTGCCGTTCGCGCAGGGGGCGCTGGCCGATTCGTTCAATGTGCAGGTGTCGTTCCTGCTGCCGGCGGCCTGCTACGCCTTCGTCCTGTTCTTCGGCATCAAGTACGCGTCGATGTACACGACGAAGTGACGGTCGCAGCGTCGCGGGCGGAGCCCGTGGCGCATCCTGGTGAAACCGGCTTCCGGATTTCACCAGGATTTCACCGCCAGCCTCGTATCTTCACGGTTCCTCTACTTTCTTGATCCGGAAATTGAAGAACCTGATGAAGTTACTGGGCCTGCTGCTGATTGCGGCGCCGCTACAGGCCGCACCAAATATTGAATCGCAGATCGGCCACCTGCTGCACGCGCAGGGCTTGCAAGGGGCGGTC
Source organism: Massilia sp. CFBP9012 (assembly GCF_034045115.1). Taxonomy (NCBI): domain Bacteria; kingdom Pseudomonadati; phylum Pseudomonadota; class Betaproteobacteria; order Burkholderiales; family Oxalobacteraceae; genus Massilia; species Massilia sp. CFBP9012. Next base: position 51,185 of record NZ_JAXCWM010000009.1, on the reverse strand, counting down.
TGGACCACGCTCGACAGCCAGGGCGCCGCCGGCGCAAGCAATGCCCGTACCGGCGCTGCGATGCGCGTGGACCACCGCGTGCACGTCGGCTCCATCGCCAAGACCCTGCTCGCCGTCGGCGTGCTGCGCATGGTCAGCGAAGGGCGCCTGTCCCTGGACACGCCGGTCGCGACGCTGCTGCCGCATGTGGCGATCGACAATCCCTGGGAGCCGGGCGACCCGGTGCGTATCCGGCACCTGCTGGACCATACGGCAGGGCTGGATGACGCGCATCTATGGCATGTCTTCAGCATGCGGGCTGGCGCGCGCGCGCCCCTCGCCGCAGCCGTTCCCGCGGGAAGCCCGGTGCTGCGCGTGCGCCAGCGTCCAGGCAGCCGCACCTCATACTCGAACATCGGCTACACCTTGCTCGGGATGGTGATCGAAACCATCACCGGGCAAGCTTATGAAACTTACCTCGACACCGCCTTGCTCGCGCCACTTGGCATGCGTGACAGCAGCTTTGCGTTCGTCACGCAGGAACGCGAGCCACGCCTGGCGATGGGACACCTCGAAGATGGGGTGACCCAGCCTGCTTCGCCTACGTATGTGCGGCCCGGTGGCCAGTTCACGACGACTGCTGCCGACATGGCCCGGCTTGCACGGTTCGTGATGAGCGATGGCCGGCTTGGCGGGAAGACGTTCATCGATATGGACTTGCTGCGAGAGATGGGGGAATCGGCCGGTACCGAAGCCGCCATTGCCGGACTCACCGTGGGCTATGGCCTGGGCCTGCGCACGATCGACCGGCATGGCGTCGTCGCCAAATGCCACGGCGGGAGCACGGTCGGTTTCCGGGCGATGCTCTGCCTTCTTCCCGAGACGCGGCAGGCATTTTTCATCGCAATCAATGCTGACAGCGAAACCGCCGACTATTCACGCTTCGACGAGGTGTTGTTCCGATCGCTCCAGCCGGCGCAGTCTCCCCCGGCGCCCGTCCTTTCCCCATATCCTGCCGCCGAGGCCTGGGAAGGGTGGTACGTCCTGGCGCCAAGCCGGTTCGAAAGTTTTCGATTCCTTGATATCGTGTTCAACGCGCTCCACGTCAGAAAGGACGGGGAGTCGCTCGCGCTCGCATCGCTTCAGTCCGCGCCCGTGACGCTGCACCATGCGGGAGGAGGGCTGTTCAGGGCTGAGGGCAAGCGACGCGCGTCGCACGCCCTCGTCGTGTCGGCAGAAGGAGTTCGGGTCATCAGTACCGGCACCCAGAGCTACGAGCAGGTGTCACTCGCCTACCTGCTGGCGGTATGGCTGAGTGTCGCCGCCGGCCTGCTGGGGCTTTCCTGTATCGTGGTCAAATCGCTGCTGAAGGTGGCCACGGGGCGCCTGTCGCGTCGCGATCCCCTGTGGGCGCCATGTGCCGGCGTCCTGGCGCTGCTGCTGCCGATCCCCTTGTTCTACCAGCAGTCTTTCCTTGAGCTGGGTGACCTCACCCTGGCCAGCGGCCTGCTGGCGGCCGTGACGGCCGCGCTGCCGGCCGCGATGCTGATCGGGCTGTGGCAGTCACTGCGCCAGCCGTCCATCCACCGCATGGAGACCGCCGCGACGCTGGCGGTATTGCAGTTCTGCCTGGTGCTTGCCTGGTGGGGTCTGCTGCCGCTGCGTTTATGGGGTTGAGAAGCACGACTGTGTGAAAACTGCCCTTGTAAATGACCAATGCCGACTTGCGTCGGCATTGGTCAGTTCAAGCTTTAATCGAACGCGTAGTTCACGCTGGCATAGAAACGCCGCCCGCGCGGATCGGTATAGCTCGGATCGTACCCGGACAGGAAGAAGTAGGCCTGGTTCGAGTACGGTGGGCTTTCGTCGAACAGGTTCTGCACGCCGGCGCGCAGCTTCAGGCGCGTCGTTGCCTGATACGCCGCCGACAGATCCCACAGCGAGTACGACTTGACCTTGTTCTGCGCCACCACCGAGCCGTCGTCGATATTGATCGCCGTGTTCTGGTCGTCGTAGCCGCTCGACCAGGTGTTCTGCAGGCTGGCCGAGAGGGGGCCGCGATCCCAGTCGAAGCTCACCGTATGGCGCCAGCGCTGCACCACGCCGTCGGTGACGAATTTGTTCAGGTTGCTCACGAAGGCGTCGCCCGGCGCGTTCTGGATTCTTGAGGCCAGCACATAGGTGCCGTTCAGGCGTCCGCCGAAGCGGCCGATGGCGGTGTCGACGCCGCGCACCGTGACCGCCAGGTCCAGGCCCTTGGCCACCTGGGCGCCGCGGTTTTCCTTGCGCAGTTCGATGTAGTCGATCACGTCGTCTTCATCGCGGTACACCAGGCTCCCGTACTTGGCCAGGTTGCCCAGGATGATGTCGTCGCCGATCTCGCTGATCAAGTCGGTGCGCTTGATATTCCAGTAGTCGAGCGAGGCGCTCACGTTGCGGCCGGCCGCGAACACGGCGCCGAAGGAAAACTGGCGGCTGCGCTCGGGCTTGAGGTCGGCATTGCTGTAGCGGCGCGTATCCCAGTTGTCGGCGCAGTCGGCGTAGTTGTTCTCGACCGTGGCGCAATAGACCGGATCGGGCAGGGTGGCGGTGCTGCTGTAGACGGTGGGGCGGAACAGCTCCGTCATCGTTGGCGCACGGAAGCCGCGGCCGGCCGAGGCCCGCACCAGCAGGGCATCCGTCGGGCGGTAGGAGAGGCCGATCTTGGGGCTGGCCGCGCCGCCGACCTTCTCGTAATGGTCGTAGCGCGCCGACAGCTGCGCTTCCCACTGCTTGGCGAACGGCACCAGCAGTTCGCCGTACAGGCCGGCGACGTCGCGCTTGTCGCTGGTGGCGCGGCCGCCTTCCGGCGCGGCGTCGTTGTTGATGTTGTCGGAGAGGAGCAGGGCGGATGGCGTGAAGTTGTTCTTCTCGCGCCGCACCTCGCCGCCGATGGCGACCGCCAGCTCGCCGCCTGCCAGCGGCATGAGCGCGCGCGAGAATTTGAAGTCGACTGCGTCGAGGGTGCCGCGTGCACGGCGCACGACGTCGTCGACCTGGATGCTGTCGATCAGGGCGCGGCCCTCGGCGCTGGACGGGCCGAAGGGGTTGATGCGGCCGTCCAGGATCCCTTCCATCAGCTCGTTGTACAGCACATAGCCATTGGTATCGCGGTCCTTGACCGTGTTGACGCTGTGGTTGTACGCGGTGTCGTAGTCCCAGCCGCCCACGGTGCCGCTCACGCCCACCACGAAGCGCATGCCTTCGCTGGTCAGCTCGCTGGTGCGCTGGCCGGCTTCGGACAGGCGCATGCGCAGTTCCAGCTCGCCCGGATAGTCGTCGTCCAGCTCTTCGAGGCCGGTGCCCACCAGCTGCGGCACCAGGCGATAGTCGATATAGCCCGTCACGCGCGCCGACGAACCGGTGTAGTAGGACTTGGAGCGGCTGAGCGCGACCTCGGCATAGGCCTGGTGGCCGCCACCCAGCTTGAGCACACCGCGGCTGAGCAGGCTCGCCTTTTCCGTCTTCGGATACAGCTCGGTGTCGCCCATATAGTTATAGGTGCAGGCATCGACGCCGCCGGTGCCGTCGGGCAGGTAGACGTTGGCCGGCGGCGCGCAATCGGGCGCCGACAGGTTGATCAGGCGGTTGGTGATCGGGCGGCCGTTGATGGTGAAGCCCCGTTCCTGCAGGTGGTCGCGCTGGTTCGAGGTCAGGCGGATGTTCGCCGGGCCGGTATAGCCCGACAGCAGGTGGCCCAGGCGTTCCTCGACCTTGAGGCCTGGGATGAAGCTGCGCTGCGAGGTATTGAGCGCGTTGGTGCGCTGGAAGTCGGCTACCGCGAACACATTGTAGCCGTCGCGTTCGAGGTCGCCCGTGCCGGCGCTGATACTGGCGGTGCGCTTGCCGGCGCCGCCTTCGTCGGTGGTGCTGCCGTAGGCGTTCAGTTCCAGGCCCTGGAAGTCCTTGCGGGTGATGAAGTTGATGACGCCGCCGATCGCATCGGTGCCATACAGCGCGGAGGCGCCGTCCAGCAGCACCTCGACCCGCTCCAGCGCGGCGGCCGGGATGTTGTTCAGGTCGACGCCGCTGTCGTCGCCGGGCGAGGCGAAGTTGGCCATGCGCCGGCCATTGAGCAGCACCAGGGTCGACGAGGTGCCGATGCCGCGCAGGTTGGCGCTGTTGAAGCCGCGCTGGTCGCCGCCGACATTGATGCTGGCGCCGTCGGTCAGGCCGCCGACGTTGCTCGATACCCGGGCCAGCAGTTCGGAGGCGGTGGTCACGCCGGCCTTCTCGATCTCGGCGCGCGAGACGATCTGAACCGGCAGCGCGGTCTCGGACAGCACCCGGCGGATGGCGGAACCGGTGACTTCGACCTTCGGCATGGCGGCCGGCGTCGGCACCGCTGCCGGGGCGACCTCAGTCGCAGGCGCTTCCTGCGCCAGCGTGCCCGTCGATACCCCTGCCGCCATCCAGGCGCCCGCCAGCAGCGCACCGCGCACGGCGCGTGCCGCCGCCTTCAACTTCATATTCATCAATTGTCCTTGTGAAACTACGCAATAATCGACGAGTGTAAACGCGCGGCGAGCCGTAAAGACAACAATCGATGCCGGAAACGAGGGATGTTGCGAATCCGATACGCGGGAGCTGAAGATTCGGCCCGGTATTCCCTTTGGAGAAATAATGTATTGCGGGTTGCACCGATTCCCTGCGTTCGCATAATTCATGAAAATACTGCCATGACGAACGCGGCCACACCGGGCCGCCAGCCTTGGAGAACGCAGCATGACGACCTCTGTTTACCATGACGGCGAACGCGCCGTGCAGCGCAGCGCCGGGGAGGTCGGCATCGCCGACCGCAACGGCGTGGTCATCGCCGACACCATCCTCGGCGGCGCCCGGCCCTTCATCGGCAAGCAGTCGATGGTGGTGCTGGCCAGCGTGGACGCTGACGGTGCTCCCTGGTCCACCATCCTGTTCGGGCAGCCCGGCTTCGCCCATACCGCCAGCGCGGCCCAGGTGACGGTCGACCTGCCGGTGGCGCTGCGCGACCCAGAGGAGCCGTTCTGGCGCAACGTCGCCGCCAATCCGGCGGTCGGCAGCCTGTTCATCGAGCTCGGCTCGCGCCGCCGCTACCGCATCAATGGGGCCCTGGAGCGCCTCGACGACGGCGGCTTCGACCTGGCCGTGCGCGAGGCCTATCCGAACTGCCCCAAATACATCCAGCGCCGGCAGCTGCGCCGCATCGAAGGCGACGCGGCGCCGGCCCTGCTGGGCGAGGGCCGCGCGCTCGACGAAGATGCCCGCGCCATCGTGCGCCGCGCCGACACCGTCTTTGTGGCCAGTCATCACCAGGAGCGCGGCGCCGACGCCTCGCATCGTGGCGGAAGCCCCGGCTTCGTCCAGGTGGTGGACGACACGCTGCTGCGCATTCCCGACTACAGCGGCAACAGCCTGTTCAACACCTTCGGCAACCTGACGCTCGATCCGCGCGTGGGCCTGTGCATTCCTGACTTCGACGGCCAGCGCCTGCTGCAGCTGAGCGGCCGCGCGCGCATCCTGCATGGCCAGGACGATCCGCACGGCCTGACCGGCGGCACCGGGCGCTTCTGGGAAGTCGCGATCGACCGCTGGCTGCTGCGTCGCGCGCCGCAGCGCCTGGACTGGGAATACCTGGACGCTTCGCCCTTCAATCCGGCGGTGGAGGCCTGATCATGCGATATCTGATCGACGCCATCATCCGCCATGGTCCCGTGGTCAAGGAATTCCGCCTGGCGCCGGAAGGTGGCGCGCCGCTGCCGCCGTGGCAACCGGGTGCCCACGTCGAACTGGAATTCACCTCGCGTGCCGGCGCCAGCCACCGCAACGCCTATTCGGTGGTCGGCGAACAGGGCGGAATGCTGCGCATCGCGGTTCAACGCGAGGAGGGCGGGCGTGGCGGCTCGCGCGTGCTGCACGACGAATTCGAGCCCGGCATGACGCTCGAGGTCAACCCGCCGCTGGGCGCGTTCAAGCTGCATGCGGGCCGCACCCGCACGGTGCTGATCGCGGGCGGCATCGGCATCACCCCGATGCTGCCGATGGCGCGCGCGCTCGAGTCGGCTGGCGCCAGCTACCAACTGCACTATCTTGCGCGCGACGCCGAACGCCTGGTCCTGGCCGACGACTGGACCGGGCTGGGTCCGCAGCGCGTGCAGACCCACGTCACCGCTACCCAGGGTCGTCCCGACCTGGCAGGCCTGATCGGGCCGTGGGAAGAGGGCTGCGAGCTGCACGCCTGCGGGCCGTCGATGCTGCTGGAAGCAATCCGCGCGGCCGCGACGGCGCAGGGCTGGCCGCAGCAGCACATCCGCTTCGAGAGCTTCGGCGCACGCGCCCACGATGAAGATAGTCCGCTGCAGGTCGTCCTGCGCCAGACGGGGATGATCCTCGATGTCGCGCCGGGCAAGTCGATCCTCGATGCGATGATCGAGGCCGACGTCTTCGTCTCCTACGAGTGCAAGCGCGGCGAATGCGGCAACTGCTATGCTGGCGTGGTGTCGGGCGAGCCGCTGCACCGCGACGTCTGCCTTAACGCGCAGCAGCGGGCCATGGGCATGACGCCCTGCGTCTCCTGGGCCAGGGGCCCGCTGCTGGAACTCGATCTGTAGTTTTCACCACCACCAACCGAGAGGTCCCACGATGACAACGCCCACCGCAGTGCGTCCGCCGCTGCCGCCGTTCACCCGCGAATCCGCGATCGAAAAAGTGCGCCTGGCCGAAGACGGCTGGAATACGCGCGACGCCGCCAAGGTGTCGCTGGCCTACAGCCTCGACACCCGCTGGCGCAACCGTGCCGAATTCGCCAACGGCCGCGACGAAGCGCGCGCCTTCCTCGAGCGTAAATGGAACAAGGAGCTCGAGTATCGCCTGATCAAGGAGCTGTGGGCCTTCACCGACAACCGCATCGCGGTGCGCTACGCCTACGAGAGCCGCGACGACTCGGGCAACTGGTACCGCTCGTATGGCAACGAGAACTGGGAATTCGGCCCGGACGGCCTGATGGTCAATCGATTCGCCTGCATCAACGACTTGCCGATCACGGAAGAAGAGCGCAAGTTCCGCTGGCCGCTGGGACGCCGACCGGACGATCATCCGGGCCTGTCCGACCTGGGGCTGTAAGGGCGCGCCAGCGTTTCAGCGCGCTCCCGGTCCGCGCTCGATCATGCCGGCGGCTTGCAGGCACTGCTCCAATACCGATCCGAGTGTTGCTTTTAGCGAAACGATGAATTTCAAGCGGTATCCATTCCCTAAATGGTCAGTATTTACGACAATGATGGTGTGCGCCTGGCTGGCCAGGGTGGCTGGCGGCGCAGTGCACTATCGGTGAACCATGATGGGAACTATGACCGGGGACAACCGCGCCAGCTACACGCTGTCGTTCGCAGAATTCGACATCGAGCCGCGCCTGCGCCGGCTTAGCCGCGGCGGCGCCGTCGTGCGCATCGGCGCGCGCGCCTTCGACATCCTGTGGCTGCTGGCCGAGGCGCCGGGGCAGGTGCTCGAGCACCGCTACCTGCTCGAGCGGGCCTGGGCCGGGCGTGTCGTCGGCGAGGCCAACCTGCGGGTGCAGATCGCCGCCCTGCGCCGCGCCCTCGATGTCCAGGGGGTGGAACGCTACATCCTCAATGTGCCAGGGCGCGGTTACCTCCTGACGGCGCCGGTGGTGCGCCGCTGACCGTCAGTTTGCGTCCCTCCTGACCCTGGCGATCGCCGCGTCGATCCCGTCCGGCCCATAGCCGGCGTCGTGCATGCGCCGCAGCGCCTCGGACGACGGCGCGCCCGCTTGCGCCAGCAGCGTGGCGACGAAGGCCAGGCAGGCGGTCGCCCTGGCCTCATGGCTTCCGCCTTGCTCGTTGGCCATCATTTCGGCGGTGTTCATGCCGGCTGCCCGGCCGCGCGTGCGCAGGGCCAGGATCCGCGGCGTGGTTGCTCCTTTCCCGGCGCGGCGGCGGGCCAGGAACAGGTCGATGCGGATGCGGGTGCGCAGGTCGAGTCCCGAGCCGGCGGGGCGCCCGTCATGTGAACTCATGGTCGATCATGGTGGTGATTGCGACGGCAGGTGATTGCTGAGACTGCCATTCTGCGAAATAATGAAGGCCATTGGAATCGGCGTGCTACGCAAGGCACTATTTCGCAGGGAGTAATGAGTGGATCAGATCCATCTGATGAACGTCTTCGTGGCCGTGGGCGAAGAGGAGGGCTTTGCCGCGGCGGCGCGGCGACTGGACCTGTCGCCGGCCGCCGTCACGCGCGCCATCGCCGGTCTCGAGGAAAATCTGGGTGTCAAGCTGCTGCTGCGCACCACGCGCAATGTGCGCCTGACCGAAGCGGGCCGGCGCTACCTGGACGACACGCGCGCCATCCTGGCCAGCATCGATGAAGCCAACGAGGCGGCGGCCGGGGTCAACGCGGCGCCCAAGGGCAATCTGTCGGTGACGGCCTCGGTCCTGTTCGGCAAGACCTTCGTCATGCCCTGTATCGTGCAGTTCCTGAACGAGTATCCCGAAGTCGAGGTGTCGGCGCTGTTCCTCGACCGGATCGTGAACCTGGTCGACGAGGGCATCGATGTCGCGGTGCGCATCGGCCACCTGCCCGATTCGAGCCTGAAGGCGCTGCGCGTGGGCCAGGTGCGGCGCGTGCTGTGCGCCTCGCCCGAGTACCTGGCGCGGCAGCCCTTGCCACAGCATCCAGCCGATCTGCTGCGCCATACGATCATCGCCGCCACCGGCATTTCGCCGCGGGTCGAGTGGAAATTCGGCGCGGTCGACGATCCGACCATGGTGCGCCTGCGGCCGCGCCTGACGGTGACCAGCAACGACGCCGCCATCGAGGCCGCCTGCGCCGGGCTGGGGATCTGCCGGCTTCTGTCCTACCAGATCGCCGACCAGCTGACCACCGGCCGCCTGAAGATCGTGCTGTCCGAGTACGAGGAAGCCCCATGGCCGGTGCACCTGGTGCACCGCGAGAGCAAGTTCGGCTCGTCCAAGGTGCGCAACTTCATCGACCTGCTGGCCGACCACCTGCGCGCAAACCCGCACCTCAACTAGCGTCCCGTTCGGCATTTCGGCAGGCGCAACGATGTATTGTCCTGGGCGGGATTTCTCTTGGCGTCTCCGGTTCCTAGAATGGCCTCATTCGCTGCACGGCGCGGCGAACACAAGCCCACCAACGACACTAGGAGAAAACCATGAAAGCAGCCATCATCATCCTGTCCGATCCCAAAGCCGGCGAAGACGCGCTGGGTCGCATGTTCAACGGCCTGGCCGCCGCCTACGACTTCAAGCAGAAGAACACCGAGGTCGGCATCTACTTCCAGGGCACCGGCACCCGCTGGCCCGGCGTACTGGCCGACGGGAAGCACCCGATCCACGCCCTGTACAAGGCGGTCGAAGACAAGGTGGTGGGCATTTCCTGCGGCTGCGCCGACGTGTTCGGCGCACGCGAAGAAGCCGAGAAGGCAGGTTTCGACATGATCACCGATAACAGCGTGCCGGGCACCTCCGGCCTGCCGAGCATCGCGCAGATCGCGGCCGACGGCTATACGGTGTTCACGTTCTGAACGTGTTCAACGGTGGATCCGTGCCGATCGGCCAGAAGGGGGGCGGACGGGTCAACCCGATGTGCGGGGTGCGCGCGAGGCACGAGGCGGTGCGGGAATCGGGCGAGTGCGTGACGCCGCCGTTCCCGGCGCTGGCCGGCGCTTGAGCAGCAGGCCTTCGATCAGCATCACGAAACTGTCGACGGCCTGCTTCGATACGGCCTGCTGGTCTTCGGCCTGGGCGATCCACAGCGAGGCGCTGAGCAGTGCGCCGTTGAGCAGGCGCGAGGTAGCCAGCGTATCGACCTTGCGGATGGTTCCTTCTTCCATCAGCCTTTCCAGCGTGCGCTGCGTGCTGACGATACAGGCATTCTGCACCTGGAAGCGCGACGGATCTCCCAGCGCGGCGGGGCCGTCGAGCAGCACGATGCGCTGGATCTCGGGTTCGGTCGCCATCATGATGTAGGTAACGCTCTCGTCGATGAAGCCTTCCCAGGCAGTCGGCGCGTTCTTCAGGGACGCGTCCAGTCGCGCCATGATTTCGGCGTCGATCTGGGCTATCACGGCCCGCAACAAGCCTTTCTTGTCGCCAAAATGGTGGTACAGGGCGCCCCGGGTCAGGCCGGCCCTGGCCGTGAGGTCGTCCATCGAGCTGTCGGCGAATCCTTTCGTGGCAAAGGCTTCCCGTGCCGCCTTGATCAGCTTTTCCCGCGTCTGCGCGATCATCTCCGCACGTCTTACTGCCATTTGTCTTTCCCCCCTCTTAATAAATACACATACGCCGCGAATGTCAATTGACATACGCCATGTATGTGACTAGTATTTCTCACATACGGAATGTATGTGATTGGCGCCGCGCCCATCCCCATCGTCAATGCCAGGAAAGGATGCGTCATGTTCCCAGCCCCGCAACAAAAGACGATCGGCCTGATCGTCAACCCGATCGCCGGCATGGGCGGCCGGGTAGGCCTGAAGGGCACCGATGGCGCCGCGGCGCTGGCCGAGGCCCGCCGTCGCGGCGCGCTCCCCGCGTCGCACGAACGCGTGCTGAAGGCTCTGGTGCGGCTGGCCGCCTCCTGTTCGCCATTGGCCGTGTTCACCGCAGCCGGCCCGATGGGCGAGGAGGCGGCACGCCAGGCCGGGCTGGCGCCGACGGTGGTGCATACGTTGGCGCCAGCGGCCAGTAGCGCCGACGATACCCGGGCTGCGGCGCGCGCCATGCTGGCGCTCGAGGTCGACCTGCTGCTGTTTGCCGGCGGCGACGGCACCGCGCGCGACATACTCGACGTCGTCCAGGACCGGATTCCGATCCTCGGGATACCGGCTGGCGTCAAGATGGTGTCGGCGGTTTTCGGCACCACGCCCGGCAATGTCGGCATGCTGGCCGCGCGCCTGCTGGCCGGCGACCCGGCGGTGCGCGTGCGCGACGCCGAGGTGATGGACATCGACGAGGACGCCATGCGCGGCGACCGCGTTTCCACCCGCCTGTACGGCTACGCCCGCAGCCCGTACGCGGCGGCGCTGGTGCAGAACGCCAAGGCTGGCTCGGGCCAGCGCGCGGACGTGGCGCTGGAAGCCGTGTGCCGGCAGATCGCACGCGAGATGCAAGCCGGCCGTCTGTACATCCTGGGGCCGGGCACCACCACGCGACGCGTCATGTCGGCGCTGGCGTTGCCGGCGACCCTGCTCGGGGTCGACGCCGTCGTCGACGGCAAGCTGGCCGGCGTCGACCTGGCCGAAGCCGACCTGCTGCGCCTGATGGAGGGAAGGGAGGCGTCGCTCATCGTCGGCGTGCTGGGCGGCCATGGCAGCCTGTTCGGGCGCGGCAACCAGCAGATCAGCAGCGCGGTGATCCGTCGCATCCGGCGTTCGGACATCATCGTCGTGGCCTCGATGGACAAGCTGCTCCAGCTTTCGCCCCGGTCCCTGCACGTGGATACCGGCGACGAGGCGCTCGACGCCACGCTCGTCGGCCACCTGGCGGTGCGGACCGCACCCGATCGTTCCATTCTCTTCCGGGTCGAGTCGTGATCCGGTTTCTTCCGCAGTGACAACCAGGAGGTCCACATGCGTGACCACACCGCCCATCCCTATATGGCCAACTCGGTGCCGGCAATCAAGCAGGAAATGCTCGATGCGATCGGCGCCGGCAGCATCGAGGAATTGTTCGCCCAGATCCCGCACGATCACCGCACCACCCATCGGTTCGACCTGCCGCCGGCGCTGACCGAAAGCGAGTTGCGACGTCACCTGACCGGCATCCTGTCCAGGAATCGGACGGTCGAGGACAACCTGAATTTTCTTGGCGCCGGCGTCTGGCAGCACCACATTCCCGCCGCCGTCGACGAGGTCGTGCGCCGCAACGAATGGCTGACGTCCGTGTTCGGCGAACCCAGCTCGGACCATGGCCGCAACCAGGCCTGGTTCGAGTTCTGCAGCCAGCTCGGCGAATTGCTCGAGCTCGACCTGGTCGCGCTGCCGGTGCGTAGCTGGGGCGTCGCCGCCGGCTTCGCAATCCGCATGGCAGCGCGCCTGACGGAGCGCGGCGAAGTCGTGGTGGTGCGCGCCATCGATCCCGAGCGCCTGGCCGTGATCGAGAACTTCTGCGAACCGGTGCAGATGGCGGGCCATATCGCGATCCGGCCCGTCGACTTCGACCCGGCCACCGGCCTGATTGACCTCGACCACCTGCGCAGCCTGGTGGGCCCGGCCACCGCCGCCGTGTACTTCGAGACGCCATCGTACTTTGGCGTCATCGAAACACAGGGCGCCGAGATCGCCGCCATCGCCCATGCGAGCGGCGCGGAAGTGATCGTCGGTGTCGATCCGATCTCGCTCGGCGTGCTCGAGGCGCCGGTGAACTATGGCGCAGACATCGTGGTCGGCCCCATGCAGCCAATGGGCGTGCACCTCAATATCGGCGGTGGCGTCGGCGGCTTCATGGCGTCGCGCGACGAAGAGCGTTATGCGCACCAGTATCCGACCCTGTTCATCAGCATCGCCGAGACCATCAGCCCCGGTGAATACGGCTTTGGCCTCAGCCTGTTCGACCAGACCTCCTATGGACTGCGCGACAAGGGCAACGACTGGACCGGCCACTCGGTCTATATGTGGGCCATCGCCAACGCGACCTATATGGCGATGATGGGGCCGCGGGGCTTCGAAGAGGTGGGAGAACTGATCCTGCAGCGGGCGCATTACGCGGCGCACAAGCTGGCTGCCATTGCCGGCGTGCGGGTGACTTTTGCGGGTGGTTTCTTCAAGGAGTTCGTGGTCAATTTCGACGGCGCCGCCGTGGGCGTGGCCGAGATCAACAAGCGCCTGCTGGCGCAAGGCATCTTCGGTGGCAAGGACCTCAGCCGCGACTTCCCGGAACTCGGGGCGAGCGCACTGTATTGCGTGACTGAAGTGCATACCCAGGCCGATATCGACCGCCTGGCCGCCGCAATCAACAAGGTGATCAATGATGAATAAACCAGTCAAGGAATACCATGCCCCGGTGTGGAACGAACCCGTCATCATGGAGATGGGCTATCCTGGCCGCCGCGGCGTGCTGTTTCCGCAAGCCGAAGACGATGTGCTCGCGGCAGTCGGCAGCGGCGCCAGCCTGGTGCCGGCGGCGATGCGGCGCAAGCGCAAGGCGGCGCTGCCCGAGATGTCCGAGCCCGAAGTATTGTATCACTACCTGCGCCTGTCGCAGCAGACCCTGGGGATGATGAACATCAGCCTGTTTGGCACCTGCACCATGAAGTACAACGCACAGATCAACGAGGCGCTGGCCTGGCGTCCCGAGGTGACCCATGTGCACCCGCTCCAGGACGAGAGCACGCTGCAGGGCGCGCTGGAAATCGTGCATGGCATGGACCTGATCCTGCGCGAGCTGTCGGGTATGGACCAGTTCGTGTTCCAGGCTGGCGGCGGCGCCGATGCCGCCTATACCAGCGCCGCGGTCACGCGCGGCTACCACGCCGCGCGCGGCGAGCTGGAACAGCGCAACGAGATCATCACCACGATCCAGACCCACCCGAGCAGCGCGGCCACCGCCGCCGCCGCCGGCTTCAAGGTCATCACCCTGATGATCGACGAGGACACCGGCTACCCGTCGCTGGATGCGCTCAAGGCCGCGGTGTCGCACCGGACGGCGGCGCTGATGGTGAACAATCCCGACGACATGGGCGTGTATAACCCCGAGATCAAGGAATGGACCCGCATCGTGCGCGAAGCCGGCGGCCTGTCGTTCTATGACTCCGCCAACTTCAACGGCGTGATCACCCGCCTGCGCGCCCGAGAACTGGGCTTCGACGCCTGCATGTTCATGCTGCACAAGACCTTCGGCGCACCCAAGAGCGGCGTGGGCGGACCGGCGGTTGGCGCCTACGGCTGTTCGGCCGAACTCTCCCCGTTCCTGCCCAAGCCGATCGTCGTGCGCGAGGGCGACCGTTATCGTCTCGACGACGACCGTCCGCTCAGCATCGGCAAGATCCGCGAATTCTGGGGCAACGTCCCGGTGGTCATCAAGGCCTATGCCTGGGCCCGTGCGATGGGAGAGGCCGGCATGGCCGAAGCCGCCGACCTCTCGGTGCTGGCCAATAACTACATGGAGAAGGGCTTGCTGGCGATTCGCGGCGTGACGCGCTCGCACCCCGACCATACCGCCCCGCGCGTGGAGATGACGCGCTACAGCCTGCAGCAGCTCAAGGAAGATACCGGCGTCGATGTGCAAGACGTCCAGAACCGGATGAGCGACTTCGGCATCGACCCGATGTGGACCAGCCACCACCCCTGGCTGCTCCCCGAGCCGTTTACGCCGGAAGCCGGCGAGATGTACGGCAAGGAGGCGCTCGACACCTGGGTCGCGGTGCTGGCGAAGATTTCGGATGAAGCCTATGCCACCCCCGAGCTGGTCAAGAGCGCCCCGCACAACGGGGCCATCCACCGCCTGAAAGGCCATCTCGACGATCCTGCCCGGTGGGCCATGACCTGGCGCGCCTGGAAGCGCAAGCGCAGTTGATCCACCCGGCGCCACGCCCACGCGCCCGACGGCCATGTGCGTGGGCGCCCCCGATGTCTCCGGTTCAGCAGATAATGTCGAACTTTACCTGTTCAAGAATCTCGGAGACAGCATGAGCGACACCGCAAGCCGGCCCGGCATGTCCGTGCAAGAGGCCGGCCCGGCCACGTTGGAAGGGGCGTACCGCAAGGCCACCTGGCGCCTGATCCCCTTCATCTTCGTCTGCTACCTGTTCAACTACCTGGACCGGGTCAACGTCGGTTTCGCCAAGCTCGAGATGCTCGACGCCCTGCAGTTCAGCGAGACCATCTATGGCCTGGGCGCCGGCATCTTCTTCATCGGCTACGTGAGCTTCGGGGTGCCAAGCAACCTGATCCTGCACCGGCTGGGCGCGCGGCGCTGGATCGCCATCATGATGATGGCCTGGGGCTCGCTGTCGGCCTGCATGCTGTTCGTGACCACGCCGCTGGAGTTCTACCTGCTGCGCTTCTTCACCGGGGTGGCCGAAGCCGGCTTCTTCCCCGGCATGGTCCTGTACTTCACCAAGTGGTTCCCGTCGCACAAGCGCGGCCAGGTGATGGCCTTGTTCATGTCGGCGATCCCCGTCTCGGGCCTGGTCGGCGGCCCGCTCTCGGGGTGGATGCTGAGCCATTTCGCCGACGGCCAGGGCGGCATGGCGGCCTGGCAGTGGCTGTTCCTGCTGCAGGGGCTACCCACCGTGTTCCTGGGCCTGGCGGCGCTGTTCTACCTGAACGACGGCGTGACCCAGGCCAACTGGCTCGGCGCCCATGAGAAGGCCGCCCTGCAAGAAGAACTCGCGCGCGACGAGCGCGAACGCCCGCCCGGCGCGACCGCCGTGCACTCGCTGCGCGCGCTGCTGCTCGACCGCCATGTGTGGATGCTCGGCTTTATCTACTTCAGCATCAAGATGGGAGCGTATGCGATCAACTTCTGGCTGCCGTCGATCATCCGGGAGCTCGGCTTCGACGACGTCGGCACGGTCGGCTGGCTGAGCGCGATTCCCTACCTGTTCGCCTGCGTGTTCATGGTGCTGGTGGGCCGCTCGGCCGACCGGCTGCGCGAGCGCCGCTGGCACCTGTCGGCGCCGTTGCTGATGGCGCTGGCGGGCCTGGCGATGGCCGCGCACTTCTCGGACAACGCCATTCTCGCCATGATCGGCCTGTGCCTGGCGACGATGGGCGCGCTCGCCGGCCTGCCGATGTTCTGGCCCTTGCCGGCTGCTTTTCTCAGCAGCGCGGCCGCGGCCGGCGGCCTGGCCCTGATCAATTCGATGGGACAGGTGGCCGGCTTCGCCAGTCCTTTCCTGGTCGGCTGGATCAAGGATCTCACCGGCAGCACCGACCTCGCCCTGTACATCCTGTCGAGCGTGATGCTGGTCGGGGCCTTGCTGGTGCTGACCGTGCCGGCGCGGCTGGTGAATAGGTAAGAACTGCGAGGTAAGAACTGCGAGGTGAGAACTGCGCGCTGAAGGGGCGGGCGCTCAGGCGGGGCTGAGCAGCGCCGACACGTACAGCAGCAGCTTGTCCTCGCTGCGCGCCAGGTCGAGCCCCGTCAGCTCGCCGATGCGGCGCAGGCGGTAGTCGAGCGTGTTGCGGTGGATGCCGAGCGTCGCCGCGGTGGCCGCCGAGTTCTCGTTCTGGGCGAACCAGGTGTCGAGCGTGGTGCGCAGCATGGCGCGGCTTTTGTCGCCGGCCAGGCGCGCGATGGGCATGCGCAGCTGGTGCGCCTGCCAGCCGCTGTCCAGGCCGGACAGCAGCACCGGCAGGGCCAGGTCGTAATAGCTGAACACCTGCTGCTGCGGCATGCGCATGCGGCCCAGCCGGCTGGCGCTGCGCGCGCTCTGGTAAGAGACGGCGGCGCCTTCCAGGCCGGGCAGGGCGATGCCCATCGCCAGCGTGAAGGGCAGCTCGCATTCCTCGCGCACCAGTTGGGCCAGCAGGTCCAGGCGCCGCTGCGGCGTCGTCTCATAGCCCTTGCGCGCCGGGTCCCAGGAGTCGAGCAGCACCATTTCGGACGGGCCGACGGTGGCGGTCAGCGCATCCTCGCGCCGCGCCAGCAGGCGCATCTGCAGGCGCTGGATGTCGTGCAGGGCGGCTCCGGCGTCGGCGCCGTCCGGGCGCGGCTGCAGCTCGAGCAGGAATACCAGCTGCATGCGCTCGAGGTCCAGCCCCAGGCGCCGCGCCCAGCCTTCGAGCCCGGGCCGCTGCGTGCTGTCATTACGGATCAGGTTCAGCACGAAGGCTTCGCGGTAGCGCGAGTTGTTCTGCAATTCGTTCGCCAGCGCCGCCTGTTCCAGGATCATCTCGGCCGTCAGGCGCACCAGTTCGCCGAACTGGCGCACCTCATCCGGCGCGCCGGAGAGGCCCACCGCGCCGCATAGCTGGCCGCCGACGGAGAGGGGCAGGTTGGTGCCCGGCTGGGCGCCGTGCAGCTTGCGTGCGGCCGCCGCATCGATCTCCACGGTCAGCTTCTTGGCCAGCGCGAGCAGGGCGCCCGCATGCAGTTCGCCCACCCGCTCGCGGTTGCCGCTGGCGAGGATCACGCCGCTGGCATCCATCACATTGACGTTGAACGGGATGATCCGCATGGTGCGGGTGACGATTTCCTGGGCGAGCCGGGTGTCGAGGATATACATGGGCGGGAGTGAGTGAGGGAGCGACCCTTGTGATTATGCACAAAACCGGTCTCGCAGAGGTGGCGGAATTTGATGATCTGTTGTGCGGATTGTGAATATGCACGAAAAATGCCTGCTATTTCGCCCTCTGACTTGTGCGTGTCGCCGACGCCCGATATCCCTTGTTTGGCCGATAATCTTGTCGATCACCCTTATTAGAAATTCGGAGACAGCATGAGCACCACCCCAAGCACATCCGGCATCCAGGACGGGGGCGCCGGCGCGGCCCTGTTGGATGGCGCCTACCGCAAGGCCACCTGGCGCCTGATCCCCTTCATCTTCGTCTGCTACCTGTTCAACTACCTTGACCGGGTCAACGTCGGCTTCGCCAAGCTCGAGATGCTCGACGCGCTCCAGCTCAGCGAAACCGTGTACGGCCTGGGCGCCGGTATCTTCTTCATCGGTTATGTGACCTTCGGGGTGCCGAGCAACCTGATCCTGCACCGGCTGGGCGCGCGGCGCTGGATCGCCATCATGATGATGGCCTGGGGCGCGCTGTCGGCCTGCATGCTGTTCGTGACCACGCCGACCGAATTCTACGTGCTGCGCTTCTTCACCGGCGTGGCCGAAGCCGGCTTCTTCCCCGGCATGGTCCTGTACTTCACCAAGTGGTTCCCCTCGCACAAGCGCGGCCAGGTGATGGCGCTGTTCATGTCGGCGATCCCCGTCTCGGGCCTGATCGGCGGCCCGCTCTCGGGCTGGATGCTGAGCCACTTCGCGCACGGCCAGGGCGGCATGGACGGCTGGCAGTGGCTGTTCCTGCTGCAGGGCCTGCCCACCGTGTTCCTGGGCGTGGCCGTGTTCTTCTACCTGAACGACGGCATCAGGCAGGCCGGCTGGCTGAGCGATGCCGAGAAAACGGCGATGCAGGACGCGCTCGACCAGGACGAGCAGCAGCGCTCGAAAGGCGTGCATGCGGTGCACTCCTTCGGCGCCGTGCTGCGCGACTGGCATGTGTGGATGCTGGGCTTCATCTATTTCAGCATCCAGATGGGCGTCTACGCGATCAATTTCTGGCTGCCCTCGATCATCAAGTCGCTGGGCTTCGAGAACGCGACCACGGTCGGCTGGCTGAGCGCCATTCCCTACCTGTTCGCCGGCGTGTTCATGGTGCTGGTGGGCCGCTCGGCCGACCGCCGGCGCGAGCGCCGCTGGCACCTGTCGGCGCCACTGCTGATGGCGCTGGTGGGCCTGCTCATTGCCGCCAATTTCTCGGATAACGCGGTGATCGTGCTGGTGGGCCTCTCCCTGGCCACGATGGGCGCGCTGACCGGCCTGCCGATGTTCTGGCCCTTGCCGGCGGCTTTCCTGGGCAGTGCGGCGGCGGCCGGCGGCCTGGCCCTGATCAATTCGATGGGGCAGGTGGCAGGTTTCGTCAGCCCCTTCCTGGTCGGCTGGATCAAGGACGCCACCGGCAGCACCGACGTCGCGCTGTACATCCTGTCCACCGTCCTGTTCATCGGCGCCATGCTGGTGCTGGTCGTGCCTGCCCGTTTGGTCAATCGCTAAAGGAGATGCAATGAACATCGTCATCGCTCCAGATTCGTTCAAGGAGAGCCTGTCGGCGCTGGAAGCCGCCACCGCCATCGAGACCGGCTTTCGGGAGATCTTCCCGGAAGCGGTCTACGTCAAGGTGCCGGTGGCCGACGGCGGCGAAGGCACGGTCGAGGCCATGGTCGCCGCCACCGGCGGCCGCCAGGTCGCGTTGCAGGCCACCGGTCCGCTGGGGCGGCCGGTCGAGGCCTTCTATGGCCTGACCGGCGACGAATCCACGGCCGTGATCGAGATGGCTGCCGCCAGCGGCCTCGAACTGGTGGCGCCCGCCGAGCGCGATCCGCTGGTGGCCACCAGCCGCGGCACCGGTGAACTGATCCGCGCCGCGCTGGATCGTGGCGCGCGCCGCTTCATCCTCGGCGTGGGCGGCAGCGCCACCAACGATGGCGGGGCCGGCATGCTGCAGGCGCTGGGTGTCCAACTGCTCGATGCGCGAGGAGCCCAACTGGCGCCGGGCGGCGGCGCGCTGGCCCTGCTTTCGCGCATCGACGTCTCCGGGCTCGACCCGCGCATCGGGGACTGCGTGTTCGAGGTGGCCTGCGACGTCAGCAATCCCCTGGTGGGGCCGAAAGGCGCGTCCGCGATCTTCGGGCCGCAGAAGGGCGCCACGCCGGAGATGGTCGAGCAGCTCGACGCCAACCTGCGCCACTACGCGGGCGTGATCGCGCGCGACCTGGGCCAGGAGGTGGCCGATATTCCCGGCGCCGGCGCCGGCGGCGGCATCGCCGCGGCGATGCTGGTGTTCCTCAAAGGGCGCCTGCGTCCCGGCAGCGAGATCGTGGCCGACGCGGTGGGCCTCGACGCCTTCGTGCGCGACGCCGACCTGGTGGTCACCGGCGAGGGCCGCATCGATAGCCAGACCGTCAACGGCAAGACGCCGATCGGCGTGGCGCGCGTGGCCCAGCGCCACGGCAAGCCGGTGATCGCCATCGGCGGCTGCCTGGCGAACGACGCCCATGCGGTGCATGCGCACGGCATCGCGGCGACCTTCAGCACCGTCATGAAGGCGGGGACGGTGGCCGAGGTGCTGGCGGGCGCGCAGTTCAACCTGCAGTGCACGGCGCGCAATATCGCGGCCGCGCTCAAGCTGGGCATGGACTTGCGGCGCTAGTGTCCTGAATTGAAGATTCGTTGAATAAATGCGGCGAGAATCGCCCCGATACAGCGTCGCAAATGCGCGCAAGGCCCCGGCCTTGCTGTGCTTTGCTCCTTGTCTCGGGCCGATTTCGCCACATTATTATTCAACGAACCTCCAATTCAGGACACTAGCCAATCAGCGGCGTATCGACCTTCTTGAGGGTGCGCAGCACGAAGCTCGACTTGCTGTGGCGGATGCCGGGGATCTTGTACAGGCGTTCGCGCAGCAGGCGTTCGTAGTCGCGCGTGTCTTTCACCGCGATGCGCAGGAAATAATCGTAGTCGCCCGAGATCAGCGAGGCTTCCAGCACCTCGGGAATCGATTCGAGCGCGCGCCCGAATTCATACAGCGTCTCTTCGCTGTGGCTGTCCAGCGTGACCTGCACGATCAACTGGTCGTGGTAGCCGAGGCTGGGCAGGTCGACCTTGACCGTATAGCCCTGCAGGGCCCCGCTATCCGTCATCCGTTTGATGCGGTTCCAGCACGAGGTGGTCGACAGGCCCACCGTCGCGCTGATCTCCTGCAACGGGGTGCGCGAGTCGCGCAGCAGGATACCCAGGATGGTCAGATCGGTCGCGTCGAAAGATTTTTTATCTTGGCTCATATCTGGTGAAAAATATTCAGGTCAGGAGCTAATTCTAGCTGAAATTATGAAGCACTTTCATGTCCTGAGTCGATAGACTTCAAGGCATGAAACCACATCCCGAATTCCTCCCGCCGCCAGCCGCCAAGGTCGCCCTGACCGGCGCCGGCCTGCTGCTCGACACCCTGGTCGCCTGCGGCGTCGACACCGTGTTCGGCTATCCCGGCGGCGCCGTGCTGCCGCTATACGATGCGCTGGCCCAGGACGGGCGGCTGCGCCACGTGCTGGTGCGCCACGAGCAGGCCGCCGTCCATGCGGCGCAAGGCTATGCGCGCTCCACCGGCCGGCTGGGCGTCGTGTTCGTGACGTCCGGGCCGGGCATCGCCAACACCACGTCGGGCCTGCTCGACGCCCTGAGCGATTCGATCCCCATCCTGTGCATCAGCGGCCAGGTAGCGACCACGTCGATCGGCACGGATGCCTTCCAGGAATGCGACGCGCTGGGCATTTCGCGCACGGTCACCAAGTGGAATACGCAGGTCCGGGCCACGCGGGACATCGTCGCCACGGTCCGGCGCGCGGTGCAAGAGGCGCTCGAGGGCCGGCCCGGTCCGGTGCTGGTGGATGTGCCCAAGGATATCCAGGCGCGCGCGGTGGACGCGGCCGACTTCGGACGCCAGGTGAAACCCGCCCCGCAACTGCCGGCCGCGGGCGACGACCTGGCAGGCCTGGATGCGGCGGCGCTGCTCATCCGCCAGGCGCGGCGCCCCGTGTTCTACGGTGGCGGTGGCTTGATCAACGCGGGCCTCGACGCCTGCGCCGCCTTCACGCGCCTGGTGCGCTGGAAGGATGCGCCGTGCACGCTGACCCTGATGGGCCTCGGCGCCTTCCCGGCCTCGGACCGGCGCTGGCTGGGCATGCTGGGCATGCACGGCACGCTGGAAGCGAATCTGGCGATGCACCACGCCGACCTGGTCGTGTGCGTCGGCGCGCGCTTCGACGATCGGGTGACGGGACGGCTGGCCGACTTCTGCCCGGGCGCGAAGATCGTCCATGTCGACATCGATCCCCGTTCGATCGGCAAGGTGGTGCAGGCCGACGTCGGCCTGCGCGGCGATTGCGGCGCGGTGCTGCGCGGCCTGCTGGATCGCCTTGGCGGCCTGTGCGCAGATCCGGCCCTGCTCGGGGACTGGTGGCGCACGATCGACACCTGGCGCGCCGAGCGCTGCCTGGACTTCGTCGCGCAGGATGGCACGATCGTCCCGCAGCAGCTGATGTCCACCCTGGCCGGGCGCCTCGCGGGCAGCAACGCGATCGTCTCGACCGACGTCGGCCAGCACCAGATGTGGGCCGCGCAATACCTGGGTTTCGAGGCGCCGCGGCGCTGGCTGACCTCGGGCGGCGCCGGCACCATGGGCTATGGCTTGCCGGCGGCGATCGGCGCCCAAGTCGCGCATCCGGACGCGCTGGTCGTATGCGTGAGCGGCGATGCGTCGGTGCTGATGAATATCCAGGAACTGTCGACCGCCGTGCAGCACCGCTGTCCGGTCAAGCTGGTCCTGTCGAACAACGGCTGCATGGGCATGGTGCGCCAGTGGCAGGAACTGCATCACGGCGGGCGCTATAGCCACAGTTATACCGAAGCCTTGCCTGACTTCGTGGCGCTGGCGCGCGCCTTCGGGTGGGACGCGGGGAGGGTGGAGCAGGCCGGCGAACTGGAAGCGGGGCTGGATGCCTGCCTGGCGTCGAACCGGCCCTTCCTGCTCGATGTCAGGGTGGCCCAGGCCGAGAACTGCTTCCCGATGATGCCGGGCGGGCGGGGGCACCACGAGATCATGCTGGGCAAGGATCGCTGGTATCGGGCTACTAAGTAATTGCTCGTATTGAAAATGATTCTCATTCACGATAGGATGCCGGTTTGTTCATGAATCCCGCATGCCATGCCCACGCCCGTGTCCCGTCGTCCGCTCCTGATCGCCCTTGCCCTGTCTCACGCTGTCCCTGTCTTCGCGGCGCCGCAGGAGACTGACGAACAGGACATGCAGGCGGTGCGCGTCACCGCCACCCGCGCCCAGGGCTTCATGCCGAATACCGTGGAGGCGGGCAGCTTCCGCGGGTCGGACGTCATGGACGTGCCCTCGACCGTCAACGTGATCACGCGCGAGGTGCTCGAGCTGCAGGCCGCGGCCGGCCTGTACGACGCGCTGCGCAACACGGCCGGCGTCACCCGCCAGCAAAACGGCGGCGACACCTGGGACCAGCTGGTCATCCGCGGCATCGCCGTCGAGAACCGCACCAACTACCGCCTCAACGGCTCGCTGCCGCTGATGAACTTCGGCCAGGTCTCGATGGAGAACAAGGAACGGGTCGAGGTGCTCAAGGGCGCCACCGCCCTGTACTACGGCTTTACCTCGCCGGCCGGCGTCGTCAACTTCGTCACCAAGCGCGCCGGCAGCGTGCCGGTGAACACGGTCGGGCTGACCCTGGACGACAACGGTTCCGCCGTCGCCACCGCCGATGTGGCGCGCCGCTTCGGGCAGCGCCACGAATTCGGCGTGCGCGTCAATGCGGCCGGCGGCACGCTCGGCTCCCACCTCGACGGCGTCGGCAACGGCAACCGCGGTTTCGCCTCCGCCGCGCTCGACTGGCGCGTGAGCGAGCGCCTGCGCCTGCGCGCCGACCTCGAATACGACAAGCGCCGCGTGACCGAGCAGGCCGGCATCAACCTGCCGCCGGTCGTCGGCGGCGCCGTCGGGTTGCCGCGGCCGGTCGACCCGCGCCGCCTGGTCGGCCCGGACTGGGCGCGCTTCGAGACGCATGCACGCAACGTCCAGCTGCGCGCCGACCTCGCGCTGAACCCGGACTGGGCCCTGACCCTGGAGGCCGGCCACGCCGAGACCAAACGCGAGCGCAATCTGCCGATCTTCCGCTTCGACAGCGCGGCCAGCGTCGCCACCGGCGCCGGCCGCATCACCGGCAACTCCCAGTTCGCCGACGTCGATTCCGACATGCTGCGCGCCGAGCTGGCCGGGCGTTTCTCGACCGGTGCGCTGAGTCACGACCTGACGCTCGGCGTGAGCGGCACCGACAAGGGCCAGGCGCCGGTCTACCAGTCCAACTACACGATCCCCTTTCAAAACCTGTATGACCCGGTCCCGATCCGCAACGCCACCTTCGGCGCGGTGCCGACGCGGCCCACCACGGCCGCGCTGGACAGCCGCGACAAGGGCCTGTACCTGGTCGACCGCATCCAGCTGGGCCAGTGGCAGCTGATCGCCGGCGTGCGCCGGGTCGACTACCAGAGCAGCCAGGGCGCCAATCGCTACGACGTGAGCGAGACCACGCCAATGGCGGCCGTGACCTGGCGCGCCCGCGACGACTTCTCGCTGTATGCCTCGATGGCCGAAGGGCTCGAGGAAGGCGAGGCCGCCCCCGCCGGCAGCGCCAACGAGGGCACCCGCATGGCGCCGGGCGTGAGCAAGCAGAAGGAGATCGGCGCACGCTGGAGGAGCAGCGGTGGCTTGCTGACCCAGTTGGCGCTGTTCGACATCGAGCGTCCCGGCTATTACACCAATGCCGCCAACGTGTTCACCGCCGACGGCGAGCAGCGCTATCGCGGCGTCGAGCTGTCGGGGCAAGGGCGCCTCACGCGCCGCCTGTCCTGGCAGGGTTCGGCCCAGGTGCTCGATCCCGAATTCCGCGACATCGGCGCCGCCTATGACGGCAAGCTGCCCGAGAACGCGGCGCGCCGCACCGCCAGCAGCTTCCTGGCCTACGACCTGGACGCGGTGCCCGGCCTGTCGCTGACCCTGGGCGCATACTATACGGGCAAGCGCCCGGTGAATGACCTGAACCAGGCCTGGCTGGGCGGCGTCACGCTGTTCAGCGCCGGCGGGCGCTATGCCACGCACGCTTTCGGCAAGCGCACCACCTGGCAGCTCAATATCGATAATGCGGCTGACAAGCAGTACTGGGCGGGCGCCGGTACGCGCCTCTCGGCCGGCCTGCCGCGCCTGGTCAAGCTGTCGGTGAAGGTGGACCTGTGAAGGCGGCGCCCAATTCGCCACGACGCTGGCGCCTGCCGACCATGCGCGAGGTCTGGTTCCAGCTGCACTGGTTCGTCGGCATCACGGCCGGCACCTTGCTGGCCGTGATCGGGCTGACCGGCGCCATCCTCGCTTTCGAGGACGAGATCGTAGAAAGCATCAATCCCGGCGTGTTCGCCGTGCCGGTGCAGGAGCAGCCGCGCCTGGAGCCGGGCCAGATCCTGAGCGCGGCCCGCCAGGCCCATCCCGGCGAACGGGTCGCCAGTCTCACGTTCGAGGCGCAGCCCGGCAGCACCATCGGCGTACGCTTCGCCCCGCCGCGCGGAGAGCGGCGCGGCCTGGAGATCCACATTCACCCCTATAGCGGCAGCGTGCTGCCCGCCGTGCGCGGCGCGGCCTTTTTCCAGTTCGTCGATTCGACGCACCGCTGGCTGCTGCTGCCGCGCGCGCCGGGCCGCATCGTGCTCGGCATCCTGGCCCTGTGCCTGGTCGGGCTGGCGCTCAGCGGCCTGTACCTGCGCTGGCCGCGCAAGAAAGACTGGCGCAGCTGGCTGACCTTCAACACCTCGCTGCGCGGCCGATCGTTCCTGTGGGCGCTGCATGCGATCGCCGGCACCTGGGCCCTGGTCGCCTACCTGGTGGTGGCCGGCACAGGACTTTACTGGAGTTTCGATATCGTGCGCGGCACCTTGCAGGACTGGGCCGGGACACCGTCGGCGCAGCAGCGCGAGGCCAGGTCCGCTGCCACGACGCGTGGCGACGCAAGCCTTGCGCCTGCCTGGCGCACCTTCGTGTCGATGGCGCCCGACTGGTCGAGCGCAACCGTTCGCCTGCCCGAGCGCGGGAATGGCGCCTATCAACTGACCTGGCTTGCACAGGATGCGCCGCACGACCGCGCGCGCAACCGGATGACCGTTGGCGGCAATGGCGCGGTGCGCCAGGACGAACGCCATGCCGACAAGGACGCCGGGCAGCGTGCCCTGACCACCATCCGTCCGCTGCACACCGGGACGTATTTCGGCTTGCCGGGGCGGATCGTCATGATGCTCGCCAGCCTGGCCTTGCCTGGCTTCGCGATCACCGGATGGATGCTCTATCTTGGCCGCCGGCGACAGAAGCGTGCGCTGGCGCGTGAGCGCAGCCTGGCGGCGCAGGCCGCCGCGGACACCAGCGGCGCACCGGTACTGGTGGCCTTTGCGACCCAGGGCGGCCAGGCCGAACGGATCGCGCTGCACAGCGCCGGAGCATTGCGCGCCGGCGGCCGCGCGGTCGACCTGCGCGCCGTGTCGGCGCTGGCGCCGGGCGACCTGGCCGGCTACGGGCAGGCGCTGTTCGTGGCCAGTACCTTCGGCGAGGGCGAGGCGCCCGATTCCGCACGGCGCTTCAGCCGCGAGCTCGAGGCGTGGGAGTCCATGTTCGAGGGCTGCCGCTTCGCCGTGCTGGCGCTGGGCGACCGCAACTACGCGCGCTTCTGCGGCTATGGGCATGCACTGGACCGCCGCCTGCAGGCGCTGGGCAGCACGCCGCTGTTCCCGCTGATCGAAGTGGACCAGGGCGACGAAACGGCGCTGGGAAGCTGGATGCATGCGCTGGGTGGGCTTGGCGCCAGCGCGGGCGAGCTGCCGCCAGCCGGCGAGGCCGCACCGTTGTCGGACTGGGTACTTCATTCAAGGCGCCTGCTCAATCCGGGCAGCCAGGGCGCGCCGCTGTACGAAATCGCCCTGCGGCCAGGCCTCGAGGCCAGCTGGCAGGCGGGCGACTTGCTCGAGGTTGCCGTTCCCGCAGCGCCGACGGCGCCGCGCCGCTACTCGATCGCCAGCGTGCAGGAAGACGGCGCGGTCGAACTGCTGGTGCGCCAGCAGCGTCACGAACACGGCCTCGGCCTGGCCTCTGGCTGGCTGACCGAGCACCTGGCGGTCGGCGGGTCGGTGCGCGCGCGCCTGGTCGCCAATCCGGGCTTTCATGCACCTGGCGACGACCGGCCCTGCATCTATATCGGCAACGGCTCGGGCATGGCCGGCTTGCGCGGCCATCTGCGCAGCCGCGCCGGCATGGGGCGGGGCCGCAACTGGCTGCTGTTCGGCGAGCGCCAGCGCGCCTTCGACAGCGTATGCGACGCCGAACTCGCGGTCCTGCGGGCAGAAGGCATGCTGCCCGAACTCGACCTGGTATTTTCGCGCGACCCGGGGCCCGAATACGTCCAGGACCGCCTGCATGCGCGCGCCGACGTGCTGCGCAAGTGGATCGATGACGGCGCTACGATCCACGTCTGCGGCAGCCTGCAAGGCATGGCCGGTGCCGTGGACGAAGCGCTGGCCGCGATCCTCGGCCGCCTGGAAGTCGAGCGCCTGATGGACACGGGGCGCTACCGGCGCGACGTCTACTGAGCCTTACTTGCCGCCCTGGAGCTTTTGTACAGTCTGGTCGGTGGTCCACAGCGCGTTGGCGATGTAGCGGTAGTTGACCAGCGCGCTGGCGTAGCCGTCGCCTTCCGGCGTCTTGGGGCCGGCGACCGCATCGCGCACCACGGCCACCTCGAAACCGCGCTCGAGGAATTCGCGCAGGTGCGACTCCACGCACAGGTTCGACAGCATGCCGGCCAGGATGATCTTGTCCACGCCCTGCTTGCGTAGCTGGAGCATCAGGTCGTTCGACTGCGGGCCGTACAGCTTGTGCGGCGAGGCGACGACGGTCTTGCCGTCCTCGATAAACTGTTTGAACTCGGGCATGAAGTCGGCGCCGGAGCCGCGAAAGCCATCCAGGCTCAGGGCGCTGGGGCGGTCGAAGATCTTGATCTTGTGCTGGAAGATCTCGGCCGGGCCGCCGTGCTTCCAGGCGTGGTCGTGCGGGTAGTAATAGTGCGGCGAGATCGACACCACGATGCCGGCCGCCTTCGAGGCCTTGAACAGCTTGGTCAGGTTCGGCACCAGGTTCTGCTCGGTGACGCTTTCGCCGACCACGCCCCAGGCCGCGCCCTTGGCGCTCATGAAGTCGATCTGCGGATCGATCACGACCAGCGCCGTGCGCTTCAGGTCGAGCTGCATGCCCGGATCGGGCAGGGCCGGCTTGGCGGGATCGGCGTATTTCGCGGGGATCTGGGCGGCGGCGCCGGTGGCGAAAAGGGCGCCGGCGAGGACGCAGGCGAGTGCGCGGCCGATGGTGGATGGTTTGGTGGTCATCATGGTTCTCCTTGTGGATGGAGCTCCATTACATCCCTGCGGCGCCTGGCTCGCCAGCCCATATTTGGCGAGCCTGGCGTCCCCCTGATTCTGGATGGCATTTGTGGCCGAAAACGTGGTAAAAATAAGTTTTCGGACGTGACTTCAGATGGCGCCGGAAACTGACCCAACGCCCGCATTCCGCAGGCTGGGCGCGCATGGCGACGGTAGCCATTCGAACTACGCCATACGGCATCTGCAGGCTGGCGCCGCTCTCGTTATACTGCGCGCATGAACATTCCCCAATCCGACGCCGGCGGCGATTTCCAGGCCCTCGTGGCGGCGCGCCGCAATTTCACGCTGCGGCGCCTGCACGCGCCGGGGCCAGATGCGCAAGCGCTGGAACGCATGGTCGAAGCGGCGGCGCATGCGCCCGACCATGGCCTGCTGCGGCCGTGGCGCTTCGTGCTCATCCCGCAAGATCGGCGCGCCGACCTGGGCGAGGTGTTCGCCGAAGCCCTGGCCGAGCGCGACCCCGGCTGCGGCGAAGAAGCGCTGGCCACCGCGCGCGACAAGGCGCAGCGTGCGCCTTGCCTGCTGGTGGCGGTGCTGCGCGACGATGCGGCGGCCAAGGTGATTCCCGTGTCCGAAAAGCTGGTTTCGCTCGGCTGCGCCTTGCAGAACCTGCTGCTAGCGGCCGGCGCGGCGGGCTTCGCGACCGGCCTGGCCAGCGGCGCCGCCATGGACGCGCCGGGCATGAGGCGCCTGTTGCGCCTGGAAGCGCACGAGCGCGCGATCTGCTTCATCGGCGTGGGTACGGCGGGAATTGAAAAACCGCCGCGCCCGAGGCCGGACGCGGCGGATTACCTGAGCAGCATCTAGACTCCTGCGGCGCTAGGCCCCGCCGCAGGCGCCGCAGCAGCCGCCAGCGCGCGCTTGGCGCACCGGGAAGCCCGCGCGCGTGGCCGTGATGTCGATCTCGCGCGACGAGGTCAGCTCGCCGTCGTACAGCACCCTTACCTGGCTGGCGCCGGCATTGGCTTCGACCGCGTTCACGCCGGGGATGGCGCGCAGCCAGTACAGGATGTGGTCGGCGCCGGGCTGGTCCAGCGCGGCGTCCAGTTGCAGTCGGTGTTCCATGATTGGATCCTTTCGGTGGTGATGAACGGTCAGCCGCAGCTGCCGATGTAATGGCATTCGGCGCAGTGCGCGCAGCCATCGACCTTGTGCAGGGCGCGGGCGCCGCATTCCGGGCACTTGGCGGCGGCCGTGCGCGGCTCGACGGAGATGCTTTCAGCATGCGGCGCCGGCATGGCTTCTTCATGGTCCGCCGCGCGCGCCGCCAGTGCGCGGTCGAGCTGATCGACCGGAACCTGGTTGCCCCAGGTGTCCAGGAAGCCGCGCCGGATCAGCATCCGCTGCAGCATGAAGGCGATCGCCGCCACTTCGGAATCGTGGTAGACCGGTACCTGGACGCCATCCTCGCGGATCAGGTGGCCGCAGCGCACCGGACCTTTTTCCCACACCACTTCGCGCATGTCGGCCAGGGCCTTGGCCACCGGGCTGCCGGCGCGCGCCGCCAGCGACAGCAGGCGCATGGTCGAGGTGATCCATTGGTGGCCGTCGCTGCGCTGGTTGGCCGGCATGAAGAATTCGAAGGGCCGCTCGATGGTCACCGCTCGCCCGTCGTGCAGGCCCTCCACGCGCAGGAAACTGATGGTCAGGTAGACCGCCTTCTTGCCTTCCTGGGTCGTGTACTCGACCTTGGAGGTGAGCGACTCCAGCTCGCCCAGCGGGCGAGATTCAAAGCGCTTGCGCAGCGGATCGTCGTCCGACGGCGCGGGCGAAGTCGATGCCGGGGCCGGCGCCGGCGTTTCCACGCTCAGCACGCTGCCGGTGACGCTGTTCGGACGGTAGGTGGCCAGGCCTTTCAGGCCGGCGCGCCAGGCCTCGGTGTACAGGTCCTTGAATTCGGCATAGGGATAATCGGCCGGCACGTTGACGGTCTTCGAGATCGCCGTGTCGACATAGGGCTGCACCGCCTCCATCATGCGCAGGTGGTCGAGCGCCGCCATCTCGAGCGCGGTGACGAACTGCGGCGGCAGCGGCTCACCGTCGGCCTGGAGACCGAGGTGACGATACAGGCGCCAGGCGTGGTCCGCGACCTCATAGGTGCGGATGGAGTCGTCCGGCATGCGCTTCCTGCGCTGGTACACCCACGAAAAAGCCGGCTCGATGCCGTTCGAGGCATTGTCGGCGAAGGCCAGCGAGATGGTCCCGGTCGGCGCGATCGACAGCAGGTGCGAATTGCGGATGCCGTGGCGCGCGATGTCTTCGCGCAGCGCATCCGGCAGGCGGGCGACGAACTGTCCGGCCAGGTAGCGCTCGGCGTCGAACAGCGGGAACGGACCCTTCTCGCGGGCCAGCGCGATCGAGGCCGCATAGGCGGCGTTGCGCAGCTCGCGCGCGATGCAGGCCGCCATGGCGCGACCTTCCGGCGCGTCGTAGCGCAGGCCGAGCATCACCAGGGCGCTGCCCAGGCCCATGAAGCCCACGCCGATGCGGCGCTTGCTGGCGCCTTCCTCGGCCTGCTGCGGCAGCGGCCACTGGTTGGCGTCGAGAACCAGGTCGAGCATGCGCACGCCGATCGCGGCGACTTCGCGCATGGTGTCGAAGTCGAAGGCGGCGCCGGGGGTGAAGGGCTGGCTGACGAAGCGGGTCAGGTTGAGCGAACCGAGATCGCAGCAGCCATAAGGCGGCAGCGGTTGCTCGCCGCAGGGATTGGTGGCCGCCAGCCGCTCGCACCAGTACAGGTTGTTTTCTGCGTTCATGCGGTCGATGAACAGCACGCCCGGCTCGGCGTGGTCGTAGGTCGAGCCGACCACCTTGTCCCACAGCGTCCGGGCCGGCACGCTGCGGTATACCCACAGGCCGTCGTCGCGCTGGAAGGCGCCGGCGTCGATGGCGTCCTGGGCCGGCGGGGCGCGGTGCACCAGCTCGACGGCTTCGTCGGCCAGCACCGCCTCCATGAAGGCGTCGCTGACGCCCACCGACAGGTTGAAATTGCTGAAGGCGCCGCCGTCCTTGGCGGCGATGAAGCGCTCGATATCGGGATGGTCGATGCGCAGCACGCCCATCTGGGCGCCGCGGCGGGCGCCGGCCGATTCGACCGTGCGGCAGGAGGCGTCGAACACTTCCATATACGACACCGGGCCGGAGGCGCGCGAGTGCGTGCCCTTGACCAGGCTGCCGGCCGGGCGGATCGGGCTGAAGTCATAGCCGACGCCGCCGCCGCGGCGCATGGTCTCGGCGGCTTCCGCTACCGCCGTGTAGATGCCGGGCAGGCCGTCGGCGTCGCCGGTGATCGAGTCGCCCACCGGCTGCACGAAGCAGTTCATCAGGGTGGCCTTGATGCCCAGGCCCGCGGCGGAGTTGATGCGGCCGGCCGGCACGAAGCCGTGTTCCTGGGCCCACAGGAAGCGCTGCTCCATCTCGGCGCGCAGGGCTTGCGGCTCATGGCTTGCCAGCGCATGCGCCACGCGGGCGCGCACTTCCTCGATCGAGGTTTCCAGGCCGCGCGCGTATTTTTCGCGCAGGACGTCGGTCGATACCTCTTGTGGAGGCATCGCCGCGGTAAACAGGTGGTCTTTGGCGTTCATCGAATTCTACGGATCGTGGATCGTTCGATCCTGTGGGTTAGGTGTTCGTCCACTATCCGCGCTTCGGGCGCCCGGCGCCTTGAACCGGTTCAAGATTCCGACAGCGTGGCCAGGTCTTGTGCGATCAGCGCCGTCATCGTGCGCGCCTGGTCCGGATCGACGTCATGGTGAAAGCGTTTCTTGACGCCGTGTTCGGCCAGCTGCCAGTGCAGCTGGGGCTCGATGCCGTGCCGCGCCAGGCAGCTGCGGGCGCACAGCAGCGGGCAGCCGTCGATCACGGCCAGCGGCCGGCCGGATCGCGCCAGCTTGAGGATCGGCTTGACGTCGCCGCCGATGCCGGCGATGCAGGACATCTCGGCCACGCCCATGCGGTCGAGTTCGAGGGCGACCTGGTTGGCGGTCTGGGCGGCGCTGGAACAGCCCGAGCACGAATACACGATGGGGAAAGTCGACTTGTCCATGAGGGCCTTTCAATGGGGACGGGGCGGTACGCCGGGGCGCCGCGGGATGAGCGACGCCAGCACCCGGTGCGGCGCCAGCCGGGCCGGGTCGAACACCGGGCCGTCGATCGCGTCGAGCGTGTTCTTGATGGTCAGCCCGAGTTCGGTGTCGCCTTCCATCAGCAGGCGGCGGCTGAAGAACAGGGTGTCCGGGTCTTCCTTGCGTGCAGCCAGCTGGGCAAAGTCGTGCAGGCTGGCGCTGATGGTGAGGTCGGGCGCCTGGCTGCGCGCGGCCGGACCGAAGGCGCTGCCGTTCCAGACGAAGTCGAAGGCGAGGCCGGTATCCGGCGCGCACAGGCGCAGGCGCTTGCCGCGCAGGACGGCGCGCACGTCGTCGGGCAGGTGGCGCACCAGCGCCAGGTTGAGCGCGGTGGCGAACAGGCGCGAGCCGGGGGCGGCCGGCAGCAGGGACAGCAGGCGCTTGAGGGGAGCGGGCAGGGGCTGCGATTCAGGGTGCATGGCGGTTCCTTGTCGTGTGGTCGGGCGGCGGTTCAGGCAGCGACGCGTTCGAGTCCCGGCCGGCCATGCCAGAAACCGTCGCAGGCCTCGGCCGGCATCAGGGGCGCCATGCGCGCGGCCGCATCGCCAGGGGCAATGGCGCCGTCCAGGGAGGCGCGCACCAGGGCCACGATGGCGGGCATATTGTTCGATTGCGGGCTGAGACGCACCACGTCCACGCCCATGGCGCGCATGGCATCGAGCTCGCCCACCAGGTTGTAGACCAGGGCCGACTGGGTCTGGATGCCGTTCAGGACCAGGAAGGATTGTTTTTCACGGGTCTGCATCACCAGCCCGTCCGGATGCTCGATGCAGCTGAAGCGGCAATCGTCCTTCGGCAGGTTGCGCTGGCGCGCGGTGAAGCAGCGCGCCGAGAAGGCGAGCGGCAGGCGGCCATAAGCGAATACCTCGGTCTCCAGGCCTTCCGGACAGTCGGCCCGAAGCGCGGCCAGCAGCGCGGCCAGGCCGGCTTTCGACATCTCGAGCGGCATTACCCAGCGGGTGGCGCCCAGGCGCGCCACGATGCCGAGCGACTGGGCGCTGTACAGGTTCAGGTGCGGCCCGGCCACGAAGGGTTGGCCGCTCATGCAGTTGACGGCGCCCATATCGTTGGCCTCGACCAGGAAGCGGCCGTTGGCGGCGACGCGGCGCATGGCGCCAAGGTCGGAATGGGATTCGATCAGCACCTGGGTCGACAGCACCACCTGCTTGCCGGCCCCCTGCAGCAGCTCGGCCAGGGCCAGCCAGTCGGGCAGGCGCAGCTCGTGGCGGCGCGAGCACACGGCCTCGCCGAGATGGACGATGTCGACCGGGCTGGTGGCGAGCGCCTCGTAGAAGGCGAACACGGTGGCGCGCGGCCAGTAGTACTGGAGGGGGCCAAGAGAGATCTTCATATTCTTTATTTCCAGGGACGGTGATAGGCGCCCAGCGTGTGCTGGCGTCCTTCGGCCACCTTGTCGAGTTCCGCCATCCAGGCCGGCTTGAGCGAGAAGCGCTGGCCCGACAGGCAGGTGTCGATCGCCTCGCGCCAGACGCGCGTCACCTGGGCCACATAGGCCGGGCTGCGCTGGCGGCCCTCGATCTTGATCGCGCGCGCGCCGAGGGCGGCCAGCTGGGGCAGGAGCTCGAGCGTGTTCAGGCTGGCCGGCTCCTCGACCGCGTAATAGGTCTCGTCGCCGACGTCGAAGCGGCCCTTGCACAGGGTCGGATAGCCGGCGTGCTCGCCATCGTCGTAGCGGTCAATCAGCACCTCGTTCAGGCGCGCCTCCAGTCCCTTGGGCGTGTGCTGCCAGCGCACCGCCTTGGCAGGCGAACAGACGCCGTGGGTGTTTGGCGACTCGCCCGTCACATAGGACGACAGCTGGCAGCGGCCCTCGACCATCACGCACAGGCTGCCGAAACCGAACACTTCGATCTCGACCGGCGTGCGGCCTATCAGGTGCTCGACCTGGCCCAGGGACAGCACGCGCGGCAGCACCGCGCGTACGATGCCGAAGTGGCGGTGATAGAAATCGATGGCTTCCAGGTTGGTGGCCGAACCCTGCACCGACAGGTGCAGGCGCAGCCCGGGATGGACCCGCGCCGCGTATTCCATCAGGCCGGGATCGGCCAGGATGACGGCGTCGATGCCGAAGTCGGCGGCGCGGTCGATAGCGGCGCGCCAGGCATCCCAGCCGGCCGGCTGGGGATAGGTGTTCAGGGCCAGGAAGACCTTGCGGCCGCGCCGGTGGGCATAGTCTATCCCGGCGCGGATGGCGGCATCAAAGAAGTTCAGGCCGGCGAAGTTGCGGGCATTGGTGGCGTCGCGAAAGCCGAGGTAGACGCAGTCGGCGCCGTTGTCGACGGCGGCCTTGAGGGCGGGCAGGCTGCCGGCGGGGCAGACCAGTTCAATGGGGGGGCGGATGGTGGTGGGGAGTTCGGCAGGTGTCGGTGTCATGGGCGATGCAGGTTGATGGTGCGTGCCGTGACTGTAGCGACCCGGGGTTCCGGGCGCATTGAACTGGTTCAAGGACTACGTGAGCCGCAGCACCTTGCCATCGGCATCGAACGCCAGGAAGCGTTCGACGGCCCCGCGGTGCACGGCATCGATCATCATCTTGAGCGCGCGTTCGACATCCGGGGCGGTGGGCAGGGCGCCGTCGATGCCCGGCAGGGCGGCGACGAAGGCGATGTCCCATGGCTGGCCGGTCTGCTGCGATTCGCGCACCAGCGTGGCGAAGTCCAGCAATTCGTCGACCGCCTTGTCGACGCACATCACGGGCGCCAGCGCGCCTCCCTGGCCGGCCTCGAAACGCTTCTTCTGGCCAGGTGTATGGTTGAGTGGCAGCTCGCGCGCGGCGAACACGAACAGCAGCCGTTGCGGCTCGTCCTGGGCGCGTGCGGCCAGGAGAAAATCGTTGAAGTCGGTGATCTGCATGGTCAAGTCGCCCCCTTACTGCACCAGCGGCGTGGCGGCGCCTTCGAGCGTCACGCCCTGGACGTCGGCGCGGCCCACCAGCAATTGCAGGTACTGGTGCACGCCGCGCTGCCAGGCCGCCGTGGCCAGGTAGTCGGCGATCCGCTTGCGCACCGCCTCGAACGGCAGCAGGCGACCCGCGACCCGGCGCTGCACCTGCACGATGTGCAGGCCGAAGCGGGTCTCCACCGGGCGCTCGGCCAGCTGGCCTTGTTCCAGGCGGAACACGACGGCGTCGAACTCGGGCACGCACTGGCCGCGCGCCAGTTGGCCCAGGCTGCCGCCGACGGCGCCGGACGGGCAGTTCGAGTACTGGCGCGCCAGTTCGTCGAAGCGCTCCGGCGCCGCCTTGAGCGCCGCCAGCACCGACTCGGCGGTCTCGCGCAGCAGTTCCAGCGGCGCGTTGGGCGTCACCTGGAACAGGATATGGCGCGCCTCGACCAGTTCGCCGTTGGTGAATTGCTGTGGATTGGCGGCGTAGTAACGAGAGCAGGCGACATCGTCGGCCTGCGGTACTTTCACTTCGCTCGCCAGCAGCGCCTCGATGCACGCATCCTCGTCCTCGCCCAGCATGCACAGGCCGAGGCGGTCGGCCTCTTGCAGCAGCAGGGTGCGCAGCACCACTTCGTGCACCGACTGCTTGAGCGGGTTGTCGGCGTGCTGGTGATGCGCCAGTTCGCGTTCGATGACGTGGTCGTCGATGTCGACGCCGTTGACGGACAGTCCCATGATGCAGCTCCTTAACGTGGACGGACCAGCTGGAAGGCGCGGCCCAGGTAAGCCAGGGCGCCGAAGCCGCTCCATACGTGCACCAGGCGGGTGAACGGGAAGATCACGAACAGCGACATGCCCATGAACAGGTGCAGCTTGAAGATTACTGGCGCATCGATCACGTAGGAGGCGGCGTCGCCGCGGAAGGTCACGATGTGCTGGGCCCAGCGCATCAGGCTGACCATGGTTTCGCCGTCGAGGTGGTCGAAGGAAGTGAAGATCGAGCCCAGGCCCAGCAACAGGGTGCCCAGGATCCACAGCAGCACGATCTTGTCCTTGAAGGTGGTGACGCGGCGCAGGCGGTCGCTGGTGAAGCGGCGCACCAGCAGCATGGTGATGCCCACCAGGCAGATCAGGCCCATCACGCCGCCGCCGGCCAT
The DNA here is from genome assembly GCF_034045115.1 of Massilia sp. CFBP9012. Taxonomy (NCBI): domain Bacteria; kingdom Pseudomonadati; phylum Pseudomonadota; class Betaproteobacteria; order Burkholderiales; family Oxalobacteraceae; genus Massilia; species Massilia sp. CFBP9012. The sequence goes on along the minus strand of NZ_JAXCWM010000009.1, from coordinate 15,199 downwards.
GGCGACGATCTGCTTGGTGCTGTGGGCGATGCCCATGGTGTCCCATACCCAGACCGGGGTGAGCAGGCCGACGGCATGGCCGAACAGCAGGCCGATGACGCCGATGTGGAATAGCGCGCTGCCCCAGCGCAGGCTGCCCCGGTGCAGCACCTGGGTCGATTCGGATTTCCAGCTGTACTGCTCGCGGTCGAAGCGGATCAGGCTACCGAGCAGGAAGATCGCCAGCGCGATATAGGGATAGATCCCGAAGAAGAATTGGTTCACGTAGTCCATGATGGTCTCCTGTTCAGGCGGATACCGGAGCGCGGTGGGCGCCTTGCGGATAGAAGTTGATCGGTTGCGCGCCACCTGGCGCGTGCTTGAGGAGTGGCTCGACTCCGTCAACGCCAGGGCCGAAGGTCTCGAGCGCCTCGTCCATGTCCTTGATCGGCGGTTCGGAGAGTTCCTCCGCCAGCACGGGGCTGAGCTGTTCCAGCACGTCGAACACGCAGGCGTAGACGTTGCCGTTGGCTGCCAGCTTGTTGCCGATATGGGCCAGCACATGGACGGCGTCGCCCAGCAGCGGGCCGGCGTCAAGCTCGCCTTCGAGCTGGGACAGGAACTCCAGGAACAGCGGTACGAAGTCGGGCAGTTCGTCGCCCTCCATCTGCAGGCCGTGCTTCTTGTATTCCTCCATCAGGTCGACCATGGCCTGGCCCCGGTCGCGCGACTCGCCATGGATGTGCTCGAACAGGTGTAGCGAGTGCGAAGGCGTGCGATCGAAGGTCTGCACGTAGTACTGCTGCAGCGTGATCAGGTCTTCGTTCGCCAGATGGGTCAGCAGCGGCCGCAGGGCGGCGCGCATGCCGGGCCTGGCGTCAAGGCCGGCTTCCACCTCGGGCAGTGCAGCGACCAGCTCCGGCTCGGGGTAGAGCAGCACGGCGGAAAGGATGCGGTAGTGTTTCATGATGTGACGTTTCCTCTGTTTCAGGCCTGCTCGGCTTCTTTTTTCTTGCGCGACTTGGGCATCGAGACGAAGTGGGTCGAGCCCTGCTTCTTCTTACCGAACAGCGAAGCGTCGCTGACGCCGTCCGAGCAGCCGTTGCCGAACGAGAAACCGCACGAACCCTTGTCGTTGAAGCTGTCCTCGGCCATCTCCTTGTGACTGCTCGGGATCACGAAGCGGTCTTCGTAGTTGGCGATGGCCATGATGTGGTACATGTCCTCGACCACTTCCTGGGACAGGCCCACCTGGCCCAGCACCTTCAGGTCGGGCTGACCATCGACTGTCTTTGCCCGCATATAGGCGCGCATCGCCAGCATGCGGTCGAGCGCGTGGACGATCGGCGCTTCCTTGCCGGCGGTGAGCAGGTTGGCGAGATAGCGCACCGGGATGCGCAGGCTGCGGGTGTCGGGCAGGATGCCGTTCATGCCCATCTTGCCGCTTTCGGCCGCGGCCTGGATAGGCGACAGTGGCGGGATGTACCACACCATCGGCAAGGTTCGGTATTCGGGGTGCAGCGGGAAGGCGATCTTCCATTCGACCGCCATCTTGTACACCGGCGAGCGCTTGGCCGATTCCAGCCATGCGTCCGGGATGCCCTGGCGCCGCGCTTCGGCGATCACCTCGGGGTCGTGCGGATCGAGGAACAGGCCGAGCTGCGATTCGTACAGGTCCTGTTCGTCGGCCACCGAGGCGGCGGCTTCGATCTTGTCGGCGTCGTACAGCAGCACGCCCAGATAGCGGATGCGACCCACGCAGGTTTCGGAGCACACGGTCGGCTGGCCGGCCTCGATGCGCGGATAGCAGAAGGTGCACTTCTCGGCCTTGCCCGACGACCAATTGTAGTAGATCTTCTTGTATGGGCAACCCGAGATGCACATGCGCCAACCGCGGCACTTGTCCTGGTCGATCAGCACGATGCCGTCGTCCTCGCGCTTGTAGACCGAGCCCGATGGGCAAGATGCCACGCACGCCGGATTGAGGCAATGCTCGCACAGGCGCGGCAGGTACATCATGAAGGTGTTCTCGAAGGTCGAGTACATCTCTTTCTGCACATTGTCGAACAGCTTGTCCTTGCTGCGCTTGGCGAACTCGCCGCCCAGGTCATCTTCCCAGTTCGGGCCCCACTCGATCTTGTCCATCTTCTTGCCGGTCAGGACCGACACCGGACGCGCGGTGGGCGGGGTTTCGCTCAGGGGCGCGTTCTGCAGGCGCTCGTAGTCATAGGTGAACGGCTCGTAGTATTCGTCGATCGCCGGCAGGTTGGGGTTGGCGAAGATGTTCGCCAGGATTTTCAGGCGCGAGCCCTGGCGCGGTTCGATCTTGCCCGCTGCGTTACGCTTCCAGCCGCCGTTCCACTTGTCCTGGTTTTCCCATTCCTTCGGATAGCCGATGCCCGGCTTGGTCTCGACGTTGTTGAACCAGGCGTATTCGACGCCGTCGCGGCTGGTCCAGACGTTCTTGCAGGTCACCGAGCAGGTGTGGCAACCGATACATTTGTCCAGGTTCAGGACCATCCCGATTTGTGCTCTGATCTTCATGCTTGACTCCTGTTGTTCTCAACCGCCCCTGGCCGTGCCTTGATGCCGGGATCGCCGTTCGGACGCGACTCGTCGCGCGCGCCTTCCATCCACTCCACGTCGCGCATCTTGCGCACCAGGACGAATTCGTCGCGGTTCGAGCCGACCGTGCCGTAGTAGTTGAAACCGTACGACAGCTGGGCATAGCCGCCGATCATGTGGGTCGGCTTGGTGACGGCGCGGGTGACCGAGTTGTGGATGCCGCCGCGCTTCTTGGAGAGTTCGGCGCCCGGCACGTTCACGATCTTTTCCTGGGCGTGGTACATCAGGGTCATGCCCTCGGGGACGCGCTGGCTCACCACGGCGCGCGCGGTCAGGGTGCCGTTGACGTTGAACACCTCGATCCAGTCGTTGTCCTCGATCCCGGCATTTTTCGCGTCGATCTCGGACAGCCACACGTGGGGGCCGCCGCGCGACAGGGTCAGCATCCGCATATTGTCCGAATAGGTGGAGTGGATGCCCCACTTCTGGTGCGGCGTGATGAAGTTCAGCGCGATCTCCTTGTTGCCGTTCGGACGTGCATTCAGCAGCGCGTCGGTGGTCTTGGTATCGATCGCGGCCTTGTACACGCACAGTCCCTCGCCGAAGTCGCGCATCCAGGCGTGGTCCTGGTAGAACTGCTGGCGACCGGTGAGGGTGCGCCATGGGATCAGTTCATGCACGTTGGTGTAGCAGGCGTTGTAGCTCACTTCCTCGCTTTCCAGGCCCGACCAGGTGGGCGACGAGATGATCTTGCGCGGCTGCGCCTGGATGTCGCGGAAGCGGATGCTGTCGTGCTCGCGCGGGATGGCCAGGTGGGTGTGGTCGCGCCCCGTCATCTTCGACAGCGCATCCCAGGCTTTCACCGCCACGTGGCCATTGGTCTCGGGCGCCAGCGACAGGATCATCTCGGCGGCGTCGATCGCGGTGTCCAGGCGCGGCTGGCCCTTCGAGACGCCATCGGCCAGCACGGTGCGGTTGATGCCGCGCAGGACGTCGACTTCGTGGCCGGTCTTCCAGCCGATGCCCTTGCCGCCGTTGCCCACTTTCTCGAGCAGCGGTCCGATCGAGGTGAATTTTTTATAGACGTCCGCGTAGTTGCGCTCGACCACCGTCATGCTTGGCATGGTCTTGCCCGGAATCGGTTCGCACTCGCCGGCGCGCCAGTCCTTCGGATCGAAGGGTTGGCCCAGTTCGCCCGGGGTGTCGTGCATCAGTGGCGTGAGCACCAGGTCTTTTTGCGTACCCAGGTAGGCGCCGCCGATCTCGGAGAACTTGGCGGCGATGCCCTTGTAGATCTCCCAGTCCGACTTCGATTCCCACAGCGGCTGCACGGCTTCGGACAGCGGGTGGATGAAGGGGTGCATGTCCGAGGTGTTCAGGTCGTCCTTCTCGTACCAGGTGGCGGTCGGCAGCACGATGTCGCCGTACAGGCAGGTGGTGGACATGCGGAAGTCGAGCACCACCAGCAGGTCGAGCTTTCCTTCCGCGGCAGGGCGCACCTTGACGTCGCGCGGCTTGACGCAATCGTCTTCATCGCTCATCAGGGCGTTCTGGGTGCCGAGCAGGTACTTCAGGAAGTACTCGTGGCCCTTGCCCGAGCTGCCCAGGATGTTGGAGCGCCACACGAACATATTGCGCGGGAAGTTCTTTGGATTGTCCGGGTCGTCGCAGGACAGGTTCAGCTTGCCAGCCTTGATCTGGTCGACGGCGTACTTGACGGGATCCTCGCCCGCGCTTTCGGCGGCCCTGACGACGTCGAGCGGATTGGTCTCGAGCTGCGGCGCCGATGGCAACCAGCCCATGCGCTCGGCCTTGGCGTTGTAGTCGAGCAGGGACATCTCGGCCCGTTCGCCGTCTGCGGTCGGGCACAGGATCTCGGAGGTATTGAGCTTCTCGTGGCGCCACTGGCTGGTGTGGGCGTAGAAGAACGAGGTCGAGTTCATCTGGCGCGACGGCCGGTTCCAGTCCAGCGCGAAGGCGAGCGGGGTCCAGCCGGTCTGTGGACGCAGCTTTTCCTGGCCCACGTAGTGCGACCAGCCGCCGCCGCTCTGGCCGATGCAGCCGCACATCATCAGCATATTGATGATGCCGCGGTAGGTCATGTCCATGTGATACCAGTGGTTCAGGGCGGCGCCCACGATCACCATCGACTTGCCGCGGGTGCGGTCGGCGTTGTCGGCGAACTCGCGCGCCACGGTGATCACATCAAGCGCTTTGACGCCGGTATGCTTGACCTGCCACGCCGGGGTATAGGGCAGGTCTTCGTCATAGCTCTTCGGGGTATTCGGGCAGATGCCGCGGTCCACGCCGTAGTTGGCCATCGACAGGTCGAACACGGTGGTGACCAGGGCTTGCTGGCCGTCGGCCAGGGTGACCTTTTTCACCGGCACCTTGCGCACGAGGAGGTCGTCGGCATCCTTGCCGCCGAAGTAGGGGAAGCCGACGCTGACGATGTCGTCGTGCGCGTCCAGCAGCGACAGCTGCGGATCGATGGCGGCGCGCGAGCTGCCATCCTTCTGCTCCAGGTTCCACTTGCCGGTTTCGCCCCAGCGGAAGCCGATCGACCCACTCGGGGCGACGATCTTGCCGGTAGCCCCGTCGAGCACCAGGGTTTTCCACTCCGGGTTATTGGTCTCGTCGAGGTTGTTGGCTAGGTGCGAGGCGCGCAGGAAGTAGTCGGGCACGAGCCGGCCGTCTTTTTCCTTGAGCATGACCAGCATCGGGAAGTCGGTGTACTGCTTGGCGTATTCATTGAAGTACGCCGATTTGCCGGTGGCGTGGTATTCCTTCATGATGACGTGGCCCATGGCCATCGCCAGCGCGGCATCGGTGCCCTGTTTCGGCGCCAGCCAGATGTCGCCGAACTTGGCCATTTCGCCAAAGTCCGAGGACACGGCCACGGTCTTGGCGCCCTTGTAGCGTACCTCGGTATAGAAGTGGGCGTCCGGGGTGCGGGTCATCGGCACGTTGGAACCCCACACCATCAGGTAGGTCGAGTTGTACCAGTCGGCCGATTCCGGCACGTCGGTCTGTTCGCCCCAGACTTGCGGGCTGGCCGGCGGCAGGTCGCAGTACCAGTCGTAGAAGCTCATGGCCACGCCGCCGATCAGGCTCAGGTAGCGGGTGCCGGCGGCATAGCTCACCATCGACATGGCCGGGATCGGCGAGAAGCCGATGATGCGGTCAGGCCCGTATTCCTTGATGGTGTGGGCGTTGGCGGCGGCGATCATCTCGTTGACGTCGTCCCATTTGGCGCGCACGAAGCCGCCCTGGCCGCGGATCGACTTGTAGCTGCGCGCACGCTCCGGGTCCTGGCTGACCCAGGCCCAGGCCTGGACAGGATCCATGGTCTGGCGCGCTTCGCGCCACATCTGCATCAGGCGGCCGCGCACCATCGGGTGCTTGACGCGCTGGGCCGAGTACACATACCACGAGTAGCTGGCGCCGCGCGGGCAGCCGCGTGGCTCATGGTTGGGCAGGTCGGGACGGGTGCGCGGGTAGTCGGTCTGCTGGGTTTCCCAGGTGATCAGGCCGTTCTTGACATAGACCTTCCAGCTGCACGAGCCGGTGCAGTTGACGCCGTGCGTCGAGCGCACGATCTTATCATGCTGCCAGCGCTGCCGATAGGCGTTTTCCCAGGTGCGGTCTTCCTCGACCACGGCCCCATGGCCGTTCGAGAAGGTTTGCTTCGGTTTGCCGAAAAAATTCAGGCGGTCCAGAAAGTGACTCATGATTTCTCCATTGGTGCGTACAGCCTGGAACCAGTGTAGGTTTGCGCTGCGACGCCGGGTATTCGCAGGAAGTCGGTCGGTGCCGTCGCATCGGGACTAGACCGACTAGTCCTTTCGATCTAATGAAAAACTAGCAAGGCATCTCTGCGCCCTTGCGCGAGTAGTACCACCAGGTGATCGCGATGCAGGTCGCGTAGAAGCCGATAAAGCACCACAGGGCCGCGCCCGGGCTGCCGGTGAGGGCGATCGAGGTGCCGTAGCTCTTGGGGATGAAGAAGGCGCCATAGGCCGCCACCGCCGAGGTGAACCCCAGCACGGCGGCGGCTTCCTTGTTGGCGTTGACGACCGCCTGCTGCTGCACGGCCTCGGGCTTGCCCTTGGCGGCGCGCTGGTGCAGGGTCAGGAAGATCACCGGGATCATGCGGAAGGTCGAGGCGTTGCCGACGCCGGTGCAGGCGAACAGCGCCATGAACATCCAGAAGAAGCCCCAGAAGTTCCCCGCATTGCCCTGCAGCGGCAGGAACTGCAGCACGCCGATCACGGCCGCGATCATGGCCACGAAGGTCCACAGGGTGACCACCGCACCACCCAGTTTGTCCGAGATCCAGCCGCCGGCCACGCGCGCCAGGGCGCCGACCAGCGGGCCGAGGAAGGCGTACTGCAGCGGGTCGACTTGCGGGAACAGGGTGGTCGTCAGCAGCGGGAATGCGGCCGAATAGCCGATGAAGGAACCGAAGGTGCCGACGTACAGCCAGCACATCAGCCAGTTGTGCTTGCGCCGGAAGATCACGGCCTGCTCGGCGAACGAGGCCTTGCTTGATGCCAGGTCGTTCATCCCGAACCATGCGGCCAGCGCGGTCAGGGCGATGAAGGGCACCCAGATGAAGCCGGCGTTCTGCAGCCACATCTCCTTGACCACGCCGGCCTTGGTCCAGGTCTGCGGGTCGCCGCCGAAGACGGCGGCGGTGATCACCAGCGGCACCACGAACTGCACCGCCGACACGCCCAGGTTGCCGAGACCCGCGTTCATGCCGAGGGCGTAGCCTTTCTGCGCCTTGGGGAAGAAGAAGCTGATGTTCGCCATCGACGAGGCGAAGTTGCCGCCACCGAAGCCGCACAGCAGGGCCAGCACCAGCATGGTGGGGTAGCCGGTGGTCGGGTCCTGGACCGCATAGCCGATGCCGATCGCCGGCAGCAGCAGCGAGGCGGTCGAGATGGCGGTCCATTTGCGTCCGCCGAAGATCGGCACCATGAAGGAATAGAAGATGCGCAGCGTGGCGCCCGACAGGCCGGGCACGGCGGCCAGCCAGAACAGCTGGTTGGTGCTGTAGGTGAAGCCGATGTTCGGCAGGTTGACCACGACCACGCTCCACACCATCCAGACCGCGAAGGCCAGCATCAGGGCCGGGATCGAGATCCAGAGGTTGCGGTTGGCGGTGGCCTTGCCCTGGCTTTGCCAGAAGGCGGGAACCTCGGGTTCCCAGGTCGAGATGAGATAGCGGCTCACATTGTTCTCCAGATGGTTTTAGTAGGGTGATGTCAGGCCGCGCGCCCGAGCGCTGCCGCCTGGGCTGCCGGGGTGTCCTGGCGGCCGGGCTTGAACGAGAAGTGCATCCAGACCAGCGAGACGCAGACGGTCCCGTAGAGCAGCATGAAGGAGCTGGAGCGGATGCCGGTGAGGTCGACCACGGCGCCGAACATGATCGGCAGGATGAAGCCGCCCAGGCCGCCGGCCAGGCCGACCACGCCCGAGACGGCGCCGATGTTGTCGGTGAAGTCGTCCGAGATGAACTTGAAGACCGAGGCCTTGCCGATGGCCATGGCGACGCCGACCACGAACAGCAGCACGGTGAACATGACCGGGCCGAGGCCGATGTCTAGGCCCATCGCGCCCTCGACAGTCTGGATGGTCATGCTGGTCTGCGGATACGAGAGGATGAAGAAGCACACCCAGCACACCCACATCACCCACCAGGTGACTTTATAGGCGCCGTATTTATCCGAGATCCAGCCGCCCAGCGCGCGCAGCACGCCGCCCGGCAGCGAGAAGCAGGCGGCCAGCAGGGCGGCCAGCTTGAGGTCGAAGCCGTATTCGCCCACGTAGTACTTGGTCATCCACAGGGCCAGGGCCACGTAGCCGCCGAACACCACCGAGTAGTACTGGCAGTAGCGCCACACGCGCGGGTCTTTCAGGACCTGCATCTGCTGGGCGAAGCTGACGCCGGTGGGCGCCTTGTGGGCCGGATCGGAGTAGGAGCAGAACCAGAACAGCAGGGCGGTGCCGAGCATCAGGGCGGCGTAGGCGTGAGGCAGCGCCTGCCAGCCCCAGGCCGCGATGATGGCCGGGGCCACGAACTTGGTCAGGGCCGAGCCGGAGTTGCCGGCGCCGAACACGCCCATCGCGAAGCCGCGCCGCTCCTGCTTGAACCAGCGCGCCACATAGGGCGTGCCGACCGAGAACGAGCCGCCGGCCAGTCCGACGAACAGGCCGCAGACGAGGAAGTGCCAGAATTCGGTGGCGTAGCCGATCATCCAGATCGGCAGTACGGAAGCCAGCATCAGCAGGAAGAACACGATGCGCCCGCCATGTCGGTCGGTCCAGATCCCGAGCGGGACGCGGATCAGGGAGCCGGTGAGGACGGGCGTGGCGACCAGCAGGCCGAATTCGGTTTCATTGAGGCCGAGCTGGGCCTTGATCGGGATGCCCAGCACGGCGAACATCATCCAGATGGCGAAGCAGATCGTGAAGGCGAAGGTGCTGCTGACCAGGACCGCGAGCGGCCGCCTGTCACGATGGTTATTGGTTCCCATGTTTTTCTCCTTGGGTGGTGGGACGATTACCACCAAGGTTAGGGATTGCGGACGTGCGCGGCCATTCGCCGGAGGTCGGCTGGCGGGAGCAACAACGACCTAGGGAAGGTCGGCCGGATGGACTATAAGGCGGGAGGGAGGCTAGATACTTGGGCGTAGATGCGGTTTGCGTCTGAAGCAACAGTGCGATGGGCGGCGCCAAGCAAAAAGCCCGCCAAAATGGCGGGCTCTCAGGTGCTTGCAGCCTGCGGCAGCCTCGCCCACGCTATCTGCGTGGTGCGCGCCGCCGCCGGGCTTTTCAGATCAGATGGCGAGAATGTTTCCTGCTTTATCGCCTTTAGGTCCGGTCGAGCGCACGAAGGACACGCGCTGGTTTTCGGACAGGCTCTTGAAACCTTCGGATTGAATATCCTGGAAATGCGCGAATAAATCGGCGCCGCCTGCATCAGGAGCGATGAAGCCGAAGCCCTTGGAATCGTTGAACCATTTTACGGTGCCGGTTTGGGTAGTCATTTGATATTTCCTTTTGCATTAAATTGAGCAAGATTGCTCGGATGCACATTCGACCAAGAAAAGGTGTAACGGGAGGGAATCAAACGCGAATGCCAAACGGCGAGACTGGAGAGAAAATCCAACAATAACAACGACTTGATGTAGTGCAGAAATGAAAGATACACGACTTCGGTGGAATGTCCTAATTGTTTCTGAATTTAATTGGCCGTAAATGATGAGTGGTTTTTACGCAAATCAAGGGTGGCTGTTATGATGAAAAATCTGGTGCGATGCGATTGGCGCAACGTCGGGAAATGGGAAAATAATAATGACAAAAAATCGCCTTGGGGATTTTATCCGGGATAATCTGGAACCTATCCTGCAAGCCTGGGAAGATTTTGCGCGCACCATCGAGCCGCCCGCACTGACCATGGACGATGTTGAACTGCGCGACCACGCCAATTAGATGCTGCAGGCCTTTGCCAAATACCTGGCTCAGCCGCAGAACAAGGCCGAACGCAGCGCCAGATCGCGCGGCCATGGCAAGCGCGAGCGCGCCGATACCGCAGCCGAAGTCCACGCCGAAGCGCGCCTCGACCGCGGACAACGGCACGACCTTCACTCTCACGCTGCCGCGACGCCAGATCGCGTGAGCGCGCGCCGCGCGAGCGCCCCGTTGGCGGCGTCCCCGAGACGGAACACCGCCACCGCCTGCGCCAGCCCCGCCGCCTGTTCGCGCATCGTCTCCGACGCCGCCGCCGACTGCTCGACCAGCGCCGCGTTCTGCTGGGTGACCGCATCCATCTGGCCCACCGCTTCGCTGATCTGCTCGATGCCGGCCGACTGCTCGATCGCAGCGCTGGTGATCTCGCCCATGATGTCGGTGACCCGCTCCACGCTGCGCAGGAGCTCGTCCATGGTGGCGCCGGCCTGCGCGACCAGGGCCGAGCCGTCGGCCACGCGCGCCGACGAGTCGCCGATCAGGCCCTTTATTTCCCTGGCGGCCGAGGCCGAGCGGTGCGCCAGGTTGCGCACCTCGCTGGCAACGACGGCGAAGCCGCGTCCCTGTTCGCCGGCGCGCGCCGCCTCCACCGACGCGTTGAGCGCCAGGATATTGGTCTGGAAGGCGATGCCGTCGATGACGTTGATGATGGCGCCGATACGCTCGGCCGAGGCGCGGATGGCGTCCATGGTCGCCACCACCTGGCCGACCACGGCGCCGCCCTGTTTCGCGATGCCGGACGCGCTCTGGGCCAGCGCATTGGCCTGGCGCGCATTGTCGGCGCTCTGGCGCACGGTCGACGTCAGCTCTTCCATCGACGACGCGGTTTCTTCCAGCGCGCTGGCCTGCTGTTCGGTGCGGCTCGACAGGTCCTGGCTGCCGGCCGCCACTTCTCCCGCCGCCACGGCGATGGTCTCGGTGCCGGCGCGGACCGTGCCGACGGTGCGCGCCAGGCTGTCGTTCATCGCCCCCAGCGCGGCCAGCAACTGGCCCGTCTCGTCCTGGCCGCAGACGTCGATTGTGCTGGTCAGGTCGCCCGCGGCCACGGTATTGGCCACCTCCAGCGCGCGCCGCACCGGTGTCACGATCGATGCCGTGATCCACCATGCGGTGAGCGCCGACAGCAGCAGCGCCGCGGCGCCGATCGACCAGGACAGCAGCATCGATTGTGTATAGGCCGCGTCGGCCGCCGCCGCCGACTGCGTGGTGAGCGTCTTCTGGTAATCGATCAGCGCCGTGGCCGCACCCTTCAGGCGCGCCAGGATGGGACGCAGCTCGTCGGTCAGGATCGCGCGCGCGCCAGGCAGGTCGCCCCCTTCCACGGTGCGCATCAGCTTGTCCTGGCCCGCAACGTACAGGGCGTTCTCCTTGCGGATCTGCGCCAGCAGCTCGCGGCCGCGGGCGCGGTCGAGCGTGCGGTCGAAATACTGCAAGGTGCGCTCGGCCGCGTCGCGGGCGGCGAGGATGGCGCGGGACTGGGCCGCGCGGTCGTCGGCGTGGTCGGTGAGGATCTGGTTGCGCAGGGCGATCGCGATATCGTTCACGTCGGACAGCAGCTGCTGCGTGGCCTCGATGCGCGGCATGCGCTGGCCGATGATCTCGTCGGTGCTGGCCTTGACGCGGCCGAGCATCGTGCTGCCGATCGCGATCATGATGAGGAGCAGGATGCCTACCAGGCCGAATCCGGCGGACAGCCGTTTTCCAATCGATAAATTTGCTAGTTTCATAGTCGACTTCTTCGTGTTTCGGGTACTGCAATACGGGTTGTGACGCGGGCCGCCATGCGTCATGCGCGGCGGCGCGGCCGGGATGTGGAACGACATGTCGTGTGCTGCCGGGAGAGGCGCGGACGGTCGGTTCGCATGGCTTGTGCGCATCGTTGCAATGCGCGGATCCCGTCGACGAGGAGTGGCAGCGGGGGCTTGGCTGCGTGCTCGCAGTGTAGCAAACGGCATCCGGATAAAAAGTTGATCTAGATCAAATTAAGATGCTTTATGGAAATATCTTACGCGAAGAGGTAGCGCGTTGCGATATCGGGCCGGCGTCTGGCGGCGCAGGTGCATACTTTCCCGAGCGACAACTGTATCCTCTTCCTGTACTATTCTTCGCGGTATTCGCCATTGAGCCGTTCTCTTAACTTCCGCACCGATTGAATGAACACATCCGTATTACGCCAGGCAGGGATGAGCGAGCAGCAATGGCGTGATTCGCCGCTGGGCGACCCGTGCGAATGGCCTCCCGCACTGCGCCTGGCCGCGGCGCTGGTCCTCGAATCCCCGGCGCCGATGTGGCTGGCCTGGGGCGATGCGCTGGCGCTGCTCGCCAACGACGCCTGCGGCGCCTTGCTGCCGTCGCCCGGCGACCGGCGGCCCGGCGCGCCCGCCGCCGAAGCCTGGGGCGACGCCTGGGATGCGCTGAGGCCTGCGGCCTTGCGGGCGCTCGATGGCCAGGGCGGCCGCATCGATGAACTGGAACTGCGCGGCGCCGGTGGCGCCGCGCCGGCCTGGGCGACGTTCGCGTTCGCGCCGCTACGCGACGATGCCGGTCGCGTGCACGGCCTGCTGTGTACGGTGCAGGACGTGAGCGCGACGGTGGCCGCCCGGCGCAGCCTGCGCGAGAGCGAGGCGGCCGCCGCGCGCGGCACCGCGCAGACGCAGGAGACGGCGGAGCGTTACCGGCTTGCCCTGCTGTCGACCAATGACGCCATCTGGGACTGGAATATGGCCGACGGCCACGTCATCTGGAACCAGGCGGTGCAGACGCTGTTCGGCCACCAGTTCGACGCGAGCAGCGCCGACTGGTGGCTCGAGCACATCCACCCCGAGGACCGGCCGCGTATCGACAGCACCATCCACGCGGTGATCGACAGCCAGGGCAGCAGCTGGTCGGGCGAATACCGCTTCCGGCGCGCGGACGGCAGCTATGCCGAGATCTTCGACCGCGGCACCGTGCTGCGCGACGCCGAAGGCCGCGCGCGGCGCATGATCGGCGCCATGCTCGACCTGAGCGAGCAGCGGGCGACCCGGGCGGCGCTGCAGGAAAGCGAGCGCCTGTTCCGCACGCTGTTCGAATCGATCGACGAGGGCTTCTGCGTGATCGAGTTCCTGGACGGCCCCCATGGCCCGATGAGCGACTATGTGCACGTGCTGGCCAACCCCGCCTATGCGGCCAATGCCGGCATCGATGACGTGGTCGGGCAACGGGTCCGGGACATGGTGCCGCTGGAGGCCGAGGGCTGGATCGAGATCTACCGCCAGGTGCTGCTCGAAGGCCAGCCGATCCGCTTCGAGCGCGAGCTCGAACACACCGGACGCTTCCTCGAGCTGGCGGCGTTGCGCATCGAGCCGCCCGAGCGGCGCCAGGTCGCCGTGCTGTTCCAGGACATCACGCAGCGGCACCGCGCCGAGGTGGCGCTGCGCGACATGAACGACACCCTCGAGCGCCGCGTGGCGAGCGAACTGGAACGCCACGCGCGCATGGAAGAAGCGCTGCGCCAGTCGCAGAAGATGGAGGCGGTCGGCCAGCTCACCGGCGGCATCGCGCATGATTTCAACAATATGCTGGCGGTGGTGTCGAACGCGATGGAGCTGCTCGGCCGGCGCCTGGGCGAGGGCGACGAACGCGCCCAGCATTACGTGGCCATCGCCAAGGGCGGCGTGCGGCGCGCGGCCCAGCTGACGCAGCGGCTGCTGGCCTTCGCGCGCCAGCAGCCGCTGCAGCCTGAATCGTTCTCCGCCAACGACTTGGTGGCCGGCATGTCCGAGCTGATCCGGCATTCGCTCGGCGGCAGCATCCGCGTCGAGCTGGAGCTGGGCGGCGCCCCCTGGCTGCTGCACGCCGACCATAACCAGCTGGAGCATGCGATCCTGAACCTGGCGGTGAACGCGCGCGATGCGATGGAGCATGGTGGCCAGTTGCTGATCCAGACCGCCAACCGCGTGCTCGACCGGTTCGACTTCGTGGAGCTGGGCGATGCCGCCCCGGCCGACTACGTGATGATCGTGGTGGCCGACACCGGCGCCGGCATGCCGCGCGAGGTGTTGGACAAGGCCTTCGAGCCCTTCTTCACCACCAAGGAAGTGGGGCGTGGCACGGGGCTCGGCCTGAGCCAGGTGTATGGCTTCGTCAAGCAGTCCGGCGGCCAGGTGCGCATCGTGTCCACGCCCGGCGCGGGCACGCGGGTCGAACTGTACCTGCCGCGCCACTTGGAGGCAGCCAGCACGGCCGTGCAGCCGGCGGCGGCGCCGGAGATCGTCCGCGCGCGCGACGGCGAAGTGGTCCTGGTGGTGGACGACGAGGCGGCGGTGCGCAGCCTGTCGGCCGAGATGCTGCAGATGCTGGGCTACACGGTGCACATGGCGGATGGCGCCGCGGCGGCCTTGCGCCTGCTCGACGCGCATCCCGAGATCGACTTGCTGTTCACCGACGTGCTGATGCCCGAACTCGACGGTCGCCAGCTCGCCGCCCGCGCCCTGCAGCGCCGCCCCGGCCTGCCGGTGCTGTTCACCAGCGGGCATACCCGCGACGTGGAGGCGGTCGAGGGCATGCCGGAGCGGGCGCGGACCTTGGCCAAGCCGTTTACGCTGGCCCAGTTGGCGAGCCAGGCGAGGACGGCGCTCGACGGCGAGTGAGACGGGCCGACCCGGCCCCGCTCAGTCGCGTCGCCTCAGCAAGTCATTCCCGCGAAGGCGCACTGGTGTCCGGAATAATTTCGGCCGCTTGAAAAAGGCCGCTGTATAGGAAAAACCACGTCGTTCCCGCCCTCGCCGGGCGCCTTGGCGGGAACCCAAGTGTGCACGGCCAGTGGCCTAAAAATCGACCTCCGATGAACGTTCGGGTCGCGCAAGAGCATGAACATTCTGTGACTTCACTTGGATCCCCGCCTCCGCGGGGATGACGATGCATACGTTGCGTATAAATATTCCGGACGCTAGTGCGCGAAGGCGGGAATCCAAGTTCGTAGCGCAGCCGCTCCGTGGAAGGGCGGCAGTGAAGCATAAGACTTAGATTCCCGCCTTCGCGCTCTGGTGTCCGGAATAATTTCGGGCGCTTGAATAAGCCCGCTTCATAGGAAAAACCACGTCGTTCCCGCGGAGGCGGGAACCCAAGTGTGCCCGGC
>NZ_JAXCWM010000008.1:108216-371317 GCF_034045115.1 Massilia sp. CFBP9012 | reverse complement strand
AAGACCACCGTCGCGCGCATCCTGGGGCATCTTGGGGATGTCCGCCGCTTCAAGAGCGCCAAAGCCTTGGCTGCATTTCTCGGCGTGACGCCGAAGCAAAACACATCCGGCACTTCCGTCAAAGGAAGGTCTGTCATCTGCCGGACCGGCAGTACATCGTTAAGGGCTGCGCTATTTATGCCGAGCATGGTGGCATGTCGCTACAATCCAATCGTCAAACAATTTGCGGAGCGCCTACTAGCCACTGGGCATTCAAAAAGGCCGTCATTTGCGCCATCATGCATAAGATGACTCACTTGATCTATGGCGTCATCCGCAATGGCAAGCCGTTCGACGCAAATTATTTGTCGAAACCACTTGCCATTCAAGACGGTATCTGACCCCATTGATGTGCAGATGATGTGACCTTGCTGATGTTGGTTGGTCTTCTATTAATCATCATCCTAAGGACTATCGAGCCACATGGCGTAATACCCTTCATCTGGAGCGCTGCAAATCCTCTACCTCGAATTTCTACAGAGCATTCGAAATGGGTGAGCTCGCCCAAGTGGCCTTCGATGATCGCGAGGCGAAAATCCTGTGCAATACGAGGAACCAGATTTTCGATCACCTCATCCCGGATGAGTACGCACACAGCACTTAATTTAGTCTCGACACGCAATTTCACGTGGATATGAAGAGCTGCGCCTTTGTTGGTTCGAGGTCCGCACATAGCTTCAAAAGATTGCTGATACCGCTTAGTGCCTAGCACCTCGATCCTGGACTGTCGGGGACCTGTTGTGACTGGTATTACCGAAGGAGAGCCAGTTGACAGCGCTTTGGTAGCTGGGCTTGGCGACGTGGTCGGGTGGGCACGTGCATCGCGGAAATATACCTCCAATGCCCAAAGTGTATCGTTCAGCGCGCGATGAGCTACGCTGTTTTCCAAGCCGAAGTAATCAGCAAGATGCACTAATTTACGGTTTGGTAAATTCGGCCAGGCTTCCCGAGCCCGGGGCCAGCGCGCAATGTCCGATATTCTTGAGCGGACGCCGACCGTGTCGGAATAGCGCGGCGTTAAGAAATTCTGTGTCGAAGTTGACGTTGAACGAGAGGACGTCATGATCGCTAATGAACTCGATAAATTCATCGAGCACGACTTCCATTTGGCGCTCTTCCCGGTGCGGCATATCGTTTGTGATGCCAGTAAGCCTGGAAATGAATGGTGAAAGTGGCTTCTCAATCAGTATCAGCTGCTGCATATGCGGGTGCGACTTCGCGCCCGGTACACACTTCACCGCCGCCACTTCGATGATCAGATCAGTTTTTGCGGACAATCCGGTTGTCTCGAAATCAAAAAAGACAATTGGGTTGCCGGTTGAGGGTAGTAGGTATCGTGCACAAACGAGGCGTAATTGGGTGGCGCGACCAAGGCGCTTGCCAACAGAACAGGTTTGCTCTCGCGAGTATAGCTGTACAGGTGCGCGTCGATTCTCGCGCATACTCACTGGAGGAAGAGCGCATAGAAGTAGTCGGCGACATCATGTCCGCCCAGACTACGGAAATGAAAAAGCCGCTGACGAATCAGCGGCTTTTTGAATGCGGTTGGTGGAGGCGGCGGGAATCGAACCCGCGTCCGCAAGCACTCTACAGACAGTTCTACATACTTAGCACTATCATTTAATTTGACCCATACAACGGGGATGTGCACCCTTTGTACAAGCGAGTTACCTTAAATTTCGGAAGCAACCAAGTAACCCGATTGATTCCTAGCCTCTGTAAATGACTCTACTAGTCTTGCGACTCACCCCAGAGGCGAGGTGTTGTAGAGCTAGCAGCAATTAAGCTGCTTGTGCGTACGAGTTATCGTTTGCAGTTATTGATTTCTGGATGTATTTACGAGGTAACCAGTCCTCGGTATGCCCTGCGCTGCTTTGCAACCCACGTCGAAACCAGGTCGCCCCCAACGTCAAGAACCTCTATTGTACTCCAAGCGCCGAGGATGTACAGCGCAGTTCCTTAGCGCCTGCTTAAAGTCTGTCACTACAAAAAACCTACAATGCATAGCTTAATTGCAATATGCTAATGGGATTCGAGATGCTGACGAGGACCGACATGACGTGTATCGTTTGTGGCAACGCCAAGGTGGCTGGTTTGGCCGGATGGCATGCAACCTGCCCGGCTTGCAACTACGAAAGCGCCGCCCTCAGCGTTGCCATCAATGCGCATAGCGGTCCCGCCGTGGACGAAGCCGAGCGTGAGGCCGGCCTCAAGGCGCTGCGCCTCGAAAACTTCCGCACCATCGTCGCCTGGGCCCGCCAGCATGTCGGCGTGAGCCGGCCGCGCCTGCTCGACGTCGGCAGTGCCCACGGTTGGTTCCTCGAGACGGCGCGCGAGCAGTTCGATGTGCTGGGCGTGGAGCCGGATGCCGTCGTTGGCGCCCGCGCCGCCGCGCGCGGTTTGCCGGTACGCTCCGGCTACTTCCCGGACGTGCTCAAGGAAGGCGAACGCTTCGACGTCATCGTCTTCAACGATGTGATCGAACACATTCCCGACATCCGCAGCGCGCTCGCCGCCTGCCACGCGCGCCTGCACGACGGCGGCATCCTGATCCTCAACCTGCCGAACAGCCGCGGCTTCTTCTACCGGCTCTCGAAGCTGATCGCGCGCCTGGGCTGGCGCGGGCCGTTCGAACGGCTGTGGCAGAAAGACCTGCCTTCGCCGCACGTCCATTACTTCAATCCACGCAATCTGCAGCAACTGGTGGTGGGGCAGGGCTTCAAGCTGGCCGAGGCGGCCGAGCTGCCGGCGCTGCGCGCCAAGGGCTTGCTGGAACGCCTGCGCTGCGCCGGCAATGTGCCGACCTTGTCGCTCTACATCCAGTACGTGGCGATCATGTGCGCGATTCCCGTGCTGCGCATGTTCCCGAGCGACATCATCGTCGGCGTGTTCAAAAAAAAGGCCGCAGACTAAAAGTCCGCGGCCAAGGGGAGAGAGAAGTAAGTTAGTGCTTGCTTAGCGGCTGTTGCGGTTGGCGATTTCGTTGCCGATGATGCCGCCGCCGATCACGCCGGCGACGGTCGCCAGCTTCTTGCCGTTGCCGCCGCCGACCTGGTTGCCGATCAAGCCGCCGATCACGGCGCCGGTGCCGATGCCGACATAATTCGGTTGCTGGGCCGGCGCCGGCTGCGAATAACGCGGTTCTTCATAGCGCACCGGCTGCGGCTTGGCGTGCACCACGCGGGTTTTCTCGACCACTTTTACCACCGGCTTTTCCTTGATGATCACGGTTGGCTGCGGCTGTACCTGGGCGACCGGCTGGGCATATGCCACCTGGTGGGCCGGGACCATCGCGGGCACCATCGCCGGCACCAGCTGCTGACCGTTAGCCGCCACTGGCGCCATCTGGCCAGGCTGGGCAACGTACCCGGCAGGAACCTGCATACCTGCCTGCGGCATCGCGTACGGCGAGGCGGCTGCCAGCGGCATGCTCGGCTCCGGCGCGCTCTTCGACGTCGGCAGCAGGCCGGTGATCGCGGCGGCGCCAGTCAGGCTGACGACGATGACCGACGCGGCGGCAGCGGCCATCAGTGGGTGGATGCGGTTGGTGGTCGTGGTTTCCATGGTCTGCTCCGTTTGGTATGGCGTGTTCGTATGGACGTAGATTACTGGCGAGCCGGACGGAGAGATAGACGTGCCCCTGTATCAATCGTAAATAGATGTAAGCATGCCGGCACAAAAGAAAACGGCGCCGGAAAGGGCGCCGTTGCAGAGAGTGATTGGCGCATCAGGCCGCGTGCTCGGCCTGCCGCGCAGCCTCGGATACCTGTCCCAGCAACGCCAGCAGCTGCGCCGGCGTCTCGAGCAGATAGTCCGCGCCCCAGGTCGACGGCTCGATCGCGCCGCAATAACCCCAGACGCAGGCGACGGTGACCATGCCGGCCGCCTGTCCGGCCTCGATGTCGCGCAGGTCGTCGCCCACATACCAGCACTGTTCCGGTGCAATGCCGAGGCGGCGGGCGCCTTCGAGCAGTGGGGCGGGGTGCGGTTTGGCGAAGCCCGTGGTGTCGCCCGACACGATGCAGCCGGCGTGCGCCAGCGCGATCTGCGGCACCAGCGGATCGGTGAAGCGCGACGGCTTGTTGGTGACGATGCCCCAGGCCATGCCGGCCTCGGTGATTCCCGCCAGCAGTTCGGGAATGCCGTCGAACAGGGTCGTATAGGTCGACATGGCGGACTGGTAGCGCTCGAACCAGGCCAGGCGTAGTTCTTCGTAACCCTCGTCGCCCGGCGCCAGGCCGAAGGCGGCGCCGATCATGCCGCGCGCGCCGGCCGAGGCGGTCGGGCGCAGCACTTCGTACGGGGTCGGGTCCAGGCCGCGCTCTGTGCGCAGCCAGTTCACGGCCGCGGCGAGGTCGGGCGCCGTGTCGGCCAGCGTGCCGTCGAGGTCGAACAGGATGGCACGCGGTGCCGGCATCACGGTAGGAAAAGTCATGTCGTTCAGAGCGGTTTGCTGCACGCCACCATGTAGTTCACATCGGTGTCGTTGTTCAGCGAATAGATCTTGGTCAGCGGGTTATAGGTCAGGCCCTTCAGGCCGTCGACCTGCAGGCCGGCCTGGCGTACGAACTGCGCCAGCTCGGCCGGCGTGATGAACTTGCCGTAGTCGTGGGTCCCGCGCGGCAGCATGCGCAGCACGTACTCGGCGCCGATTACGGCGAACAGGTAGGACTTCGGATTGCGGTTCAGGGTCGAGAAGAACAGGTGGCCGCCCGGTTTCACCAGCTTGGCGGCGGCGCGCACGATGGAGGCCGGGTCCGGCACGTGCTCCAGCATTTCCATGCAGGTGACGACGTCGAACTGGCCGGCTTCCTGCTCGGCCATCTCTTCGGCCGCGATGTGTTTATAGCGCACCTCCACACCCGATTCCAGGCTGTGCAGGTCGGCGACCTTGAGCGCCTTCTGCGACAGGTCGATGCCCGTCACCTTGGCGCCCTTGCGCGCCATCGATTCGGACAGCACACCGCCGCCGCAGCCGATGTCGATCACGTTCTTGCCGGCCAGCGGCGCGCGCGCATTGATCCACTCGAGGCGCAAGGGGTTGATTTCGTGCAGCGGACGGAATTCGGAGGTCGGGTCCCACCAGCGGTGGGCCAGTTCGCTGAACTTCTGGATTTCTAATGGGTCTGCGTTTGTCGTCGTCATGGCTCGAATAATAACCGACCTTCCCCGCCACGGGGTAGGTCGTCCCCGCGTAGGCGGGGAGCCAAGTAAATTTTCTCGGCGCAAAAACGTCGTCCCCGCGAAGGCGGGGACCCAAGTTTGCAAGCGTTTCGATCACGCTAGCAGAAATTGGGTCCCCGCCTGCGCGGGGACGACGTGCTTACGGCAGTGGCTTACAGCCGATTACTTGTTGACGGTACGGGTACCGACGACTTCGATTTCCACGCGACGGTTCTGTGCGCGGCCTTCGGCGGTCTTGTTGTCCGCTTTCGGCTGGCTTTCGCCCTTGCCTTCGGTGTAGATGCGGGTGTCTTCGATGCCTTTGCCTTTCAGGTAGGCTTTGACAGCCTCTGCGCGGCGGATCGACAGCTTCTGGTTGTAGGCATCGGTGCCGATCGAGTCGGTGTGGCCGACGGCGATGATGACTTCCAGGTTCATGTCGCCCAGCTTGGCGCTCAGCTCATCCAGCGAGGACTTGCCGGCTGGCTTCAGGATCGCCTTGTCGAAGTCGAAGAAGGCGTCGGCCGAGTAGCTGACTTTTTCCGAGGTCGGCACTGGTGCGGCCACGACTGGCGCAGGTGCTGGAGCCGGGGCAGGTGCTGCCGGTGGCGGCGGAGCGACGCACTTGCCGTTTTCAAGTTTCTCTGGCTCGACGCACAGTGGCGCATCGCAACCTGGGACCGCGTCAGCCGGGGTCCAGTAGCCGGTGCGCCAGCACAGGCCGAATGGATTGCGCGCGATCACGCCGCGAGCGTCTTGCACATAGGCGCTGTACGGGGTGCGGACCTGGATGTCGGTGGTCAGGGGAGCGTATGGTGGGGCGCTTTGGGCGGAGGCGACGCCCGCAATCGCGGCCGACGCTGCGAGCAGAACAGTGATCAGTTTCTTCATATTCTTTTCCTTTCGGTTAATTCCGTAGCGATTCAGACGAGCTCCATGTGTGGTCATAAGATTAACACGGCGGCCGTTCCGTCTGTTTCGTATTGTGAAACAAGCAATTGACTTCCTGTCCATTTTGCCACATGCACCAAAATCGCACGACTGCACCCAAATCAAACATCAAGCATTAATTGCTTGACGTTGTTTCGCCGCAACATTTTCTCAAGCGGAGCGGGCTGGGGACGACAATGCTGGAAATTTGGTGCGCATTCCATCGTCCCGCCCTTGATTTCCAGCATCCAGAGTGGGCCTGTCGGAATTGAGCAACTGCTATCTGTCGCATGGTAGAATCGTCCGTTGCAACTTATAACCATCGCCTGAAAGCAGTCGACCCGCCCAATGGATCAATTCGCAAAAGAAACAGTCCCGATTTCCCTCGAAGAAGAGATGCGCAAGAGCTACCTCGATTACGCCATGAGCGTGATCGTGGGCCGTGCGCTGCCGGACGTACGCGACGGCCTGAAGCCGGTGCACCGCCGTGTGCTCTACGCGATGCACGAGATGAACAACGTGTGGAATCGTCCCTACCTCAAGTGCGCGCGCGTCGTCGGCGACACGATGGGTAAATTCCACCCGCACGGCGACTCGTCGATCTACGACACCCTGGTCCGCATGGCCCAGGACTTCTCGCTGCGCTACACCCTGGTCGATGGTCAGGGCAACTTCGGCTCGATCGACGGCGACAGCGCCGCGGCGATGCGTTACACCGAGTGCCGCCTCGACAAGATCGCCGGCGAGATCCTGGCCGACATCGACAAGGACACCGTCGACTTCCAGCCGAACTACGACGGTAAAGAGAAAGAGCCGACGGTCCTGCCGACCCGCATCCCGAACCTCTTGATCAACGGTTCGTCCGGCATCGCGGTCGGCATGGCGACCAATATTCCGCCGCACAATCTGTCCGAAGTGATCGCCGGCGCGATGCACGTGCTGCACAACCCGGATTGCACCATCGACGAGCTGATCGAGCTGATCCCGGCGCCGGACTTCCCGACCGCCGGCATCATCTATGGCGTCTCGGGCGTGCGCGACGGTTACCGCACCGGCCGCGGCCGCGTGGTGATGCGCGCCAAGACCCACTTCGAGGAAGTGGGCCGCGACGGCAACCGCACCGCGATCATCATCGACGAGCTGCCTTACCAGGTAAACAAGAAGTCGCTGCTCGAGCGCATCGCCGAGAACGTGCGCGACAAGAAGCTCGAAGGCATTTCCGACATCCGCGACGAGTCCGATAAATCGGGCATGCGCGTGGTGATCGAGCTCAAGCGCGGTGAAGTGCCGGAAGTTGTGCTGAACAATCTGTACAAGCAGACTCAGCTGCAAGACACCTTCGGCATGAATATGGTGGCGCTGGTCAATGGCCAGCCGAAGCTGCTGAACCTCAAGCAGATGCTCGAGTGCTTCCTGTCGCACCGCCGCGAAGTGGTTACCCGCCGCACCGTGTTCGAACTGCGCAAGGCGCGCGACCGCGGCCACATGCTCGAAGGCCTGGCTGTCGCGCTGGCGAACATCGACGACTTCATCGCCATCATCAAGGCCGCGCCGACTCCGCCGGTCGCCAAGCTCGAGCTGATGGAGCGCAGCTGGGATTCGTCCCTGGTGCGCGAGATGCTCAACCGCACCGAACTGGGCGAGTCCGGCGGTATCGCGGCTTTCCGTCCCGAGCACCTGCCGAAGCACTACGGCATGCAGCAGAGCGGCCTGTACAAGCTGTCGGACGAGCAGGCGCAAGAGATCCTGCAGATGCGCCTGCAGCGCCTGACCGGCCTGGAGCAGGACAAGATCGTCAACGAGTACAAAGAGGTCATGGCCCACATCGCCGACCTGCTCGACATCCTGTCCAAGCCAGAGCGCGTCACCACGATCATCGTCGACGAGATGTCCGCCATCAAGGCCGAGTACGCCGACAATGGCAAGGACACCCGCCGTTCGAGTATCGAGCACAACGCCAGCGACCTCGAGACCGAAGACCTGATCACGCCGCAGGACATGGTGGTGACCCTGTCGCACGCGGGCTACATGAAGGCGCAGCCGATCTCCGAATACCGCGCGCAGAAGCGCGGCGGCCGCGGCAAGCAGGCGACGGCGACCAAGGACGAAGACTGGATCGACCAGCTGTTCATCGCCAATACCCACGACTACATGCTGTGCTTCAGTAACCGTGGCCGCATGTACTGGCTCAAGGTGTGGGAAGTGCCGCAAGGCTCGCGCAACTCGCGCGGCAAGCCGATCGTCAATATGTTCCCGCTGCAGGACAACGAGAAGATCACCGTCGTGCTGCCGCTGCAGGGCGAGAACCGCACCTTCCCCGAAGACCACTACGTCTTCATGTCGACCTCGCTGGGCACGGTCAAGAAGACCCCGCTGCGCGACTTTTCCAACCCACGCAAGGCCGGCATCATCGCGGTCGACCTGGATGAAGGCGACGTGCTGGTCGGCGCCGCGCTCACCGACGGCAAGCACGACGTGATGCTGTTCTCCGACGGCGGCAAGGCCGTGCGCTTCGACGAGAACGACGTGCGTCCGATGGGCCGCACCGCACGCGGCGTGCGCGGCATGAACCTGGAAGAAGGCCAGCAGGTCATCGCGCTGCTGGTGGCCGAGAGCGAAGAGCAGACCGTCCTCACCGCCACCGAGAACGGCTTCGGCAAGCGTACCCCGATCACGGAGTACACCCGCCACGGCCGCGGCACCAAGGGCATGATCGCGATCCAGACCAGCGAGCGTAACGGCAAAGTGGTGGCCGCGACCCTGGTCGAGCCGAGCGACGAGATCATGCTGATCACGACGGGCGGCGTGCTGATCCGCACCCGCGTCTCCGAGATCCGCGAGATGGGTCGCGCGACCCAGGGCGTGACCCTGATCGCGGTCGAGGATGGCACCAAGCTGTCGGGCCTGCAGCGCATCGTCGAGACCGACCTCGAAGAAGTCGAGCTCGAACCGGCGCCGGAATAATGGCGCCCGGGGTGCAGGCGCGCATGTCGACACGCGCGCCTGCACCCTTCGTTCAATTCAAAGGGCGCCAGCGCCCGCTTGGAAAGTCAATGAAAAAAGTCCTCCTCGCCGTGACCTGCGCCGCCGCCTTTGCCGGTGTTTTCCCATCCGCCTTTGCGCAAAGCACCGCCGCTGCTGCGCCGAGCGCGCAGGGGAGCGAGCAGGAGCGCGCCGCCGTCAAGGAATTGCTGGCGGCGATGGATGTGCGCAAGATGATGCTGGCTTCGTTCACCGAGATGGAGAAGGCGCTGCCGCAGATGATGCGCGCGCAGATGACGGCGGTGATCAATGCCGATCCCGCCGCCAGCGACGAGAAGAAGAAGGCCGCCATGGAAAGGGTCGAGCAGGTGCTGCCGGGCGCCGCCGAGGCGATCAACCGCATGTTCCGCGATCCTGCGCTGCTCGACGACATGATGGCCGAAATCGGCCCGCTGTACGCCCGCAATTACAGCGTGTCCGAACTCAAGGAGCTGACCGCCTTCTACCGCACCCCGCTGGGCCAGAAGATGCTGGCCCTGTCGCCGCGCCTGGCCGCCGAGAGCATGGCCGCCGGCCAGCGGGTCGTCGCGCCGCGCCTGAACGGCCTGATGCTGGAAGTGATGCAGAACGCCCAGGCTAAATAAATCGCAGAAAGGACCGCATGACCCACATCTTCAACTTCTCGGCCGGCCCCGCCGTCCTTCCAAAAGAAGTGCTGCTGCAGGCGGCGAGCGAGATGCTCGACTGGCATGGCAGCGGCATGTCGGTGATGGAGATGAGCCATCGCGGTCCAGAATTTTCCAGCATCCACCGCCAGGCGCTGGACGACCTGCGCGAACTGCTGGACGTGCCGGCCAACTATAAAATCCTGTTCCAGCAGGGCGGGGGGCTCGGGCAGAACGCCATCGTTCCCCTCAACCTGGCCGGTCGCCGCAGCGACCCGGTGATCGACTTCGTCCATACCGGTTCGTGGTCGGGCAAGTCGATCAAGGAAGCGGCCCGCTATGCGCGGGTGAACGTCGCCGCCTCGAGCCAGGCCGAAGGTTTTGCCCGCGTGCCGGCGCGCGACGCATGGAAACTGTCGCCAGATGCGGCCTATCTGCACATCTGCACCAACGAGACCATCGACGGCGTCGAATACCCTGACGCGCCGGAAATCAATCCCGATGTGCCGATCGTGGCCGACATGTCCTCGCACATCCTGTCGCGCAAGATCGACGTCTCGAAATATGGCGTGATCTTCGCTGGCGCCCAGAAAAATATCGGGCCGGCCGGCCTGACCCTGGTGATCGTGCGCGAAGACCTGCTCGACTACGCGTCGCCGCAGTGCCCGTCGGCCTTCAACTGGAAGACCTGCGCCGAGCATGACTCGCTGTACAACACGCCGCCGACCTATTCGATCTATATCGCCGGGCTGGTGTTCGCCTGGCTCAAGGCGAATGGTGGCGTGGCGGCGATGGAGCAACGTAATATCGAGAAGGCGCGCCTGCTGTACGAGGCGCTCGACCGCGACGATTTCTACACCAACCGCGTGGCGCCGGAATTCCGTTCGCGCATGAACGTGCCGTTCTACCTGCGCGACGAATCGCTGAACCAGTTATTCCTGACCGGCGCACAAGCGCGCGGTCTGCTGCAACTGAAGGGCCACAAGTCCGTCGGCGGCATGCGGGCATCGATCTACAACGCGATGCCGATCGAGGGCGTACAGGCCCTCGTCGATTATTTGAACGAGTTCGCCGGTCGTTGAGACCCACCCCGGCATGCCGGGGCTTTCAGGCGTGCAGCAGCGGTCAGGCGAACCAATCGACCACACAGCATAACGATGACAGACAAACTCAAACCCCTGCGCGAACGCATCGATGCGATCGACGCGCAAATCCTCTCGCTGTTGAGCGAGCGCGGCAAGGTCGCGCAAGAAGTCGGCCACGTCAAGGCCGAAACCAATGCCCCCGTATTCCGTCCCGAGCGCGAAGCGCAAGTGCTGCGCGGCGTCGCCGACCGCAATCCCGGTCCGCTCAAAAACAAGGACGTGCAGACCATCTTCCGCGAGATCATGTCGTCCTGCCGCGCGCTCGAGAAGCGCGTGACGGTCGCCTATCTGGGCCCGAGCGGCACCTTCAGCGAGCAGGCCGTGTTCCAGCAGTTCGGCACGGCCATTCACACGCTGCCTTGCGTGTCGATCGACGAGGTATTCCGCGCCACCGAGGCCGGCACCGCCGATTTCGGCGTGGTCCCGGTCGAGAACTCGTCGGAAGGCGCGATCAACCGTTCGCTCGACCTGCTGCTGGCCACCACCACCATCATCAGCGGCGAGGTATCGATCGCCGTGCACCACAGCCTGATGACCAAGACCGGTTCGATGGACGGCGTCAAAGTCGTCTGTGCGCATTCGCAGGCGCTGGCCCAGTGCCAGGTCTGGCTCAACCTGCACCACCCTGACGTCGAGCGCCGCGCCGTGGCCTCGAATGCCGAGGCAGCGGTGCTGGCAAGCCAGGATCCGACGGTCGCCGCGATCGCCAGCGAGATGGCGGGCGAGCAGTACCAGCTGGGCGTGGTCCAGGCCCACATCCAGGACGATCCGCACAACCGCACCCGCTTCGTGGTGATCGGCCAGCTGCAGACCGGCCCGTCGGGCAAGGACCGCACCGGCATCGTGCTGGCCGTGCCGAACAAGGCCGGCGCCGTCTACAACCTGCTGGCGCCACTCGAAAAGCATGGCGTGTCGATGACCCGCTTCGAATCGCGCCCGGCGCGCATCGGCACCTGGGAGTACTACTTCTACGTCGATATCGAGGGCCATGTGCATGACGCCGCGGTCGCGCGCGCGCTCGCGGAACTCAAGGACAACGCCGCCTTCTTCAAGGTGCTGGGCTCCTACCCGCAAAGCCTTTAACAAATAGAGAGAGACACCATGTCGAAATTCGGTCCAGAATACGTCCGCGCCATCGCCCCTTACCAGGCCGGCAAACCCATCGCCGAAGTCGCCCGCGAGTTCGGCCTCGACGAAGCGACCATCGTCAAGCTGGCTTCCAACGAGAATCCTTTCGGCCTGCCGGAATCGAGCCGCGCCGCGATGCTCGAAGCCGCCGCCGATCTCGGCCGCTACCCGGACGCCAACGGCTTCGAACTCAAGACCGCGCTGTCGCAGCGCTACGACGTGCCGCTCGAGTGGATCACCCTGGGCAACGGCAGCAACGACATCCTGGAAATCGCCGCCCACGCCTTCGTGCAAAAAGGCGAGGCGGTGGTCTATTCGCAGTATTCGTTCGCGGTGTACGCGCTGGCCACGCAGGGCGTGGGCGGACGCGCCATCGTGGTCCCGAGCTTGGACTACGGCCACGACCTGGATGCGATGGCCGCCGCCATCGATGCCGATACGCGCCTGGTCTACGTCGCCAACCCGAACAACCCGACCGGCACCTTCATCCCGGCCGCACAGGTCGAAGCCTTCCTGCAGAAAGTGCCGGCCAACGTGGTCGTGGTGCTGGACGAAGCGTATAACGAATACCTGGCGCCGGAACACCAGTTCGAGTCGAGCGCCTGGGTGCGCAAATACCCGAACCTGATCGTCTCGCGCACCTTCTCCAAGGCCTACGGCCTGGCCGGCTTGCGCGTGGGCTTCGCCATCGCCCAGCCGGAAGTGACGGACCTGATGAACCGCATTCGCCAGCCGTTCAACGTCAACTCGCTGGCGCAGGCCGCCGCGATCGCCGCGCTGAACGACAAGGAGTTCCTCGCCAAAGGTGCGCAGAACAACGCCGAGGGCTACAAGCAGATGATCG
This sequence comes from Massilia sp. CFBP9012, assembly GCF_034045115.1. Taxonomy (NCBI): domain Bacteria; kingdom Pseudomonadati; phylum Pseudomonadota; class Betaproteobacteria; order Burkholderiales; family Oxalobacteraceae; genus Massilia; species Massilia sp. CFBP9012. The sequence goes on along the minus strand of NZ_JAXCWM010000008.1, from coordinate 358,421 downwards.
CCGCCTTCGAAGAACTCAAGCTCGAGTATGTGCCGTCGTTCGGCAACTTCGTCCTGGTCAAGGTCGGCAATGACGACCAGGCCGGCGCGCGCGTGAACACGGCGCTGCTCAAGCAGGGCGTGATCGTGCGTCCGGTCGGCGCCTATGGCTTGCCGCAGTGGCTGCGCATCTCGATCGGCCTGCCGCAAGAAAACGCAGCCTTCATCGAGGCACTAAAGCGAGCGCTCTCGACGGAGAGCGCGAGCGCGCGAGGCTGAATGCTGGCTAAAGTCGTTATCGTCGGCGTCGGCCTGATCGGCGGCTCGTTCGCGCTGGCGCTCAAGAACGCCGGCCAGGTGGGCGAGGTGGTCGGCATCGGCCGCCACCCGGAGGCACTGGCGCGTGCGCTGGAGCTGGGCATCGTCGACCGCATCACCGAGGATTATGCCGACGCGCTGCGCGGCGCGGATCTCGTGCTGCTGGCCGCACCGGTGGCCCAGACCGGGGCCATCCTGTCAGCGCTGCTGCCGCACCTCGAGCCGCAGACGGTCGTGACCGACGCCGGCAGCACCAAGTGCGACGTGGTCGCCGCCGCGCGCGCGGTGCTGGGGGGGCGGGTGCACCAGTTCGTGCCGGGCCACCCGATCGCGGGCAGCGAATCGAACGGCCCCGACGCCGCACTGGCCGGCCTGTACCAGGGCAAGAAGTGCGTGCTGACGCCGCTGCCTGAGAATGCGGCGCACGACGTCGAGAAAGTCGCCGGCGCCTGGCGCGCCTGCGGCGCCGTGATCCACACGCTCAGCCCCGACGACCATGACCGCGTGTTCGCCGCCGTCAGCCATTTGCCGCACCTGCTGGCCTATGCGCTGGTGGACGACATCGCCGCCAAGCCCCATGCCGACATGCTGTTCCAGTACGCCGCCAGCGGTTTCCGCGACTTCACGCGCATCGCCGGTTCGTCGCCCGAGATGTGGCGCGACATCAGCCTGGCCAACCGCGCCGCACTGCTTACCGAGCTGGATGCATATCTGGCACAATTGACGTCGATGCGGGCCATGCTTGCGGCCGCAGACGGCGTCGGCTTGCAAGGAATCTACGCGACCGCCCAGCGCGCCCGCCGCGAATGGCAAGAGGCCATCGAAGCCGGCTCGCCCGAACGGCGTTTGCCCAATCAGGAAAACACATGACGCAGCAAAAACACTACCCGCAGCATATCGACCTCGAGCCCGTGCTGCATGCGAGAGGAGCCGTGCGGCTGCCGGGTTCCAAGTCCATCTCGAACCGCACGCTGCTGCTGGCCGCGCTGTCCGAGGGCACGACCACAATCCACGACCTGCTGGCCTCGGACGACACCATGGTGATGCTGGGCGCGCTGCGTTCGCTGGGCATCCAGTGGATTGAGGTCGACGAGCGCACCGTGGTCGTGCACGGCAATGGCGGCGAGCTGCCGAACCATGAGGCTGATCTGTTCATGGGCAATGCCGGCACCGCGATCCGCCCGCTGACGGCCGCCCTGGCCGTGATCGGCGGCGACTACACGCTGCATGGCGTCTCGCGCATGCACGAGCGTCCAATCGGCGACCTGGTCGACGCGCTGAACGAAGTCGGCGCCCAGATCGAGTACACGGGCGAGCAGGGCTTCCCGCCGCTGCGCATCCGCCGTGGTCGCGTCAACCCGCAGCGCATCGCCGTGCGCGGCAATGTGTCGAGCCAGTTCCTGACCGCGCTGCTGATGTCGGCGCCGCTGATGGCCAAGACCCATCCGGTGGCGATCGACGTCGTCGGCGAGCTGATTTCGAAGCCCTATATCGAGATCACCCTGAACCTGATGCGCCGCTTCGGCGTCGAGGTCGAGCAGAACGGCTGGTCCTCGTTCACCGTGCATCCGGGCCAGCGCTATCAAAGTCCCGGCACCATCCACGTCGAGGGCGACGCTTCGTCGGCATCTTACTTCCTGGCGGCCGGTGCGATCGCCGGCGGTCCGGTGCGGGTGGAAGGTGTGGGTGAACACAGCATCCAGGGCGACGTGCGCTTTGCCGATGCGCTGGAGCGCATGGGCGCCATCATTACCCGCGGCGACAACTGGATCGAGGCGAGGTCGAATGGCGTGCTGAAAGCCATCGACGCCGATTTCAACCACATCCCGGATGCGGCGATGACGATCGCGGTGGCGGCGCTGTACGCCGACGGCCCGAGCACGCTGCGCAATATCGCCAGCTGGCGCGTGAAGGAAACCGACCGCCTGGCGGCGATGGCCACCGAGCTGCGCAAGGTCGGCGCCGAAGTGGAGGAGGGGCCGGACTACATCCGCATCACCCCGCCGGAAGAACTGAAGCCGGCCACGATCGACACCTACGATGACCACCGCATGGCGATGTGCTTCTCGCTCGCTTCGCTGGACGGCAAGGCGCGCCGCGGCAACGCGATGCGCATCAACGATCCGAAATGCGTCGCCAAGACCTTCCCCGATTATTTTGAAGCGTTCGCGGGCATCGCGCGCGACGAGTTGTTTTAACCGATTGCCAGGATCCGCATGCCGAATTCGAACGTACCAGTCATCACCATCGACGGCCCCACCGCATCCGGCAAGGGGACGGTCGCCAGCCGGGTCGCCGAACGCCTCAGCTTTCATCTGCTCGACTCCGGCGCGCTGTACCGCCTGACAGCGCTGCAGGCGCTGCGGCGCGAGGTCGAACTGCGCGACGAGCACGCGATCGCCAAGCTGGCCGAGCACCTGCCGGCGCGCTTCCAGGGAGAGCATATCTACCTGGCGCAGGAGGACGTGACGCACGCGATCCGGGCCGAGGAGGTGGGCAATATGGCGTCGAAGATTGCGGCGCTGCCGACCGTGCGCCAGGCGCTGTTCGGGCTGCAGCTGGGCTTTCGCCAGACGCCGGGCCTGGTGGCCGACGGGCGCGATATGGGCACCGTGATCTTCCCCACCGCCAAGCTGAAGGTGTTCTTGACCGCAAGTGTTGAGGCCCGTGCGCAACGCAGGTATAAGCAATTGATTGACAAAGGGTTTTCTGCTAATATGAACGACCTCCTGGCAGATTTGCAGGCGAGAGACGAGCGCGACACCAATCGCGCGGTCGCCCCTCTAGCCCCGGCAAGCGATGCGCATCTGCTGGACACGTCCGAAATGGGCGTGGATCAGGCAGTGGAACAGGTCATGGCCTGGTATTCGCAAAAGTAGCCCGGCAAAAGTAATCAAGAAGAGTTTTTAAAGACTTTGAATGGCGTTTATGGTGTTTTCGACGATCGGTTGCAATAGCGGCCGGTAGTCGTCAGCACCTGAACGTCATTCCCGCGCAGGCGGGAATCCAAGTTCGATGCATACCGTTGGCTCGAGTCATCGCCGTGGTGTGCAGGCAAACTTGGGTCCCCGCCTTCGCGGGGACGACGGTTTTTGGGCTGGTGGCGCCGTTCAGCGGTGTTATCGGCGAGAGGCCGGCGTCCTTTGGTGCCTGCAACGCGCTTTTATGTTGCAGGCGTGTTTTAACCCTAACCCAGTTCAGTCCGCAATTTCGTCGGCCTGCTGGTTAACATGAAATATCCCACTTTTATGTCTACTGCAACTCAAGATACCGGTATGGAAAGCTTCGCAGCCCTCTTCGAGGAATCGCTGCAACGTCAAGACATGCGTTCGGGCGAAGTCATCTCGGCTGAAGTCGTGCGCCTGGATCACAACTTCGTGATCGTCAACGCAGGTCTGAAATCGGAAGCCTTCATCCCGGTCGAAGAATTCAAGAACGACCAGGGCGAACTGGAAGTTCAAATCGGCGATTTCGTTTCCGTGGCTATCGAGTCGCTGGAAAACGGCTTCGGCGACACCATCCTGTCGCGCGACAAAGCCAAGCGTCTGGCTTCGTGGCTGGCACTGGAAAAAGCGATGGAATCGGGCGAAATCGTCACCGGTACCGTCAACGGTAAAGTCAAAGGCGGCCTGACCGTCCTGACCAACGGCATCCGCGCCTTCCTGCCGGGTTCGCTGGTTGACACCCGTCCAGTCAAGGACACCACCCCGTTCGAAGGCAAGACCCTCGAATTCAAGGTCATCAAGCTGGACCGCAAGCGCAACAACGTCGTGCTGTCGCGTCGTGCCGTCATCGAAGCATCGATGGGCGAAGAGCGCGCGAAGCTGATGGAAACCCTGAAAGAAGGCACCGTGGTTACCGGCGTCGTCAAGAACATCACCGACTACGGTGCGTTCGTTGACCTGGGCGGCATCGACGGCCTGCTGCACATCACCGACCTGGCATGGCGTCGCGTGCGTCACCCGTCGGAAGTCCTGTCGGTTGGCCAAGAGATCACCGCTAAAGTCCTGAAATACGATCAAGAGAAGAACCGTGTTTCGCTGGGCGTGAAGCAACTGGGCGATGACCCATGGACCGGTCTGTCGCGTCGTTACCCACAAGGCACCCGCCTGTTCGGTAAAGTCACCAACCTCACCGACTACGGCGCGTTCGTCGAAGTGGAACAAGGCATCGAAGGCCTGGTCCACGTGTCGGAAATGGACTGGACCAACAAGAACGTGGCGCCAAACAAAGTTGTCCAGCTGGGCGACGAAGTGGAAGTCATGGTTCTGGAGATCGACGAAGAGCGTCGCCGTATCTCGCTGGGCATGAAGCAGTGCAAAGCGAACCCATGGGACGACTTCGGCATGACCCACAAGAAGGGCGACAAGGTCAAGGGTTCGATCAAGTCGATCACCGACTTCGGCGTCTTCATCGGCCTGCCAGGCAACATCGATGGCCTGGTCCACCTGTCGGATCTGTCGTGGACCGAAGCCGGCGAAGAAGCCGTGCGTCGCTTCAAGAAAGGCGACGAGCTGGAAGCAGTCGTCCTGGCAATCGACGTCGAGCGCGAGCGTGTTTCGCTGGGCGTGAAGCAGCTGGAAGGCGACCCTTTCAACAACTTCGCTTCGCTGAACGACAAGGGCACCCTGGTCACCGGCACCGTGAAATCGGTTGAGCCAAAAGGCGCCGTGATCGCTCTCTCCGAAGAAGTCGAAGGCTACCTGCGCGCTTCGGAAATCGCACGCGACCGCGTGGAAGATGCCGGCACCCACCTGAAAGTGGGCGACAGCGTCGAAGCCCTGGTCATCAACATCGATCGCAAGGCTCGCAGCATCCAGCTGTCGATCAAGGCGAAAGACAATGTTGACACCCAGGAAGCAATGAGCAAGCTGGCCAACGACAACAGCGCAGCTTCGGGCACCACCAGCCTGGGCGCACTGCTCAAAGCCAAGTTCGACAACAAAAACTAATCAGGCTAACCCCTGACTGGAGCGGCAGATGACCAAATCCGAGCTGATCAACCGACTGGCTGAGCGTTATTCCCAGCTGGTGGCGAAGGATGCGGAGTTTGCTGTCAAGACCATCCTCGATGCGATGACCAACGCCCTGGCGACCGGGCAGCGCATCGAGATCCGTGGTTTCGGCAGCTTCTCGCTGAACAGCCGTCCTCCGCGCATCGGACGCAATCCGAAGTCCGGCGACAAGGTGATGGTGCCCGAAAAACGGGTGCCGCACTTCAAGCCGGGCAAGCAGTTGCGCGAGCGGGTGGATGCGATGGTCGGGCAACCGATCATCAACGATTAGTCGTCGAGCAGTCCCGAAAAACGGCATCCGCGAGGGTGCCGTTTTTTTTTCGCCTCTCTCCGATCGCCATCGGGCCCACGTCCGGTGTCATTTTGAAATATCATGGCGAATATGCGACACTTCGCCCTCACACCATTCTCCAGCGGAACCTGCTGATGAAATTCGTCTCGACCATCGTCGGAATCGTCCTGTTCATTCTCTTCTTTGGCTTTGCCCTGAAGAACACCCAGGAAGTCGACCTGCATTTCTTCCTGCAATATGAATTGCGCGGCCCGCTGGTGCTGATGCTGCTGGCCTTCTTCGTGGCAGGCGCCGCCTTCGGCATCATGGCGCTGGCCCCGACCGTGTTCCGCCAGCGTCGCGAGAAGTGGCTGAACAAGATCACCATCCAGTCCCTGCAAAGCGCCGCCGGCACCGGCAATGCGCCGCCGGCGCCGGACAGCGTGACCCCGCCTGCACCGCGGCCCTGAACAATAAGAAAACAAGAACTCCATGGAATTTGAACTCTGGATGCTGCTTGGCATCCCATTCTTCTTTGGCCTAGGCTGGCTTGCTGCCCGGGTCGACATCAACGAACTGGTCTCCGAATCGCGCACCTTGCCACGCGGTTATTTCAAGGGCCTCAACCACCTGCTGAACGACCAGCCGGATAAAGCCATCGATTCCTTCATCGAGATCGTCAAGCTCGACCCTGAATCGGCCGATATGCATTTTGCCCTCGGCAACCTGTTCCGCCGCCGCGGCGAAACCGAGCGCGCCATCCGCGTGCACCAGAACCTGCTGGCGCGGCCCGACCTGCCAGCCGAGGACAAGGCGCACGCGCAGTACGAGCTCGGCATCGACTACCTGAAGGCCGGCCTGCTGGACCGCGCCGAGGAAACCTTCAACCAGCTGGTCGACACCTCGTACGCGGTCAAGGCGCGCCGTTCGCTGCTCGAGATCTACCAGCGCGAGAAGGAATGGAAGCGCGCCATCGCGGCCGCCGAAGGCCTGCAGGATTCGGGCGCCGGCTCGCGCCAGAAGGAAATCGCCCAGTTCTATTGTGAACTGGCCCAGGACGCGCTGGTGCATACGGCGCCGAGCGACGCCATGCAACTGCTCGACAAGGCCCTGGAAGCCGACCGCCACAGCGTGCGCGCCACCATCCTGCGCGGCGACGCGCAGCTGGCCCAGGGCGACGTCGAAGAGGCGCTCAAGACCTGGCGCCGCGTCGAGCAGCAGAGCGTGCCGCACGTGGCCCTGGTGGCCGCGCGCCTGATGGATGGCTACCGCAAGGTGGGCCGCCCGCAGGAAGGCGTCAACCTGCTCAAGTCCTACCTGGCCGAGGCCTCGTCGATCGACCTGATCGAAGTCGTGTTCAAGGCCGTCATCGAGCTCGATGGCGTGCAGGCGGCCAAGGAACTGGTGGTCGAAGAGCTGCGCCGCAATCCAACCCTGCTGGGCCTGGATAAGCTGCTGGAAGCGCGCCTGATGGATGCGCCGGCGAATATCTGGGAAGAGCTGTCGATGGTCAAGAACCTGGTGCAGCGCTATACCCAGAAGCTGGCGCGCTACCAGTGCAGCCACTGCGGCTTCAAGGCGCGCCAGTTCTACTGGCACTGCCCGGGGTGCAACCGCTGGGATTCCTACCCGCCGCGCCGCACCGAAGAACTGAATGTGATGAACTGAGCACCATGAACAAGCCGACTCCAAGCCGCCTGCTGGTGGCCGACGACTTCCGCCAGCAGGCGGCCCCGCAACTGTCTTCCGTGCGCCTGCTGGTGGTGGGCGACGTCATGCTCGACCGCTATTGGTTCGGCGACGTCGCGCGCATCTCTCCCGAGGCCCCGGTGCCCGTGGTGCGCATCCAGAAGCGCGAAGAGCGCCTGGGCGGCGCCGCCAACGTGGCGCGCAACGCCGCCGCGCTCGGCGCCCACACGGGCCTCTTGGGCGTGGCTGGCGCCGACGAGGCGGGCGACCAGATGGAGCAATTGCTGCAGGATGGAGGCATCCACAGCTACCTCAAGCGCGACGAGGCGATCTCGACCATCATCAAGCTGCGCGTGATCGGCCGCCAGCAGCAGATGGTGCGCATCGACTTCGAGGATGCGCCGACCGAGAACGTCCTGCGCGACAAGCTCACCCAGTTCAAGGCGCTGCTGCCGGACTACGACGTCATCATCCTGTCCGACTACAACAAGGGTTCCCTGGTCAATGTGGCCGAGATGATCGCCCTGGCGCGCGCCGCCGGCAAGATCGTGCTGGTCGATCCGAAGGGCGACGATTTCACGCCGTACCGGGGCGCGAGCATCCTGACCCCGAACCGCTCCGAACTGCAGCACGTGGTCGGTGGCTGGAAAACCGAAGAACAATTGCTCGAGAAAGCGCAGAAGCTGCGCGAGGAGCTGGGCCTGGATGCTCTGCTGCTGACCCGTTCCGAAGAGGGCATGAGCCTGTTCACGCAGGACGAGGTGCTGCACGTGCATGCCGATGCGCGCGAAGTGTTCGACGTCTCGGGCGCGGGCGACACCGTGATCGCCACGCTCGCCACCATGCTCGGCGCCAAGGCGCCGCTGGCCGAGGCGCTGGTGACCGCCAACCGTGCCGGCGGTATCGTGGTCGGCAAGCTGGGCACGGCAACCGTGACCCGCGAGGAGCTGTTTCCTGCCTGACGCTTGATCGCGCTCAGTCCCCGGACCCTAACAAGAGCCGGGGTCATCCGTCTAAGTGAACACCGGCGGCGCCCTGCCGTCGGGAGTATTCACTTACGGAGAACATTCAATGATCAAGAAACTGATGCTGGCGCTCGCCACGCTGGTCGCCTCGGCCGGCTTCGCCTTTGCCCAGGTCGACGTCAACAAGGCCGACGCCGCGGCGCTCGATGGGGTAAAGGGCGTGGGACCGAGCATGTCCAAGGCCATCCTGGACGAACGCGCCAAGGGCGAATTCAAGGACTGGGCCGACCTGCAGGGGCGCATCAAGGGCCTGGGCGATAAAAAGGCCGCCAAGCTGTCCGAGGCCGGCCTGGTGGTCAATGGCAAGGGCAAGGAGGGCGCCGCTGCGGCCAAACCTGTCGCAAAAGACGCCAAGCCGAGCCAGACGGCCGATGCCAAGGCCGCAACGTAGGTTCGCTACCGCCTGAACGTCATTCCCGCGCAGGCGGGAATCCAAGGCGCATGCGCTGCCGTTAGGGCATGCCTGATCGACTGCTCGGCCGCACTTGGGTTCCCGCCTCCGCGGGAACGACGCGGCAAGGCAATATGACATGTATTGACTGACATCCGCACGGGCGCATGGCAAGATGTGCAAGCTCATCTGTTACAGCTTGCACATCAATACCAGAAAGGTAACCATGCCTCACGCCCGTGTTTCCACCGCCTTGCTGGCGGCCCTGCTGGCCGCGTCCGCGACGGCTTCCGCCGCCACCCCGGCCCAGCCGAACATCACCGCCCAGCAAGCCCAAATCAACAAGATCCTGGGCGAAATTTCGCAGAAGCGTATCGAAAGCCATATCCGCAAGCTGGTCAGCTTCGGCACCCGTCACACGATGTCGGAAACCGAATCCGAGACGCGCGGCATCGGCGCGGCGCGGCGCTGGATCAAGGCCGAGCTGGAGCGCTGCGGCGCCGGCACGCCCTTGCAGGTGGCGTTCGACAGCCATGTGGCGCCGGTCTCGGCGCGCATTTCGAAGCCGACCGAGATCGTCAACGTGGTCGCGACCCTGCCGGGCACGCAGGCCGCCTCGAAAGACCGCATGTATGTGGTCAGCGGCCACTACGACTCGCGAGCCTCGGACGTGATGGATGCAACGTCGGACGCGCCAGGCGCCAACGACGACGCCTCGGGCACCGCCGCCATCATGGAACTGGCCTGCGTGATGGCCAAGTACAAGTTCGACGCCACGCTCGTGTTCATGGCCGTCGCGGCCGAAGAGCAAGGCCTGATCGGCGCGCGCCACTGGGCGACCCAGGCGCGCGAAAAAGGCTGGAACGTGGCCGGCATGTTCACCAACGATATCATCGGCAGCTCGCGCGGCGACGATGGCAAGGTCGACGATAAATCCGTGCGCCTGTTCGCCCAGAGCATTCCGGCGACCAAGGAAATGAGCGAAGCCGTGCGCCAGCTGGTGGCCACCGGCGGCGAGAACGATTCGATCTCGCGCCAGCTCGCGCGCCACACCAAGGAGCAGGGCGAGCGCTACGTGAAGGGCTTCAAGGTCAGCGTTATCCAGCGCCACGACCGCTACCTGCGCGGCGGCGACCACATGCCATTCCTGGAGCAGGGCTATGCCGCATTGCGCTTCACCGAGCCGGCCGAGAACTTTGACCACCAGCACCAGGACCTGCGCACCGAGAACGGCAAGGTGTTTGGCGACACCATCGACCATGTCGACTTCCGTTACGTTGCCAACGTGACCAAGGTGAATGGCGCCGCCATGGCGTCGCTGGCGCTGGCGCCATCCGCGCCGCAGGAAGTGAAGCTGCGCACCGCGGGTCTCACCAACGATTCGACCCTGGTGTGGAGGGCCAATGCCGAACCCGACCTGGCCGGCTACCGTCTCGTGTGGCGCGACACGACCAGCGCCAACTGGGAAGGCTCGAAGTGGGTCGGCAACGTGACGGAAGCGACCGTGGACCTGTCGAAGGACAATGTATTCTTCGGCGTGCAGGCGATCGACAAGGATGGCAACGTCAGCCCGGCCACGTATCCCTTGCCGCTGCGCTAAACGTCCTGCCTGTAAATTGACGGGGCGGGCATCGGTGGACAGGTCCACCGATGTCCGCCCCGACGCCGTATTGCTTCTCAGATTAAAATGGCGCTTTGGTATCGCAAGGAATAGAGAAAGCAATGGCTTACAAGACCATCGAAGCCACGATCGGCAACACGCCGCTCGTGCAGCTGCAGCGCCTGCCTGGCGCCGACATCGCGGCCCGCAACAACATCATCCTGGGCAAGCTGGAAGGCAATAACCCGGCCGGCTCGGTGAAGGACCGCGCCGCCATGTCGATGCTGCGCGGCGCCGAACTGCGCGGCCAGATCAAGCCGGGCGACACGCTGATCGAAGCTACCAGCGGCAATACCGGCATCGCGCTGGCGATGGCGGCCGCGATCCTCGGCTACAAGATGATCCTCCTGATGCCCGACAACCTGTCGGTCGAGCGCCGCCAGAGCATGGCCGCGTATGGCGCGCAGATCATCCTGACGCCGAAATCGGGCGGCATGGAATACGCGCGCGACATGGCCGAGCAGATGCAGAAGGATGGCCAGGGCATCATCCTCGACCAGTTCGCCAACTTCGACAATCCGCGCGCGCACTACGAGACCACCGGCCCGGAAATCTGGCGCGACACTGAAGGCCGCGTCACGCACTTCGTCAGCGCCATGGGCACCACCGGCACCATCATGGGCGTGTCGCGCTACCTGAAGGAACAGAACGAGGCCATCCGCATCGTCGGCGCCCAGCCCGAAGAGGGCTCGTCGATCCCGGGCATCCGCAAATGGCCTGAGGCCTATCTGCCGAAGATCTTCGAGTCGGCGCGCGTCGACCAGGTCGAGAACGTGAACCAGGCCTCGGCCGAGCAGATGGCGCGCCGCATGGCGGCCGAAGAAGGCATCTTCTGCGGCATCTCGGCCGCCGGCGCCTGCGAAGTGGCGCTGCGCATCGCCCAGACGGTGGAAAACGCGACCATTGTGTTCGTGGTGTGCGACCGCGGCGACCGATACCTGTCGACCGGCGTTTTCCCCGCCTGAACGGCGCCACGAAATGAAAAGGCCGCCTGGGTTGCAGGCGGCCTTGTTGTATCAGTCGCTGTGACTGCGTAGACCGTTCAGTTGGCATGTCGCCGACGATATCCGGTCGTCCGCCAATGCGGCGGCTCGTACACCCGCGCGGGCGTACGCACTACTCATCCGGCGGCGCGCAAGGCGCCGCCCATCCTGTCAAGACAGAAGCCAGGGCGCCAACTGCCGCGCCCGCGACGACTCAGTCTTTCGAAGCAGGAACCGCGCCTTCTTTAGGCTTGAACTGCTTGTCGCTGATGCGGAACTTCGCACGGCGATCGCCCATCAGGTAGCGCAGGTCGCGGATCGACAGGTCGCTCACTTCGTGCATGCGGATCAGCAGCGAAGCGCCGACCGGCAGGCGGTGGTGGCGGATCTTTGAGATCACTGGCGGCGCCACTTCGAGTGCGCGCGACAGCGCTGCGTCGTTCTTCAGGCGCAGGTTCTCGATCAGGGTATCGAGCAGGCGGTTCGGGTTGTACTGAAGCAGCTCATCGCCTTCCGAATCGCTGTTCATATCAATGCCGACTTGGTTAGTCATGATTCAAATTCCTATCTGGGGTTGAAACGGAGTCGGTGGCGGCGTTCGATTCCGGAAGTTTAATTTCGTAATTTTCTATTCAATTGTACAACTATTTTTATTCCGATACTCATGAGCAAGTCGGAATCATTTCTCTCACCTCGGATTTTGTTGTCTCATTGCAACAATAGCCGCAATGCAATTCTCTCACAAAGTCACTAGAGAAATATATTGTTTTTTGTTTAAGTACTAGTGTACGGGCATCCAGCATTTGATGCCGCACGGTACGAGATTTGCTGATGAAATGGAAAGAAAAAGGGGGGTATGTTGCTATCAGTGCTATTTTTGTCACGGACACAACAATGTTGTCGGCGGATACCCCTGGGGGGTATGTAGGATAATGCCTACGACCAACGGAAGGAGAAAGCGGGAAACCTGTTACAAAGGATTACAAAGTTTCCCGTTAGGAAAGAGTCAGTTGGGCCGTGCCGCACGCACCGCGCGCCCCAGGTCGACGACCGACATGGCATAGAAGTAACTGCGATTGTATTTTGTGATGGCATAGAAGTTATCGTTAGCCACCCAATATTCTGTTGCTTCGGCGCCATTCTGCAGGTCGATCAGGCCGTACAGGCGGTCGCCCGCCAGCGCCGTGCCCGTGACCACGCCAGCTTCGCGCAGTTCTTCCGGACGCAGGGTCGCGCTCAGGCCGCGCCCGAGCAAGCCTTCCCAGGCGCGCGTGGGCGACACGTCGGCCGCGAACACGGTCGGGCCGCGGTGCTCGGCATTCCAGCCGTGCTGGACCAGGAAGTTGGCCACGCTGCCGATCGCATCGGTGGCCGAACCGCGCAGGTCGACCCGGCCGTCGCTGTCGAAGTCGACGCCGTACTTGAGGATATTGCTCGGCATGAACTGCGGCATTCCGACCGCGCCGGCGAACGAACCCAGCAGCGAGAACGGATCGTAGCCGCGCTCGCGCGCCAGCACCAGTGTATTGGCCAGCTCTTCGCGGAAGAACGCCTTGCGCGCGGCCTGGTTCGGCGCTTCCGGATAGGCGAAGGCGAGCGTGGTCAGGCTGTCCAGCACGCGGAACTTGCCGGTATCGCGGCCATAGATGGTCTCGATGCCGATGATGCCGACGATGATCTCGGCCGGCACGCCATAGGCCGCCTCGGCGCGCGCCAGCGCGTCAAAGTTCTCGTTCCAGAAGCGCACGCCCGCGCGGATGCGGATCGGCTCGATGAAGCGCGCGCTATAGGCTTGCCAGTTCTTCGGCTTGCCCGGTGGCGCCGGCTTGACCAGCTGCACGGCGCGGTCGATGAAACGGACCTGGCCGAACAGGGTATGCAGGGCCTCGCGTTCGAAGCCGTGCTGCGTGACCATCTCTTCGATGAACTCGCGCACCGGCAGCCATTCGACGAAGTTCACGTGTTCGGGGTCCTGGTCGGCAGAGGCCGTCATGGCGGCTTGCGTTGCGGTGGACTGGGGAGCGGCGAGGGCATCGCCATGCGCGCCGGCGGCAAGCGCGAGCGCGGAAAACAGGATTGCGATCGATTTCATCTGACTTGCGACAATAAGCTTTTCAAGGTGGCGTTAAGCCGGGGATCGGTTGTCGGGGGCGCGTAGCGCCAGGCGCTGTAACGACGCAGGAATTCCTGTGCCGCCGCGCGTGTTTGCGGCGCCAGTTCGCTGGCGCCGGCGACCCGCGCCGCGTAGGCGCTCGGTCCTTCGTCCTGCGCGCGCGCCAGGCCCAGCTGGCCGAGACGCTTGCACAGGGTCGAGTATAGAGCATCGACCGGGTGGATTTCCCGACGCCGGCGCAAAAAGACCAGCAAGGCCAGGCCCAGGGCAACAGACGTTAGCAGAGCGATAAAAGGCCAGCCGAACAGCTTGCGCTGCAGGTCGCGCACGACGTCGCGCTGGCGCTCGGGCGTATAGTTGAGCACCCACTGGTTCCAGCCATTGTTGACGGCGCCGACGGCGTTGCGCAGCTGGGCCAGCCACGCATTGGCGCCGCCCTGGAAGGGATTCATGCCGCGCAGCGCCTCGATGCCGAAGGGGGCCGGGCGCGGCACCGAGGCGTCCAGGCCGCGCCGCACGCGCTCGGGCGCTACCGCCGCGGTGGGGTCGACCCGCTGCCAGCCGATCCCCGCGATCCAGACTTCGGCCCAGGCATGGGCATCGGACTGGCGCACCGTCATGAAGCCGTCGAGCGGATTGGTCTCGCCGCCCTGGTAGCCGGTCACCACGCGCGCCGGCACGCCCGCCGCGCGCATCAGGAACACGAAGGCGCCCGAATAGTGTTCGCAAAAGCCCGAGCGGGTGCCGTACAGGAATTCGTCGACCGAGTGCCGGCCCAGCAGCGGCGGCGCCAGCGTGTATTCGAAGGGCTGCTCGCGGAACTGCGCCAGCACCGCCTCGACCCGCTGCACTGGATCGGGAAGCCGGCGCAGCGCGCGCCCGGCGGCCAGCGCGCGCGGGTTGAAGCCATACGGGAGCAGCAGCCAGCGGCCGGCGTCGTCCAGGGTCGGGCCGCCCTGGAAAGCGAATTGCAGGTGCGAGCTGGCGCGATAGCGCACCCGGCTGCTGAGCGCGTCGTTCGCCGTCAGCTCGAACTGCGGCGAGAGGCGCAATTCGTGGCCCGCCACCTGCGGCAGCTCGCCCGGCATCTCCAGCGTAAACACCCAGCGCGACTGCGAGGGTTCCAGCGTGACCTCGTAGTCGATCGCATCGCCATGTACCGCCAGGTGCAGGTCGCGGCCCGAAGCCTGGCTGGCGCCGCGCGACCAGGTCAGGCCGTCGAAGAAATCGAGCACCGGGCCGCGCCAGTAGAGCTGGGACTGCATCGGGGGCGGCGTCATGAAGCGCACGCGGAAGGCCGGTTCCTCGGACAGGGCCAGGTTCGACATCTGGCCCGGCGCCATCGTGTCCGACAGGCCCGAGCGCGAGCCGCTGCCGGCATCGCCCGCCATGCTCCACAGCGGGCCGTGGATGCGCGGGAAGACCACGAACAGCACGATCGCGATCGGCAGCGCGAAGGCCAGCGTGCGGCCGGCCATCGCCAGGCGCGTGCGCAGTGGCGGCACGGCGCCCGTGAACTGGAACGACAGCTGGGTCGCCAGCAATAGCAGCACCGAGGCCACGGTCAGCAGGGCGGTGCCGATGCCCTGGGAATAGAAGAAGTTGGTCAGCACCAGGAAGAAGCACAGGAAGATCACGACGAACAGGTCGCGGCGCGCATGCATCTCGAGCATCTTGAAGGCGACCAGCAGCACCAGCATCGCCACCCCGGCATCCTTGCCGAGCAGGGTCTCGTAGCTGAACTGCACGCCGGCCATGGCGGCCACCGCCACCGGCAACAGTATCAGGGCCGGCGGCATGCGCTTGCCGCGCAGGGTGATCGCGGCGCGCCAGGCCAGGGTCGCGCCGCACAGCAGCGAGACCCAGAGCGGCAGGTGCAGGGTGTGCGGCGCCAGCACCAGCACCGCGCTGCCCAGCAGCAGCAGGGTGTCGGCCTTGTCGCGGGTGAGCGGCGTCGCCAGCAGCTTCATGCGAGCCCCTCATCGATCCCATGGAGCGCCAGCGCGCGCAGGCAGGCCGCCTGGTGGGCCGCGCCCAGGGCGGCGTCAAACCGCAGCGCGCCAAGGCGGAAGGCATAGGGCAGGGCGCGGCTTTCCGCCTCCAGCACCCAGCGCGTCAGGCGCGACAGGCGCAGCTCCAGGTCGAGCGTGGCGGGCAAGGCATCGAAGTCGAGCACCAGCTCGTCGCCTCCGCCACCCTCGAAATGCTTCGACACCAGGGCGCCGACGATACTGGGATCGAGCCGCGCGATCTGGCGCCAGGCCAGCTGGCGCGGCGAGTCGCCGGCCTGGTAGTTGCGCACGCCGGCGAAATCGTCGTGGCCAGCCGCGCGCAGGCTGCTGCCGCTGCCGCTGCCGCCGCCCAGCGGCAGGCCTGGTGCGCCATCCTCGGGACGCGGATAGACCAGGGCGCGCGCGGCCGGGCGCCAGTAGCTCCAGGCGTTGAACAGGCCGAGCGGAAAATGCGTCGACAGCTTGACCCGGGCCGGCGCCAGCCAGCCGCGCTGCAGGGTCGGCACCGACAGGGCCAGGATCGCATGGGTGCCGGGCGCGATGTCGGCCACGTGGCGCGGTTCAGTCAGATTGGCGGCGTCGGCAAAATCGGCGCGGATGGCGTAGCGCGCCAGGCGCGTGCGGTTGAAGACCTGCAGCTCGAACTGGACTTCCTGGCCGGCGAACACGGGCGCGACCCGGCCCTGCTGCAGGGCCAGGTGCGCCAGGTTGCGGTAGGTGGCGACCATGTCCACCAGCGCGCATGACAGCGCGAGAAAGGTCAGGCCGAAGCCCAGGCCCAGCGCATAATTGATCGAGCCGATCAACAGCACCGCCAGCAGCAGGGCAAAGCCCAGGCCGGCCCGGGTGGGCAGGATGAACACGCGGCGCTGGCTGATGACCACCTCGCCGGTGTCCAGCTGGCCGGCGCGCGGCAGCCATGCGCCGGTCGCACGGCGCAGCCGCCCGCGCAACCCCTGGACCTTCTGGACCGCCTGCGCCATCAGACCGGGACCGCCTTCTGCAACTGCAGCACCAGGTCGCGGCTGGCCAGCGCGGTGCCGTGGGCGGCGCGCAGGGGCCGCAGCCGGTGCGCGCAGACAGGCACCAGCACGGCCTGGATGTCTTCGGGGATCACGTGGTCGCGCCCTTCCAGCGCGGCCCAGGCGCGGCCGGCCTGCAGCAGGGCGATCGCGGCGCGCGGCGACAGGCCTTCGGCGAACAGGCCGTTCTGGCGCGAGGCCTGGGCCAGGGCCTGTACGTAGGTGACCAGGCTGTTCGACGCGTGGATCTCGCGCAGCTGGCGCTGGGCCTGCGCCAGTTGCTCGGGCAGCATGGCCGGCTGCAGGGTCTTCAACATGCTCCGCCGGTCTTCGCCCATCAGCAGCGCGCGCTCGGCGGCGGCGTCCGGGTAGCCCAGGCTCAGGCACATCAAAAAGCGGTCGAGCTGCGACTCGGGCAGCGGGAACACGCCGACCTGGTTGGCCGGGTTCTGGGTCGCGATCACAAAGAAGGGCTCGGGCAGCGGGCGCGTGACGCCGTCGGCCGACACCTGGCGCTCTTCCATCGCCTCGAGCAGGCCCGACTGGGTCTTGGGCGTGGCGCGGTTGATCTCGTCGGCCAGCAGCACCTGGGTAAAGATCGGGCCGGGGTGGAATACGAACTCGTTCTTGTCGCGCTCGTAGACCGAGATGCCGGCCACGTCGGCCGGCAGCAGGTCGCTGGTGAACTGGACCCGGTTGAAGCGCAGGCCGAGCGAAATCGCCAGCGCATGCGCCAGGGTGGTCTTGCCGACGCCAGGCAGGTCGTCCAGCAGCAGGTGGCCGCCGGCCAGCATGCAGGTCAGGGCCAGGCGCACCTGCTGGTCCTTGCCGACTACGACCTCGTTGACCTGGCGTGCGACGGCGTGCAATTTGTTGAACATGGATTTCCCGTGGTTGGTCGATGCGTCTGCGTTACGGCGGCGGCTGAGCGTAGCCGTGGCATGCCGTGGTAGATTAGTGCCATTGGCAAGCTTCATGCCCTGGCAAGTGCCAGCCGTTCCAAGGAATTCTATGCGAGAACGGCAAAGCAGGGGGTGAATGGATGAGCATAGTCGGAGACAAGAGCACCATGAGTACAGCGATTTACAGCCACCCGGACTGCCTGCGGCATGAAATGGGCAACTGGCACCCCGAATCCCCGGCCCGCCTGCAGGCGATCGACGACCAGCTGATCCTGGCCCGGCTGGACGGGCTGATCGAGCAGCGCAGCGCGCCGCTGGCCGAGGTCGAACAGGTGTTGCGCAACCATACGCAAGGGGCGCTGGCGCTGGTGCGCGACCACGTGCCGGCCACGCCCGGCGACTACTACCCGCTCGACGGCGATACCTCGCTCTGTCATTACAGCTACCAGGCGGCGCTGCGCGCGGCCGGCGCCGCGGTGGCCGCCACCGACGACGTCATCAAGGGCAGCGTCTCGAACGCCTTCTGCTCGGTGCGCCCGCCCGGCCACCACGCCACGCCGACCGCGCCAATGGGGTTCTGCTTCTTCAACAATGTCGCGATCGCGGCGCGCCATGCGCTCGAGGCCCACGGCCTGGAGCGCGTGGCGATCGTCGACTTCGACGTCCACCACGGCAACGGCACCGCCGACGCCTTCCGCGACGAGCCGCGCGTGCTGATGGCCAGCTTCTTCCAGCATCCGTTCTATCCCTATAGCGAGGTCGAACCGGTCACGGCCAACCGCATCAATGTGCCGGTGCCCGCGCGCGGCGACGGCGACGCGGTGCGCGCGCTGGTGCAGGAGCAGTGGCTGCCGGCCCTGCACGCCTTCAAGCCGCAGATGATCTTCATCTCGGCCGGCTTCGACGGCCACCGCGACGACGACATGGGCGGCATGGGCCTGGTGGAGGCCGACTATGCGTGGATCACGCGCCAGATCATGGCGGTGGCCAGGGAACACGCTGGCGGGCGCGTCGTGAGCTGCCTGGAAGGCGGCTACGACCTGTCGGCGCTGGGGCGCAGCGTGGTGGCGCATTTGAAGGTGATGGCGGATCTGGAGTAGGGTGGTTGACGGGCGTGGCTTGCGTGATGACTTGGGTTACCGCCTCCGCGGGAACGACGTTTTTTCGCAAAGCCTGAACGCCGCTGACGCGACTTCGAATAGGTACTTCAGCACGTCATTCCCGCGGAGGCGGGAACCCAAGTGACTCTCCTGACCACTAACGCATACCGGCAGCTACTCAGCCGCTTTCGCGTAGAGGAGAGAACCGTGAACAAGAAACACACCCTGTGTGCGCTCTGCCTGTTGTCGGCTGCGGGATTGGCCGAGGCCGCCAACTACACGCTCTGGCTCAATGGCCGCGACCCCGGCCGCAACAGCGGCGGCACGCCCGGCAACTACGCCGACTTCCGCTACTGGGGGCCGGACACCACGCCTGCCGGCGTCAACAAGAAGGCCGTCAACTGGGACGGCTACAGCAGCATCGCTTCGCAGAGCGGGCGCGTGCGCGACGCGCTCGACTGCTTCTGCACCGGCCAGAACTGGTGCTATATCGCGGCCTACAGCGCGGGCGAGCCGCTGCTGGGGTACACCCTGGCCAATTTCGGAGGCACCACGCGCGCGCTCAAGAACGCCACACCGAACGCGGACGGCGTCTGCGGCGATGCGGGCGGCGTGCAGGGCGGCTGGAACATCAAGTGGGTGAGAGTGGCGTCGGGCGCCGCGGGCGGCTCCGAACTGGCCAATGCCGGCGCCTGGACCACTTCCGAGCCGCTGGTGCAAGACCTGCGCACCGGCACCGTGCGCGCCATGTACAACCACAACGATACCCGCAATATCTGGTTCTACCGCTATGCCGGCGCGCGCGGCACCGTGTACTCCTTCCTGCTGCCGGGCCAGGACGACGAGGTCGTGGCCTACCACAGCAGCGGCGGCGCGGCCGGCAACTCCGGCCGCTCGCTCTGCAATCCGGGCGACTGGTTCTGCGACGACCTGCGCTACGGCACCGAACCGAACCAGGGCGGCAGCGTCAAGTGGAGCTGGCACTCGGTCGCCTTCCGCGACGACCGCGAAGACTTCGATCACTACGGCGACGGCAACTGGGAGGGCATCATCGGGGTCGTGCGCCAGGCGATGACCGACACCGCCAACTAGGGGCACAGTATGGGGTGGCGTTGGCGTAGGCGCTGGCCGGCGGCGGCAGGCGTGGCGGCCTGCATCGGCCTGGGGCTGATCACACTGATGCGCGAGGGCGAGGCGGTGCCCGAGGCGCCCCAGGCGCCACCAGCGGCGCCCATTGCGGCGGCGCGGACCGTCACGGCCCCGCCCGAAAACCGTGCCGCGCGCCGGCGCCAGCTGGTCGAACAGGTCCGCCTGACCGACCACACCTATTGCAGCTACCTGGCGCATTCACGCTATCCGCACGAATCGCGGCCGGCCGGCCACCATCCCGACCAGCTGTATCCGAACCAGCCGCTGCTCGAGACCAATCCGATGCGGGCGGAGGGCGGTGACAGCCACCCCGAGGTCCAGCTGCAGACCGCGCAGTCGCGGGTCTACCTGGCGGCGGGCGAGCAGGCCGATTTTTCGCTGCGCGCGCTGGATGGGGGCGGTCAGCCGCAGCCGCTGGTCGTCACGCGCGCGCTGGCCCAAGGGATGACGTATGGGCAGAGTCGTCCGGCGCCCCAGGTTGCCGTGCCGTTTGCGGACGAAGGCGCGGCCTGGCGCGGGACACTGGCGCCGGCGCAGACGGCGTTGGCCGGATTCCACGGCACCATCCGGCTCGAGGTCCGCTACCAGGCCGGCGGCCGCGAAGGTGTCGTGCTGTTCGACGTCATCTACTCGCCGCAGTCGCCGGCCAGCTGGAGCGGCAGGCCGCGCGAGGCGGTCGATGGTGGCGCGCTGCAGTTCGCGCTGCCGCTGGACGTGCGCCTGCCCGGACGCTATGTGGTCACGGGGCGCGTCGACGATGCGGCCGGCCGGCCGTTCGCGCTGGCCACCTTCAACGAGGTGCTGGGGCAGGGCGCGCAGCAGGTGCGGCTCCAGGTGCACGGCAAGCTGCTGCACGACGGCGCGCCGCGCCTGCCGCTGCTGCTGCGCGACGTCGAAGGTTATCTGCTGCGCGAGAATCTCGACCCCGACCGCCTGCTGTTGCCGCGCCTGGAGGGAAAGGTGTTTGCCAGCCGCACCCGTTCGCTGGACGGCGTGCCGGATACCGAGTGGCAGAGCGAGGAGCGCAGCCGCTACCTGGCCGAGTATGCGAAGGACCGCGCCGCGGCCCGTACGCGGCTGGCGCGCTTCGATCCGCAGGCGGCGATGCCGCCGGCAGACTGCGGGATAGGCAGGATGGATCAGTAAGGGAGCAGGGGCAACTGCTCGACCATCGCCGACACCAAGATGGCGCAGCACAGCATCAGCACGCCATACCAGCGTGCCAGCGACCGTTTCAGTTTTTCCCGTACGCGCATTCCCATCTCCGTCTAGTGCAGGCAAGAGGGCAGTGTGCGCGCGGAATATGTCATCAGTGTTGCAATAGCTCAACGATGTGCGCGATGGAAAGAGGCCTTGTGGCTGCGCCGCTACGTTTGTGTCGACGCTCAGCGTAAAATAGCGCCTTGGACGAAAGATTAAGAGAGTTGAGCATGTCGATACAATGGTTCCCTGGCCACATGAACGCGGCCAAGAAGGAAGCAGCCGAGCAGATGGAAAACATCGATCTGGTGATCGAGGTCCTCGATGCGCGCCTGCCCGAGGCGAGCTGCAACCCGCTGGTAGACCAGCTGCGCAAGTTCCGCCAGCGCCCCTGCCTGAAGGTCCTGAACAAGATCGACCTGGCCGACCCGAACGCGACCGCCGCCTGGAAAGCCTATTACGATGCCCAGGATGGCGTGACCGCCTATCCGATGACGACCAAGAAGCCGGCCGACGTCGCCCGCATCCCGGAGCTGGCCCTGTCGCTGGCCCCGCACCGCGGCGTGCCGACCAAGCCGTTGCGGATCATGATCATGGGTATTCCGAACGTCGGAAAGTCGACCCTGATGAACGCGCTGCTGAAAAAGCGCGTGGCCAAGGTGGGCGACGAGCCGGCCGTGACCAAGACCCAGCAGCGCCTATACCTGAACAAGAACGTGGTGCTGGTCGACACCCCCGGCATGCTGTGGCCGAAGATCGCCATGGCCAGCGACGGCCTGATGCTGGCCGCCAGCCACGCGATCGGCACCAATGCGCTGGTCGAGGAAGAAGTGGCCGAATATCTGGGCGAACTGCTGCTGCAGCGCTACCCGCAGCTGCTGACTGCACGCTACGGCTTCAAGACCGAAGGCATGGACGGCGTGGCGGTGGTCGAGGGTGTGGCGCAGCGCCGTGGCTTCCGCGTGCGCGGCGGCGACTACGACTACGAGAAGGCGGCGCACACCCTGTTGCAGGACTATCGCCAGGGCGCGCTGGGCCGCATCAGCCTGGAAACGCCCGAATCGCGTGCTGCCAGCCTGGCCCAGCACGAGGCCGAGGTGGCCGAGAAGGCCCGCATCGCGGCCGAGAAGGCCGCCGCCAAGGCCGAGGAAGCGGCGCGCGGCAAGCGCGGGACGTAAGGCTCGCTACCAGTGTGCGTTCCCTGAGTGAGCTTTAGCACGTTGTACCCGCGAAGGCGGGTACAACGTGCTGGCGGCGCAGCAGATTGCTTAAACCTGCGGCGGCTCTCCGAACCTGAAACTCGACACCGCCAGATTCCCCATGAACGCGTCTTCATGATAGACGCAGGCCGCCGCCTCTTGCTCGGCCGCCCCCAATGCCACCATCAGCGGTATCAGGTGTTCCTCGCGCGGATGCGCTGCCCGTGCCTGTGGCGCAGTGTCCCAGCGCAGCAAGGCTTGTTCGCGCTGCGACGGCTCGAGTTCGAGCAGCGCGTGCTGCAGCCAGCCATCGAAGGCCTTTGACGCCTCGCGGCCATTCGGCCCGAATTGGCGCAGGTTGTGATACGACAGCCCGCTGCCGATGATCAGGATTCCCTCATCGCGCAGCGGCGCCAGTGCGCGGCCCGCCGCCAGGTGGGTGGCCGGATCCAGGTCGCGCCGGATCGACAGCTGCACCACCGGCATGCGCGCTTCCGGATAGACCGGGTACAGCATCGAGAACGTGCCATGGTCGAAGCCGCGTTCGGCGTCCAGCGTAGCCGGGTGACCCGCGGCCTCGAGCAGGTCGGCCACGCGCCGCGCCAGCGCCGGCTCGCCCGGCGCCGGGTACTTCACCTTATAGGTGTGCGGCGGGAAGCCGCC
Organism: Massilia sp. CFBP9012; assembly: GCF_034045115.1. Lineage (NCBI taxonomy): Bacteria > Pseudomonadati > Pseudomonadota > Betaproteobacteria > Burkholderiales > Oxalobacteraceae > Massilia > Massilia sp. CFBP9012. The sequence goes on along the minus strand of NZ_JAXCWM010000008.1, from coordinate 335,731 downwards.
GTAGTCGTAGATCATGCCCGGCGCCGTGCCCGACGACACCATGAACTGCGGCGTCTCCCAGTGGGCGGTCACGACCAGCACCGCGCGCACCGTCTCTCCAGCCTCGACGCGCAGCGCTGCCAGCGAGTCGGCCAGCTGGTCGTAAGCAGTGCCGTACTGCTCGCGCATCCACGGCCAGGGGCCGCCGCCGTGCGAGACGAAGTAGGTGGGTAGACGTGCCATGGCAGCTCCTTATGAAGCATGAAAACAACGATGGTAGCCGATCCCGCGGCAAGCTGCCGGCGGCCGGGCAGGCCGCACCTTGTCAAGGTATAATCGCCCCGTTTTGGTGCTCTCGCGCACATCCAGGTGCGCGAAGTTAAACGGGAAACACGACATGGCCGCGCCACGCGCCGCCATGGAAGTGTGCTGCCCCCGCAACGGTCAACAAGCGCCACGCCTGCATGTGCAGCGTGGCAGGCGGTCTCGATAACCACTGTGCATGCCGCACAGGAAGGTGAGGTCGTCATGCTTGCCAGCCCGGATACCGGCCAAGGCAGGTGGAAGCGCCAGGCGCTTTTAGTTGACTCTGGCCTGCGGGGACGCGGGCCGGTGCCTTTTATCGAGAACACATTCATCATGATTTTTGCAGCCGCACCGCGCCGCGCGCCACTCGCACTGGCTTGCGCCTTCGTCCTGTCCGTCCCTTATGCCACGGCCCAGGACACTGTCCCTTCGGTCCTCATCACCGGCCCGCGCTTCCCGGCCCAGGCCACGCCGATCGGCGCCACCGTCATCACCGCCGAGCAGATCCGCAGCGCCGGCGCCACTGACGTCAATGCGGCGATCCGCAAGATCGGCGGCGTATTCGGCCGTCAGAGCCTGGACGGCTCGTCCGACTTCGGCCTCGACCTGCGCGGCTTCGGCACCAATAGCGCCCAGAACACGGTGGTGCTGGTCGACGGCGTGCGCCTGAACGAGAACGAGCTGGCGCACACCGTGCTGTCGACTATTCCCCTGGACACGGTCGAGCGCATCGAGATCACGCGTGGCGGCAGCAGCGTGCTGTACGGCGATGGCGCCACCGGCGGCGTGATCAATATCGTCACCCGCCGCGGCGGCAGCGCCGGTACGCACAGTTCGCTGTTCGCCGAAGCCGGCCGCTTCGACCACCGAGACCTGCGCGCCTCGATCACCCACGGCGCCGGTCCATGGTCGTTCGATGCCGCCGTGGCCGATCGCAGCACCGATAACTACCGCGACAACAACAAGTACGAGCAGACCAGCTTCAGTGGCGGCGTGCAGTATGCGTACGCGCCGAACGGCCGCGCCGGCCTGCGTTTCGAAAGTTCGCGTTCCGACTCGCGCCTGCCAGGTTCGCTGAGCGAAGCGCAGTTCCTGACCATTCCGACCCAGACCGATACGCCAAAGGATTTCGGCTCGCTCGACACCGATCGCGTGACCGCCTTCGTCGAGCACCGTGTCGGCGCCTTCGACCTGGCGGCCGAGCTGTCGCACCGCGAGCGCGACGTCGCGTCGACCTATTTCTCCGAGTGGGGCACGACCGCATCGACCTACGAGGCCGAGCAAACCCAGTTCTCGCCACGCCTGCGCCACACGGTCGATTTCGGTGACAAGCGCAACGAGTTCGTCACCGGCATCGACCTGATCCGCTGGGACCGCAAGGTCACGTCCAGCTATTCGGCGGGCGACGCGCGCCAGGACTCGAAAGCCTTCTACCTGCGCGACGAGTTGCGTTGGAACGCCCCGCACAACGCCCGCCTGGCGGTCGGCGGCCGCCATGAACGCTTCGAGAAGGACTACAGCGACCCGCTGGCTTTCCCGGCTGTCCTGGGCGAGCATCGCAAGCAGTCGCTCAACGCCTGGACCGTGGAAGGCAGCATCGACGTGATGCCGCAGGTAGCCGTGTTCGCCAAGGCCGGCCGCAGCTATCGCATCGCCAACATCGACGAGAACTCCTACCGTTCGACCCTGGACGTGCTGGAGCCGCAAACCTCGCGCGACCTGGAATTGGGCGTGGCCGCCGGCACCGAGGCGCGTAAAGCGACTGCGCGCGTATTCCGCCACCGCCTGACCAACGAGATCTACTACGACCCGACCATCGGCTTTGGCGCCAACACCAACCTCGACCCGACCCGCCGCCAGGGCGTGGAGCTGGAAGGGCAGGCCGTGTTCGCCGACGCCTGGCGCCTGACCGGTTCATGGCAATACGTGCAGGCCGAGTTCCGCGACGGCCCCAACGCCGGCCGCGAGATGGTGCTGGTGCCGAAGCACGTCGTCACCGCGCGCCTGGCCTGGACGCCGGGCGACGGCCAGACCGCCGACATCGGCGCCCAGTGGGTCGACAGCCAGCGCTACGGCAACGACTTCACCAACGGTTGCAGCACCCGCATTCCATCGTTCACCACGATCGACGCCCGCTATGCGCGCCGTTTCGGCCCGTGGGAGGTGGCGGTGTCGGGCCTGAACCTGGCCGATCGCCAGTACTACAGCCAGGCCTTCAGCTGCCGTGACGGCATCTATCCAAGCGATGGCCGCCAACTGAAACTGTCGCTGCGCTTCGATTTCTAAGGCCATGAAGCGTCTGATCGGGTTGGTGCTGGCGGTACTGCCGGCCTTCGCCGGCGCCGGCGTCACGGTGGTCGACGACGTCGGCCGCACGGTGACGCTGGCGCAGCCGGCCCGGCGCGTGGTGTCGCTGGCGCCGCACGTCACCGAGCTGCTGTACGCGGCCGGCGGCGGGGCGCGCGTGGTCGGCGCCGTCAACTATAGCGACTACCCGGAGGCAGCCAAGAAGCTGCCCCAGGTGGGCAGCTATAACAAGCTCGACTTCGAGCGCCTGCTGGCGCTCAAGCCCGACCTGGTCGTGGTCTGGCACAGCGGCAACCCGACGCGGCAGGTCGAGCAGCTGGAGCGGCTCGGGATCCCGGTCTACCACAGCGAACCGGGGCGGCTGGCCCAGATCGGCGACAGCCTGCTGCGCCTGGGCCGGCTGCTCGGCACCGAGCCGGCCGCCCAGGCGGCGGCGCGCGACTATGGCGACCGGATCGCGGCGCTCAAGGCGCGCTACGCCAGCCGGCCGCAGGTAGGCGTGTTCTACCAGGTGTGGCCGCGGCCGCTCTACACGCTCAATGACGACCACATCGCCAGCGACATGGTGCGCCTGTGCGGCGGACGCAATCTGTTCGGTGCGGTGAAGACGATCGCGCCGGAGGTCGGCGTCGAGGCGGTGATCGAGGCCGACCCCGAAGTCATCCTGGTCGGCGGGCGCGACAAGCCCGACGATCCCGGCGGGAAGATGTGGCAGGCGTTCAAGGGCATGACCGCTGTCCGGCGTGACAATATCTTCACGATCGATGGCGATTTGACTAACCGGGCGGGGCCGCGTACGGCCGAGGGTGCGGCGCAGTTGTGCGCGATGCTCGAACAAGCGCGTGGGCGCCGGCCCCGGTGACTTGACTATTCATGCCGCCGGCGTAGATTGAAAGTCACCACGCCCCTGTTTCAGCCGTAAGCAAATGCAAAAAATCGTGCTCCTGGGACAGGGGAACCGCAAAAAGTGGTAATCTCGCGGTCGTTCGTTCATTCTTTTGGAAGGATTTTATGCGCACCCTGCGTTTCGCCCTCGTTGCCGCTGCCCTGGTTGCCGGTTTCGCCAATGCTTCGCCAACCGATCCACGCGTCGGCGCCGAATACACCGTGCTCGCGAGCCCGCAGCCGACCCAGACCGTGGGCAAGAAGGTCGAAGTGGTCGAGTTCTTCGCCTACCACTGCGGCGCGTGCAATGCGTTCGAACCAAGCCTGGTGAACTGGGTCAAAAAGCAGGGTGACAACATCGTGATGCGCCGCATCCCGCTGCCGTTCCAGGGCGCCAGCGATCCTGAGGCACGCCTGTTCCTGACGCTCGACGCCATGGGCAAGCTGGAGGAGTACCATCATCGCGTGTTCCGCGCCGTGCATGTCGAGCGCAAGCGCCTGATGAAGGACGACGACATCATCGCCTGGGCTACCTCGAACGGCCTGGACAAGGCCAAGTTCCTCGAAGCGTGGAACTCGTTCGGCGTGCAGACCAAGCTCAAGCGCCTGCCGCAGATCGCCGAAGCGTATAAAGCCAGCAGCACCCCGACCGTCGTTATCGACGGCAAATACGTCGTGTCGCCGGCAACGGTGGCGCAATCGAACAAGATCCAGGACATGGGCCAGCTGATGACGGCGACCGGCCAGGTCCTCGATGCACTGGTGGCGAAGGCAGCCAAGGAAAAATGAGCGACAAAGTCGAAGGCGAGATCCTCAAGATTTACGAAGGGTCCCGACCCAAAGAGGAAAACTTGTTCGAGACGAGTAACGTGAATCACGTCGCGTGGGCGCTCGCGCTCATCTTCGTCCTGACGACCGTCTGGCTCGGCATTGCGCTCGTCAATGCCGAAAACCAGCGCCATGCGATGGCTTCGAACCTCTGTCCCGATCAAGTGTTCAAACAGGGGTTCGACCAGAAGTGCCTGCTGACCGTGCGTTCGCGCGATCACTGGTGGGAGCATCTGTGGTACGGCGCGACCCATGTGCGCGCCCGGCCCGATCACGACGGCCGGATCGATACCCGGAAGTAATACTAGAAGGCGAGACAAGACGGCAAGACAAGACGGCGTCCCCAGTGGACGCCGTTTTCACGTCCGGATGCGCGTCAAGTGCTTTCCAGGTGCGGGCAGGGACTGCGGGCGCTCCAGCGCCGCAGGGCCACCGAAGCCCAGGCCGTCAGCAGGCCGCCAACCACCAGCACCAGCCGGGTATCGATCAGCGTGAGCACGGCGCCGGCCAGCGCCATCAGGATATTTGCCAGGCAGAAGATCGTGGACAGCAGGGCCATGACCGAACCCTGGCCGTGCTGCGCGAACTCGTCGGCCGACCAGGTTTGCAGGGCGGTGTTGTAGAAAGCGTGCGGCGCGCCGAACAGGACGATGCCGGCGATGCCGATCCACAGGTTGCCGAAGCCCACGCACAGCACTGCGGCGGCGGCAATGGCCGCGTACCAGCCGGCGCGCAGGCGGCCCTCGACCCGGCTGGCATGGCCGGCGAACAGGGCGGCCGTGGTCATCAGCGCGCACATGCCCATATTGACGACGGCGATCTGGCGCGCATCGTAGCCGCCCACGTCCACCAGCCACAGCGGGAAGAATTCATACAGCGCGGCGACGCCGCAGCAATACGCCAGGTGCACCGTGAACAGGGTGCGTAGCGGCCCATGGCGCAGCAGGGTGAGCGCATGGCGGTCGCGCGCCACCGTCCACCAGCGGTGCGAATGCGGCGGCGCCGGCGTGGACGGGATCGACGCCAGCACGCCCACCGTCCCCAGCAGCAGGGCGCCGGCGGCGATATAGAAAGGCAACTCAGGACCGAAGGCCATGGTGAAGCCTGCCAGCAGCGGGCCCACCAGCCAGCCGAGGTTGAACGAGCCGTTCAGCCACGACAACGCGTGGTTGCGCAGCGGCCCCTTGATGCGCTCGATGACCAGCGCCCGCATCACCGCGCCATTACCCTCCAGCAGACCGGTGAAGAAACGCGCGGCCAGGAACAGCAGATACGATTCCACTACCATCGCCACGGCCGTGAGCAGGTGGCCCACTGCCGCCCCGACGGTGGTCAGGAGCAGGGCGCGGCGCCGGCCGAAGCCGTCCGACAGCGGGCCCAGCACGGCGCTGCCGATCAGCAGGCCGACCGGATTGATCATCAGCGCGATCCCCAGCAGCAGCTTGGGCGGCAGACCGAGGAAGCTGTTCAGGCCGTTGACGCCGCCATCGGCGAACAGCGGCGCCAGCATCGGATAGGGCAGGGAGGCGCCGACGGTGGACAGCAGTCCCAGCCCGCACAGCGTCGCGATCAGCAGGCGTTCGTTCATGCCGGCAGTCGAATCACGAAGCGTGCCCCGCCCAATGGCGAGCTTTCCACATGCAAGCTCCCGCCATGCAACACCACCGCCTTCTGCGCGATCGACAGGCCGAGCCCGAAGCCGCCGGTGGCGCGGTCGCGGCTGCGGTCGAGGCGGTAGAACGGGTCGAAGATCCGCTCGCGCTCGTCAAGGGGGATGCCGGGGCCGTCGTCGTCGACCGCGATCTCGACGCCATCCGGCGTGCGCCGCGCCGACAGCACGATGCGTTCCTGCGCATATTTCTGGGCGTTGCGCAGCAGATTGCCGACCGCACGCGCCAGCAGGCGGGCATCGACTTCCATCGTGCCGAGTCCGGCGGCCAGCTCGCAGGCCACTTCTTGCTGAGAGGGTGGCAGGGTGGCGCAGCAGTCGCGCAGCAGGGCGTCGAGCTCGGCCGGCGCGCCCTGCAGGGTGCGCGCGCTGTCGAGCTTGCTCATATCGAGCAGTTCCTTGACCAGGTTGTTCAGCTCGGACAGGTCGCCCTCCATGGCGGCGATGCGGCGGCTCAGCTCGGGATCCCTGGCCCTGGCGTCGAGCAGTTCGAGTGCGAATTCCAGGCGCGCGATCGGCGTGCGTAGTTCGTGCGACACCGAGTGCAGCAGGCTGCGCTGCGCTTCCATCAAGTCTTCGATGCGGCCGGCCATGTGGTTGATCCGTTCCGCGAGCGGATAGACGGCGTCCGACGGTTTCAGCTGCGCGCGCACCGACAGCTTGCCGGCGCCGAACTCGTCCGCCATGCGCGACAGCGACTGCAAGCCCTGCCAGTGCGAGCGCGACCACAGCGCGATCGGCAGCAACAGGGCGATGGCGACGATCACGTAGCGCAGCAGTTCCATCTTGAGCGCCTGGCCGGTATCGATCGGCAGGTTCTGGGCATGCAAGACCTCGTCCTGGCTGCCGATATAGCGTTCGCCGTCGAGGTCGACGCGGCGGTACAGGGATTTGCCGGCCACGTCGATCACGATGGCGCCGCGTTCGAGCTCGGCGCGCTGGCCGGCGCCGAGGGTGTCCAGCGCCTGGGCCAGGGGCATCAGGTCGTAGCGCACGTCGGACACTTCGCGCACATTGTTCAGGCGGGTCAGCCATTCGTCGCCGGGCGCCTGGTCGACGTATTGTTCGAGCAGGAAGATCTGGGCTGCGGCCTGGCGCCGCGCGATATCGTCCAGCGGGTCGCCGAACAGGCGCGCGAACGCGAAATAGATGACGAAGGTGGCAGCGGTGATCGACAGCATGACGAGCACGAAGAAGCGGAAGAATATCCGGTTCACGGGCGCATCCTGGGTAACTGTCGGTCTGGCGGTGGTGCCGGCTGCATGGTTTCTCCTCGGGCACGAATTGTACAGGCGCAATGGTGGTGCCGGTAATCCAAAGGGGAGAGCGGCCGGCGCGGCTTACAAATTGACGACAATTGGCCGACATCTGGAGGGTGCACGACGGGAGGCCGAACGATTACCATCTTTCCCATCATCAGGTTTTCCGTTTGCCCACCTGATGCGCCAGCAATGGAATATCGGTGGGTTTTTTTATTCAAGTAGGAAGCGACCCGGAGCGGGCCGCGCCTCGACCATAAGGATGTGCTTATGAGCATGGTGCGCGCGAGCAACACCGTCGAGCCCGGCGCAGCGCCGGTCGGTTCCGAAGCGCCAGCATGGCGCGCAGCACGGTTCCATGACCTGGCCGCGGACGCATCCCCACCGGGAATGCGACGCTTGTCATAATGGGATGGGAGAGCGAAGCTTGCTCGACGTAAAATATCGACAAACGAACTCTCCGAGTACTTTCACGATGAAACCATTCTTCGCCCTGGCCCTGGCGGCTGCGAGCACCGCAGCGAGCGCACAGACGCCGGCCACCAACCCGATGCCCGACGGCAGCCGCGACATGTACGCAGGGCTGGGCGCCGTCTCGCGGCCGCGTTACGAAGGGGCGGACAGCCAAAAGGTTTCAGCCTTGCCGGTGCTCCAGGTCCAATGGAGCAACGGCCTTTTTATTTCCGGCATGAGTGCAGGGATGCACCTGTCCAACCGTCCGACGGTCGAATACGGTCCGCTGCTGACGGTCCACCCCAACCGTGACGAGTCCGGCACGGGCCGCATCGTCGACGGCGTCGGCGTATCGACCTCGCCGCTGCACTACGCACGCACCGGGAACCGCCTGGACGGCATGCAGGACGTCAGCACCCGGCTCGAGGGCGGGTTCTTCTTCAACTATTACCTGGCGCCGGAATGGCGGCTGACCAGCAGCGTGCTGTATGGCGCCGGCAACGACCGCGACGGCGCACGCATGGAACTGGGCGTGCAGCGCCTGGCCGTGCAGCTTGCGCCGCAGCATACGCTGTCGTTCAATGCCGGCGCGACCATCGTCAACGCCGACTACAGCCGCGCCTATTTTGGCGTCACTGGGCCTGAATCGTGGCAAAGCGGCAATCCGCCGTATCGCCCGGGCGGCGGCCTCAAGGATGTCCGCGCCGGCGTGCGCTGGAACTGGGCGCTGAGCCCATCCTGGATGCTGGTCACCAATGTCCAGGCCACGCGCCTGGTCGGCAGCGTCCGCAATAGCCCGCTCGTCGAGCGGCCCACCAATGTGACGGTTTCGACCGCCTTCGCCTACCGGTTTTGATGATGCGACGCGCACACCTCACCGCCTGCGTGACCTTGCTGCTGACGGCCGAAATCGCCGTGGCGCAGCCGCGCGCCGGGGAATGGGTGAACTATCGTGACGCCTACCGCGCGATGGTGCTGTTTGACAAATACGGTGGCCCCAAGAACCTGCTGAACAACCACTTGCAGGTGCTGCCGCGCGACAAGGGCGTGCTGCAGGCGGGCGCGCAACTGCTCATGAAGGGCAAGACCGTCCAGACCAGCCTGGCGCTGGATCCGCTCGGCCGCACCGTGCTGCCGCTGCTCAAGGCGGCCTATGACGAGAACGCGGTGTTGACGCCGAACCGTCCGCTGGGCGGCTTCACGGTCAAACCGCGGGTCTCGCTGGCGCTGCGCGCCGACGGGACCTACGAGGTGGCCGACCTGCGCGCGGCTTGCGAGCAGGCGCTCGGCTTCGCCCGCTATGCCGACAATTCGGCGCGCGGCCGCCAGTGCGTCGGCGTGCGCCTGGTGTTCCCGAAAGAGGGCGAGGCGGCGGGCGTGCGGGTGCGTGCGGGGGGCGCCGAACAGGCGCTGGCGCCGGCGCGCGGGGCCGCCTTCGCGGACGACGCCGACGGCGACTTCCCGGTCGTGACCTACCGTTTCGGCGCGCAGCCGGTGGGCCAGGTCGTTACTTACAACGCCCCGCTGGCGATCGTGCCGCTGTTCGAATAAGCGCCTGGACAGGCACCAGGCGTAAAAAAACCTGCGCAGCGCAGGTTTCATGGGCAGGTCTTCAATTCCAGGCCGACGGCGAGAACAGGTAGCCTTCGCCCCACACCGTCTTGATCTTTTCCGATTCCGCATCGTCGAACTTGCGGCGCAGCTTCGAGATGCAGTTGTCGATGCTGCGATCCAGGCCGTCGAACTCGATGCCGCGCATCTTCTTGAGCAGGGCGTCGCGCGACAGCACGCGGCCGGCCGCCTCGGCCAGCACCAGCAGCAGCTTGTACTCGGTATTCGACAGCACGCAGGGCTGGCCGCGCCAGACCACGCTGCGGTCGGAGGTGACGATGCGCAGGGCGCCGAATTGCAGCACGCGCGCATCGACGCCCGACTTGGCCTGGGTACGGCGCATCAGGGCGCGCAGGCGCGCCAGCAGGACGCGCGGCTGGACCGGCTTGTTGACGAAGTCGTCGGCGCCTTGCTCGAGGCCGGATACTTCGTCATAGGAATCTTCACGCGCGGTGAGGATGAGGATGGGCACGTCGGACTGGTCCCGAATCTGGCGGCAGACAACCATGCCGTCCAGGCCCGGCAGCATCAGGTCGAGGATCACGACGTCGGGCGTCAGTTCCTTGAAACGCTCGAGCGCGGCATCGCCGCGCGTCACCAGTTCGACCGCGAATTCATAGCCGGACAGGTATTCGGTAACGAGCTCGGCCAGGCGCGCATCGTCTTCCACCAACATCACTCGGTACATACAATTTCTCCTTGGTCTCGCATTGTATAAGACCAAGTGTCCAATTAACACATCCTCCAGACATAGAAGACAGTTAATTACAGTTTGACGACAAATGGAAGCGCGTGCAGCTTGTCGGGACGATCACGAGCGTGTCCAACGTGCCAACTTGCGGCCAGGTGTGACCTTCCAGTGGGGGCGAATCTATCCATCCGGAATGTCCGGGAAACGAACTGATCGATGTCAAACAGGCGCGATCGGGCGGCGGTTAAAAAGGTGATCTTTCTGTCTGATCACCATACCGAAGGATACGCCGTGACGACCGCACCGCTTGACGCGCAATTCGACATCCCTCCCGGCTGGGGCGATCCGCACGACGGCTGGCTGCCCCGGTACGGCAGCGCCGGCATGCGGACGTATGTCGAGCGCGTGCTGGGCGCCGAAAGAACGGCGCTGGCGCCATCGGTCCAGGCGCTGGCCACCTATATCGAGGACAACGACGTCGTACGCCGTCTGGCCAACAATGCCTGCGCTGAATGCCTGGCCATCGTCGATGCGCATTCGCCGGGCATCAGCGACGTGGACACCTTGCTGCACGGTTTCAACACGATCCTCACCCATGCGCCGGGCTTCATCGATGGCGAATTGATCGGCCTGCCGTTTTCCGCCTTGATGGCGGACATCGGCCGGACCGCGAGTGGCGCGGCCCTGTTCAGGCAGCCCACCGTCGATCTGCTGATGTCGAACATCCTCAACGACTGGCATGCCTTCCTGGACAGCCCGGCCTCCAACGTGGGCTTGTGTGTCGATGGCGAACAGTGGCTGTCGGCGGCGGCGAAGGAGCGATACCGCTTCTCCTTGTGGAGCAAGGATGCCGGCACGCCGCCTCACTGGAAAAGCTGGAATGCCTTCCTGACCCGACCCTTTGAACATCCCGCGCACGCACGCCCCGTCGCCGATCCGGATTCGAACCGGACCGTCGCCTGCCCGACCGATGGCGCACCGGTACGCGGGGACGTATTCCGGTTCGGGAGCAGGCATTGCACGCTGGCCGATCTCCTCGCAACGCGCGTGCCACGGCAGCAGGCGCTGGTCGACTATTACCGGCTGGTCGAATTGTTCGACGGCGGCCGGGTCTTCCAGACGAACCTGGGACCCTATGACTTCCAGCGCTGGTGGGCGCCAGTCCATGGCGAGGTGCTGTTCGACCCGTTCACCATCCCCGGCTGCTTCGCCCGCGGGGTGATCGTGATCAGGACCGCCGACCATGGCCATGTGTGCTGCATCCCACTGGGCATGAGTGCGGCGTCCAGCATCGTGTTCGATCCAGCCATGCGGCATGGCGCGCGGGTGCACAAGGGCCAGGAAATGGGGATGTTCAACGGCGGTGGCGCGTCATTCGCGCTCTTTTTCGAAAAACTGCCCGGCAAGGAGCTGGTCTTCCTGAATGCCGACGACGAGCGGTGTTCGCCGCATTCTCTCTCGATCGGTGCCCAGATCGGCGCCTGGTACGTCAGGAAATAGGAGTTGGGCGCCTCATCCATATTGCTGCAAATTAATAAAAATTCCTCACAATAGTGGCAATCTAATGTTGCTAAAAAATAATTGTCTATGCAAAAAAATATCTGTAATAATCCAATCGCTTTCTGCCGATAACCGAAGGTTTCGAACAGGAAAATGGATGCCGGACCGGCGCAGATGCCGGTAGCGCATCTTTTGCTACTGCCTACAACACACTGCTTGGCGGCCAAATGATCATCCGAAAACTTCCATCTACCCGGAACGGATCAGCGGCAGGCTGCCAGTCAACCATCTTTTCTCCGCCAACGACCTCCTGCACCTTGCACGGCCCATGCGATGTCACAGGGCGTGGCTTGTCCTGCGTCAGTCCGACGGGTGCGCGGCATGCCAAGGCGTTGACTGCCGGTTCTCAAAAATCCCAAAACATAACCGCGGTCAATGATTCTCGAAATCGGCTCCAGCAACATCATCTCACTTTCACTGTTTTGATTAACCCCGATGCAACGGCGCCTCCCAGGCGCTGAAGTGAAAGCAGGGAACGCAATACCTTTGCGGTCGTCCAGGGCAGCAATCTTGCACAAGAGGAGAGCGGCAATAGCGCACATTCAAAATCTGATGAGCACTGTTGGAGAACTGTATTAAGCGGCTGTCTCGCCTGGTGGGCAGTTCGGCCGCCAGGAGCATGCCGACGTCCTTTTTGATGGCAGGGTGCTTTCGCTGTTCAATGAGCTTGATTTAATTAGAAAAGGCGTAGGGGTTGGCGCGCGAGTCCAGGACTCGACGTGGAGCATGCACATCACACCAAAAAAAGTGGAGACATGAAAATGCTGGAAACCATAACCAGGCAGGTGCCCCCGGCGCCCGCATATTCGTCTGCAGGTCTGAAAGAACAACCCCTTACCGATCAAGGAGCGGCAAATGCATAATTCATCGGCAGCCGCGCTTCAGCCCGGTCAACCAGTCTCCAACGGGACGCGCTGGTTCCAGCTCGCCGTTGGCGTTGTCTGCATGATCGCCACCGCGAACATCCAGTATGCATGGACCCTGTTCGTTCCCGAGATCCAGGAAACCTATGGCTGGTCGCGTGCCAGCATCCAGGTCGCCTTCACGCTGTTCGTCATCGTCCAGACCTGGCTCGCGCCGCTCGAAGGCTACTTCATCGATAAATTCGGTCCCCGCATGATGGTCGCCTTCGGCGCCATCTTCATCGGCCTGGCCTGGATCATCAATTCGCAAGCCACTACCCTGGCGGGCTTCTACGCCGGCGCGGCGGTTGGCGGTATCGGTGTGGGTTCGATCTACGCAACCTGCATCAATAACGCGATCAAGTGGTTCCCGGATCGCCGCGGCCTGGCCGTCGGCCTCACGGCAGGTGGCTACGGCGCCGGTTCGGCCGCCACGATCCTGCCGATCGCGGCCATGATCGAGTCGTCGGGCTTCCAGCAGACCTTCCTGTTCTTCGGCATCCTGCAAGGCACCCTGGCCTTCATCGCCGCCTGGTTCCTGCGCTCGCCGACGGCGGCCGAGGTCAAGAAGTCGAGCAAGCTGGTGCAGTCGACGCATGACTACACGCTCAAGGAAGCGCTGAACACCAAGCTGTTCTGGCTGATGCTGGTGATGTTCGTGCTGGTGGTCACCGGCGGCATGATGGCGGTCGCGCAGCTGGGCGTGATCGCGCAGGATCTGGGCGTGAAGGAATTCCAGGTCGACCTGCACTTCTTCGTGATGGCAGCCTTGCCGCTGGCCCTGATGCTCGATCGGATCATGAACGGCATCTCGCGGCCGCTGTTCGGCTGGATCTCGGACCACATCGGCCGCGAGAAGACCATGGTGATCGCGTTCACGCTCGAAGGCTGCGGGATCATCGCGCTGGGCTACTTCGGCCACAATCCGTATGCCTTCCTGATCCTGTCCGGCATCGTGTTCCTGGCGTGGGGCGAAGTGTACTCGCTGTTCTCGGCCCTGGCCGGCGACGCCTTCGGTACCAAGCACATCGGCAAGATCTACGGGGTGCTCTATACCGCGAAGGGCATCGGCGCCTTGTTCGTCCCGGTCGGTAACCTGATGATGGAGGCGACCGGCACCTGGTCGACCGTCCTGTACACCGTCGCCACCATGGACCTGATCGCGGCGCTGCTGGCGATCACGGTGCTCAGACCGGTGCTGCGTAACCACGTCAGCTACTCCAGGAGTCGCTACGCGGAAGAAAACGCGGTCGGGAAGGGGCCATTGCCTGCCTGACGCCCTCGGTGCGGCATGACAGGGAAACGGGCTTCTTCGGAAGCCCGTTTTTCTTGCCTGGCCGGCGCTGTTTCGATGTTAAATCGTCATTTCATGAATCTTGACTGCGGTCATTGAGCTCGTCCGGTGCGTCTCGTTAAGATCAAATGGCGTTTTGCTCAAGCGCTGATACATGGTTGAAGTGTGCACTGCAGCGTGCGCTAATGCGTTGCCAGGAGCAGAATGCAACGGCTGAGTTAAATCTTCGGAGGAAACGGGTATGGGCAAGGCACTGGAAGGCGTTCGCATTCTCGATTTCACCCACGTCCAGTCCGGACCGACCTGTACCCAGCTACTCGCCTGGTTCGGGGCCGACGTCATCAAGGTCGAGCGCGCCGGCGAGGGCGATGCGACACGCAACCAGTTGCGCGATATCGCGGGCGTGGACAGCCTGTATTTCACCATGCTCAACCATAACAAGCGCTCCATGACGCTCGACGCCAAGCGGCCGGCCGGCAAGGAAGTGCTGGAAACGTTGATCAAGCACTGCGACGTGCTGGTCGAGAACTTCGCGCCCGGCGCGCTCGATCGTATGGGCTTTACCTGGGAGCGTATCCAGGAACTCAATCCGCGCATGATCGTGGCCTCGGTCAAGGGTTTCGGTCCCGGCCCCTACGAGCACTGCAAGGTCTATGAAAACGTGGCCCAGTGCACCGGCGGCGCGGCGGCGACCACCGGTTTCGACGATGGCCCGCCGATGGTCAGCGGCGCCCAGATCGGCGACAGCGGCAGCGGCCTGCACCTGGCGCTGGGCATCGTCACCGCGCTCTACCAGCGCAACAGCACGGGCCGCGGCCAGAAGGTGCTCACCTCGATGCAGGACGCGGTGCTCAACCTGTGCCGGGTCAAGCTGCGCGACCAGCAGCGCCTCGAGCGCAACGGCGTCATGGAAGAATATCCGCAGTTCGCCGACGGCCAGTTCGGCGAGTCGGTCCCGCGCGCGGGCAATGCTTCGGGCGGCGGGCAACCTGGCTGGATCCTTAAGTGCAAGGGCTGGGAGAGCGATCCGAACGCGTATATCTACTTCATTGCGCAGGCCCAGGTCTGGCCCGCGGTCTGCAAGCTGATCGGGCGCGAGGAGTGGATCACCGATCCCGATTACGCGACCCCGAAGGCGCGCCTGCCGCGCCTGATGTCGATCTTCGCCACGGTCGAGCAGTGGAGCACCACGCTCACCAAGTTCGAGGCGATGGATATCCTGAACAAATACGATATCCCGTGCGGGCCGATCCTGTCGATGAAGGAGATCGCCCAGGAGCCGTCGCTGCGCGCCACCGGCACGATCGTCGAGGTCGATCATCCCGAGCGCGGCCCCTACCTCAGCGTGGGCAATCCGATCAAGCTGTCCGACAGCCCGACCGAGGTGCGGCGCTCGCCGCTGCTGGGCGAGCATACCGATGAAGTGCTGGCCGACCTGGGTTATTCGCGCGAGCAGATCGCGCTGCTGCGCGACGAGCGGGTGATCTAGGGCCGTGCCGTTGGCGGCCGCGTCCAGTAGCCAGGCTGGGCGTAGACCGCCTTGAGGGTGTCGATGAAGCTGCGCACCCTGGCCGGCAGGTGGCGCTGCTGCATATAGACCGCCATGATGTCGTAGTCGGGCAGGGCGTACTCGTCGAGCACCGTCACCAATTCTCCGCTGGCCAGCTGCGCCTGGATCTCCCAGGTGGAGCGCCAGGCCAGCCCGAGTCCTTCGCTCGCCCAACGGTGCAGCAATTCGCCGTCGTTGCAATCGAGGTTGCCGTTGACCTTGATGGTCACCGGCTTGCCATCCTTCTGGAAGTACCAGCCGCGCTGCTGCCCGCCCTGCAGGTTGAAGGCCAGGCAGTTGTGCTGCGCCAGCTCCTCCAGCGTGCGCGGCACGCCGCAGCGCGCGAGATAGTCCGGCGTGCCGCATACCACGCGCCGATTGGTTGCCAGCCGCACCGCGACGAAACTCGGATCGAGCACGCCGCCGATCCTGATCCCCAATTCATAACCTTCGCGCACCAGGTCGACCACGTGGTCGGTGAGGTTGAACGAGATCTGCACGTTCGGATTGGCCGCCAGGTAGGCCGGGGCGTGCGGCGCCACGTGCAGCCGCCCGAACGCCGCCGGCGCCGAGACGATCAGGTGCCCGCTGGCCTGGTCGCGGCCTTCGGACACGATGGTCTCGGCCAGGTCGATGTCCGCCAGCAGCCTGCGGCAATGCTCGAGGAAGACCGACCCCGATTCAGTGAGTGTCAGGTGGCGCGTGGTCCGGTGCAGCAGCTTGACGCCCAACCGGCGTTCGAGCGCGTCGATGCGACGCCCCAGCATGACCGGCGTGATGTCCTGCCCCAGCGCGGCGCGCGCCAGGCTGCCCTTGTCGACCGCGTCGACGAAGGCCCACATCTGTTTGACCTTGTCCATGCCTCCAGTATTCCATACTCCAGAGATCGAATACACCTACTTTTTGTGTTCTTATCAGCAGCGCTACTACGCTCTAGCATACGTTCATCGCAATCGTGCGTTCATGAGCCTGGAGGTCGGAATGGCAAGGATGACAGCAGCAGAGGCAGCGGTGCTGGTGATGGAAAAAGAAGGCATCGAGGTCGCCTTTGGCGTGCCCGGCGCCGCGATCAATCCCTTCTACGCCGCGCTGAAGAAGCGCGACAGCATCCGCCACTACCTGGCGCGCCACGTCGAAGGCGCCTCGCACATGGCCGAGGGCTATACCCGCGCCAAGGCCGGCAACCTGGGCGTGTGCATCGGCACTTCCGGGCCGGCCGGCACCGACATGATCACCGGCCTGTATTCGGCGCAGGCCGATTCGATACCTATTCTTTGCATTACCGGCCAGGCCCCGCGCGCCCGCCTGTACAAGGAAGACTTCCAGGCGGTCGACATCGAATCGATCGCCAAGCCGGTGACCAAGTGGGCCGTCACGGTGCGCGAGCCGGCCCTGGTGCCGCGCGTGTTCCAGCAGGCCTTCCACCTGATGCGCTCCGGCCGTCCCGGCCCGGTGCTGATCGACCTGCCGATCGATGTGCAGATGGCCCAGATCGAATTCGACGGCGACACCTATGCGCCGCTGGCGCTGCACAAGCCACGGGCAAATCGCGCCCAGGTCGAGAAGGCGCTCGACATGCTCAACGCGGCAAAGCGTCCCCTGATCACCGCCGGCGGCGGTATCATCAATGCCGACGCCTCGGCGCTGCTGGTGGAGTTCGCGGAAATCACGGGCGTGCCCGTGATCCCGACCCTGATGGGGTGGGGCGCGATTCCCGACGACCATCCGCAGATGGCGGGCATGGCCGGCCTGCAGACCAGCCACCGCTACGGTAATGCGACCGTGCTGGCCTCCGACTTCGTGATGGGCATCGGCAACCGCTGGGCCAACCGCCATACCGGCGGCATCGAGGTGTTCACCAAGGACCGCACCTTCGTGCACATCGATATCGAACCGACCCAGATCGGGCGCGTGTTCGGTCCCGATCTGGGCATCGTGTCCGATGCGAAGGCCGCGCTCGAACTGCTGGTCGAGGTGGCGCGCGAGTGGCGCGCGAGCGGCCGCCTGCAAGACCGCAGCACATGGCTGGAAGAATGCCAGGAGCGCAAGCGCACCATGCTGCGCAAGAGCGATTTCGATACCGTGCCAGTCAATCCCCTGCGCGTCTACCATGAGATGAACGCGTATTTCGGACGCGACGTGCGCTACGTGGCCAGCATCGGCCTGTCGCAGATCGCCGCCGCCCAGTTCCTGCACGTGAACCACCCGCGCCACTGGATCAACTGCGGCCAGGCGGGCCCGCTGGGCTGGACCATCCCGGCGGCGCTCGGGGTGCGCGTGGCCGATCCCGACGCCGACATCGTCGCCATCTCGGGCGACTACGATTTCCAGTTCCTGATCGAGGAACTGGCGGTGGCGGCGCAGTTCAAGCTGCCGTACATCCACGTACTGGTCAACAACGCCTACCTCGGCCTGATCCGCCAGGCCCAGCGCGGCTTCGAGATGGATTACTGCGTCCAGCTGGCGTTCGAGAACGTCAACGCGCCCGAGCTGGAAGGGTATGGCGTCGATCACGTCGCCGTGGTCGAGGGCCTGGGCTGCAAGGCGATCAGGGTGTTCCGGCCGGACGACATCATTCCCGCCTTCGAGCGTGCGCGCGCGCTGATGCAGCAGTACAGCGTGCCGGTGGTGGTCGAGATCATTCTCGAGCGCGTCACCAATATCGCGATGGGCACGGAGATCGATGCGCTCAACGAGTTCAATGAAGTCCTCGATATAAAGTAATGCCAGCACAGGAGACCGAGATGACCAGACTTGCCGCCAACCTGACCATGCTGTTCAACGAAGTCGACTTCCTCGACCGCTTCGAGCACGCCGCCAGGGCGGGCTTTCGCGGCGTCGAATTCCTGTTCCCCTATGCCTACCGGCTCGACGACATCGCCGCCCGGCTCGACGCAAACCGCCTCGAACTCGTGCTGCACAACCTGCCGGCCGGGGACTGGGCCGGCGGCGAGCGCGGCATCGCCTGCCATCCGGGGCGCAAGGCGGAGTTCGAGGACGGCGTCGGCGCGGCGATCGAGTATGCCAGGGGGCTGGGCGTCAAGCAGCTCAACTGCCTGGCGGGCATCGTGCCGCCCGGGGTGCCGCTGGAAGAAGCCTACCTCACGCTGGCGTCGAACCTCGAATTCGCCGCCGGCAAGCTCAAAAGCGAGGGGATCCGCCTCTTGATCGAGCCGATCAACACCTTCGATATTCCGGGGTTCTTCATGCACGGTACGCGCCAGGCGCTGGACCTCATTCGCGCGACCGGCTCCGACAATCTGTTCCTGCAGTACGACATCTATCACATGCAGCGCATGGAGGGCGAAATCGCGGCGACGATCAAGGCCAACCTCGGCCTGATTCGCCACATCCAGCTGGCCGACAATCCAGGCCGCTTCGAGCCGGGCACGGGCGAGATCAATTACCGCTACCTGCTCGGCATGCTCGACGAGATCGGGTATGAGGGCTGGGTCGGCTGCGAGTACAAGCCCAAGGCCGGCACCGCGCAGGGCCTGCACTGGATCGGCGACCACGGCCTGTAGCACGGCCAGTGGCGCGCTTCGCACGACAACACACCTGGAGACCATCATGACGAAAGTAGGATTCATCGGCCTTGGCATCATGGGCGGACCCATGGCCACCAAGCTGCAGGAGGGCGGCTGCAAGCTGTTCCTGCACGACCTGAAAAATCCGCCGCTGGCCCTGATCGAGGGCGGCGCCACCGTCTGCACCAACGCCACCGAGGTGGCCAAGCGCGCCGACATCATCATCGTGATGGTGCCCGACACCCCGCACGTCGAGGAAGTGCTGTTCGGCGCCGAGGGCGTGGCGGCCGGGCTCACGCCGGGCAAGATCGTAATCGACATGAGCTCGATCTCGCCGATGGCTACCAAGGAGTTTGCGAAAAAGATCAACAAGCGCCAGTGCGACTACCTCGACGCGCCGGTGTCGGGCGGCGAGGTGGGGGCGCGCGCCGCGACGCTTACCATCATGGTCGGTGGCGGGCAAGAGGCATTCGACCGGGCCCGGCCGCTGTTCGAGCTGATGGGGAAGAACATCACGCTGGTAGGGGGCAATGGCGATGGCCAGACCACCAAGGTGGCGAACCAGATCATCGTCGCGCTGAACATCCAGGCCGTGGCCGAGGCGCTGCTGTTCGCCTCGAAGGCGGGCGCCGACCCGGCCAGGGTGAGGCAGGCGCTGATGGGGGGCTTCGCCGCCTCGCGCATCCTGGAAGTGCATGGCGAGCGCATGGTCAAGCGTACCTTCGCGCCGGGCTTTCGCATCGAGCTGCACCAGAAGGACCTCAACCTGGCGCTGCAGGGGGCCAAGAGCCTCGGTCTCGCGCTGCCGAATACCGCCAGTGCACAGGAGCTGATGAATTCCTGCGCCGCCCACGGCATGGCCCAACTCGATCATTCGGCGCTATGCCAGGCGATCGAGCGGATGTCGAACCACGCCATCGCCGACGCCTGACATGCATACCCTGGTATTGCATCACCAGGCCTGCTTCGGGCACGAACCCGGGCCCGGCCACCCGGAATCGCCATGGCGCCTGCATGCGGTGCTGACGGCACTGCGCCAGCCCGAATTCGCGCAGCTGGCCTGGCGCGAAGCGCCGCCCGGCACGCGCGAACAGCTATTGCTGGTGCACGACGCCGACTACATCGACGCGATCGTCGGCGCAGCCCCGCTGGGCGGCCTGGTGGCGCTCGACGGCGGCGACACCCTGATGTCGCCCGGTTCGCTGGAAGCGGTGATGCGCTGCGTCGGCGCCGCCTGCGCCGGCGTGGATGCCGTGATGACGGGCGAGGCCGCCAACGTGTTCTGCGCGACCCGGCCTTGCGGACACCATGCCGAGCCTGGCCGGGCGATGGGCTTTTGCCTGTTCAACCAGGCCGCCATCGCCGCCGTCCATGCCCTCGAGGCGCACGGCCTGCAGCGCGTCGCGGTGATCGACTTCGACGTTCACCACGGAAACGGCACGCAAGCCGCGTTCTTCGACCGGCGCGAACTGTTTTACGGGTCGAGCCACCAGTCGCCGCTGTATCCGGGAACCGGGGCGGCAAGCGAGACTGGCGTCTGCGGCAATATCGTCAATGTGCCGTTGCCGCCAGGCTGCAGTCCGGACCTGTTCTGTGCGCGCACGGCCGGCGTCCTGCTGCCGGCGCTGCGCGAGTTCGCGCCGCAATTGATCGTCATCTCGGCCGGCTTCGACGCGCACCGGCTCGATCCGCTGGCCAGCATGAACCTGGAAGACGAGGATTTCGCGTGGATCACGCGCGAAGTCATGGAAATTGCGAGGGATGTGTGCCAGGGACGGATCGTGTCGATCCTGGAAGGCGGCTACAGCGCCCAGGGGCTTGCCGGGGGCTGCGCGGCGCACGTGCGTGCGCTGATGCAGGGGTAATTATGTGATGCGCGGTGCCGCGCACGGGATATCGCATCCGGTGCGGGCGCCTCGGTATGACGTCGTACCGGATATCCCGGCGACGACAGGACCGGAAATTACAGGCCGCAACCGTAGTAGGCTGGGTCCGAATCCTTGCCGGTGTAGCCTGGTTCGAGCTTCTCGCGCAGATTCAGCGTGAGGAAGGCGACGACGAGCGACAGCAGCGAGTGCGACGGGGCTGCGAAAGTGGTTTCGGCTGGTGCGTTGATCATGACTGGCTCCTGAAAGTTGGTTTGTGCGATGCAGTAAATATAGGGACTACTGACCCGCGCTTCCAATTTCGAGTGCTGATACCAGTTATTCCGTATGTGAATGTTGCCCTATAAAAACCGGCATTTTTGCGCGATCTCTGCCGTTGCCCGCGAATTCACCGGGTGTGGCTGGGTCGCCACATCATCAGGGGCCCGGTGAAGGAATCAGCGCGGCGATACGCGCCTTCCCTTCGTCCAGCAGGAACTGGCGGAACGCCCGCGCCACCGGAGGCAGGCGCTTCTCTCTCCGATGCACGACATACCAGTTGAGCATCAAGGGAAACCCTTCGACCTCCAGCACCACCAGGCTGCCCACGGCGACTTCGCGGCCGATCGTGTGAAACGACAGGAAGCCCAGTCCCATGCCGGCGATCACCGCCTGCTTGATCGTTTCGGTGCTCTTGATCTCCATCGCGACCGTCAGTTCGGCCAGGTGGGAGCCGAAGGCGTCCTGCATCGAGAACCAGGTATCGGAGCCCGGTTCGCGGATCACGAAGGGGTGAGGGATCAGATCGCTCATCGAGATGCGCCCATGGCCGGCTGCCGCCAGCGGATGATCGGGCGCAGCCACGATCACATAGGGATGGGGGGCGAAGGCATCGTTCTGCGTGTCGAGCTCGGCAGGTGGCCGCACCATCACGGCCAGGTCGGTGCGGTTCGCCGCCAGCTTGTCCAGCAGCTCTTCGCGGTTGTGCACCGTCAGGTTCAGCTGCACGCCCGGATGCTGGCGCGCGAAGGCGACCATCAGCTGCGGAAAGAAATAGTCGCCGGCACTGATCACCGCCACGTTCAGCTTGCCGCCGGCGATTCCTTTGAGTTGCGCCATCGCATCTTCCGCTTCATCGAACTGCTGGATGATGGCGCGGCAGAAGTGCAGCAACTCGTCGCCCGCCTGGGTGAGATAAATCTTCTTTCCCAGCTGTTCGAACAAGGGCATGCCGACGTGGCCCTCGAGCGTGCGGACCTGGGTCGACACGGCCGGCTGGGTCAGGTGCAGCTCCTCGGCGGCGCGCGAAAAGCTGAGGCGGCGCGCGACCGTCTCGAACACCTTCAGCTGACGCAGTGTCGCGTTCTTCATCGGTTCTCCCACCCATGTATACGCAGTCGTTAATGATTATCCCTAAAAACTTTCACTATTGCTCATCATTTTGTTGGACTACGATGGTTTTGAGACAGCTCGACCGCAACCACCACCTGGAGAGTGCCATGACGACGACCTGCAGCAACAATGTTGATGCCGAGTGCAACGCCTATAACGCGGCGTTTCATGAACTGGGATTGAGCTGGGTCTGGGATACCGGACTGTACGCGAACGCGGTCGGCAGCGCCGATGACCGCACGGGCCTGCGCAACTACCTGGCGCGGCATCAGCCGCACCTCCTGATCGCGCACGACGCCGATTTCCTGGTCGAGGCGATCCTGGCCGCCAAGGAACGCTGCCACGCGCAGCTGAGCGGCGCCGGCTGCAATCCGGCGGCCTACATCGACTGGTCCGCGCTCCAGCAGCGCCAGATCGGCGCCTAGATCCGAGCGGCCCTGTTGAGATTTTCGAATCTTAACCGTGGTCAAGGATATACGGAAATCGATCTTCCACAATCAGAGCATCCACCGACCCGACGTTCGAGAGACCTCACATGATCCGACACTGGATACGCTTTCAACACCTCGACACCGTACGTTTTGGCACGCTCGAGGGCGACAAGATCCGGATCTTCAAGGGCGATATGTTCGACAGCCCGCGACGGACCGACATGGCGGTGAACCTGAACGAGGTCGAGGTGCTCACACCGAGCGTGCCCGGCAAGGTCCTGGCGATGTGGAACAACTTTCACGCGCTGGGCCAGAAGCTGGGACTGGCGCCGCCAGCCGAGCCGCTCTACCTGATGAAGCCATCGACCTCCTACCTGGCGCCGGGCGGTACGATCCGCAAGCCGCTGTGCGAGGGCAAGGTGGCGTTCGAGGGCGAGCTGGCGATCGTGATCGGCCGCCGCTGCACTGCCGTGCCGGTCGAGGAGGCGGCCGACTACGTGTTCGGCTACACCTGCGCCAACGACGTCACCGTGGGCGAGATCATCGGGCGCGATCCGACCTTTCCCCAGTGGGTGCGCGCCAAGGGCTTCGACACCTTTTGCCCGTTCGGCCCCGTGATTGCCACCGGACTCAACCCGGCAATGCTGGTCGTGCGCACGACCCTGAACGGCGAGGTGCGCCAGGACTACCCGATCAACGACATGGTGTTTTCGGTGGCCGAGCTGGTCAGCCGAATCTCCCAGGACATGACACTGGAGCCGGGCGACCTCCTGCTGTGCGGGACGTCGGTCGGCGTCGGCTCGATGCGGCCGGGCAGCACGATCGAGGTAGAGATCGACGGCATCGGAAAGCTCATCAATCGGTTCGAGTAAACGACGACAAGGGGTGGGTCATGAAGATCGCAGTAATTGGAGCGGGGGCAATTGGCGGCCTCGTTGGCGCCAGGTTGGCGCTGGCGGGCGAGGAGGTGACATTCATCGTGCGGGGCGCCAATCTGGCGGCGATTCGCACGAACGGCATCAAGCTCATCGAGATTGACGGGGAGGAGAAGATCGCCTCGCAAGTGCGCGCGACGGACGACTATGACGCGGCCGGCGAGCAGGACCTGGTGATCCTGGCCATCAAGGCGCACCAGGTCGATGGCGTATCGGCCCAGGTCGGCAAGCTGTTCGGTCCGCGCACCGTGGTGGTGACGATGCAGAACGGCATACCGTTCTGGTATTTCCACCGCCATGGCGGCGAGTTCGACGGGCGCACCGTGCACAGCGTCGACGCTGGCGGCGAACTGGCGCGCCGGATTCCACCGGAGCGGGTGCTCGGCTGCGTGGTCTATCCGGCCGCCGAACTGATGGCGCCGGGCGTCATCCGGCACATCGAAGGCGCGCGCTTCCCACTGGGAGAACTGGACGGCACGACAAGCGAGCGGGTGGGTGCGGTATCGGCCTGCTTCCAGAACGCCGGCTTCAAGTCGCCGGTCCTCGACAACATCCGCGCCGAGATCTGGCTCAAGTTGTGGGGCAACGTCAGCTTCAATCCGATCAGCGCGCTGGCGCATTCGACCCTGGTCGACATCTGCGAATACCCGCTCACCCGCGAGCTGGCGGCGGAGATGATGCGCGAGGCCGAAGCCGTGGCCACCAAATTAGGGATCACCTTCCGCGTGACCCTGGACCGGCGCATCGAGGGCGCCGCGCAGATCGGCAAGCACAAGACCTCGATGCTGCAGGACGTGGAGGCGGGCCGGGGGCCGGAAATCGATGCCCTGGTCGGATCGGTGATCGAACTGGCGCGCATGACCGGCACCCCTACGCCGCATATCGATTCGGCGTATGCGCTGGTGAAGCTGCTGGAGCAGACCATGACCGAGGAGGGGGGCGGGGTCAAGTTGCAGAGGGCGGTGACGACAGTCTAGTTGCACTATCCACGTCGCCCCCGCGCAGGCGGGGGCCTAAGTTTGCACGCGTTTCGCTAACGCTGAACTTAGGCCCCCGCCTTCGCGGGGGCGACGGCCTTTGTGCCAACAAGATCAACGACTTCGCCTGATCTTCAGATCTTCCCCCGATTCTTCAGGCGGCTCAACGTCTCCGGCGACAGGTTCAGATATGCCGCCAATTCCTTTTTCGGCAGCCGTTCGAACAGGTCGGGGTGCTTGCGCATGAAGCGGTGGACCCGGCCTGGCGCATCGAGCAGGTGCAGCGTGATGGTGTGCGCCATGATGGCGCTCATCAGGTTCATGACCTCGTACTCGAAGGACTGCTTCACCGTGCTGTGGCTTGCTAGGAAATCGACCCATTGCGGCAGCGGCATGCGCGCCACCCGTACCTTGGTGACGCAGGCGATGCTGAACGGCGTCGGCATCTTGAGGCACCAGGCGGCGTAGCTGGTTTCGATGTCCCGTTCCGCCGAGAAGCGCAGGATCATCTCCTTGGCTTCCTGGTTGGAGACCTGGCGCTTGAGGATGCCGTCCAGGATGAAGTACTGCGACATCTCGTGCACGCCCTGGTTCATGAGCAGGTCGCCCTTCTGGTGGTTCTCGATCGTCAGATACGGCTCGAGCGCCGCCATCTCGCTGTCGCGCAGTTCCTTAAGCACGATGTTCTGCTTTAACTGCAGACGAATGATGTTCCGTTCCGAGTGATTTGCAATAGTCGTCATGAACGCAGCCGTTTAGCGAGATTCTCGCATCATGCGGCCAAAATTGACCATGGTCAATGAGACAAATCAGGCGCGCTGGCTATGATGGTTTGCGGGCGATACACACCGCGTTCTGCCCGGATCGACAATAACTGGAGACAGCAATGACTAACCACGTATCGGTAGACGTGACCGACGGCTTCCACC
The DNA here is from genome assembly GCF_034045115.1 of Massilia sp. CFBP9012. NCBI lineage: Bacteria > Pseudomonadati > Pseudomonadota > Betaproteobacteria > Burkholderiales > Oxalobacteraceae > Massilia > Massilia sp. CFBP9012. The sequence continues at coordinate 310,382 of NZ_JAXCWM010000008.1, read as the reverse complement.
TGGTAATCGATGCCCTGAAACACAACGACATCGATACGATCTTCGGCCTGGTCGGCATTCCGATTACCGACCTGGCGCGCCTGGCGCAGGCCGAAGGGATGCGTTTCATCGGCTTCCGTCATGAACAGAACGCCGGCAATGCCGCGGCAATCGCCGGGTACATGACGCAAAAGCCGGGTATCTGCCTGACCGTCTCGGCGCCGGGCTTCCTCAACGGCCTGACGGCGCTGGCCAACGCGACCACCAACTGCTTCCCGATGATCCTGATCTCGGGCTCGAGCGAACGCGAGATCGTCGACCTGCAGCAGGGCGATTACGAAGAAATGGACCAGCTGAACGCGGCCAAGCCTTACGCCAAGGCATCCTACCGCATCAACAAGGCCGAGGACATCGGCGTCGGCGTGGCGCGGGCGATCCGCGCCGCCGTCTCGGGCCGCCCCGGCGGCGTCTATCTCGACCTGCCGGCCCAGCTGCTGGCGCAGACGATCGAGGCCGGCCACGCCAAGCGTTCCCTGATCAAGGTGGTCGACCCGGTGCCGCGCCAGCTGCCGGCCCCGGACTCGGTGCAGCGCGCGCTGGCCCTGCTCAAGGGCGCGAAGAAGCCGCTGATCCTGCTCGGCAAGGGCGCCGCCTACGCGCAGGCCGACGACGACATCCGCGCGCTGGTCGAGCGCACCGGCATTCCCTACCTGCCGATGTCGATGGCCAAGGGCCTGCTGCCTGACACTCACGCCCAATCGGCTTCGGCGGCCCGCTCCTACGTGCTGGCCGAGGCCGACGTGGTGGTGCTGATCGGCGCGCGCCTCAACTGGCTGCTGGCCCACGGCAAGGGCAAGACCTGGGGCAAGCCCAAGCAGTTCGTCCAGATCGACATCTCGCCGACCGAGATCGACAGCAATGTGGCGATCGCCGCGCCGCTGATCGGCGACATCGGCTCGTGCGTGGCGGCCCTGCTCGACGGGCTGGACGGCGCCGGCATCGCCAAGCCCGACGCGGAATGGCTGGGCCCGATCGCCGAGCGCAAGGAGCAGAACACGGCCAAGATGGCGGCGCTGCTCAACCGCGACGTGGCGCCGATGAACTTCCACACCGCCCTGCGCGCCATCCGCGACGTGCTCAAGCAGCACCCGGACATCAACCTGGTGAACGAGGGCGCCAACACGCTCGATTACGCGCGCAGCATCATTGACCAGTATCAGCCGCGCAAGCGTTTCGACTCCGGCACCTGGGGCATCATGGGCATCGGCATGGGCTATGCGATCGGCGCGGCCGTCGTCAGCGGCAAGCCGGTGGTCGCGATCGAAGGCGACAGCGCCTTCGGTTTCAGCGGCATGGAGCTCGAGACCATCTGCCGCTACGAGCTGCCGGTGACGACCATCATCTTCAATAACAACGGCGTGTACCGTGGCACCGACGTTAACCCGACCGGCGGCAAGGACGTCGCCCCGACCGTGTTCGTCAAGAACGCGCGCTACGACAAGATGATCGAGGCCTTCGGCGGCATCGGCTACCACGTGACCAGCCCGGAAGAACTGACCCGCGCGCTAAGCGAGGCAATCGCCGCCGGCAAGCCGGCCCTGATCAATGCCGTGATCGACGAGACCGCCGGCACCGAGAGCGGCCGCCTGACCAATCTGAATCCGCAAAGCAACGCGAAAAAGTGACCGATCAGTAGTACAGCGAAGCGACACGTACGACCGCCGGCGCCCACAAGGCCGCCGGTGGTGCCCGCACTATCGACTGAATAAAGGAGACTGACATCATGAGCAAACCACTCGAAGGCATCAAGATCATCGACTTCACCCACGTCCAGGCCGGCCCCGCCTGCACCCAGCTGCTGGCCTGGTTCGGCGCTGACGTGATCAAGGTCGAGCGTCCCGGCGCGGGCGACGTCACGCGCTCGCAGCTGCGCGACATCCCCGGCGTCGACGCCCTGTATTTCACCATGCTCAACAGCAACAAGCGTTCGCTGACGCTCGACACCAAGAAGCCCGAAGGAAAGGAAATCCTGACCAAGCTGATCAAGGAGTCGGACGTGCTGGTCGAGAACTTCGGTCCGGGTGCGCTGGACCGCATGGGCTTTACCTGGGAGCACATCAAGGAACTGAACCCGGGCATGATCGTGGCATCGGTCAAGGGCTTCAGCGACGGCCACCACTACGAAGACCTGAAAGTCTATGAGAACGTGGCGCAGTGCGCCGGCGGCGCGGCCTCGACCACCGGTTTCGACGACGGCCCACCGACCGTCAGCGCCGCTGCCCTGGGCGACAGCAATACCGGCATGCACCTGGCGATCGGCATCCTGACCGCCCTGCGTGCGCGCGACACCACGGGCAAGGGCCAGAAGGTGGCGGTATCGATGCAGGACAGCGTGCTCAATCTGTGCCGCGTGAAGCTGCGCGACCAGCAGCGCCTGGACCGGGTCGGCTACCTGGAAGAGTATCCGCAGTACCCGCATGGCACGTTCTCCGACGTCGTCCCGCGCGGCGGCAATGCCGGCGGCGGTGGCCAGCCAGGCTGGGTGCTCAAGTGCAAGGGCTGGGAAACCGACCCCAATGCCTACATCTACTTCACCATCCAGGGCCATGCCTGGGCGCCGATCTGCAAGGCGCTCGGCAAGGAAGAGTGGATCGACGACCCGGCCTACATGACCGCCGGCGCGCGCCAGGACAAGATCTTCGCCATCTTCGGGACGATCGAGGACTGGCTGAAGGACAAGACCAAGTTCGAGGCGGTCGACATCCTGCGCAAGTTCGATATTCCTTGCTCGCCAGTGCTGTCGATGAAGGAAATCGCCGCCGATCCCTCGCTGCGCGCCAGCGGCACGATCGCCGAGGTCGAGCACAAGGAGCGCGGCACCTATCTCACCGTGGGCAGCCCCATCAAGTTCTCGGACATGAAGGTCGACATCAAGGGCTCGCCGCTGCTGGGCGAACACACCGACGAGGTGCTGGAAGGCCTCGGCTATAGCCAGAAGGACATCGCGGCGCTGCACGAGAAGCAGGTGGTGTGATCGCGGGCCTGGCTGGATAAACGAAGTTCGGTGCGCGTCGGCGGTTTGCGACGCGCACCTGTTTTTTATGGGGGAGGTAACACCATGCAAGCCGACATCGATTTTCAACAACTGCTGCAGGCGCTGGGCGACGGCGTCGTCGTTTGCGACGCGAAAGGCGACATCACGTTCTGGAACGCCGCGGCCACGCGCATCTTCGGCTTTACCGAGAGCGAGGCCATTGGACAGTCGCTGGACCTGATCATCCCCGAGCGTCAACGCCAGCGGCACTGGGACGGCTATCACAAGACGATGGACACGGGCGAGACGCGCTACGGCAGCGACATCCTGCGCGTGCCGGCGCTGCACAAGGAAGGCAAGCCCTTGTCGATCGCCTTCACGGTGGCGCTGCTGCACGGGCCTGGTGGGGAGGTGTCGGCAATCGTCGCCCTGGTGCGCGACGAGACCGAACGCTGGGGGGAAGAACGCAAGCTGCGCGCAAGGCTGACGCAGCTCGAGACGGCGCAGGCGTGATCCTGTTCATCCAGTCTCGCAGCACGCTAGTCCCGTAACATAAGAACGTCATTCCCGCGTCCCCAGCACGTCATTCCCGCGCAGGCGCACTGGTGTCCGGAATATTTATACGCAAAGTATGCATCGTCATCCCCGCGGAGGCGGGGATCCAAGTGAAATCACAGAATGTTCATGCTCTTGCGTGACCCGAACGTTCATCGGTGGTCGATTTTTAGGCCACTGGCCATGCACACTTAGGTTCCCGCCAAGGCGCCCGGCGAGGGCGGGAACGACGTGATTTTTCCTATACAGCGGCCTTTTTCAAGCGCCCAAAATTATTCCGGACACCAGTGCGCGCAGGCGGGAATCCAAGTCTTAAGCGTTGCCACTACGGTTTAACGCAGTGGCTGCGCAACGTACCTGGATTCCCGCCTGCGCGGGAATGACGTGCTCAGGTCGCGGGACTGGCGTGTTCTGACAGCGGGACTGGCGTGTTCTGGCAGCGGGACTGGCGTGTTCAGGCTTGCGGGACTGGCGTGTTCAGGCTTGCGGAATGACCTGGTGATTAACCCGCATCACCACCCGGCGGCGGAGGCGGCATATGGTCGCGCCGGTGCTCCAGCAATGCCTCGATCACCATCGGCTTGAGTCCTTCGCCCTCGGTTTCGTCGAGATGCGAAAACAGCCGGCTGCGCATGCGCGGCGCCCAGAAGCGCTGCAGATGGTTGGCGATCTCGGTGCGGCCTTCCTGGGGATCCGGGTAGGACTCGAAGAAGGTGCCGATCTGGTTGGCCATCGTGACCAGGTTGTCGATGTTCATGCGGACTCCATTGCGATGTTGGCGCCGTGGGCATAGGCGACGAAGTCGTCGCCACGCGCGAAGGCAACCAGCGTCAGGCCGCAACCGAGTGCGGTACGGACGGCGAGGGCGGTAGGGGCCGAGATGGCGACCATGGCAGCGATGCCGACGGTGGCGGCTTTCTGCACCATCTCGACGCTGGCGCGGCTGGTGAGCAGGCAAAAACCGTCGGCCGGGTCGGCCCCGGCCAGATGCAGGCCGCCGATCAGCTTGTCGAGCGCGTTGTGGCGGCCGACATCCTCGAATGCAGCGCGCGGCCTGCCGTCGCGGCCGCACCATATGGCCGCATGGGTGGCGCCGGTAATGCGATTGAGCGGCTGCTGGGCCCGGGCCTCGGCCAGGGCGCGCCGGATCGCCGGGCCGGACAGCGCCCGCGTCGGCGCCAGCCAGGGCAGGGGCCGCACCACCTGGGCCAGGCTGTCGACGCCGCACAGGCCGCAGCCGGTACGGCCCGCCAGGCTGCGCCGCCGCTCCTTGAGACGCATGAAGGCGCCGGCGGCGAGGTCGATGTGGGCGGTGATGCCGTTTGCAGCGTGTTCGATCTCCACGCCATAGAATTCGGCAGGCGAGGCGACGATGCCTTCGCTCAGCGAAAAGCCGAGCGCAAACTCCTCCAGGTCGGCGGGCGTCGCCAGCATCACCGCGTGCGAGACGCCGTTGTACTCGAGCGCAACCGGCACTTCCTCGGCCAGTTCGTCCTGTGTGCTGCGCAATTGACCGCCGTGCGTGCGCGTCACGGTCATGCAGGCGCTCGGAAAGTGCTGGACGGGCCCTTGCACCTTGGCGTGCGCATCCATGTCGAGCGCGGCCATCATGCGACCGGCTCCGCCAGGCCCAGCTGCATCTGGTTGAAGCGGGCATATTCCAGCTGCCAGTCCGACTGCTGCTGGACCGGCATCACCTGCACCGCCGTCACCTTGTATTCGGGGCAGTTGGTGGCCCAGTCGGAGTTCTCGGTCGTGATGACGTTGGCGCCCGATTCCGGGAAGTGGAAGGTGGTGTACACCACGCCTGGCTGCATGCGCTCGGTGATCATCGCCCGCAGCACGGTCTCGCCCGCGCGGCTGTGGATGCCGACCCACTGGCCCTCCTCGATGCCGCGCTCCTGGGCATCGTGCGGGTGGATCTCGAGCCGGTCTTCGGCATGCCAGCGCACGTTCTCGGTGCGGCGCGTCTGCGCGCCGACGTTGTACTGCGACAGGATGCGGCCGGTGGTCAGGATCAGCGGATACTTGCGCGTCACCTTCTCGTCGGTGGCGACGTACTGGGTGATGATGAAGCGGCCCTTGCCGCGCACGAAGCCGTCGACGTGCATGGTCGGCGTGCCTTCCGGCGCCTCGTCGTTGCATGGCCACTGGATGCTGCCCAGTTCATCGAGGCGGCGGTAGCTCACGCCGCTGAAGGTCGGCGTCAGGCGCGCGATCTCGTCCATGATCTCGGACGGGTGGCGATAGTTCATCGGATAGCCCAGCCGGTTCGACAGCGCGACGGTGACTTCCCAGTCGGCATAGCCGGCCCGTGGCGGCATGACCTTGCGCACGCGCGAGATGCGGCGCTCGGCATTGGTGAACGTGCCGTCCTTTTCCAGGAACGAGGAACCCGGCAGCAGCACGTGGGCATACTTGGCCGTCTCGTTCAGGAAGATATCCTGCACCACGATGCATTCCATGGCCTCCAGCGCCGAGGTGACGTGCTGGGTGTTCGGATCGGACTGGACGATGTCCTCGCCCTGGCAATACAGGCCCATGAAGCTGCCGTCGAGCGCCGCCTCGAACATGTTCGGAATGCGCAGGCCCGGTTCGGCCTGCAGCGGCACGCCCCAGGCCTGTTCGAACAGGGTGCGCACGGTGGTGTCCGAGACGTGGCGGTAGCCCGGCAGCTCGTGCGGGAAGGAGCCGATATCGCAAGAGCCCTGCACATTGTTCTGTCCGCGCAGCGGATTGACGCCCACCCCGGCGCGGCCGACGTTACCGGTGACCATGGCCAGGTTGGCGATGCCCATGACGGCGGTCGACCCCTGCGCGTGTTCGGTCACGCCCAGGCCATAGAAGATCGCGCCATTGCCGCCCAGCGCATACAGGCGGGCGGCATCGCGCACCTGCTGCGCCGGCACGCCGGTGATCGCTTCCATCGCTTCCGGCGAGTTTTCCGGCTGGGCGACGAAGGCGCGCCACTGGGCGAAGGCGCGCAGGTCGCAGCGCTCGGTGATGAAATCGTTGGCCATCAGGCCTTCGGTGACGATCACGTGGGCCAGCGCGCTGATCATCGCGACGTTGGTGCCGGGCCGCAGCTGCAGGTGGTGGTCGGCGCGGATGTGCGGCGACTTGACCAGGTCGATGCGGCGCGGATCGATGACGATCAGCCGCGCGCCCTGGCGCAGGCGCTTCTTCATGCGCGAGGCGAACACCGGATGGCCGTCGGTCGGGTTGGCGCCGATGACCAGGATCACATCGGCCTTCTCGACCGACTTGAAGGTCTGGGTGCCGGCCGATTCGCCGAGCGTCGTCTTGAGGCCGTAGCCGGTCGGGGAGTGGCACACGCGGGCGCAAGTGTCGACGTTGTTGTTGCCGAAGGCGGCGCGCACCAGCTTCTGCACCAGATAACCTTCTTCGTTGGTGCAACGCGACGAGACGATGCCGCCGATCGAATCCCGGCCGTGCTTGGCCTGGATGCGCTTGAACTCCGATGCCGCGTAGTCGAGGGCTTCATCCCACGACACTTCCTTCCACGGATCGGTGATCTTGGCGCGGATCATGGGTTTGAGGATGCGGTCCTTGTGGGTGGCGTAGCCCCAGGCGAAGCGGCCCTTGACGCAGGCATGGCCTTCGTTGGCCTTGCCGTCCCTGGCCGGCACCATGCGCACCACCTCATTGCCCTTCATCTCGGCCTTGAGCGAGCAACCGACGCCGCAATAGGCGCAGGTGGTGGTGATGCTGTGTTCGGCCTGGCCGAGCCAGATGACCGATTTTTCGGTGAGGGTGGCGGTGGGGCAGGCTTCGACGCAGGCGCCGCACGACACGCATTCGGATTCCATGAACGCTTCGCTCTGGCCGGCGGCGACGCGGGAATCGAACCCGCGTCCGGAGATCGTCAGCGCGAAGGTGCCTTGCGTCTCTTCGCAGGCGCGCACGCAGCGGTTGCACACGATGCATTTCGACGAATCGAAGGTGAAATAGGGATTGCTCTCGTCCTTCTTGAGCTTCAGGTGGTTGGCGCCCTCGTAGCCGTAGCGCACTTCACGCAGGCCGGTGACGCCGGCCATGTCCTGCAGCTCGCAGTTGCCGTTGGCCGGGCAGGTGAGGCAGTCGAGCGGGTGGTCGGAGATATACAGCTCCATCACGCCCTTGCGCACTTCCTGCAGCTTGGGCGTCTGGGTGCGCACCACCATGCCCGCTTCGGCCGGCGTGGTGCAAGACGCGGGATAACCGCGGCGGCCTTCGATCTCGACCAGGCACAGGCGGCAGGAGCCGAACGGCTCCAGGCTGTCGGTGGCGCACAGCTTGGGGATGTTGATGCTGTTCTCGGCCGCCGCGCGCATCAGCGAGGTGCCGGCCGGGACGGTGACCTGGACGCCGTCGATGGTGAGGGTGATCATCTCGGTGGCGAGGTGGATTTCTTTCGCCGGCGTGCCGAAATCGCGGGTGAGGATGGTTTCGATCATTGCCTTGTCTCCTGGGCCGCCACTCAGGCGGCCAGTTCGTCGCCGGCCACCTGGCCGAAGTCTTGCGGGAAGTGGTTCAGCGCCGACAGCACCGGATAGGGCGTCATGCCGCCCATCGCGCACAGCGAACCGTTGAGCATCGTGTCGCACAGGCTGCGCAGCAGGATCACCTGCTGCGGGCGCTCGGTGCCGGCGCGGATCTTGTCGATCACCTCGACGCCGCGGGTGGAACCGATGCGGCAGGGCGTGCATTTGCCGCACGATTCGACGGCGCAGAACTCCATTGCGTAGCGCGCCAGCTTCGCCATGTCGGCGCTGTCGTCGTGCACCACGATGCCGCCATGGCCCAGCACCGCCCACAAGGCGGCGAAGGCCTCGTAGTCGAGCGGGGTGTCCCACTGCGAGGCCGGCAGATAGGCGCCCAGCGGACCGCCCACCTGCACCGCCTTGATCGGACGGCCGCTGGCGCTGCCGCCGCCGTAGTCATACATGATCTCGCGCAGCGTGACGCCGAACGCCAGTTCGATCAGGCCGCCGTTCTTGATATTGCCGGCCAGTTGCACCGGCAAGGTGCCGCGCGAGCGGCCCATCCCGAAGTCCTGGTAGAACTGGGCGCCCTTGTCGAGGATAATCGGCACCGAGGCCAGCGACAGCACATTGTTGATGACGGTCGGCTGGCCGAACAGGCCGGCCAGCGCGGGAAGCGGTGGCTTGGCGCGCACCACGCCGCGCTTGCCCTCGATGCTCTCGAGCAGGGCGGTTTCTTCGCCGCAGATATAGGCGCCGGCGCCCTTGCGTACCTCCAGCTCGAAGGCGCGGCCGCTGCCGGCGACGTTCGCTCCGAGCAGGCCCGCGCGCGTGGCCGTCTGGATCGCATGATTGAGCGCGGCGATCGCATGCGGATACTCGCTGCGCACATAGATGAAACCGCGGGTGGCGCCGACCGCGAGGCCGGCGATCGTCATGCCCTCGATCAGGACGAAAGGATCGCTTTCCATGACGATGCGGTCGGCGAAGGTGCCGGAGTCACCTTCGTCGGCATTGCAGACGATGTATTTTTGGTAGGCGGGTGCGCGCAGCACCGTGTTCCACTTGATCCCGGTGGGGAAGGCGGCGCCGCCGCGTCCGCGCAGGCCCGAGGCGGTAACCGCGGCGACGATGTCGGCGCCCGTCATCGTCACGGCCTGGCGCAGGCCGCGGTAGCCGCCGTGGGCCTCGTAGTCGGCCAGGGAGAGCGGATCGGTGATGCCGCAGCGGGCGAAGGTCAGGCGGGTCTGCCGGGCCAGGTAGGGAATTTCCTCGACGAGGCCGAGCGCCAGGCGGTGCCTGGATTGGCCGTCGTGGAAGCCGGCATCGAACAGGGCGGCGACGTCGCTTTCATCGACGGTGCCGAAGCCGATGCGGCCGGCTGGCGTCTCGACTTCGACCAGCGGTTCGAGGTACAACAGGCCGCGCGTGCCGTTGCGCACCAGGTCGATGGCGATGCCGCGCCGCGCGGCCTCGCTACGAATCGCGCTGGCGACGTCGTCGGCGCCAAGGGCCAGCGCAGCCGAATCGGCGGGTACATAGATGCGCACGCTCATGCGACCTCCTCGGCTTTGGGGGACAGCTTCGCCACCAGCCTGTCGAAACGCTGCGGCGTCACCCGGGCGTGGACGGCGTCGTTGATCATGATGGCCGGCGCGGTGGCGCATTGGCCGAGGCAGTACACGGGTTCCAGGGCGAAGCCGCCGTCGGCGGTGTGCGCGTGCAGGTCGCAACCGAGCGCCTGCTGGACGTGCGACAGCAGGGCGTCGCCCCCCATGCTCTGGCAGGCCTCGGCGCGGCAGACCTGCACCGTGCAGCGCGCCGGCGGCGTGGTCTTGTAGTAGTGGTAGAAGGTGATCACGCCATGGACCTCGGCGCGCGACAGGTTGAAGCTTTGCGCGAGCCCCTCGACCGCATCGGGCGGGATGAAGCCGAGCCGGTCCTGGATCGCGTGCAGCACCGGCAGCAGCAAGTCCTGGCCGAGGTGGCCTTCGTGCGCATGAAGTGCGAGGATGTCGCCGATGACGCGGCGCGTTTCGGTGCTGTCTTGTTTCATGGTGTCTCCATCTCTGCCTTGCATATGTTTATCGGAACATATATAACGGCTTTTATTGACTGCTCAGGCCAGAGTAGCACCCGATTCACCGGTGTTCAATATGAAGGATTTTGCATATGATCAGAGTGGAGATACGGCCGGACTGGATCGTGCGCGATGCCTCCGGGGAGCCGACCGCGCTGCCGGCGCTGCTCGGGCTGCTGCTGGCGGTGAGCGAACTGGGTTCGATCAGTAAGGCCGCCACGGCGCGCGGCATGTCCTACCGCCATGCCTGGGGAATGCTGCAGCAGTTCTCGGCACAATTCGGCGTGGAGCTGGTTCACAAGGTGCGCGGGAAGGGCACGGTGCTGTCGCCGCTCGCCGAAAAACTAATGTGGGCCGACCGCCGCATCAATGCCCGCCTGACCCCCACGCTCGATAGTCTCGCCTCGGAACTGCAGCAGGAACTGGCGCGGGTACTGGTCGGCGATGCGCAAGTCCTGCGCCTGACCGCCTCGCACGGGTTCGCGGTGGCGGCCCTGGTGACGCAGCTGAACGAGCATGGCGTCACGGTCGACATCAATTATCGGGGCAGCAGCGACGCGGTGGCGGCGCTGGCGCGCGGCGAGTGCGACCTGGCGGGCTTTCATTTGCCGGTGGGAGAGCTGGAGGGGGCGGCGGCCGCCAAGTACCGGCCCTGGCTCGATCCCGAGCGCCACGCGCTGCTGCACCTGGCGTATCGCATGCAGGGGATCTTCGTCGCCAAGGGCAATCCGAAAGGAGTCACCGGCCTGGCCGACCTGGCGCGCCACGATCTGCGCTTCGTCAACCGCCAGAAGGGGTCCGGCACGCGGGTGCTGCTCGAACTGCTGCTGGCCGACCGTGGCGTTGATGCCGCCGTGATCAACCGCTCCGGCACCGCCGAATTCACGCACGCGGCGGTGGCGGCCTACGTCGCCAGCGACATGGCCGACGTGGGCTTCGGCGTCGAGACGGCGGCGCGGCGTTTCGATCTCGATTTCATCCCGGTGATTCGCGAACGGTATTTCCTTGCCTGCCACGCCAGCGCACTGGACACGCCGCTGCTGACGTCGGCGCAGGCGGCGATGGCGGGCGGCGCTTTTCGGGAGGTGCTGTCGGGGTTGCCTGGCTACGATGGCGCGCTGAGCGGCGAGCGGCTCGATCTGCACTTCCTGTTCCAGTAGTAAAAGCGGGCGCGGTATGATGCGATCCATGTCAAATGAGAGCATGCGGGCATATGAACTGGATCGATGACTGGCGCGTGCGCCGCGAGCTGCGGCGGTCACGCTATCGTGAACAACTGGTGCAGCTTGCGCCGGCCTTGCATGCCTACTGGCAGCGTGTCGGGCCCGAAGAGTTTCCGGGAATGCCCGCCGACCGTCTGTTCTTTCATCGGGCCGCTACCGGACTGATGGAATTCTTCGACGCATCCACACGGCGCGGCAGGCCCTGCGCACTGCCGTCGCTGGCCGCGGACTCGGTCTGGCATGCGTGGATGCGCTGGGACGCCGACGATCTCGCGCGCTTTTGTCGGCGCCACTTTGGCGCCGCGATCGCGCACCTGCCGCAGTCCGCCCTTGATCGCACAGCCCTGGCGCAGACACTCGTCGGCTGCCGCGCGCTGGAAGGGCGGCCTTCCCACGGCCCCGGCCTGCCGCCGCTCTTCGCTCTCGACGCCCGCCTGCATATGCCGAACGGCCACGGTTACTGGATCGAGCGTGGCGACATCGTTTACCGGCGCCTCGATGCGGCAGGAAGCAAGCCGGGGCCGGCGCACGTGCACCCCGATCTCGCGCTGCCGGCGCTGTTCGGTGCGGGCCTGGTCAGCGAAATGACTTACCTGGCGCTGTTGAAGAAACCGGGGCCGGAGGCACAAACCGGCGACGGCGGCATTGCCATCGTCGATTCCGGTGGCGACAGCGACGGTTGCGGCGATGGTGGCGGCGGGAGTGGTTGCGGCGGTGGCGGTGGCGGCGACTAGATTCCGGCGCCGGTGAAAAAAAGGCCCGCGCGAGCGGGCCCTGGTCGTCGATGCATCATGCCGTCGCCGGCATGACCGTCAGCGCATTCAGACGAAATTCTTGTTCACGAATTCCCAGTTGGCGACGTTCCAGAACGCTTCCAGGAACTTGGCGCGCGCATTGCGGTAGTCGATGTAGTAAGCGTGTTCCCAGACGTCGGCGGTCAAGAGCGGCACGTCGGTGGTGGTCAGCGGGGTGCCGGCGCCAGTGGTGTTGACGATGTCGACGCTGCCGTCGGCCTTTTGCACCAGCCAGGTCCAGCCCGAGCCGAAGTTGCCCAGTGCCGACTTGTTGAACTCTTCCTTGAACTTGTCGAACGAACCCCATTTGGCATTGATCGCGTCCAGCGCCTTGCCGGTCGGTGCGCCGCCGCCGTTCGGGCTCAGGCAGTTCCAGAAGAAGGTGTGGTTCCAGATCTGGGCCGCGTTGTTGAACACGCCGCCGGTCGACTTCTTGATGATCTCTTCCAGGGACAGGTTTTCGAACTCGGTGCCCTTGATGATGTTGTTCAGGTTGGTCACATAGGTCTGGTGGTGCTTGCCGTGGTGGTATTCCAGGGTCTCGGCCGAGATGTGCGGTTGCAGGGCGTCCTTGGCATACGGCAGTGGCGGCAGGGTGTGTTCCATGTGTGCGTTCCTTAGTGGTTGGGAAAGGTTGCTGTTCTTATAGCGCCGTTATTCTACGCAATATAGAGCAACGTTGCAGGCTTGCATTTTTTGCAGCCCCGGCAACCGATCCGGATTCACTCCAGCACGCTCTGCACCTGCGCCACGCCGACCTCGGCGCTGCCATTGGCCAGTCGCACCGTCAGCGTGTCGCGCGCGTGGATCTGGGCTGGATCGCGCACGATCTGGCCCTTGCCGTCGCGCACGATGGCATAGCCGCGCTCCAGGGTGCGCTGCGGGTTGAGCAGCTCCAGCTGGGCGGCCAGGGCATTGAGCGCTTCGCGCCGCGCCCTGAGCTGGCTGCACAGGCTCGCGTTCAGGTGGCGGCTGTCCGACGCCAGGCGGGCGCGCAGGGCGCGCATGTCGGGACGGTGGCGCGACCAGCGCTGCTGCAGCTGGGCCAGCGCCAGGCTGTGACGGTTCACCGGCAGCTTGACCGCGTGGGTCATCGCCGTGGCCAGCGACAGCAGTTTGAGGCGCTGGTGGCCGATCTGGGCCGAGGGGCTCAACAAGCGGCGGTTCAGGTTGTCGAGGCCCTGACCGGCGTCGTGCAGGCGGCGCTCCATGGCGCGTTGCAGATCGAGGGCGTCGCCTTCGAGCGAGGCGAGCCAGTCGGCGCGTGGCGTGGCGGCCAGCTCGGCGGCCGCCGTCGGCGTCGCCGCGCGCACGTCGGCGGCGAAGTCGGCGATGGTGACGTCGGTTTCATGGCCGACGCCCGAGATCACGGGAATCGCGCAGGCGTCGATGGCGCGCGCCACGCACTCCTCGTTGAAGCTCCACAAATCCTCGATCGAGCCGCCGCCGCGGCAGACCAGCAGCACGTCCACCTCGGCGCGGCGCGAGGCCGTCATGATGGCTTCTGCGATCTTGTCGGCGGCGAACTGGCCCTGGACCGGGGCAGGGTAGAGCACGATGCGCACGTGCGGGGCGCGCCGGCGCAGGGCGGTCAGCACGTCGCGCAGCGCGGCGGCCTGCGGGCTGGTGACGATGCCGATGCTGCGCGCGAACAGCGGCAGCGCGCGCTTGCGGTCGGCGTCGAACAGGCCTTGCGCGGCCAGCTTGTCCTTCAGGCGCAGGAAGGCTTCGTAGAGCTGGCCCACGCCGGCGCGGCGGATCGCCTCGACGTTGATCTGATAGTCGCCGCGCGCGCCGTACAGGGTCACCAGCGCGCGCACCTCGACCTTGTCGCCTTCGCGCGGGGTAAAGCCGGCCGACTGCGCGCGGCTGCGGAACATCACGGCGCGCACCTGGGCCGCATCGTCCTTCAGCGTGAAATACCAGTGGCCGGAAGCGGCGCGGGTGAAGTTGGAGATCTCGCCGCCAATCCACACCAGCGGGAACGAACGCTCCAGCAGGCGCGCCACCTGCTGGTTCAGGGCTGTGACGCTTAGGACGGCGGGGGCGGTGAAGGCTGGATCGACGTCGTTCGGTGCTTGCATGGCGGGCTGGCGAGAATGGCGAAAGCGAACATTATCCCCCATCGGCAAGCGGCAAGTGGTTTTTCCAGCCCAGGGCTCGGGATCGAGCAATGTTGCTACTTTTCAATGCAATCTATTGAAAACCTTTGTTAATCAATGGCTTATCGGTTGGGTAATGTCGTTTGAGAGCGGTTTATCCACAAAAACTGTGGGGAACTCGTCCGATTGGAGGGGGAGTGCGTACCGTTTGGGCAGGATAAGTAGAATTGTTACGAATCAATGACTTAAGTCTCTAGCCGGGAGCTTGATCACAAAGTTGTCCACAGAATCTGTGCAAACCTTTCGTGCGCAGGACAGGGCCGTAAAGCGGCCGATCCATGCTTCGGCGGACCGGACATGGGGCATCCGACGCTGCCCGCTTTTGAGGCAGTCCGATCTAATCTCAATCAAATCAACCACTTAAGCAGTAAAGTTCAAGCTTCCTCACATTCTTATCCACAAAAATTGTGCACATGGCGAATAATGTGTGCACCACTGCTTCGCCGGCCAAACAATCGAGGCAGAAACCGCCATCCAGGCACTTTTTGTTGGCAAAAAATGCCGTATGCTAGTATTTTGGGCAGTGATGTTTTATTGAGATAAATCAAAGGCTTACTGTCATAAAGTGCTCATTGCTCACACTTTTGTCCACAAAAATTGTGTGGAACCGGAGGCAAGCGCAGGCGAAGTACAGCCGGCTTTTACTGCTCGCAATTTAGGCTTAACAATTAATTCTTTTGGAATCAGTTACTTAGCTCAGTCCGGCTACCCTTGCGCACAATTTTGTCCACAGAATTTGTTCGCAACTACATCGTGCTAGTGAGCAACTTATCAAGCCGGAGCCCGGTTGAGCCAAGTCATGAGACTGCCATTTTCTTGCGCAGGCGCAGAAAGCCCTTACAAATCAAGGTACTTGTTCCACCTCGCGGTCATTGCACACAATTTTATCCACAGAAGATGTGAAGAACTCTACTTGCCGCTTCGCTGCCAACTTGCTACATTGCCGAATTGATCTTTTTCCTCTCAGGAGTATCTCTTGCTCGCCATTTTTCAAGCCGCAGGCTGGCCTATCTGGTTCCTGCTGGTCGCGTCGATCGTTGCCGTCGCCCTCATCGTCGAACGCCTGATCACCCTGCGCCGCGAGAAGATCCTGCCCCGCAACCTGCTCGATGAAGTCATCCGCGTCTACCGCAGCGGCAAGGTGACGCCCGACGTGGTGGACAAGCTCGAGCAGAACTCGCCTCTCGGCGCCGTCCTGGCCGCGGCATTGCGCAACGTCGACGCCCCGCGCGACGTGATGAAGGAGTCGATCGAGGAGGCCGGCCGCGGCGTGGCCCAGAACCTGGAACGTTTCCTCACCACGCTCGGCACCATCGCCTCGCTGGCGCCGCTGATGGGCCTGTTCGGCACGGTGGTCGGCATGATCGAGATCTTCGGCGCCTCGAGCCCGACCGGCGGCAACAATCCGGCCCAGCTCGCGCACGGCATCTCGGTGGCGCTGTACAACACCGGCTTCGGCCTGGCGATCGCGATGCCAGCCCTGGTGTTCTACCGCCACTTCCGCAACCTGGTCGACACCTATATCGTCGAGATGGAACTGCAGGCGGTGAAACTGGTCGACGTCGTCCACGGTGCCCGCAAATGATGGACTTTCGCCGCGGCCGCAAGCGCGAAGAGCCGGAGATCAACCTGATCCCGTTCATCGACGTGCTGCTGGTGGTCCTGATCTTCCTGATGGTCTCGACCACCTACAGCAAGTTCACCGAACTGCAGATCACCTTGCCGACGGCCGAGGCCGAGAAGCAGGCGGAAAAACCGTTCGAGATCAATGTGACGGTCGACGCCAAGGGCAACTATACGGTCAATAACACGCCGGTGGCCTTCACCAGTGTGGCCGGCCTGGCCCAGGACATGAAGAACGCCGCGCGCACGCCAGAGGGTCAGGTCGTGGCCAGCCCTGTGGTGATCGTCAACGCCGACCAGTTCGCGATGCACCAGATGGTAATCAATGTGCTGGAAGCGGCGCGCGTGGCCGGCTATGACAAGCTGACCTTCGCGGCCCAGACCGGCGCCGCCAAATAATCGATACGGCGCGCACGCTGCGCGCCGCTTTTCTTTCCGCATGGCTTCCCAACTCGAATCGACCCTGACCCGCGCCTGGCTCCGGCGCGGGCCGCTTGCCTGGGCGCTGCTGCCGCTGGCGCTGCTGTTCCGCCTGCTGGCCGGCCTGCGCCGGCTGCTGTTTCGCACCGGCCTGAAACGCGCTGAGCGCCTGCCGGTGCCGGTGATCGTGGTCGGCAATATCTTCATCGGCGGCACCGGCAAGACGCCGCTGACGATCTGGCTGGCGGAGAGCCTGCGCGCGGCCGGTCTGAATCCCGGCGTGATCTCGCGCGGCCATGGCGGCCAGGAGGGCGCGGCGCTGGAAGTGACCCCGCAGTCCGATCCGCGCGCCGTGGGCGACGAACCGCTGCTGATCGCGGCCCGCGCCGCGTGCCCGGTCGTGGTCGGCCGCCGCCGCGTGCAAGCGGGACGAACGCTGCTGCAGGCGCATCCCGGGGTAGACGTGCTGATCGCGGACGACGGCCTGCAGCACTACGCGCTGGCGCGCGACGTCGAGATCGTCCTGTTCGACGGCCGCGGCGTCGGCAATGGCTGGCTGCTGCCGGCCGGTCCCTTGCGCGAGCCGCCGTCGCGCCGGCGCGACTTCACGGTCGTCAACGCGCCCGCGATTTCCCCAGGCCTGGCTGCGGCGGTCGGCGGACAGCCATGGCGCATGCACCTGGCGGGAGAATTCACCGAGCCGCTGCTGGGCGGCCGGCAGGTGCCGCTGGCCCAGTTAAGTGACAAACGCATCGTGGCCGCCGCCGGCATCGGCAATCCGGGCCGCTTCTTCGCCATGCTGCGCGCGGCCGGGCTGACGGTCGGCGAGCTGCCTTTGCCCGACCATCACGACTTTCTCGACGACCCGTTTGCCGGGGTCGATGCCGATGTCATCCTGATCACCGAGAAGGATGCAGTAAAATGTCGGCAAATTGATCATCTGAAGAACGATCCACGCCTGTGGGTCGTGCCGGTCACGGCGCAGCTCGACGCGCGCCTGGCCGAACAAATCGTGGAGAAATGTCGTGGACGCTCGCTTGCTTGATATCCTGGTCTGCCCCTTGTGCAAGGGACCGCTTGAACTCGACAAAAAGGCGCAGGAACTGACCTGCCGCGCCGACCGCCTTGCCTATCCGATCCGCGACGGCATCCCGATCATGTGGGCCGACCAGGCGCGCAAGATCGAACCCGCCTGACGGTTCGCAATGAGCTTTACCGTCATCATCCCGGCGCGCCTGGCGTCGACCCGCCTGCCGAACAAGCCGCTCGCCGACCTGGGCGGCAAGCCCATGGTGGTGCGCGTGGCCGAACGGGCGCGTGAATCCGGCGCGACGCGCATCATCGTCGCCACCGACCATGAAGACATCGCCACCGCCTGCGCCGCGCATGGCGTCTCCGCCGTGCTCACCCGCGCCGATCACCCGTCCGGCACCGACCGCATCGCCGAAGTGGCGCAGGTGCTGGGCCTGGGCGCGCACGAAGTCGTGGTCAACCTGCAGGGCGACGAGCCGCTGATCGATCCAGCGCTGCTCGCGGCCTGCGCCGCCCGCATCGACGCCAATACGCCGATGGCCACCTGCGCGCATCCGATCCTGGACGCCGCGGAGGTTTTCAATCCGAACATCGTCAAGGTGGTGCTCGACAAGCTGGGCCGCGCGCTGTACTTCTCGCGCGCTACCATTCCATGGCACCGCGACGCCTTCGCGGCCACCCAGGACTCCCTGCCGCTCGGCTACGCGCCGCTGCGCCACGTCGGCCTCTACGCCTACAGCAACGCCTTCCTGCAAGCCTATCCGAAGCTGGCGGTCTCGCCGCTCGAAGGTATCGAGGCGCTCGAACAGCTGCGCGTGCTGTGGCACGGCTATCCGATCGCCGTGCATGTCACACAAGATGCGCCGCCCGGTGGCGTGGATACGCCGGACGACCTGGCGCGGGTACGCCTGCATTACCCGTCTTGATGTAACCGCAGAAGAGTGATGAGGGCGTCTGCGCGGGATCAATAATCCTGGCCGCAGGGCCCCAAAAACTGGCTTGAAAGCCAACTTTTGTGGTAACTTCCGTGTCAAGGAAGTCTTGGCAGCATCAAACATAATTTATACAATCCCCACAAACTTTCATTATTTTCTAGAATCTCAGGAAACTCATGCGTCTCATTCTGTTAGGAGCACCCGGTGCCGGTAAGGGCACCCAGGCAAACTTCATCAAGGAAAAGTTCAACATCCCGCAAATCTCGACCGGCGACATGCTGCGCGCCGCGATCAAGGCGGGCACTGAACTGGGCCTGGCTGCGAAAAAGGTGATGGACGCTGGCCAACTGGTGTCGGACGACATCATCATCGGCCTGGTCAAGGAGCGCCTGAAGGATGCGGACTGCGCCAACGGCTATCTGTTCGACGGATTCCCGCGCACCATCGCCCAGGCCGAGGCGATGAAGGACAGCGGCGTCACCATCGACTACGTGCTCGAAATCGACGTTCCCGATGAAATGATCCTCGAACGCATGACCGGCCGCCGCTCGCACCCGGCCTCGGGCCGCGTGTACCACGTCAAGTTCAACCCACCGAAGGTCGAAGGCGTCGACGACGTCAGCGGCGAGCCGCTGATCCAGCGCGACGACGACAAGGCCGAGACCGTATCGAAGCGCCTCGAGGTCTACCATAACCAGACCGAAGTCCTGCTGGGCTACTACGGCAAGTGGGCTGAATCGGGCCTGCCGGGCGCGCCGAAATACCGCAAGATCTCGGGCGTCGGCCCGGTCGAGCAGGTGCGTGACAACGCGTTTGCGGCGCTGTCCGAATAATCGATCCAGTCAGCTTCACCCCGTCGTTCCCGCGCAGGCGGGAACCTAAGTTGCTTGCGTCATCGAGACGTTTGAAAACTTAGGTTCCCGCCTCCGCGGGAACGACGTTTTTGGGCCGACGTAAAGCGTCTGCGCCATCAAGGCGTCGGCATCCCCACCAGCTGGATATTGCCCATGAACGGCGCGCCGCCGTTGAAGGTGCGTGCGCAGTTGAGCGTGCGCAGCATCTGCTGCAGCAGCGACGGTGCGCTCGAGACGATGGCCGCGGGGCCGTTCAGCGTCACCTCCAATGGCCAGGTGGCCGTCGTTAATGCCGTTGGTGACGGAGGTCAGGGTAGGTGGCTCCGGCTCCGGCTCTCGTTCAGGCGCTGGAGGAAACGTTGGCGCCACGGGCAACTTGCGCGGGTGTATCGATTGGTTTCAATGCATTATGTGAGAAATTGTTTCTCGCGTGCCGTGCGCGGGGTTATCAAGACGATAATAGGTCATCGATCGATTAAAAACGGAGAGAGGTCTATCATGTACAAGTCGAACGCCATCCTTGCCGTCCTGCTCGCAGCCACTGCGATCGGCGCCGGCGCCCAGACCACCGGCACCACCCAGGGCCAGCCGGCCACCGGCGCGACCTACCGGCCGTCGCTCGACGGCCAGCAGACCTCGACCCCGGCGCCGACGATCGACATGCGTCCCATGACCGAGGCTGAGAAATCGACCGGGCGCCAGGAACCATCGCGCCTGAAGGACATCGATCCCGCCACCCACCCGGAGCCGCAGAACGTGCGTCCGCAGCCGTCGCCGATGCCGCGTCCGCAGGACAGCCAGGCGGTGCCGCCGAGCGCACGCATCACGCCGACGCCAATCGCTGCGCCTGCCCCGGTCGGCCCGACCTCGCGTCCGGTCAGCGCCTGCACCGGCGCCACCTGCACCGACGCCAGCGGCGCCACCACCGCCGGCCAGGTCGGCAATGCCAGCGTCAACAGCGAAGGCCGCCTGTGCAACCGCACCGGCAACACGATGCAATGCTTCTGAAAGCCTGAGCGGCGACATGGTGGTTTCTCATAAAAGTTCGCTACAATGCCGGTTGACGTTAACGTAAACGTTAATAAGCGGCACCAGAACTTATATAAAGGGACATCACCATGCACATCCAGAACAACGTCTTCATCGTCACCGGCGGCGCCTCGGGCCTGGGCGCGGCCACCGCGCGCATGCTGTTCGATGGCGGCGCGAAAGTCGTGATCGCCGACGTTCAAGAAGAAGCCGGCCGCGCGCTGGCGGCTGAGATCAACGGCCAGTTCGTCCGCTGCGACGTCACCCAGGAAGCGGACGGCAAGGCCGCCGTCGACGCCGCCGTGGCGCTGGGCACCCTGCGCGGCCTGGTCAACTGCGCCGGCGTGGCGCCGGCCGTCAAGACCGTCGGCAAGGACGGTCCGCACCCGCTGGACGTGTTCCAGCGCGCCGTCAACATCAACCTGGTCGGCACCTTCAATATGGCGCGCCTGGCGGCCGAGGCCATGGGCAAGACCGAAGAAGCCGAACACGGCGAGCGCGGCATCATCATCAACACCGCCTCGGTCGCGGCCTACGATGGCCAGATGGGCCAAGCCGCCTACGGCTCCTCGAAAGCGGCCGTGGCCGGCCTGACCCTGCCGATGGCGCGCGACCTGGCGCGGAGTGGCATCCGCGTGATGACCATTGCGCCGGGCATCTTCGAGACCCCGATGCTGATGAATATGCCGCAGGAAGTGCGCGATTCGCTGGGCAAGATGGTGCCGTTCCCGCCGCGCCTGGGCATGCCCAAGGAGTATGCCCACCTGGCCAAGGCCATCATCGAGAACGTGATGCTCAACGGCGAGACGATCCGCCTGGACGGCGCGATCCGCATGCAGCCGAAGTAAGAAAAATTCTTGTCCTGAAAGCAAGCCGGCGTGACATGAGGTAGCATGTCCCCGATGTCGGGCGCGTTGCCGCTGTCGTGCGGCGGCGCGCCCGTTTGCTTTTGGGAGAATCGTTTGAAACAACTCAGCACTATTGCACTCGCCCTGGCTCTGGCCGGCGTCCTTCCCCATCCCGTCCTGGCCCAGGATTCACTGCAGGCCGCGCCCGAAGCGGCCAGCGGCTTCCAGGAAAAGACCGGCTGGCCGGCCCGGAAATACATGGTTGCCGCGGCCAATCCGCTGGCGGTGGACGCCGGCTACCAGATCCTGCGCCGCGGCGGCAGCGCGATCGACGCGGCGATCGCCACCCAGCTGGTGCTGACCCTGGTCGAGCCGCAATCGTCGGGCATCGGCGGCGGCGCCTTCATGGTCCACTACGACGGCAAGGATACCCAGGCCTTCGACGGCCGCGAGACCGCGCCGTCCAGGGCCGACGAGCACCTGTTCGAGCGCCCGGACGGCACCCCGCTGTCGCGCACCGAAGGCGTGGTCGGCGGCCGCTCGGTGGGCGCGCCGGGCGTGCTGCGCATGCTCGAACTGGCCCACCGCCAGCACGGCAAGCTGCCCTGGAAGGCGCTGTTCGAACCGGCGATCCGGCTGTCGGAGCAGGGCTTCGCGGTCAGCCCCCGCATGCACAAGATGCTGGCCGGCGAGACCCACCTGCGCAAGGATCCGGTGGCCGTCGCTTACTTCTACGACAAGAATGGCCAGGCCTGGCCGGTCGGCCATGTGCTGAAGAACCCGGCGCTGGCCAGGACGCTGCGCGAGATAGCCGACGGCGGCGCCGACGTGTTCTATACCGGCCGCATCGCGCGCGATATCGCGGAAAAAGTCGCGCGGCACCCGACCAATCCCGGCCTGTTGACGGCCAGGGACATCGCCGACTACCGGCCCAAGGTGCGCACGCCGGTCTGCAGCGACTATCGCCAATACACCGTGTGCGGCATGCCGCCGCCGTCGTCGGGCGGGATCGCCGTCGCCCAGATGCTGGGCATGTTCGAGACCTTCGACATGAAGGCGCTGGCCCCAAAAGACGGCGTGCCGGGCTTTGACGCCGTGCACGTGTTCTCCGAAGTGGGACGCCTTGCCTACGCCGACCGCAACCGCTATGCGGCCGACGCCGACTTCGTGCCGCTGCCGGGGCGCGGCATCCCTAGCCTGATCGACAAGGGCTACCTGAAACAGCGCGCCGGCCTGGTCGGCGCCCGTTCGATGGGCGAGGCGAAGGCCGGCACGCCGCCGGGCATGGAAGTCGCCTGGGGCACGGACAATGCGATCGAGACGCCGTCGACCTCGCACCTGTCGGTGGTCGACGCCGAGGGCCGCGGCCTGGCGATGACGACCACCATCGAAGACGCCTTCGGTTCGCGCCAGATGGTCGACGGCTTCATGCTCAACAACCAGCTGACCGACTTTTCGTTCAGCGCGCGTGACGCCGACGGCCCGGTGGCGAACCGGGTCGAGGCCAATAAACGGCCGCGCAGCGCCATGTCGCCCACCATCGTGTTCGAGAAGGATAGCGGCAAGCTGGTGCTCACCGTCGGCTCGCCGGGCGGTCCGGCCATCATCAACTACGTGGCCAAGGTGCTGGTCGGGACCCTGGACTGGGGCCTGAACGTGCAGCAGGCGATCGCGCTGCCCAATTTCGGCAGCCGCAACGGCCCCACCGAGCTGGAACGCGGGCGCTTCCCGCAAGCCACGCAAGACCTGCTGCGCGCGCGCGGCCATGCGATCCGGGTAAGCGACCAGACCTCGGGCCTGCACGGCATCGAGCGGATCGGGGTGCATGGGGTGCAGATGTGGTTCGGCGGCGCCGACCCGCGCCGCGAAGGTATTGCCAAAGGAGACTGAAGTGGGACAGGGAAGCGACAAATCAAGACAATTTGTCGCGATTCCAGCCCCATATTTGCCTCAAGACAAGCAGAGTTTGCTAACCTGTCGCCGTGGATAGCAAACAGAAAACCGGATCGATCCTGACGGGAGCAGGAAGGCGCGTTGCCGATGCGCGCGTCGGCTTTCGCGCCTCATGATCATGCTGCGCCGGTTCTTTTCTGACTTCCTGTCGATAATCTTCCTGTCGCTGCTGCTGGCGGCATCGGCGCCGCTGCGCGCGGCCGCGCCCGAGCCGACCCTGCGCTTCGAGCACCTGTCGGTGCAGCAGGGCCTGGCCCAGGAATCGGTCCTGTCCATCGTCCAGGACCGCGACGGCTTCATGTGGTTCGGCACCCAGTCCGGCCTGTCGCGTTACGACGGCAACCGCTTCGTGCACTACCGCAGCGAGGTCGGCAACCCGCGCAGCCTGTCCAGCAACTGGGTGCGGGTGCTGCACCTGGACCGCCACGGCCGCATGTGGCTGGGCACCGACGGCGGCCTGAATCGCTACGATCCGGCCACCCGCAGCTTCACCCTGTACGCGCCGCACGAGCCGACCCGGCGCGGCACCGGCAACCGCCAGATCAAGGCCATGATCAGCGACGGCCACGACGGGCTGTGGATCGGCACCGCCGACGGCCTGCAGCACTTCGATCTCGAGACCGGCAAGTTCACGGTCTGGCACCACGTGCCGAACGATGCACGCACCCTGCGCGACGACGGCATCCAGGCGCTGGCGCTCGACGCCGACAAGCGGCTGTGGATCGGCACTGCGGCGGGACTGGACAGCCTGGCCCCCGACCGCCGGACGGTCGAGCACCATCCTTCGACACTGGACTTGCGTTCGCGGCCGGTGCACGCGCTGCTGGTCGACGCCGGCCAGCGGCTCTGGATCGGCCGCTTCGGTGGGCTGGAGCGGCGCGACCTGCGCGGTCCGGAGTCGGGGAAGCTGCGCCGCTTCGGACCCGCCGACGGCATCGGAGAATCGTGGATCACCACGCTGTACCAGGATCCCGATGCCACGGTCTGGGTCGGCACCCACGACGACGGCCTGCTGCGCTGGTGCACCGGGGCCGAACGCTTCGACGCCTTCCGCAACGTCGTAACCGATCGCCACAGCCTGGTCGACAACTACGTCTCGGCCCTGTACCGCGACCGGGTCGGCACTTTCTGGGCCGGCACCTGGTATGGCGGCGTGTCGCGCGTGGACCTGGGCAGCGGCGGCTTCGCGCGCCTGAATGCGCGGCCCGGCGTGGCCGACTCGCTGGCGGACAACAAGGTGCGCGCGCTGCTTGAAGACGGGCAGCGGCTGTGGGTCGGCTCGGCCACCGCCTTGCACCACTTCGATCCGCGCACCGGCAAGGCCGAGGTGTTCCGGCACCGCAAGGACGACCCGAACAGCCTGATCGACGTGCCGGCGGCCGCCATCGTGCGCGACGGCGCCGGCCTGCTGTGGATCGGCAGCCGCTCCGGCATCACTTCGTTCGATCCCGGCACGCGCCAGTTCCGGCGCCAGGTGCTGCCGGGCGACGCCGACGCCAACAATGTGCGCTCGATGCTGCTCGACCGCGCCGGCGGCATCTGGATCACGACCCGCGGCGGCATGCACCGGCTCGACCCAAGCACGCGCGCCGTCACCAGCTACCGCCACGATCCGTCGAAATTCACCAGCCTGTCGGACGACATCGCGCGTCCGATGCTGGAAGACCGGCACGGCCGCTTCTGGGTCGGCACCTTCGCCGGCCTCGACCTGCTCGACCGCGCCAGCGGCAGGTTCCGCCACTTCAGGCACGATCCCTACGACCCCAACAGCATCAGCCACGACGAGGTGCACCACCTGATGGAGGACAGCCGCGGCGACATCTGGATCGGCACCGCGGTGGGCCTGAACAGGATGGTGACGGGGCGCGACGGCGCGCTCAGCTTTACCCGCTACACCACGCGCGACGGCCTGGTCGACGATTCGGTGGCGGCGATCGTGGAAGACCAGGATGGCCGCATCTGGGCCAGCACCTCCAGCGGCATCTCGAGCTTCGACCCGGCCACCGCGCGCTGGCGCAGCTACACGGCGGTCGACGGCATCACCGAGGGCGCCTTCTTCGACGCCTCGGTGCTGCGCACGACCGATGGGACCCTGTATTTCGGCGGCTTCAACGGCATCACCGCCTTCGATCCGCGCGCGATCCGCGACAACCGCATCGCGCCGCGCCCCGTGATCACCGGCCTGCAGATCTATAACCGGCCCCTCGAGGAGGCCTTCCCGGGCCTCTTGCCGGGGCCGATCGAGAACGCCAGCGCCGTGACCCTGCCGGCCGACGCCGCCGTGCTCACCCTCGAATTCGCGGCGCTGCACTTCGCCGCGCCCGAGCGCAACAAGTTCGCCTACCGGCTCGACGGCTTCGACAAGGGCTGGGTGAGCGCCGGCGCCGACCAGCGCTTCGCCACCTATACCAACCTCGATCCCGGGACCTATGTGTTCCGGGTGCGCGCGGCCAACAAGGACGACGTCTGGAGCGAGGACGTGGCGGCGCTGGCGCTGACCATCGAGCCGCCGCCGTGGGGCACGCCGTGGGCCCGGATCGGCATGATCCTGGCGGTGTGCAGCGCCATCTACGTGGGCCTGCGCGTGCGCCTGTCGAGCCTGCGCCGCCACAAGGAGCGGCTGGAATACCAGGTGAGCGCGCGCACCGAGCAGGTGGAGCAGCAGAACCGCATGCTCGAGCAGCAGACGCAGGAACTGCGCGAGCAGGAGCGGCGCGGGCGCCATCAGAGCAACGAGCTGGCGCGCGCCTACCGCGCGCTGCAGGAGAACGAGGAAGTCCTGCGCCAGGCCAAGGAGCGCGCGGAGGACGCGACGCGCCAGAAGTCCGAATTCCTGGCCAATATGAGCCATGAGATGCGCACCCCGCTGGCCGGCGTGATCGGCATGCTGGGCTTCGCGCTGCGCGACGCGGCGCTCAGGGACAATACGCGCGAGCAGATCCTGCGCGGCCAGGCCAATGCCGAAGCGCTGCTGGCGATCATCAACGATTTGCTGGACTTCTCGAAGATCGAGGCCGGCAAGCTGACGGTCGAGCGCATCGACTTCGACCTGCACGAGAAGATGCGCAACGTGGCCAGCCTGTTCCAGGAGCAGGCAGCGGGTTATAGCCTGGATTTCTCGGTCCAGGTCGATGACAACGTGCCGCGCTTTTTGGTGGGCGACCCGACCCGCGTGCGCCAGGTGCTGGTGAACCTGATCGGGAACGCCTTCAAGTTCACCAGGTCGGGCAGCGTGGCGGTGCAGGTCGAATGCCGGCCGGACGACCAGGACCGCCCACCGGGCATGCACATGATCCGCTTCACGGTGCGCGACACCGGCATCGGCATCCCGTCCGACGCGCTGCCGCGCCTGTTCCAGAAGTTCGAGCAGGCCGACACCACCACCACGCGCCGCTACGGCGGCACGGGCCTCGGCCTGGCGATCTGCCGCCAGCTGGTGGAGCTCATGAAAGGCACCATCGGCGTCAACAGCGAAGAAGGCAAGGGCAGCGTGTTCAGCGTGCTGCTGCCGCTGCCGGATGGCGTCGAGCCGGCGCGCGTGGAGCTGGCGCCGCGCGCGCCGCACAGCCATCGCCTGCGGATCCTGTGCGCCGAGGACTTCCCGACCAACCAGATCATCGCGCGCCTGATGGTCGAGGAAATGGGCCACGAGATCGACATCGTCGACAATGGCCTGGAAGCGGTGACTGCCTGCGCCCGCCGGCGCTACGACCTGGTGCTGATGGATGGCCGCATGCCCGAGATGGACGGCGCCAGCGCCACCCGCCTGATCCGCGCCGGCGGCCCGCAGGATGCGCCGGTAGCCGATCCGCACGTGATGATCGTGGCGCTCACCGCCAACGCCACCGACGAGGACCGCACGCGCTATCTGGCCTGCGGCATGGACGCCTTCCTGACCAAGCCGATCGACGAGGCGGCGCTGCACATGCAGCTGGCGCGCGCGATCGAGCGCCAGCTGCAGCGCGGCGTGGCGCTCGATCCGATGCCGGCGCAGGGCACGCAGGGCAGCCGTGCGCAGGCGATGGCGGCGCTGGACGCGATGTTCGAGGTGACCTTCGACGAACCGGCGGCCGCGCGCAAGGCGGAACCCGCGGCGGCGCCCGCGGAGCCGGCGGCTGCCGCGCATGGGGTTGGGGAGGCGCTGGCGGTGCGCCTGCGCGCCGCCTTCTGCGCCGACCTGCCGCGCCGTCGCCGCGAGCTGGCGGCGGCCGTTGCGTCGGACGATCTGGACGCGGCCGGCCGCATCCTGCACGGCCTGCGCGGCAGCGCCGGCCACCTGGCGGAGCCGGCCCTGGAGGCGCTGTGCGGCGAACTGGAAGCGGCGGCCGACACCGGCGAGCACCAGCGCCTGCGCGCCGGCCTGCCGCAGCTGCATGCGCTGCTCGATGCCTTCGCGTCGCGCTGATGCCGCAGGCAATCCTGCAACCAACCCATTGTGCCTGCCTATAATGCAGGTCTTGACCGATCAGGCGGAGAGCGAATGAAGGTGCTGGTAGTGGACGACGACATCGTGGCGCGCATGATGCTGATGCATCTGGTCGACAGCTGCGGCAACCACGCGATCCTGGAAGCGGAAGACGGCGCCGACGCCTGGCGCCAGCTGGAGGCCGGGCTGCGGCCCGACATCGTGTTCTGCGACCTGCGCATGCCGCACCTGTCCGGCCTCGAGCTGCTGCAGCGGCTGCGCGCGGATGAGGCGACGGCCGCGTTGCCCTTTGTGCTGGTCTCGGCCGCGTCCGACGCCGCCACGCTCGACGAAGCGGCGGCCCTGGGCGCCAGCGGCTACATCGTCAAGCCGTTCCGCCAGGAAGACGTGCGCGCGCAGTTCGAACGTCTGTTCCCCGCAGGGACCGAAGAGGTGCCTCCTGACGAAGCGCCGCACGAGGTCGCGCACCGCCTCGGCATCGACGCTGCGCGGCTGCGCCTGTATCTCGACGGACTGGCGCGCCAGCTGCAGGCGGCCATGCAAGAACCGCCGCCCGGCGACGAAGGCATGCGGGCGCGCCTGAACCGCCTGCGCGAGGGCTGCAAGACCTTGGGCCTGTACGGCGCCGCGGCGGCGCTGGACAAGGCGGCCGCAGACGCCCAGTCGGCGCCGCAAGACGTGGCGGCGGCGCTGGCCGGCGCGAGCGCCGCGGTGGCGCGCCAGGCCGAGCGCGCGGCGCGTGCTTGAGCGGGTTTCGAGCAGGCACAAGAATGGAGTGCGAATCCGCTTGTCGATGGATTGCTTTAGATTTAAAGTATTCATGGATTGTTGCTTGAGCGCTTATTCTCGTCGCCTTGTTTCACGCAGCCGGGACCCTTCATGAACGACGCCACCTTCGCAACCCTGTCCCCGTCCGGCCACACGGATGGCTTCGCCCGCGCCAACCTGCCGCCGCCGCACGCCTGGCCCGAATTCCGCTTCGACCTGCCCGAACTGCATTACCCGCCGCGCCTGAATTGCGTCGCCGAACTGCTCGACGGCGCCGTCAAGCGCGGCTGGGGCGGGCGCACGGCGCTGATCGGCGCGCGCGAGCGCCTCACCTATGCCGAACTCCTGGCGCGGGTCGACCGCATCGCCCACGTGCTGCGCCACGACCTGGGCCTGGCCACCGGCAACCGGGTGCTGGTGCGCGGCGCCAACTGTCCGACGATGGCGGCCTGCATCCTGGGCGTGATCAAGGCCGGCTGCATCGCGGTGCCGACCATGCCGCTGCTGCGCGCGCGCGAACTGGGCGCCATCGCCGACAAGGCGCGCATCAACGCGGTGCTGTGCGCCGGCGGTCTGGTGGGAGAGGTCGAGGCGCTGGGCCTGGCCGTGCCGGTGCTGGTATTCGACGCCCCGATCGCCGATTGCCTCGAACAACGCATGGCGCGCCACGACGCGCCGTTCGCGGCGGCCGACACGGCGGCCGACGACGTCTGCCTGATCAGTTTCACCTCCGGCACCACCGGCGTGCCGAAAGGGACCATGCACTTCCACCGCGACGTGCTGGCGATCTGCGACTGCTTCCCGCGCCACGTCCTGCGCGCCCGGGCCGACGACGTCTTCATCGGCACGCCGCCGCTGGCCTTTACTTTCGGCCTGGGCGGGCTGCTGCTGTTCCCGCTGCGGGTGGGGGCGGCCGGGGTGCTGATCGAGAAGCTCACGCCCGAAGCCCTGCTGGGCGCGATCGCCGAACAGCGCGCCACGGTGTGCTTCACGGCGCCGACCTTTTACCGGCAGATGGCGGCGCAGGCAGGACGGTTCAGGCTAGACAGCCTGCGCGCCAGCGTGTCGGCCGGCGAGGCACTGCCGGTGGCCACGCGCGAGGCCTGGCAGGTGGCGACCGGGCTGGCCATGATCGACGGCATCGGCGCGACCGAGCTGCTGCACATCTTCATATCGAGCGCGGGCGACGACGTCCGCCCCGGCGCCACCGGCAAGCCGGTGCCGGGCTACCAGGCCTGCATCCTCGACGCCCAGGGCCGGCGCGTGGGGCCGGGCGTGATCGGCCGGCTGGCGGTGAAGGGGCCGACCGGCTGCCGCTATTTGGACGACGAGCGCCAGCACGACTACGTCAAGGATGGCTGGAACCTGACCGGCGACGCCTACGAGATGGACGACGACGGCTATTTTTACTACCGCTCGCGCACCGACGACATGATCATCTCGGCCGGCTACAACATCGCCGGCGCCGAGGTGGAAGAAGCGCTGCTGCACCATCCGGCGGTGGCCGAATGCGCGGTGGTGGGGCGCAGCGACCCGGAGCGCGGGCAGGTGGTCGAGGCGCACGTCGTGTTGCGGAGCAGCCACGTGGGCACCGAGGAATTGGCGCACGAACTGCAGGAATTCGTGAAGGGCCAGATTGCTCCTTATAAATACCCGCGCGCAATTCTATTCAAGGAACAACTGCCGCGCACCGAAACCGGTAAACTGCAGCGGTTTAAATTACGCACTGAAGCGGTTTGAGGAGTTGCATGGATGACGACAGGCGCAAAGAGGTTGCCGACGCCGAGAGGGGCGAGGCGGCCGAGCTGGACCTGGAAAGTCGCCTGACGGACGAACATCACCAGTCGCTGCGGCTGTGGCTGCGCATGCTGTCGTGCACGACGCGGATCGAGAACGAGATCCGCAGCCGGCTGCGCACCACCTTCGGGATCACCTTGCCGCGCTTCGATTTGATGGCGCAGCTCGAGCGCCATCCGGATGGGCTGCGCATGGGCGAGCTGTCCAAGCGCATGATGGTCACCGGCGGGAATATCACCGGGATCACCGACCAGCTCGAGCGCGAGGAACTGGTGGTGCGGGTGCAGGATGCGCGCGACCGGCGCGCGTCGGCGGTCAAGCTGACCGCAGCGGGCCGGGCAGCGTTCGCCGAGATGGCGACGGTGCATGAACGCTGGATCGAGGAGATGCTGGCGGATGTGCCTGGCGAGGACAAGGCGGCCATGATCGCCTTGTTGTCGACCATGAAGCGCAAGCTTCGGGTGGACGATGAGGTCTAGGGGCCGCTAGTCACGCTCCGGCTGCTCGCCGATCTGGATCGGCGGCGGCAGCGAGAACGCTGTTATCACATCGCGCGCTTCCCGGCGCGGATTGCGTTCGAAAAAAATGCTTGAATTCCTGGCCGAGCACGGCAAAGGCGCGCCGATCGTGCGTGCCGCCGAGCCGCGCGAGATCGCCAAGATCATCGCCTTCCTGGCGCCGGACAAGGCCAGCTTCATCGGCTGAGCATTGTCAGTCGAATCCCCAAAAAAGGTACCAACAACTGCAGCCGCTGGGTAAGTTACCGCAATCGGATGTCCTGCATTGTCCGTCTGTATATCCGCGCGACCACACTGAAAGCATGAAC
Source organism: Massilia sp. CFBP9012 (assembly GCF_034045115.1). Taxonomy (NCBI): domain Bacteria; kingdom Pseudomonadati; phylum Pseudomonadota; class Betaproteobacteria; order Burkholderiales; family Oxalobacteraceae; genus Massilia; species Massilia sp. CFBP9012. The sequence goes on along the minus strand of NZ_JAXCWM010000008.1, from coordinate 279,560 downwards.
AAGCGTGGGCTTAATTGATGTCAAGGATATTGTCGCTCCAAATACTTACCATTGATTCTTGGAATGTATTGCGAAGACACCTATAGCCGAGGACGAAGTCGCGCTGTCGCCATGTTTCGTCATCGGGTTAAAGCAGCCTCAGCGGCGGATAAATGAACCTCAATGACCTGATTGAAGGATTTACCAGCCTGAGCGAGTCGCATCGCCCCATACGTTTGCGGTTTTCGCGAGGACAGCAAGCGTCTGGCGACGTCCTGCTGGTCCAGCGTGTCAGCGGAACCGAAAGCTTGTGTGGCGGACTGGAATACCGGCTCCTGTGCGTGTCGACACGCGCCGATCTCGCTCTGAAGGACTTCATTGCACTGCCGGTCGAGCTGCAGTTCGTGACGGACCGCGGCAACATGCGCGGGGTGTGCGGCATCGTCGCGCAAGCGGCTGCCGGCCAGAGCGATGGTGGCCTGGCGACCTATGAACTGGTGCTGCGCGATGCACTGGCGCTGATGGAGCAGCGCACCAGTACCCGGGTCTTCCGCAATATGAACGAACTGGACATCACGCAGGTCATCGTGGGCGAGTGGCGTCGGAACAATCCGGTGCTGGCCAGGGCATTCGACGTGGAGTGGTCGCATGTGAAAGGCATGTTCCCGGCCCGCGAATTCACCATGCAGCACAACGAGTCCGACGCCGACTTCTTGCGCCGTTTGTGGAAACGGCGCGGCATCGCGTGGTTCATGCGTTCAGGGCTCGCTCGCGAATCGCAGGGAGAGGATATGCCGGCGCACACGCTGGTGTTGTTCGACGACGGCTTCACGCTGCCGCAAAATGCCGCGGGCGTGGTGCGCTACCACCGGGACGGCGGTACCGAGCAAAGCGATACCATCTTCGCCTGGAGTCCGGTACGCAAGCTCGTCCCGGGCAATCTCAACCGTCTCACCTGGGACTACCTGCAGGGCCGGCCGATGACCGCCAATATGCCGTCATGTATCGACCAGGGGGCGACTGGCAACCGCTTCGCGCTCGGTCTCGATGACTACCTGATCGACGTGCCGCATGCTGGGGCGGACGGCGACGACTACCGCGAGCTTGGCGAACTACGCATGAAGCGCCATGAGTACGAGTCCAAATGTTTTTATGGCGAGGGCAGTGTGCGCGCGCTTTGTATCGGGGAATGGATCGCCTTGAGCGGCCATCCGGATATCGACACCCACGCGCCGCAGGAACGGGAATTTGTCATCACGTGCCTGGAGGTCGATGCGCAGAACAACCTGCCGAAGACGCTGGACGATCGGATACAGCGGCTGTTTGCGCTCAACCGGTGGCACGAGGTTCATTTCGACAGCGGTCTGCAACAGGCCAGCGCCGAACGCGGCATGCGCTACATGAACCGCTTTGCCTGCGTTCGCCGCAGCATTCCGATCGTGCCGGCATTCGATCCGCGTACCGATCTGCCGCGTCCGCAGCTGCAAAGTGCAATCGTCGTCGGCCCCCCCGGCGAAGAGGTGCATTGCGATGAACACGGGCGGGTCAAGGTACGCTTTCCCGGTACCAGGGTGGAAGACCACGCGCATGCGCAGGGCGCCGGCGCCAGCGGCAGCGACCGGGACTCCGCGTGGATAAGGGTCGCCAGCACCTGGGCCAGCAATCAGTGGGGAACGATCACGCTGCCGCGCGTCGGCGATGAGGTCCTGGTTGGTTTCCTCGGCGGCGATCCGGACAAGCCGATCATCGTAGGCCAGGTCTACGGGCGCATGGCGCCGCCGCCTGCGTTCAGTCATGCCGGAGCGCTGCCTGGAAACCGATACGTGGCCGGCATCAAGAGCAAGGAGGTCGGCGGCGACCGCTACAACCAGTTGCGGTTGGATGACACGTCGGGCCAGATCAATGCACAACTGTCGTCCCAGCACGGTCACAGCGAGTTGAACCTGGGGTGGCTGACCCACCCGCGCAAGGACGGCAAGGGCGAGGCGCGCGGCGAAGGCGCGGAGCTGCGCAGCGACCTTGCCGTCGCGCTGCGGGGCGCGCAAGGGGTCTTGATCAGCGCCGCGGCGCGCCAGAATGCCGGCGGAAAACAACTGGATCGCAGCGAGCTTCTCGGCCTTGCCGAGGTCTTGCAGGGACTGCAGAAGCAACTGGCCGAACTGGCGTCGACGCATCACGCGGACAGTACCGACGATGCGGAGCTCGAACAACTGATCGGCTACCTGAAGCAGTGGGAAGCCGGCAGCAACGCCGAAAAGGTCGGCGCCGGCGGCCAGCCGGTGGTGGCGGTATCCGCGCCGGCCGGCGTCGCCATGACCAGCCAGGACAATATCGCGATCGGCGCGCAGACGCATGTCGATGTGCTCAGCATCGGCAATACCCAGCTGTCGGTCGGCAGGAAACTGCTGGCGCGTGTTTCGGAAAGCATCAGCCTGTTTGCACACCGACTCGGTATCAAGCTGATCGCCGCCGGCGGCAAGCTCGAACTGCAGACACACGGCGACGATATCGAGGTCACTTCCTCCAAACGCATCGTCCTGACTGCCACCGACGAGATCGTGCTGCAGGCGCCCAAGGTCCGCATCGTGGCGCAGGGCGCCCAGGTGGATATCGGCGCCGGCGTCATCACTCAGCAGAGCAGCGGCGAACACACGATCAAATCGTCGAAGTTCGCGCATATCGGACCGGGAGGCGGCAGCCCGGCCGCCGTGACGCCGTCGAAGAGCGAGGCGCAGCACGACCAGCAGACCGTGCTGCGCTGGATCGGGACCGATGAGCCGATGAAGAACCAGCGCTATCGCATCACCACCGAAGACGGCCGCAGCTTCGAGGGGCGGACAGATGCGAACGGACTGACCGAGCGTTTTAGCAGCGCCATTCCGTTTGGACGCTACAGCATCGAGGCACTGGACGACTGATACACCTTGGGGAGCATGCGATGACGACGGCCGAACATCCTTTGCCTGCGCAACATCATGCCCGCGCGGCCCGCAAAGCCGAAGGGTTTGCGACACCGAAGCAGGACAAGACGCCACAGTGCGCGCGGATGCTGCCGAAGCGGGTGCTGCCGGTAATTTTTCTGCCGGGCATCATGGGGTCGAATTTGCGGATGAGCGCCGAACGGCAGAGAGAGTTGAAGCAGAGCGACAATATAGCGTGGCGGCCAGATGCGCTTGGGGCGTCGAACATCAGCAAGAATGCGAACAGCCCGCCGCGTGAACGGCAACTGCGACTGGATCCGCTGCAAACCACGGTCGATATCTACGATCCTTCCGGGCCGTCTGACGTCACGGGCGATGGACGGCATGACAATGTGGCCCTGGAGAAGAACTTTACTTCTCCTCTATTGATGAGCGACCCGGCGACCATGCCGAACGGGCGGACCGCGGTCCAAAAGGCACGGGCACGCGGCTGGGGCGAGGTATTTTTCACGAGTTACGGCGTTTTGTTGCAGCACCTGGAATCTCGCCTGAACAACACGTTCGCCGATGGCAAACTGCGATCCGAATGGCGCGATGTCGTTGGCGTCGATCCGCGTGCGTGGAGCGCGGACCCGAAGCTACCCCAGCAAGTCCTGACCGAACAGGACCTCAAGAAGACGGTCACTGGCTGCTGGTTTCCTGTGTACGCGTTCGGTTATAACTGGTTGCAGTCGAATGGTGACAGCGCACAAATTGTCGCCGCGCGGATCAGTCGGGTTATCGACGATCTGAACGGCTCCGGCTATGAGTGCAACCAGGTGATCGTCGTGACCCATTCCATGGGCGGGCTGGTTGGCCGGGCGCTGGTGCATCCGGCCTTCGGCAGTCTGCAGGACAAGGTGCTGGGCATCGTCCATGGCGTCATGCCGGCTATTGGCGCGCCCGCCGCATACAAGCGCATGCGGGCGGGATTCGAGGATCCCGGCCTGATGCACGCGAGTCTCAGTCGCATCGAAGCTGGCCTGGTTGCGAAGGTGCTCGGCAATTATGGTGACGAGGTCACCGCAGTGCTGGCGAATGCGGCGGGCGGGCTGGAATTACTACCAACCGAATCCTACGGCAATGGTTGGCTGCGCGTGCGGCACAACGGGCACGACCTGGAGTCGTGGCCGAAACACGGAGATCCGTACAAGGAAGTCTACAAGGTACCTGGAAAATGGTTTGCGCTGTTTCGGGAAGACTGGATCAATCCTTCCAACTATCCGGAGAATAAGGGAGGGGGTACATTCAAAAGGACATGTGAGTATCTCGATATGGTCCAGGGTTTTCATCGGCAGATCGCCGGCACCTATCACCGCAGCAGTTATGCGCATTACGGCGCCGATCCTCGGCAGCAGAGCTTCGCCGAAGTTATCTGGGAAATTGAAAAGAACTGTGCCGATCCTAGCGGATGGCAGGATTGGCCTATTATCAGCGATACCAAACAAGGGAAACTCGAACTGGTCCGTTGGGATGCCAACCACCAGGGCAAGACATTTGCAGAGAGCCCACCCATGCCCAGCGCCAATCTGAGCAAGGCTTTTGCCGCACCGATTTCAAACCTTGGTGGCAACAAATCGATTCACGCGACGATTCTTCCGCCAAGCGCACCTGGCGATCAGACGGTGCCTATGGCTTCGGCTGACCATCAACTCCAAAGCGCTATGTTCAGGGGAATCTTCCGTCAAACTGGTTATGAACACCAGTCCAGTTACAAGGACCCGCTGGCCATCGCTTCAACCTTGTACAGCATCGTCCGCATCGCCCAGCAGGCAAGCTGGAAATGCTGAAAGGATTATCCATGCTCGTCGCCGCCCTCAAACGCTTGCACATTGCTGCATTCACGACCACGCTGGTGTTGATTACAGCCTGTGACGGCCACCCCAGACAATGGAAGACCCCGGACATGACCACACTCACGCCACGTCTGCAACCCGTGTTCGAGAAAACCAAGCCAGTCTGCTTCGGCCGCTTCATGGTCGATGTGCCGGCATCAGCCACCGTCGCATGGGGCGGTACCGATGTTCCGCTGGGCGTGACCATTTACCGTGACGGCGTGGATGAGGTAAAGGCCTTGGCGCAGAAGTTCATCGACGAACTTAACAGCAAAAAGGCCATCAACCATGATGATGTCCCCTTGCTGCTATCGGTAGAAGATATGGTCGAGCCTGAAGGCAGGATCGTAACCGGTTATGAGAGTTTTCAGTCCATTAACGGGCTTAAGATCAATGGTTACTTCAAGCTGAACAGCGACGGCGTTATTATCGATGCACGGCATCTAAGGGACGGCTGGGACGCAACATTAGCAGACATAAAAAGTATTGTACGCCGCCTGCGCCAGCGTCCCGAGAACGAAATCCCGACCCAGCCAGGCAACTGCGTTGAACACTTTTTTTTGCCAGACAAGCAAAATCCAACACAGGATGATCTGATGGAGCACATCCGTATTGGCTTTCGTTTGAAAGAGTTCCCCGACGCGCATTTTTCGATTTATGTCGCACCATCGAATCCTCACGATCCTGAGGGCGACTCGCTCCGGACCCAGTGGAAGCGCATCAAGGAAAGCCCAACCACGCTAGACGAGAAAGCGGCGCTCGCCAAAATTGATTTTTTCCGCGAGACCTCGCGCCAGATACATGATTGGAAGACAGGCTACGAGGTCCTCTTGCGTAACCCCGACGAAGAACACGTCCATTCTTATCACGACTTCCAGGCCAAATTCACGGGCGTTCCCCATGACCCGTTCAGACCGTACGCCGACATCCAGTTCCAGACCGGCGTCGGCGACAACGCAGCCGGCTCCACGAAGGCCAGCCTGACCGACGAAGAAGCCATCGCGGTCTGGGACAGGATCATCAGCACCATCCGCGTGCGCGCGACCAGTTCCAATCCCTTGAAATCCGCTGACACCGGTCCACGCCTGCCGCTGGGCGAACTCGCCGCAACCGGGCGCACCTGCCCGCAGACCGGATTGTGGGAGCACGATGGGCCGGGGCCGACGGGGGATAGCCGGCGTCAACACATCCGGGCCGGCGACCGCATGCCGCATGTGGTGGCAATGGGCGAACCGTCGATCTGGCAAAAACTCAAGGGGCAACGGCCCATCCACCGGGCGGCGACGGTCTGGAAACTGGTCAGCTACGATGATGCGCCTGCTCTTGCGCACACGGCGGGGCAGCCAACCGCGATCGTGGGAACCCCTCCCTCGGACGACCTTTCGAAAGACGCTGCCGTTCCCAGGCCGAACGGTGGCCGTGGCGAAGAAACCCCACCCAATGAGAAAGGCTGAGCGATGCCCAATGTGATTCGATTAGGTGATGCGACGTCTCATGGTGGCAAGGTCGAAAGTGTGAGCGCCACGCACTTCACGGTTGATGAAGTCCCGGTCGCCCGCGTCGGTGACGCATGCAGTTGTCCCGTCAAGGGGCATGAGAAATGCACGATTGCCGAAGGCGATCCGAGCCACGTCATCAGCGGCATTGCCGTTGCCTACGACGGACATAGGACGACTTGCGGGGCAAGCCTGATTGCTTCTATCGGAAACTTCAGTGGGCAATGAAGAACCCGTCCCTCTGATATTTCAGGCGCATGTGGAGAGATGCGGTGAAACATTCCGATTGAAAGGGGGTGGTCCCCCCGACTGGAATCGAACCAGTATCCCACGCTTAGGAGGCATGTGCACTATCCATTGTGCTACGGGGAGGAGGCAGGTTCCGCCGTGACTGGCGACGCCTCGCAAGACAAAGCCTGCAATCCGGTGGCCACGCCTGCAAGACAGACCGCGACCATGGACCGACTGCAATTATAGCCGAGGATCGCAAGAGTTTTGCAAGTTCAGGCTCGCCAGTCGGTACAATGTGCGCCTTAATCAATCAACGCACATTTTCCGACCCCGCGCCGGCAACACCGCGCGACGGAACGCTTACCGATCATGGCAGTCATCTCCCTATCTTCCGCACAACTGGCCTTCGGCCATGTCCCGCTGCTCGACCACGCAGACTTTTCGCTGGAATCCGGCGAACGCGTCGGTCTCATCGGCCGTAACGGCACCGGCAAATCCTCGCTCCTGAAGATCATCTCGGGCCGCTCGAAACTCGACGACGGCCTCTTGGTCATGCAGCAGGGCGTGAGCATCGCCTATGTGGAGCAGGAGCCGGTATTCGACCCGCAGATGACGGTGTTCGACGTGGTCGCACTCGGCATGGGCGACCAGCAGGCAATGCTGACCGAATATGAAGAACTCACCGGCAAGTTCGGACAGGGCGACGACGATGCGCTGATGGAGCGCATGCACGTGCTGCAGACCAAATTGGACGCCACCGACGGCTGGAACCTGGCGAACAAGGTCGAGACCACGCTGGGCCGCCTGAACCTGTCCGGCGACGCGAAGATGGGCACCTTGTCTGGCGGTATGCAGAAGCGCGTGGCGCTGGCCGTGGCCCTGGTGTCGGCGCCGGACGTGTTGCTGCTCGATGAACCGACCAACCACCTGGACTTTACCTCGATCAAGTGGCTGGAGAGCTTGCTGCGCGAATTCCGCGGCTCGATCCTGTTCATCACCCACGATCGTAGCTTCCTGGACAATGTCGCCACCCGCATCATCGAACTCGACCGCGGCAAGCTGCTCTCGTTCCCGGGCAATTTCACGACCTATCAGGAACGCAAGCGCGAGCTGCTGGCCAACGAGGAAGTCGAGAACGCCAAGTTCGATAAATTCCTGGCGCAAGAAGAAGTGTGGATACGCAAGGGCGTGCAGGCACGCCGCACCCGCGACGAAGGCCGCGTGCGCCGCCTGGAAGCGTTGCGCCTGCAGCGCTCCGCGCGCCGCGACCAGCAGGGCCAGATCAAGCTCGACGTGGCCACCGGCGAGCGCTCGGGCAAGATCGTTGCCGACCTGGAAGGCGTGTCGAAGCGCTACGGCGACAAGGTCATCGTCGACGGGTTTACCGGCACCCTCATGCGCGGCGACAAGGTCGGCCTGATCGGGCCGAACGGCGCCGGCAAGACGACCCTGCTCAAGATCATCCTGGGCGAAGAGTCCGCCGACAGCGGCAGCGTGCGCCTGGGCACCAAGCTGAACGTGGCGTATTTCGACCAGATGCGCACCCAGCTCAACGAAGAGGCGAGCCTGGCCGACACCATCGCGCCCGGCAGCGACTGGGTCGAGATCAATGGCCAGCGCAAGCACGTGATGACCTACCTGAACGACTTCCTGTTCTCGCCGGAGCGCGCGCGTTCGCCGGTCAAGTCGCTCTCGGGCGGCGAGCGCAACCGCCTGCTGCTGGCGCGCTTGTTCGCCAAGCCGGCCAACTGCCTGGTGCTCGACGAACCAACCAACGACCTCGACATCGACACTCTCGAACTGCTGGAAGAATTGCTGGAGGAATACACCGGCACCGTCTTCCTCGTCAGCCACGACCGTACCTTCCTGGACAATGTCGTGACCCAGGTCATCGTGGCCGAGGGCGGCGGCAAGTGGCGCGAATTCGTCGGCGGCTATACTGACTGGGAACGCGTCAAGGCAGCGGCCCCGGCGTTCCAGGCGCCGGCGCCGGGCGCGGTCAAGGCCAGCGCCGCCAAGGTGGAAGAAGCGCCCGCTCCGGGCGTGGCCAAGAAGGTCAAGCTCAGCTACAAGGAACAGCGCGAGCTCGAAGAACTGCCGCAGCTGATCGCGTCGCTCGAAGACGAGCAGTCCGCGATCACCCAGCAATTGAACGCGCCTGACTTCTACAAGACGAATCCGGCCGACGCCAAGCGCATCAATGCGCGCTTTGCCGAGATCGAAGATCTGCTGCTCGACGCGCTCGACCGCTGGGAACGCATCGAGGCGCGCGCCAGGGGCGAGTAAGCGCGGTTCAAGAACGAAGGGACGGCATCGATGAGCGAACACGATGATTCACAAGCCGTCCCTCCAGCGGCCGCGCTCGCGGCCGACGAACCTTTCCTCAACCGCGCCGCCTGGGCGCGGATCCTGCCTTTCGGCACCTATCTCTTCTTTATCGTCCTTGCCGACGTGCTCGAGCGCTCCGGATACAGCCGCGCCGAGCTGCGCTGGCTGTATCCGGTCCAGGTCGGCGCCGTGCTGGCGCTCCTGGTCGCGTTCTGGCGCGGTTATGACGAGCTGCACCGCTTCGCGCTGTCGCTCAGGCAGGTGCTGGCGGCGGGCGCCGCCGGCATCGTGGTGCTGGTCCTGTGGGTCAATCTCGACGCTTCCTGGATGACGATCGGCAGCGCGCCCGGCTACGACCCGCGCACGCATGGCGAGATCGACTGGCTCTTGGCGTCGATCCGCATCGCCGGCGCCGCCCTGATCGTCCCCGTGATGGAAGAACTGTTCTGGCGTTCTTTCTTGTTGCGCTGGGTCGAGCAGTCCGATTTCATGTCGCTTGATCCGGCGCGTATCGGCTTCAGGGCTTTCATGATTCCATGCCTGTTGTTCGGATTCGAACACCATCTGTGGCTGGCCGGCGTCATCGCCGGCGCCGCCTATGGCTTGTTGTATATGCGGCACCGCAAGCTGTGGTCGCCGATACTGGCTCACGCTATCACCAATGGATTGCTGGGAGTCTGGGTGGTGCATACCGGAGGCTGGCAGTTCTGGTAATTCCTTCGGCGTAGCATTTACCGGGAAACTTAGGACATGCCTTTCAACCCTGCATCGCATCGGCTTCGAACCGTGGCGGCCCTGGCGACGGTGCTATGTTCTTTCCCAGCAGTGTCCGCGCCGAACGACGGGCGGCAAGAAGAGGGCCTGCGGCTGCTTGGCGGCATCGGCTGGGCGTATGACGACAATCTCTTGCGTGTCGCCGATGAGGAGCAACCGTTCGACGGCAAACGCAGCGATTCCTATCGCACGCTCGATGCCGGCGTCGTGCTCGACAAGACCATCAGCCGCCAGCGCATCGCTGCCACTGCCAAGGTGTCGAAGGTCAAGTTCGACCACTTCGACCAGCTCGACTACGACGGCCGCGACCTGCAGGCGAGCTGGTTCTGGCAAGCCGGCAAACAGTACGAGGGCCGCGTCGAAGCGCTGTACATCAAGACGCTGGCGCCGTATACCGACTTCGACAGCGACGAGCGCAATCTGCGCGAGCAGCGGCGCCAGTTGCTCGATGCCGGCTGGAAGCTGCATCCAAGCTGGAAGCTGCGCGCCGGTGCAGCGCGCGACAAGTACACCTACGCGCTGGAGGCCCAGCGCTACAACGACCGCACCGAAAAGACCTATGAGGCCGAGCTCCAGTACCGGCCGAAAAGCGGCAGCACGGTCGGCCTGGTCGCGCGCCGCGTGAAGGGCGCCTATCCCTACCGGCGTCCTTACAACAGCAGCGTGCTCACCGACGATTTCACCCAGGACGAACTCAAGGCGCGGGTCGACTGGCTCGCCAGCGACTCGACGACGCTGCAGGCGCTGGTCGGCTATGCGCGGCGCGACCAGCCTTCGTACGGCGAAGGGCGCACCAGCGGCGTCAATGGCCGTGTCACCTGGCTGTACAAGCCGCAAGGCAAGATCAGCTACGGCGCCTCGCTGTGGCGCGAGTTCGCGCCGATCGAAAGCGTGCGCGTCAGCACGACCCTGAACAAGGGGGCGAGCCTGCAAGCCACCTGGCTGGCGACCGACCGCGTCCGGGTGGACGCCCGCGCGTCCTACGAAAAGCGCGACTACACGGCGCGCGACGAGTTTGCGGGCCTGGATGACCTGAACGACGCGATCCGCAGCGCCAGCCTGCGCGCGCTATGGCAGGTCCGGCCCAAGGTGCAAGTGATTGCCGGCTACGTCTACGAGTCGCGCTCGGGGTCGCAGGCACTTGGCACTGGCAAGTTCGACGCCAATATGGTGCAGCTGAGTGCCAATGTGCTGTTCTGACCATGGATGTGGCAGCGCATGACGGTCAACGACATTCCCATCATTTCGTTCTTCCAGCGCGTGCTCGATCCGCTGATCGTGATGGGCAGCCTGTATTTGGCGACATTGGCCTTTGGCGAACCGTTCTCGGGCTATTGCCTGGTGCTGATGATCCTGGCCTTCTTCATCTCGTCGGCCGTCTACCAGCAAATCGATCCCTACCGCACCTGGCGCAGCGGCCGCATGCTGGCCTATGCGCGCGACACGTTGTTCGGCTGGTGCCTGACGCTCGCCGTGCTGTACTTCCTCGGTTCGGCCAGCGGCATGAAATACTATTTCGACGAGCGGGTGTTGCTGGCCTGGGCGGTGGCGACGCCGCTGACGATCCTGGCCAGCCACATCGCGGTGCGCTTCGCCACCGGGGGCCGCAAGCACCACGCGCGTGAACTGCGCTCGATCGTGGTGGTCGGCGCCAACGAGGCCGGCATCAAGTTCGCCGGGGTGTGCGAGCGCCATCCGAACCTGTTCATGCAGGTGCAGGGCTTTTTCGACGACCGTGCCGACGGGCGCCAGCCGCCCGGCCTGCGCTATCCGACGCTGGGCAAGATGGCCGAGGTCGCCGCTTATGTGCGGCGCAAGAACATCAAGATGATCTTCATCAGCCAGCCGGTCTCGGCCCAGCCGCGCATCCGCCACCTGGTCGACGAACTGAAGGACACCACCGCCTCGGTCTATTTCTTGCCTGACGTGTATGTGTTCGATCTGATGCAGGCGCGTTTCGACACCGTGGGCGGCATGCCGGTGATCGCGATCAGCGAGACGCCCTTCATGGGCTTTAACAGCGTGCTCAAGCGCGGCACCGACGTCGTGGTCAGCGCGCTGGCGCTGGTGCTGTTGGCGCCGCTGATGCTGCTGATCGCCCTTGCCGTGAAGCTCAGTTCGCCCGGCCCGGTGCTGTTCAAGCAGCGCCGCTACGGGCTGTATGGCGAAGAAATCTATATCTATAAATTCCGCTCGATGACGGTGCTGGACGACGGGCCGACCATCGTCCAGGCCAGGGCCGGCGATCGCCGCATCACGCGCATTGGCCACTTTTTGCGCCGCACGTCCCTCGACGAATTGCCGCAGTTTATCAATGCGCTGCAAGGACGCATGAGCGTGGTCGGGCCGCGTCCGCACGCGGTCGCGCACAACGAGGAATACCGCAAGCTCATCAAGGGTTATATGCTGCGCCATAAGGTCAAGCCGGGCATCACCGGCTGGGCTCAGGTCAACGGCATGCGCGGCGAGACGGCCACCCTCGACAAGATGGAAGCGCGCATCCGCTACGACCTCGATTATCTGCGCAACTGGTCGCTGTGGCTCGACCTGTGGATCATCCTCAAGACCGTCAAGGTCGTCTTCACGCGCGAGAACGCGCACTGACGCCGGCCAGTCGCCGCGCGCGAAAAATGAACCGTCGGGCTTCGCGCGCATCGAATGGCAGGGTGGCAGGGATTCCAGCCGGGCTTTCGAGCAAATCATTTTTGTCCTGGAAACGGATGAGCGCTAATCGACGCGCTCTTTGATCTGGACGATTGGCGACAAGCTTGCGCGGCCATCCGCGCTGGGTAGAATCGTTAACGGGAATGCAAGAGCAATGACCGATTCTCCGCTGTAACAGGGGGATGTCGCCATTGATCATGGGAGGCAATGTGCACAACAAGCCACGCATCTACGTTGCCGGCCATCGCGGCCTCGTCGGCTCGGCCATCGTGCGCGCGCTGCGCGCCGCAGACACGGCCGAGATCGTCACCCGCAGCCACGACGAACTCGAGCTGACCGATCAGGTTCGGGTACGCGAATTCTTCCACGACGAAGGTGTCGACCAGGTCTACCTGGCGGCGGCCAGGGTAGGGGGCATCCACGCCAACAACAGCTATCCGGCCGAGTTCATCTACGACAACCTGATGGTGCAGGCCAATGTCGTGCACGAGGCCTGGCGCGCGGGCGTGCGCAAGCTGCTGTTCCTGGGCTCGTCCTGCATCTATCCGCGCCTGGCGGCGCAGCCGATCCGCGAAGAATACCTGATGAACGGCATGCTCGAGCCGACCAATGAACCCTATGCCATGGCCAAGATTGCCGGCATCAAGCTGTGCGAAAGCTATAACCGTCAGTACGGCACCGACTATCGCAGCGTGATGCCCACCAATCTGTACGGCCCCGGCGATAACTACCACCCCGAGAACAGCCACGTCATTCCGGCCCTGCTGCGCCGCTTCCACGAGGCAAAGACGAGCGCCGTACCCGAGGTCGTGATCTGGGGCAGCGGCAAGCCGATGCGCGAATTCCTCTATGTCGACGACATGGCGGCCGCCAGCGTCCACGTGATGGAACTGGCGCCCGAGGCGTATGCGGCCGCTACCGACCCCATGCATTCGCACATCAATGTCGGCACCGGCCAGGACGTCACCATCGCCGAGCTGGCGCGCCTGGTGGGCCAGATCGTGGATTACCGGGGCGAAATCGTCTTCGACGCCAGCAAGCCCGACGGCACGCCGCGCAAGCTGCTCGACGTGTCCAAGCTGGCGGCGCTGGGCTGGCGCGCCAGTACGCCGCTGGCCGAGGGTTTGCAGCGCGCCTATTTCGCCTACCTCGCTCACCTCTCTTGCGAAGCCGGCCTGGACGCCCGATGTGAAATGGACAACAGAGCGGATGGCGCAAGCGGTCCAGAATGGCGGATTTCAACCCGGACCGCGCATGCCTGAGGGGCAATGTCGTCCACGCTGGAGAACACCATGCAGAGCTCGTACCAGAATTCCACAGATTCGCCGCTGTTATCCGTACCGAGGTTGATCCCGATGCGGGCCGTGTGCGCGGCCCTGGTCCTGGCCAGCGTCGCGCTGGCGGGCTGCAACCGGGACAAGCCGGTGCCCGAGACGAAGCCCGGCCAGGCCCTGGCCAGCGTGAATGGCGAAGAGATCACGGTATTGCAGCTCAATGAAGAAATGCAGCGTGCCGGCGTGCCGGCGGCCCAGCAGCAAACCGCCAGCAAGCAGTTGCTGCAAGCGCTGATCGACCGCGAACTGCTCGAGAACGAAGCGGCCAAGGAAAAGATCGACCGCGACCCCAAGGTGATGCAGGCGATCGAGCGCGCGCGCTCCCTGATCATCGCCCAGGCCTATATGCAGAAGCGGGTGGGCGACGTCGGCCGTCCGACCGAGGCCGAGATCGAGGACTACTTCAACAAGCATCCCCAGTTCTTCGCCAAGCGCCGCCAGTTCGCGATGAACCAGCTCGTGTTTCCGGCGTCCAGCGTGACGCCCGAGCTGCGCGCCGCCGCCGACAAGGCCCGCTCGCTCGAGGAAGTGGCGGCCTATCTCGACACCAGGCAGGTCGCCTACGGCCGCGCCCAGGTCACGCGCAGCACCGCCGACCTCAAGCCCGAGCTGGCCGCGAAACTGCTGTCGATGCCGAAGGGCCAGTTGTTCCTGGTGCAGGAAGGGCAGCGCGCGCTCCTGACCTCGATCGACGCGGTGCGCGACGCGCCGGTGTCGCTGGCGATCGCGGCGCCGCAGATCGCGCAATACCTGGCCACCCGCAAGAACAAGGAACTGGCTCAGGCCGAGATCCAGCGCCTGCGCGCCACCGCGAAGATCGACTACCTGAACAAGGACCTGGCGCCCGACGCCGCCAAGCCCGGCGCACTTCCGGCCGCGGCGCCGGCCTCGCTGACCGGCATGCCCGGCGCGCCGGCGGGGTCCGGACTGGGACCGGAGTCGACCTCGAACGACGGCCACGGTGACAACGATATCGGCCCGGTGGCCGACACCGTGGACGCGGACGCGCGCGCCGACAAGGCGGCGCTCGATCGCGGCGTGGCCGGCCTCAAGTAGCGCATTGCCAAGGACTTCCCAACGACGTGCCTGGAGACTGACGATGAAACGCTGGATCAAGTGGATGACGGGGGCCGCCTTCATGCTGGGCATGGGCGTGGCCGTTGCGGCCGAGGTGCAGCTGGGCGCCGGCGACGTGGTCAAGCTGTCCGTGTATGGAAGCCCCGACCTGTCGATCGAGACCCGCGTCAGCGAGAGCGGGCACATCACGTTCCCGCTGCTGGGCCAGGTCGAGGTCGGCGGCCTGTCGGTGGCCGCCGCCGAAAAAAAGATCGCCGGCCAGCTCGAGAAGGGTGGCTACATCAAGCGGGCCCAGGTGAACATGCTGGTGACCACGCTGGCCAGCCAGCAGGTATCGGTGCTGGGCCAGGTGAACCGGCCGGGCCGCTATCCGGTCGAAGGCAGGCGCAAGGTGCTCGACATGCTGGCGCTGGCCGGCGGCATCCATGGCGACGGCGGCGACATGATCAGCCTGGTGCGCACGCGCGACGGCAAGACGACGCGCGAGACCATCGATGTGGTCGACATGGTGCGCAAGGGCGAGCTCGACAGGGACTACGAGGTTGCCGGCGGCGACATCATCTTCGTGGAGCGGGCGCCGCGCGCCTACGTCACCGGCGAGGTCGGCCGACCGGGGGCGTTCCGCCTGGAGCGCGGCATGACGGTCCAGCAGGCGATCTCGGCCGGCGGTGGCCTGAGCCCGCGCGGTAGCGATAACGGCATCAAGGTCACGCGCCGCGACCCCAGCGGCAAGCCGGTCACGCTGGATGTCCAGGCCGGCGATGCGGTCCAGGTCGACGACGTCATCGTGGTGCGCGAAAGCTGGTTTTAACGACGCTGGAGCACCGGCACGTAGAGGTGAGTCATGAGCGTGCATCAATTTTTGCTGATCTTGCTGGCCCGTAAGAAGATCGTCCTGGGAACGCTCCTGGTCACGGTGCTGCTCGCCCTCGGCTGGAGCGTGGTGCAGCAAAAGACCTACGAAGCCACGGCATCGGTGCTGCTCAACTACAAGGGCGTCGATCCGCTCACCGGCCTGACGATGCCGGGGCAGTTGATGCCGGGATATATGGCAACGCAGATGGACATCATCGGCAGCAAGAACGTGGCGCTGCGCGTCGTCGATACGCTGCGGCTGGCGTCCAGCCCGGCCGTCGTCCAGCAATTCCAGGAAGCCAACGAGGGCAGGGGGACGGTGCGCGACTGGCTGGCCGACCTGCTGCTCCAGAAGCTCGAGATCATGCCGTCGCGCGAGTCGAGCGTGGTCGAGATCAGCTTCAGCGGCGCCGACCCCGTGTTCGCGGCCGCGGTCGCGAACGCCTTCGCCGAGGAGTACCGGCGGGCCGGCGTGCAGCTCAAGACCGAGCCGGCCAAGAACGCCTCGCTGTACTTCAATGAGCAGACCAGGCAGTTGCGCGACAACCTCGAGGCGGCCCAGGCCCGCCTGTCGAAGTACCAGCAAGAAAAAGGCATCGTCAGCCTCGACAACAACCGGGTCGATGTCGAGCTGTCGCGCCTGAACGACCTGGCCGCCCAGCTGGTCGTGGCCCAGGCCGCGGCCATGGAAGCGGGCTCGCGTGAAAAGACCGCCGGTACGGCCGGCGCGGCCGTCGATTCGCCCGACGTCGCCAACAATACCCTGATCCAGAACCTGCGCATGAACCTGGCCAGCGCCGAGGCCAAGCTGGCCGAGGCCGGCGCGAACTTCGGTCGCAACCACCCGCAATACCAGGCGGCGGCTGCCGAAGCCGGCAAGCTGCGCGCCGAGCTCGCCAGTGCGCTGGGCACCGTCACCCGCAGCGTCGGCGCCAACGCCGACGTCTACCGCCAGCGCGAAGCCCAGCTGCGCAGCGAGCTGGCGGCGCAAAAGGAGCGCGTACTGGAGCTGAACCGCACCCGCGACGAGCTCGGCCCCTTGCTGAAAGACCTCGAGGGCGCGCAGCGCGCCTTCGATGCGGCCAGCCAGCGCTACTCGCAGACGCGGATCGAGGCCCTGTCCGAGCAATCCGACGTCTCGGTGCTCAACCCGGCCGTGGCCCCCACGACGCCGAGCGGCCCACGCATCCTGCTCAATACGCTGGCGGCGATCGTGCTCGGCACCGTGCTCGGCGTCGGCCTGGCGCTGCTGCTGGAATTGCTGGCGCGGCCGGTGCGCTCGGCCAGCGACCTGCGCGACATGCTGGGCATTCCGGTACTGGGCACCATCGCCTGGCAGGCGCCGCCCGCGCGCGAGGGCCGTATTCGCAGGCTGATGGCGCCCGGCGTGCGACCGCGCCTGAATTGAGCTGAACTGAGCTGAGCCGAGGACTCGCCATGAACTCATCCGTGCTATCCGCCCTGCACAGTGGCCCCGGCCGCGATGCCAGCCTGGGGACGCTGCTGGTCGATGCGGGCAAGCTCAGCGTCGATGACGCCGAGCGCGTGCTGCGCACCCACGAAGACCTGGGCATCCGCTTCGGTGAAGCGGCGCTGCGCCTCGGCCTGGTGAGCCAGGACGATATCCAGCAGGCGCTGGCGCGGCAGTTCGCCTATCCCTATGTGCAGAAAGGGCAGGCCAGGCTCTCGCCCAGGCTGGTCGCCGCCTACGAGCCGTTTTCGCCGCAGGTCGAAGCCTTGCGCGCGATCCGCAGCCAGCTGATGCTGCGCTGGTTCGCGCGCGGGCGGCGCGCGCTGGCGATCGCCGGCGCCGACCCGGACGATGGCGCCAGCCTGTTCGCGGCCAATCTGGCGCTGGTGTTTTCCCAGCTCGGCGAGCAGACGCTGCTGGTGGACGCCAACCTGCGCGCGCCGCGCCAGCATGAACTGTTCGGGCTCAGGCCGCGCCAGGGCCTGTCCGACCTGCTGGCGGGACGGGCCGATCTGGATGCCATCTTGGGGGTGCCGTCCTTTGCCGACCTGTCGGTGCTGCCGGCCGGGACCTTGCCGCCGAATCCGCAAGAACTGCTGGCGCGGCCCGCTTTCCGCACGCTATCGGCGCAGCTGGAAAGCCGCCACGACGTCGTGCTGGTCGACTTGCCGCCCTTTACCGCCGGCGCCGATGCCCTGGCGGTGGCGGGCCGCGCCGGCGGCGTGCTGCTGGTGGCCTGCAAGCACCGCACCCGCATCGCCGACGTGGCGCGCATGGCCGGGCAGATGGCCGATGCCGGCGCCGAAGTGGTCGGTTCGGTGGTGATGGAGTTCTGATATGGCGACCGGGCGCGAGATGGACTTGCGGCACGGCCTGCGCCAGGCCTTGCCCGAATGGTGGCCGGTCATGCTGGGCCTGGCCCTGCTGTTCGGACCGACCTTCCACGACCTGTTCAGCGGCGCCTGGATCGGCGAAGAGCAGGGCCATGGACCGATCATCTTCTTCCTGTCCCTGTGGCTGATCTGGCGCAAGTGGCCCGAGGTGAGGGCGGCCAGCACGCCGGCGCGGCCGCACCCGACCGGCTGGGCGGCGCTGGCCTTCGGCCTGGGCATCCACCTGCTGGGCCGTTCGCAAAACATCTTGATGTTCGAGGTCGCCTCGATCCTGGCGGTGCTGGCGGCAACCGTCCTGCTCAAGCTGGGCGCGGGCGCCCTGCGCCAGCTGTGGTTTCCGTTTTTCTTCATGCTGTTCATGGTGCCCCTGCCGAGCGAGCTGGTGGCGGCGGTGACGATGCCAATGAAGATGGCCGTCTCCTGGGCCACCGAACACCTGCTGTTCGCGGCCGGGTATCCGATCTCGCGCTCGGGCGTGGTGCTGCAGATCGGCCAGTACCAGCTGCTGGTGGCCGATGCCTGTGCCGGCCTGCAGACCCTCCTGACCCTCGAGGCGCTGGGCCTGTTCTACCTGAACCTGATGCGCCATCCTTCGGCCTTTCGCAATATGGCGCTGGCGGTCCTGATCGTGCCGGTCTCGTTCACGGCGAACGTGATCCGCGTGATCGCGCTGACCCTGGTCACCTATAATTTCGGCGACGCGGCCGGGCAGGGCTTCCTGCACGGCTTTGCCGGCATGGTGCTGTTCGTGACGGCGCTCCTGATGATCCTGGCGCTCGACTCGGCCCTGCAATGGTTCATCAAGCGCCGCGAAGACGCGCGTGGCGGCGCGCCGCGCCATCCCGGCGGCGGCCGGCCGGGTTCGCCGCCGAATTCTCCGGGCGTGCCGGGTCCCATGCGTGGGGCCGTCCGATGAAACCGGCGCGCCGCCACCTGGCCGTCAGCATCGTGCTGGGCCTGGCCATGGCCGCCACCTCGGCCCTGACCGGGGCCCTGACGCCGACGCCGCGCGCGCCGCTGCCGCACGAGCGCTTCAGCCTCGAGCAGATGATCCCGCAACGCTTCGGCGCCTGGACGGTCGACCCGGGCGTCGTGCCCCTGCAGCCCGACCCGGAGCAGCAGGGCGTGCTGGCGAAGATCTACGACCAGACCCTGTCGCGCACCTATATCGACCCGCACGGCCAGCGGGTGATGCTGTCGATCGCCTATGGCGGCGACCAGAGCCGGGCATTGCAGCTGCACCTGCCCGAGGTCTGCTACGTGGCCCAGGGCTTTGAGCTGGTCGAGGACAGCGACGACCTGCTGCCCACCCGCCATGGCCGCTTGCCGGTCAAGCGCCTGGTGGCGCGCCTGAGCGAGCGCAACGAGCCGATCACCTACTGGATCACCATCGGCGACAAGGCGACCAAGGCCGGCATCCAGCAAAAACTGCGCCGTCTCGCCTACGGCCTGTCGGGCGAGATCCCGGACGGCATGCTGGTGCGGGTATCGACCATCGGGTCCGACCGCCACGCCGCCTGGCGGGTGCAAGACCGCTTCGTGGCCGACCTGCTCGCGGCGCTGGCGCCGGGAGACCGGGCCCACCTGATCGGCGCCGACACAGTGGCCGTCGCCGCAGATGCGGCCGCCACACCGGCCCGCGCCGCCGGCAGAATGCACCACTGACCCGGCGACAGCGCGGCGATGAACGACATCCTGCCCTATATTTATTATTCGCTGCCGTGGCTGTTCGTCATCGGCCTGTCGCTCGCGGCCGTACTGGGGATCGGCGTCGGGATGGTATGGCCGCGCTTCCTGGTCTATCCCTATCTGCTGGTCTTTTTCTGGGTCAATTCCACCAGCTATGGCAACCTGGCCGTGTTCGCGTCACGCAGCATCTACAGCCGGGGCTCGGGCATGCTGTTCTTCGGCGTGGTGCTGTGGTACGTCCTCGGCGCCTGGCTGTGCGCCCGCATGGCCGCCAGTTTCAATAACAACGTCGCCAGCGGCCCGCAGCCCCAGGACGCCCCGGCCTGCAATCTGCGGCCCTGGTTCCTGGCCTGGACCGTCCTGCTGGCCGCCCACGTCGGCGTCGGGCTGGCCACCGGGGTGCCGCTGGCCGCGTCGCTGGCGCCGTCGGGCTTCTCGAATATCGTCTGGATGGCGCCGCTGATCTCGCTGATGCTGCTGGCCTTCCGCACCCGCGAGCAGGCGCTCGAACTGGCGCGCTTCATCATGCTGGCGGGTCTCGCACGCGCGCTGTTCGGCCTCGGCCGCTGGGCGGCAGCGGGCGGCGACCCGAACAATGTGTATGCCAATATGAATGCCATCCAGATCCGCCTGACCTTCTTCGACATCAACGACAGCCTGCTGTGCACCCTGGCGTTCGCTATCGCCGCCGTCGCGCTGTTCCAGGCGCCATCGGGCGCGGCGCTGCCGGCGCCAGGCCGGCCGTGGCGCGCGCTGGCATGGGCTACCCTCGTCGCGA
This sequence comes from Massilia sp. CFBP9012, assembly GCF_034045115.1. NCBI lineage: Bacteria > Pseudomonadati > Pseudomonadota > Betaproteobacteria > Burkholderiales > Oxalobacteraceae > Massilia > Massilia sp. CFBP9012. The sequence continues at coordinate 259,196 of NZ_JAXCWM010000008.1, read as the reverse complement.
CCACGCTGTGCGTCGTGCTGTCCTATCGCCGCACCGCCTGGATCGGCCTCCTGCTGGCGTTCGCGGTCGTGCTGCTGCGCTTTCCTCCCGCGCGCCGCCTGCAGCTGGGCCTGGCCGCGATGCCGCTGGCCGGCGCCGCCATGGCCTTCGTGGCTGCGCGGCGGCTGGCGCAGACGCGGGCCGAAGGCGGAAGCCGTGCGGCGGGCGGCCTGTTGCACGATATGCAGTCGCGCCGCTTCGGTCCCGAAAGCGAACGGGTGCTGGAACTCAAGCTCGCCTTCGCCGACTTTCTGGCGCACCCGCTGGCCGGCATTGGCGCCTGGGGCCGCTACCATGGCTACCAGGCCATTTCGTGGCAAGGCAATCCGGACGGTGGCCTGTTCCTGCACAGCGGGGTGCTGCACATCGCGCTCAAGAGCGGCCTGATTGGCACGGTGCTGCTGGCGGGGACCATCGTCGCCTTCGTCGTGGGCGCGCGGCGGGCGCTGCGCAGCCTGCCGCCCGAACTGCTGGGGCTGGGTGCGGCCGGGGCGGCGGGGCTGGCGTTCATGATCCCTGACCTTTTGATCGGCACGCCGTTCCCGCAGGTGCGCACCACGCAAATGCTGGCCTTATGCCTGAGCTTGCCTTACCTGGCGCTGGCAGCAGCGCAGGGGCCGACAGCACTGCAGCGGCCGGCCTGGCAGCGCGCGCCGCAGCGCCAACCGGTGCCGGCCTGATGAAGCTGCGCCTGGCCCGCAACGCGTGGTCCAACCTGCTCGGGGCGGCGGTCCCCGCGCTGGTGATGCTGGGCACGGTGCCGCTGGTGGTGCGTGGCCTGGGCCAGGCCGGCTATGGCGTGTACTCGCTGGTGACGGCCATCGTCGGCTATTTCGCGGTGATGGACATCAACCTCACCGCCGGTTCCGTCAAATACATCGCCCAGCACCGCGCCAACGGCGATGCGCGGCAGGTCGCCGAGACCTTGTCCTTCGGCCTGGCCACCTATGCCGCCATTGGCCTCTTCGGCGCACTGGGCATCTATCTGAGCGCGGCCTGGCTGATCGAGGCCGTGTTCGTCGTGCCGGCGGCCTTGCGCCGCGAGGCGGGCGCGACCCTGCAACTGGCCGCGCTGGCTTTCCTGTTCAGCCAGCTGCAGATCTACCTGAACAGCGTGCCGCAGTCGCTGATGCGCTACGATATTTCAGGCCGGCTCGAGATGGCGTTCGGCGCGCTGCTGCCGCTGGCCTCGGTGGGCGTGCTGGCCCTGGGCTTCGGCCTGTTCGAGGTGATCCTGCTGCGCGTGGTCGCCAGCGGCATCCACGCCCTGGTGCTGTGGCGTGCGATCCGGCGCCTGCTGCCTGGCTGGCGCTGGCGCTGGCCGGCCGCCGGCGTGCGTGCCACCCTGCTGCGCTTCTCGGGCTGGACTTTCCTGTCGCGCTTTGCCGCGCTCTCGTATGCCCACGCCGACAAGCTGGTGATCGGAGCCCTGGTCGGCGTCGCCGGCCTGGCGTATTTCGCGGTTGCCGCCACCATGGCCAATCGCGTGCTGGGGCTGAGCTTTCGCCTGTCGGCCGTATTCTTCCCTGCCGCCAGCGCGCTCGCGGCCAGGGGCGAGCTGGCGCGCCTGGACGCGGTCTACCTCAAGGCGACGCGCTACGTGGTGTATTTGAACGCGGCGATCCTGGTGCTGCTGGCGGTGTTCGCCCATCAGATCCTGGGCTACTGGATGGACGCCGCCTTCGCGCGCCATGGCGCCGCCATCCTGGCGCTGATGGCCTTGTCGCAATTCGTCGATTCCCTGACCAGCCTGCCGTCGCTGGTCAACGACGGCATGGGCCACCCGCGCGTCTCGGGCCTGTTCGCCGTGGTGCGCGCACTGGCCGGACTGGGCCTCGTCTACGCCGGCGTGGCCGGCTGGGGCATCGTGGGGGCTGCCTGGGGCCACCTGGCCACCTCGCTGCTGTTCGCCACGGCCTTCCTGGTCTACGTCCATGGCCGCACGGTTCCGACCCCGCTGCGGCGCCTGCTGGTCCATGGCTATGTGCCGGGGCTGGCCGGGATCGCATTGGTCGCCATCGCCGCCAGCGCCGCCGAGGCCCTGTGGGGCGGCAGCCTGGGCGCCTTCCTCGCGATCCTGGCCGCGACCGCGCTGCTGCTGGCCCTGCATGGGGCGCTGTTCGTGCTCGAGCGCGAAGACCGCGACCTGGCCTGGGCCCGCCTCAAGACGCGCTGCCAGCCGGCGCGCGCCCGGGCGGGTTGAGGAAGAAGGACAACAGGACATGCGCATCCTGATGGTGTCCGAGGATTTGCCAGGCGACCAGGTGGGCGGCCTTGGCAAGCACGTGGTGACCCTGGCCAACCGCCTGCTGCAGGAAGGCCATGCCGTCGAGATCCTGGGCCGCGGCGACCGGTCCTCGGCCGACCCGGCGCGCCAGATCGGCTTCGCCGGCCGCTTCCGGCCCGGCTTCGCCATCGCACGGCCGGGCTGGAAAGAGGCCCAGCTGGGCATGTTCAATCCGCTCAAGCGGCCATATTTCGCGCGCCGCATCGCGCGCGCCATCGATGCCCACGCCGCCGGCTTCGACGTGGTCCACTACCATGGCCACCTGCCGATGACGGGCCTGTACGTCCGCGATGGCATCAACTTCGTGCAGACCCGCCACGACCAGGGCAGCGAATGCCTGACCCACCTGCGCTTCGTCGACGGCGCCGTGTGCGGGCGGCTGGCGCCGGGCGCGTGCACGGCGTGCAGCGCGCGCCACGCCGGCCCGAACCCTGGGCCGGTGCGGACGGTGCTGACGGCGCTCGCCGTCAGCGGCTACCGCAGCCAGGCCGCGCGCGCCTTCGCCCGCCACAAGACGGTGTTCGTGTCCGACTTCCTGCGCCGCCGCTTCCTGCGCGCGGTGCCCGATGCCGACCTGTCGCGCAGCCGCGTGATCCCCAACCTGGTCGACTATGCCTGCCTGCGCGCGCTGGCCCTGGCCGCGCCCATGCCACAGGCCGGAGAGGTGGTGCTGGCCGGGAGGCTCGACACCGGCAAGGGTTTTGCGGAATTCCTCGACGCCGCCGCCGGCCGCCTGCCGCTGCAAGCCCGCCTGACGGTCGTCGGCGACGGTCCGCAGCGCGCGGCGCTGGAGCGGCGCCACGCCGGCCCGCAGGTGCGTTTCCTTGGCTGGCAAGACCATGCGGCCACCATGGCCCTGGCCGCGCGCGCCCACCTGTGCGTGGTGCCCTCGGTGTGCGAGGAAGCCTGCAGCACCGCGGTGCTCGAAGCGCTGGCGCTGGGCCGCGGCTGCCTGGCGCTGGCGCGCGGCGGCACACCCGAGCTGGCGCAATACGTCCAGTATCCGGGCCAGCTGGCGCTGGCCCCCGCCATGCCGCAGCTGGTGGCGCGGCTCGCGCGCCTGCTCGCGGCGGCGCCACCGCCGTCACCCATTGCGCCGCCAGCCGGCTTCGGGGCCGACGCCGCCCGCCTGCTGCCCACCTTACTGGAGCTGTATGCCGAACCCGCCGACCTTCTCGATCGTCACCTGCACCTGGAACAGCGCCGCCACGCTGGCTGACACGCTGGCCTCGGTCCAGGCCCAGACCTGCCGCGACCTGGAGCACATCTTCGTCGATGGCGGCTCGAGCGACGCCACCCTGGACATGCTCGCCGCCTATCCCGGCAACAAGCGCGTGCTGCGCGACGTGCGGGGCGGCATCGGCCACGCCATGAACCGGGGCATCGCCGCGGCGAGCGGCCGCTATGTCGCCCACCTGCACTCGGACGACTACTATGCCGGCCCGGCGGTGCTGTCCACGGTCGCGCGGCGCATCGAGCAGGCGCGCGATGGCGGCGGTCCGCCGGCCTGGGTGGTCGGCAAGATCCAGGTGCTCAAGGCGGGCCGCCTGCTGCCGCCGAACGCGATGCCGCCATTCTCTTACCGCTCTTTTGCCGCCGGCCGCGCCTGGGTGCCGCACCCGGCCGTGTTCGTGCGGCGCGACGTGTTCGCCCTGGTCGGTGGCTTCGACGAGCGCCTGCGCTATGCGATGGACGTCGATCTGTGGCTGCGGCTGGGCATGTTGAGCCCGCCGGCGCTGGTGGACGCGGTGCTGGCCGTGTTCCGCGACCATGCCGGCAGCGTCTCGTCGCGCAACCGGATCGCGGCGCGGCGCGAGGAATTCGCCGTGCGCCGCCGCCATGCGGGCAAGGCGCCGCTCTCGTTCGGCGTCTATTGCCTGCGCTACCTGAAGCGCATGCGGGCCTTGCACGCCCGAGATGGCCAGGCGCAAACCTAAGTACTCACCCGTAAATAAATGTGTTTTTGGCTGCCAGAACCGGCGCGTTGCCGCGTTGGCGCCTGCTTGCAGTGCTCGCACTGCGGCGCAGTCGCCGCCTTGCACCGCATCCCGTTCCGTTTGCCAAAATTCACATTTATTTCCAATTGAGTACTTAGTTATCGCACAGTCTTTCCACATCGAGCACGACAGTTACAGGACAGAACATCCTGTTCACAAAATGTTAAATCGCTCGTGTTGGATTCGTGCGAACGGCAGGCGAAAAAGCAAATAAACCTCGTGTTTCCATGGGGAAGTTGATTTTGTTCAAAAAAACCTGCGGTAACATTCTTCCTATCAAGCAAGCATCGTCCGATGCCTGCAGCAGGTATCGATCCAGCGCCCGACCGTGGCGCGGTCCCTGAACAATCCTAGTTCTCTCGGAGCTTGAGCATGAATTTTCACCGGAAAGGTCTGGTCCACGCGCTAGCGCTGGCGTCGCTCTTGGTATGTGCGAGTGCGCGCGCGGACTGGGCCCAGTCCCCCGATCCTTTGGTCGTCCAACCCAGCCCGGCTTTGGGCCAGGTCCAGGCCCAGAACCCGCCCGGATTCACCTGGGCGCGCCACGCAAACGGCCCCGCCGCCTATGAACTCGAGATCACGCCAAGCGGCGGTGCGCCGGGAAAGGTCGTCACCGAGCGCAACTGGTACCTGCCGCCGAAAGCCCTGGCCCTGGGCAAGTACACCTGGCGCGTGCGTCCGGTCGGCAGCGACGACTGGTCGACGCCGCGCGCGTTCTCGGTCACCAGCCGGTCGAACCTGTTCGAGGTGCCGGACAATGCCACGCTGCGCGCGCGCATCACGGCCAAGGCGCGGCCGCGCGCGCTGCCGCCCTCGTTCACGCCATATGCGAGCTGGAACAGTGCCAAGCGCGCCGAACTCGATCCCTACGTCAGCCGCATGAGCAACGAGATCAAGCTGCAGATCAACGCCGTGCCGACCCTGAGCGATGGGCGCTGGCCGATCGTCATCAGCTCGCCGCTGACGGCCGCCATGGCCAGCCAGCAGACCGACATCCGCCAGCGCGTCAACGAAGCCAGCCGCCAGCTCGAGGCCGCCGCCGTGATGTGGCGCATGAAGGGCGAGCGCCTGTTCCTCGACGAGGCATTGCGCCGCGGCGACCAGATGGCGGCCCTGGACCCGCGCGGGCCCACCAGCTATGCCAACCAGGACCAGGCCACGCGCCAGATCTCGGTCTCGCTGATCAAGGCGGTCGACATCCTGGCCGGCGACCTGGACGCGCCGCGCCGCGCGCGCTGGCTGAACACGGTCAAGATCCGCACCGAAGAGATCTATGGCAACCTGGCCGGCGACAACGGCCGCCTCGACCAGTACCCCTTCGATTCGCACGGCAACACGAGCCTGATCTTTCTGTCGCTGATCTCGACCCTGGCGCTGGGCGACATCCCGGAGGCGCAGAAGTGGTTCGATTTCTCGTTCCGCGCCTATGCCAATTCGCCGTCGCCCTGGAGCGGCGAGGAGGGCGGCTATGCCAACGGCACCGCGTATGCCGAGTACGCGGCCGGCTACCTGGTCGCGCTGTGGGACCCGATGTCGCAAGCGTCCGGCGTGAATTTCTATGCCAAGCCCTGGGTCCAGGGCCTGCTCGACTTCGCCACCCAGTTCACGCCGCCGGGCTCGCGCGTGCATGCCTTCGGCGACGGCTCCGAGACCAAGCCCGACACCCGCGTCTGGCACGCCTTCGGCTCGCGCATGGTGTCGCCGCGCGCGGCCTGGTACGTCGCCAGCCTGGGCGGCACCGAAGACACGCTGAGCCTGCTGCAAGCGCCTTATCCGCTGCCGATCAAGGACACCAAGACCAAGGCTCCGCCGACCAACTCGGCCTATTATCCGAGCATCGGCTGGGCCTCGATGCATAGCGATATCGGCTCGGCCGAGCGGACCTCGCTGTACTTCAAGTCCAGCCCCTATGGCTCGTTCAACCACAGCCATGGTGACCAGAACGGCCTCCTGCTGTCGAGCGCGGGCCAGCCGCTGCTGGTCAAGGCCGGCTGGTACGACTGGTACGGTTCGCCGTACTGGAGCGACTGGTACCACCAGACCCGCTCGCAGAATGCGGTCACCTTCGACGGCGGCAAGGGCCAGATGGTGACGGGCTACCGCGAACAGCTGCAGCGCAACGGCAAGATCACCGGCTTCGCCGCCCAGCCCGCCTATGATTTCGCCGAAGGCGACGCCACCGCCGCCTATGGCGGCCAGCTGACCATGGCCAAGCGCCAGGTCTGGCATCTGCGCAATGCCGGCAACGCGATCCTGGTGCGCGACCGCCTGGCCAGCACGATCGCCCGCACCTATGAGTGGAATATCCATACCCCTGTCATCATGACGGTGGAGAACGCGCAGAACGTCAAGGTGTCGGCCGGCGGCCAGTCGCTGTGCCTGCGCTCGCTGAACCCGGACGCCGGTTTCGCCAAGTGGATCGGGCCGGGCGCCAAGGTCAATGTGATCGAGGACCACGGCGCCTTCTACCTCAAGAACGACGGCAAGTCGACCGCCGAGTTCCTGGTGCTGCTCGACGTCGGCTGCAGGAAGCCGAAGGTAGACATCGCCACCTCGGGCACGGTGCGTACCGTGACCGTCGCGGGCCAGAGCGTGACCTTGAACTAGTCAATAGCCCAGCACCTAGGTGGCGCGCTCCGTTCATGCGCGATGCTAGTTTGGCGCGCATGAGCGTAGCTGCGGCCACCGATGAAACAGGCGTTCCTGATCTGTGCGCACAAGGACATGGACCAGCTCAATGGGCTGGTCCGGCAATTGTGCGATCCCGACTTCTGCGTTTACGTCCACCTCGACCGCAAGAGCGCGCTCGATCCGGCGCGACTGCATCCGGCTGCCCGCCTGGTGCGCGAACGGGTCGCCGTGCGCTGGGGCGATGTGTCCCAGGTCGAGTCCACGCTGGCATCGATGCGCCAGATCCTGCTCGACGTCCCGGACTTCGACAAACTCATCCTCCTGTCGGCCCAGGACTTCCCGCTGTTGCCGAATCATATGTTGAAGGCAGCGCTGGCAAGGATGCGTGGATACGAGATGATCGAGACCGCGCCGATTGCGGCCCATGGCTGGCGCGTGATGCATCGTTACGCGTACTTCCATCGCGACAGCGGCAGGCTGGCCGAACGACTAGCCTGCGCCGTCGCGAATCGCGCCCTGCGCCTGCTGCGACGCACACGGCATCTGCCGGATGGATTTGTGCCCTATGGCGGCTCATGCTGGTGGACCCTGTCACGCGGCTGCGTGCGCGAATTGCTGCGCCTGGCCGACGCGCATCCGCGCCTGCTGCGTTTTTGCCGCAGCGTCCAGTCGCCCGACGAGCTGTTCTTCCAGACGCTGGTGATGCATTCGCGCTTCGCCGGCCGAGTGCTGCCGGACAATTTGCGCTACATCGCGTGGCCGGATGGCGGCTCCTGCAATCCCAGGGTGCTGGACGAAGACGACTTCGAGCGCATCAAGGCCTCCGGCGCCCACTTCTGCCGCAAGCTCGACAGCCAGGCCAGCGCCGTTTTGCTGTCACGCCTGCTGGCGTGGAAGGAGGGCCGGCTGGCGTGAAGGCTGTTCAGAAAGTGATCTTGATCTCGCGCGCGCTGAAAGTCGCTTCACCGTGGTACACGGCTTCGATATTGTTCCCGTCGGGATCGATCACGAAGGCGCCGTAATAGCCCGGGTGGTAGCGCCGTTCTCCCGGCGCGCCATTGTCCTTGCCGCCGGCGGCCAGCGCCGCATGATAAAAGGCGTCGACCATGGCGCGGTCGCGCGCCTGGAAGGCCAGGTGATGGCGGCCGGTCAATTGGCCCTGGGCCGCTTCGCTGTCCGCCGTCGAGACGAACAGCTCGTCGGCCCAGAAATAATCAATGCCCGAGCCGGCCAGCGGGATGCCCAGCACCTCGAACACGGCCGTATAAAACCTGCGTGAAGCGGGCAGGTCGCGCACCACCAGCTGGATGTGGTCGATCAGGCGGCCGCGGTAGATCTCCATCGTTTCCATCAGGTTCTCCTCGTGAAGGTTGGCTGAGCAGCCGATTATACGAAAGCCGGCGTGGCGCGTGCGCGTCAATACCTTGTGGAATGGCTGAGCGTGGCGACACGCATCTTGCGTGAATGGCATGATTTGCAGGAAATCGAACCGGACGAGGATAGACGAATGCAAGTGTGGTGGAGCCAGAGCTGGGTGACGATCCAGCGTGAATTTTCCGACCTGAACAATGCCGAAGACGTGACCACCGTCGTCGTGCGCCTGCTGGTGGCCACCGTGCTGGGCGGCCTGCTGGGTTACGAACGCGAATCGGTCGGGGCGTCAGCCGGCCTGCGCACCCACATGCTGGTCTCGGTCGGCTCGGCGCTGTTCGTGCTGATTCCGCTGCAGGGCGGCATGAAGATCGAGGACCTGTCGCGCGTCCTGCAAGGGGTGACGGCAGGCATCGGCTTCCTCGGCGCCGGCGCCATCCTCAAGCAGAAGGAGAGCAACGACATCAAGGGCCTGACGACGGCGGCCAGCGTCTGGATGACGGCGGCCATCGGCGTGGCGGCCGGGATGGGACTCGAGGCCACGGCGATCCTCAGCGCCTTGTTCGGCCTGGTGATCCTGTCCATCCTGCGCACCCCGGCCAAGAAGGCGGGCGAGTACGGCAAGGCCGACCGCGACAGCGATCGCTAACATCCACGTCTGCGATAGCTGAAACGTTTGCGTCGTGCGCCGGTCTAGTATCGTAGGTCCCACCCATCGATACGAGGCGCCATGCGCAAGCCGTTTTCCATTGCCTTCATCGTGCGCGACCCCTTGCCGCCGGTGCGCGCCGACCTGCTGACCCTGTTCGGCGTCGAGATGCCGCGCCATGGCGTCGGCAGCGAACTGGTCGGCCAGTCCGGCGGCGCCCGCCCGGTGGAGTGGGGTGGCGGCTGCATGCACGCCGTCGGCAGCCTGGGCAGCCGCTACGCCAGCGTGCTGTCGCCCGCCTGGGACTTGCTGGGCCTGGCGCGCGCCTGGCGCCGCCGCAAGCCGGACGGCATCCAGGTGCGCGACAAGATCGCGTCCGGCCTGCTGGGTCGCCTCGCCGCCGCCGCGCTCGGCGTGCCCTTCCTGTACTGGATGTCGTTCCCGATCGTCGAAGGCTTCGAGGTGCGGCGCGACGAGATCGCGCGCCGCGGCCGGGGTCCGCGCTGGCTGGCGCATGCGGCGCGCGCCGCCGCCTCGCGCTGGCTGCTCTACCGCCTGGTGCTGCCGGGCGCGCGCCATGTGTTCGTGCAGAGCGAGGCGATGGCCGACTGGCTGGCAGGCAAGGGATTCGCACGCGAGCGCATGACGGCGGTGCCGATGGGCGTCGATGCGGCGTTGTGCGAGCGCGGGCGCATTCCTCCCAGCCTTGACCCGCGCCTCGACGGACGGCGCGTGGTGCTGTACCTGGGCCGGGTCGCGCAGGCGCGCGGCTCCGGCTTCCTGCTCGACGTCGTCGAGCAGCTTGCCCTCGATGTGCCCGACATCCTGCTGGTGATCGCCGGCGACGCCCCCTCGGGCGACGAGATGGCGTGGATGCGCGCCGAGATCGCCCGCCGCCAACTGGACGAGCGCGTGCTCCTGACCGGCTGGCTGGCGCGGCACAAGGCGCTCGGCTATGCGGTGCGGGCCGAGGTCGGCCTGTCGCCGATTCCGCGCGGCGTCCTGTACGACGTCTCATCGCCGACCAAGCTGGTCGAGTACCTGGCGCTGGGCATCCCCGGCGTGGCCAACGATATCCCGGACCAGGCCCGGGTACTGGCCGAGAGCGGGGCCGGGCTGTGCGTGCCGATGGAGGCGCCGGCCTTCGCCGCCGCCGTGCGCCGGCTGCTGCACGAGCCCGGCCTGGCCGCCGACTGTCGCGCGCGCGGGCCGGCCTGGGTAAAAGCCCATCGCAGCTATGCGATCCTGGGGCAGGTGGTGGCGCAGGCTTACGCCGGCATCCCGGCCGGGCGGGGCGCCTGATGGCTGCGCGCACGCTCGCCCTGGCGTGGAGGTCGCTCGGCCGCCTGCTGGCGCGCGGCCTGCCGGCGCGGCTGCTGGTGCTGCCGGCTCTATTGCGCAACGAGAGGTCGGCCGCTGCCCTGAATACCTACGTGGCGCGGCGCGCGCGCCGCCTCGGCGTGGACGTGCCGCCGGACGCGACCCGGCTGCACGCGGTGCCGCCCGGCGCCTTCCTGCTCGCCAAGTCGGCGCTGCGCCAGGACCCTGCGCGCCACCTGCGGCCGCGCCGCTTCGGCTCGCTGCTGCGCAACACGATCCGCACCAGCGGCACCTCGGGTTCACCGCTCACCCTGGTGCAGTCGCTCGGCGCCGTGATCCGCGAGGAAGCCTTCATCCAGCGCCAGCTGCGCTGGATCGGCTGGCGCCCGGGGCAGCGCCGCGCCTGGATCCGCGGCGACCTGGTGTGCGACGAGCGGCCCCCTGATGGACGTTACTGGCGCCGCGATCCGGTCGGCAAGCTGCTCGTGATGTCGTCCTATCACTTGTCCAACGCGACTATCGGCGCCTATGTGGCGGCGCTGGAGGCCTTCGATCCGGTGGTGATTCACGCCTATCCGTCCTCGATCGGCGCCATCGCCCACTGGCTCGAAGCGGCCGGACGCCGTTATGGGGGGCGGGCCTTGCGCGGGGTGATGACCTCGTCCGAGACACTCGAGCCGGATGTGCGCGCGGCCCTCATGCGCGCCTTCGGCGTCCTCGTGTTCGACTGGTATGGGCAGGCCGAGCGGGTCGCGGCCGTCGGCACCTGCGAGCATGGCCGCTACCACCTGCTGAGCGACTATGGCGGCGTGGAGTTGCTGGCGCTGCCGGACGGCAGCAGCGAACTCGTCGGCACCAGCCTGAACAATGCCGCGATGCCGCTCGCGCGCTACCGCACCGGCGACACCGTGCTGGTGGGCATGGGCATGGGCATGGGCATGGGCATGGGCGAAGGCGGGGGCAAACCCGCGCCTTGCCCCTGCGGCCGCGTGTTTCCGACCGTCGAGGCCGTGATCGGACGCCAGGAGCGCAGCGTGACCTTGCCCGATGGCCGCATGGTGGCGCGCCTCGATCGCGTGTTCCAGGGCAGCGGCCTGCGCCTGCTCGAGGGCCAGGTGCGCTACCACGGCCAGGCCCGCTTCACCTTGCGGGTGGTGGCGGCCGACGGTTTCGGCAGCCGCGACGAGGCCGCCTTGCGCGAACAATTCCTGCAGCGGGTGCCTGGCGTACAGGTCGCCGTGGAGCGGGTCGAGGCGATTCCGCGCGGCGCCAACGGCAAGTTCGAGTTCATCGCCGTCGATGGCTGAATCGTGCGCGAGATCGGACAATACGCCATGTATGATCGTAAATATTGCTCCTTTGGTAAGCAGTCGCAAAGTTTTCCAGGGGCGCCTGCATGAGCTCGGCGCCCCCACGTGTGTTGATGGTTGGAACGGCGCTAGGGGGCAGGGGAGGCATCGCCAGCGTGGTCGAGGTGCTGCGCGCCGACGGCCTGTTCGAGCGCGAGGGCGTCACCTATGTCGCGACCCACGCCGAAGGGCGCAAGCTCGGCAGCGCGCTGCGCGGCCTGTGGCGCACCGGGCAGGCCTGCCTCGGCCCTGGCGCGCGGCCGGCCATCGTCCACGTGCACGCCGGCTCGCATGCCAGTTTCCTGCGCAAGTCGCTGGTGCTGCTGATGGCGCGCATGGGTGGCGCGCGCACGGTGTTCCACCTGCATGGCGGCGGCTTCCGGCGCTACGCGGCGATAGAGGCCGGGCCGCTGCTGCGGCGCTGGATCCGGCACACCCTGGAAGCGAGCTCGCGCGTGATCGCGCTGTCGCCCGGCTGGGCCGCCTGGGTGCGCGAATGCGCGCCGCGCGCGCGGGTCGAGGTGGTGGCCAATCCGGTACGCCTGACGCCGCACGCGGCGCGTGAACATGCCGAAGCCGGCCGCATCCTGTTCCTGGGGCGCCTCGATCCGGCCAAGGGCGTGGACGAACTGCTGCACGCCTGCGCGGTGCTGGCCGCGCGCCACCCGCGGCTGCGCCTGGTGCTGGGCGGCAGCGGCGACCTGGGCTGGGTGCGCCGCCGCGCCGCCGAACTCGGCATCGCCGGCCGGGTCGAGACGCCGGGCTGGCTGGATGCGGCCGCGCGCGACGCGCAGCTGGCGCGCGCCTGGCTGTTCTGCCTGCCGTCGCATGCCGAAGGCTTGCCGATGTCGGTGCTCGAGGCGATGGCGGCCGGGGTGCCGGTGGTCGCCACGGAGGTCGGCGGCATCCCGGAAGCGCTGGCCGGCGGCGAGCGCGGCCTGCTGGTGCCGGCGCGCGACGCGGCGGCGCTGGCCGGCGCCATCGGGCGCCTGCTGGACGACGGCCAGCTGCATGCCCGGCTGGCGTGCGCGGCGCGCCCCGCCATTGAACGACACTACTCGGCCGGGGTGGTGTGCGCCAGATTGGCCGCGCTGTACGCGCAATTGCTGGACGAGAGGGCGCAATGATGAAAACGGTGAGGGAAATTTGATGAACGCAACAGTACGCATGGCATGGCTGGTCAACCGGCTGCGCTGCATGTCGGTGCCGGAAATGGCTTACCGCGTGCGCCAGGCGGCGACGATCCGCCTGGCGCGCCGCTCCATCGGCCGCGCCGCGCCGCCGCCGCTGCCGCGCACCCTGAACCTTGGCGTGCGCGGCGCGCCGGCTTTGGCGCGGGCCGAAATCGATGCGCTGCTGCTCGACGCCGAACGCATCGAGGCCGGCCACGTCGTGCTGTTCGGCGAACGCCGCTTCGACGTCGGCGTGCCGACCGCCTGGAACCGCGATCCCGAGACCGGCGTCGTCGCGCCGTCGCTGTACCGTGGCGACATCGCCATCAGCGACCGCGAACTGGTGGGCGACATCAAGCATCTGTGGGAACTGAACCGCCACCTGCACCTGGTGACCCTGGCCCAGGCCTGGGCCTTGACGGGCGAGCCGCGCTGGCTGCAGGCCCTGGAGCACAATCTGCGCAGCTGGTTCGAAGCCTGCCCGCCGCTCACCGGGCCCAACTGGACCAGCTCCATGGAGATGGGCATCCGCCTCGTCAACTGGAGCCTCATCTGGCAACTGGTGGGCGGCGAGAACAGCGCCTTGTTCGAGGGCGATGGCGGACAGCGCCTGCGCGCCGACTGGCTCGACAGCATCCATGCCCACTGCCGCACCATCGCGCGCCACCTGTCGCGCCACTCCTCGGCCAACAACCACCTGATCGGCGAACTGGCCGGCCTGTATGCGGGCGCCGTCACCTGGCCGTGCTGGAAGGAATCGAAAGACTGGGAAGCCCAGGCGCGGCGCGAGCTGGAGCACGAGGCCCAGGCCCAGTTCTCGCGCGACGGCGTCAACCGCGAGCAGGCCTTTGCCTACCATATGTTTTCCTGTGAATGCCTGTTCGTGGCCGGGCTGCTGGGCCAGGCCGGGAGCCAGCCCCGCAGTCAACCATTCTCGCGCAGCTACTGGGCCGTGCTGCAGCGCGCGCTGCGCTTCCTGCGCTCGGTGCGCGACGTCGACGGCGGCCTGCCGATGGTCGGCGATGCCGACGACGGCTGCGCCTTCCGCCTGCACGCCGGCAGCGGGCGGCCGGGCCCGGACCGCGCCGCGCAATTGCTGGCGCTGGGCGATACCGTGTTCGGCGGCCAACCCGATCACCACCCCGGCGTGCGCTGGCTGCTGCATGCGCTGCCGGGCGGGCGGCCCGACTGCGATCCGCACGAGGTCGAGTCCGGATGGTCCTTCCCCGACGGCGGCTACCTGCTGTTCGGCAACCACTTCGGCGAGGCGGACGAGATCAAGGGCGTGCTCGACTGCGGTCCGCTGGGCTACCTGGGCATTGCCGCCCATGGCCACGCCGATGCGCTGGCATTGACCCTGTCGGTGGCAGGCGAGGCCTGCCTGGTCGACCCGGGCACCTATTCCTACTGGCAAGACCAGAAATGGCGCGATTATTTCCGCGGCACCTCGAGCCACAATACCGTGCGCATCGACGGCCTCGACCAGTCGGTGCCGGGCGGGCGCTTCATGTGGCTGCGCAAGGCGCAGGCCAGTATCGAGCGCATGCCTGCCTCGCCTCAAGAGTTCGACTTCCGCGGCTCGCATGACGGCTATGCGCGCCTGCCGGACCCGGTGCTGCACCTGCGCAGCGTGCGTTTCGACGGCGCCAGCAACACCCTGACCGTGCGCGACGAGGTGGCGGCCAAGAAACCGCACAAGGTCGAGGCGTTCTGGCACTTCGCACCCGGCCTGGACGTGCGCCTGACCAGCCAGGGCCTGTCGGTGCGCGGCAAGCGCTTCGTGTTGCAGATGCAGGCCAGCGGCGAAGACCTGCACCTGGAACTGGTGCGCGGCGCCGAGAATCCGCCGCTGGGCTGGTATTCGGCCGCCTATGAATCGAAGACGCCGTGCGAAGTGCTGCGCATTACGACCGTATCGTCCGCCGTTCCCATCGAATGCAGGTTTACAATCACCTTTATCGATGATAAATAATTAATGGCAAGAAACGTCAGTTACCGGACCGGAGGCACGCATGAACGAGCGCGTCACACTGTTTGGTTGTAATATAGATAACGTTTCAATGGAAGAGACCCTGGAACTTGTCGAGGGTTTCGTGCGCACCCGGCAGCCGCACCAGCATGTGGTGGTCAATGTCGACAAGCTGGTCAAGGCCAGCCGCGACGAGGACCTGCGCCGTATCATCAATGCCTGCGACCTGGTCAATGTGGACGGCATGCCGGTGGTGTGGGCCTCGCGCCTGCTGGGCAAGCCGCTCAAGGAAAGGGTCGCCGGCATCGACCTGTTCGAGGCCCTGATGCGGCGGGCGGCGCAGAAAGGCTGGCGGGTGTTCCTGCTCGGTGCGCGCCACGATGTGGTGCGCGAGGTGGCCATGACCTATGCCCGGCGCTATCCAGGCCTGACGCTGGCCGGCGTGCATGACGGCTACTGGCAGGGCGGGGACGCGGAAGCAGGGGTGGTGCGCCAGGTGCGCGACAGCCGCGCCGACCTGCTGTTCGTGGCGATTTCCTCGCCCAGGAAAGAACAGTTTCTCGGTCTGCACCAGGCCGAGATGCGGATACCGTTCGCGATGGGGGTGGGCGGGAGCTTCGACGTGGCGATCGGCCGGGTCAAGCGGGCGCCGGCCTGGATGCAGAAGTCCGGGCTCGAGTGGTTCTACCGCTTCCTGCAGGAGCCGCGCCGTATGTTCCGGCGTTACTTTATCGACGACATGGCGTTTATCTGGCTCGTGATCAAGGAAGCGGCCAGGACAAATGAGTGAAACGCGATGACAAGAAGCAGATCATCAACAAACTATCAACTGAAAGCGAAAGACATGAAGATTCTGGTTACTGGCGGCGTGGGCTATATCGGGTCGCATACCGTCGTCGAACTGCAGAGCGCCGGGCACGACGTGGTCGTGGTCGACAACCTGTCGAATGCCCAGCAGTCGGTCTGCGAGCGCGTCGAGCGCATCAGCGGCAAGCCGTTCGCTTTCATCCAGGCCGACATCCGCGACCGCGCGGCCATGGAAGCCGCGTTCGCCGAGCACAAGCCCGAGGCGGTGATCCACTTCGCCGGCCTGAAGGCGGTCGGCGAATCGGTGGCGCAGCCGCTGCGCTACTACGACAACAACGTCAACGGCAGTGTGGTGCTGTTCGAGACCATGGCCAAGTTCGGCTGTAAATCGCTGGTGTTCTCGTCCTCGGCCACCGTGTACGGCGATCCGGCCTCGGTGCCGATCCGCGAAGACTTCCCGCTGTCGGCCACCAATCCCTATGGCCGCAGCAAGCTGATGATCGAAGACATCCTGCGCGACCTGGCCAAGGCCGAGCCCGACTGGCGCATCGCGCTGCTGCGCTACTTCAATCCGGTCGGCGCCCATGAAAGCGGCCTGATCGGCGAAGAGCCGAGCGGCATCCCGAACAACCTCGTCCCCTACATCGCCCAGGTCGCCAACGGCCAGCGCGACAAGCTGTCGGTGTTCGGCGGCGACTACGATACCCCGGACGGCACCGGCCTGCGCGACTACATCCACGTGGTGGATCTTGCCATCGGCCACGTCAAAACGCTCGATCGCCTGAACAAGGGCCCGGGCATCGTCACCTACAACCTCGGCACTGGCCGGGGTAACAGCGTATTGGAAATGGTGCGCGCCTTCGAAGCGGCCAGCGGGCGCCCGGTCGCCTACCAGATCGTCGACCGCCGTCCCGGCGACGTGGCCAAGTGTTATGCCGATCCGGCCCTGGCGCGCGAAGAACTGGGCTGGACTGCCGAACGTGATGTCGCTCAAATGTGCGCTGACGTATGGCGCTACCAAACCACAGCCAAATAGTACAAAGGATAGTCTAATGAAAGCCATGATTCTCGCCGCAGGCAAGGGCACGCGCGTCCGTCCGCTGACCTATGACCTGCCAAAACCCATGATCCCGATTCTGGGCAAACCCGTGATGGCTTACCTGATCGAACACCTCAAGAAAAATGGTGTGTCCGAAATCATGGTCAACGTCAGCTGGTTGCACGAAAAAATCGAAGAGTATTTCGGCGAAGGCGAGCAGTTCGGCGTCCAGATCGGCTACTCCTTCGAAGGCTATACCAAGGACGACGGCGAAGTCGTCCCCGAACCGATCGGCTCGGCCGGCGGCATGAAGAAAATCCAGGAATTCGGCGGCTTCTTTGACGACACCACCGTGGTGCTGTGCGGCGACGCCCTGATCGACCTCGACCTCAAGGCGGCGCTGCTGGAGCACCGCCGCAAGGGCGCGATGGCCACCGTCATCACCAAAGAAGTGCCATGGGACAAGGTTTCGTCTTATGGCGTGGTGGTCTCGGACGAGCAGGGCCGCATCGTGGAATTCCAGGAAAAGCCGAGCCAGCAAGAAGCGAAGTCCAACTTCATTTCCACCGGCATCTATATCTTCGAGCCAGAAGTGATCGACCTGATTCCGTCGGGCGTGGCGTTCGACATCGGTTCCGAGCTGTTCCCGCTGCTGGCCGAGCGCGGCCTGCCGTTCTATGCCCAGGGCCGCCCGTTCAACTGGCTCGACATCGGCACCATGGGCGACTACTGGGAAGTACTGCAGTCGGTCATCACCGGCGAAGTCAATAATATGGATGTGCCGGGCATCCAGATCAAGCCGGGCGTCTGGGTCGGCCTGAACACCAGCATCGACTGGGAGGGTACGACCATCGAGGGACCCGTCTACATCGGCTCCGGGGTTAAAGTGGAGGCCGGCGCCCGCATCGTGGGCCCGACCTGGATCGGCCATGGCAGCCATATCTGCGAAGGCGCCGAGATCGTGCGCAGCATCCTGTTCGAATACACCCGCGTGTTGCATGATGTAACATTGAATGAAATGATTGTCTTTAAGGAATATAGTGTCGACCGAAAAGGCGAAATGAAGCACGCCTCCGAATATTCATCGGAGGAATGGCTCAATGCACGCGATCGTCGCCGCTCCCGGCGCAAGGATTTCGTGGATCACGACACCAACGAGTTAGAGAAAGAGAAAGTCAGCGCATGAAGATCTATCCAGTCATCCTTTCCGGCGGCGCCGGCACCCGCCTGTGGCCGCTGTCGCGCAAGGTCCTGCCGAAGCAGTTGCTGCCGCTGGTTGCCGACAAGACCATGCTGCAAGAAACCGCATTGCGCGTGGCCGGCTGGCCGGAGATGATGGCGCCGCTCGTGGTGTGCGGCAATGACCACCGTTTCATGGTGGCTGAGCAATTGCGTGAAGTGGGTATCGCGCCGCTGGGCATCCTGCTCGAGCCGGTCGGCCGCAACACGGCGCCGGCCGTGGCCGCCGCCGCCCACCACCTGCAGGCGATCGACCCCGAGGCAGTGATGCTGGTGCTGCCGGCCGACCACGTGATCGAGAACGGCGAAGCCTTCCGTGAAGCGGTCGACCGCGCCACCCGCCTGGTGGCCAACGGCGCCCTGGCCACCTTCGGCATCGTGCCCAAGACCCCGGAAACCGGCTACGGCTACATCCGCCGCGGCGAACCGGTGGACGAGTGCGGCGAATGCTACAAGGTGGCGCGCTTCGTTGAGAAGCCCGATGCCGCCACGGCCGAAGGCTTCCTGGCCGAGGGCAGCTACTACTGGAACAGCGGCATGTTCATGTTCGCCGCCGCGCGCTATCTGCAAGAGCTGGAGCAGCATGCCCCGGCCATCGCCGGCGCCGCCAGCCAGGCCATGCACGCGGCCTACCGCGACCTCGATTTCTGCCGCCTCGACGAGAGCGCGTTCTCGGCCTGCCCGTCCGATTCGATCGACTACGCCGTGATGGAACACACCCGCGACGCCGCCGTGGTGCCGGCCGATATCGGCTGGAACGACGTCGGTTCGTGGTCGGCCCTGTGGGAAACCCAGGCCAAGGATGCCAACGGCAATGCCCAGCGCGGCGACGTCTACCTGGACGGCGTCAAGAATTCGCTGGTGCGCGCCGAAAGCCGCATCGTGGCGGTGGTGGGCCTGGAAGACGTGGTCGTGGTCGAGACCCAGGATGCGGTGCTGGTCACCTGCAAAGCCGCGGTGCAGCGCGTCAAGCAGGTGGTCGAACACCTGGCTTCCAAGGAACGCACCGAGCACCTGCACCACACCCGCGTCTACCGCCCATGGGGCCACTACGAGGGCATCGATGCGGGCGACCGTTTCCAGGTCAAGCGCATCACGGTCAAGCCGGGCGAGAAGCTGTCGCTGCAGATGCACCACCACCGCGCCGAGCACTGGGTCGTGGTGTCGGGCACCGCGCGCGTGACCTGCGGCGACACGGTCAGCCTGCTGTCCGAGAACGAATCGACCTATATCCCGATCGGCATGAACCACCGCCTGGAAAACCCGGGCAAGCTGCCGCTGCACATCATCGAAGTGCAGTCGGGCAGTTACCTGGGCGAGGACGACATCGTCCGCTTCGAGGATATCTACAAGCGGGCGTAATCTCCCCAGGCCGCGCGCCCGGAACTTGTCCTGCAACGGCCAGTCTGACGTTGCATGAACAAGATCCTGGCACGGGGCGGGGTGGCCGCCATCCTTGTTGCAGCGCTTGGCCTGGCGGCAGCGCCGGCAGTGGCGCAAACCGACACGCCGCTGCTCGATCCCAACCTGCAGGGCCAGCTCGAACGCTGGCTCGGCGCCGGTCCCCTCTATCTCGAGAACGTCTACACGCGGCAGCCGGGCGACGACTCGCTCGACTTCCATGCCGCTGCAGATGGGCGCGGCAGCAACTTCACCCTGATGCGCATCGCCAACGACAGCGGCGACAGCTGGGTGGTGGGCGGCTACAATCCGCGCAGCTGGTCTTCCACGGCCGGCTGGCACGTTTCCGAACTTGACTGGCAACGCACCGGTTTCCTGTTCAACTGTACCGATCCCGCGGTCTACCGCCAGCTCCTGCTCGACAACGTCCTGCCCAGCCAGGGTTCGCGCCAGACCTATAATTCGCCCGATCACGGCCCCACCTTCGGCGCCGGCCCCGACCTCTTCGTCGACGACAAGCTGACCACCTCCATCTCCTGGCAACTGAGCTATGGCGACCCCGCCTTCGAAGGCCGCAGCATCATCGACGGCACCTATGGCGGCCAGTTCAGGCGCATCGAGGCGCTCGAGACCTATGCCATTTCACTCGTGCCCGAGCCCTCCGCTTTTGCGCTGCTGGTCGGCGGCCTCGGCGTGATCGGCTGGGCCGCGCGGCGTCGCCGGCGCTGAGCTTCCATTCGTTGATTCCCTGCGGCAACCTGACTCCCGTCTGTTGAATTGCCGCTAAGCTAGAAATTATCCATATCGGCTAATTTCTAGTAATCATGTTGTCAATATCCTCAATTACTATCATTCTGCTAATGGAAATGGCAGGCACATCTTGTGCGATAACTAATGGGGAATCAATGACCACCTTTGCAACTTTTACTCCGCGGCGTACGCTGCTGGCGACCCTGATCGCCGGCCTGGCCGCGAGCGCACCGACGCTTGCCGCCGACGTCGTCATCAACCAGCTGTATGCCCACTCGCACAGCACCTCAAGCAACTTCGGTCACGATTTCGTCGAGCTGTATAACCGTGGCAGTGCGCCGGTGAGCCTGGCCGGCATGCGGCTGCAATACCAGTCGGCCACCGGCAGCAGCTGGAGCAGCGTCACCGCACTGCCGCCGGTCACGCTTGCTCCGGGCCAGTATTTCCTGCTGCGCGGCGCGCGCGACCAGGGCAAGACCCCGATCGAGCAATTCGATGTCCAGGCGCCGAGCTTCAATATGGCTGGCGGAACCGGCAAGGTCGCCATCAGCGACGGCACCCGCATCCTTGACCTGGTCGGCTACGGCAGCGCCAACCTGTCCGAAGGCGCGCCGGCGCCGTCGCCGACGCTCGAGAATTCGCTCCAGCGCGCCGCAGCCGGCTGCCAGGACAGCGATGACAACCGCGCCGACTTCGTGCTGGCACCGGTGATCGGCCCGCGCACCACGACATCGCCGCTGCACGCCTGTGGCGACACCGGCCCGACACCCAAGCCGATCGTGCTGGCCTGCCCGGCAACGGTGCAGGTCGAGCAGGGCCGCGGTGGATCGGCGCTGCTGTCGGCGATCGATGGCGACGCCATCGTCAACCGTGCCGCCATCGTGTCGAACGGCGTCGCCGGCATCACCCTCGGCGGGTTCACCCCGGCCACCGCAGCCGGCGGCAAGGCCGAGGCGCGCCTCGACATCGCCGACACCCTGGCCGGCGGCCGCTATCCGGTGCAGGTCGAATTCGGCAACGATGCCGGCGAGACCGAGCGCTGCACCATCGATGTCGCCGTTGCCGGCCTCCTGACCATTCCGCAGATCCAGGGCTCCGGCGACAGCAGCCCGTTCGCCAACACCGTGCAGACCGCCCGCGGCGTGATTACCGCCAAGGTCGACGGTGGCTTCTTCATCCAGGATCCACAGGGCGATGGCGATCCGTCGACCTCGGACGGCATCTATGTCTACGGCACCGACACCGCGCATGCGGTCGGTACCCTGGTCAGCGTCACCGGGCAGGTGGTCGAATTCCGCCCGAACGGCGCCGACCGCACCTATACCGAGTTCAAGGACGTCACCAATATCACCGCGCTGGGCGCCGGCCCGGCCATCGTGCCGGCCAATATCACCTTGCCGGGCACCGACCTGGCCAGCGTGGAAGGCATGCTGGTGCGCTTTACCAATACGCTCACCATCAACGGCAACGGCGATCTGGCCAACCGCGGCGAGCTGACCCTGTCCAACGGCCGCCGCGAGCAGCCGACCAGCCGCTTCCCGCAGGGTTCGCCAGAGGCCGCGGCACTCTATCGCGAGCACATGAGCAACCGCATCGTGCTGGACGACGGCCTGTTCCGCGCTCCGGCCGCCATGCCTTACCTGGCCGAGGACGGCACCGTGCGCGCCGGCGACACGATCGATAACCTGACCGGTGTGGTCGACTTCGGTTCCACCGGCGCCAGCAGCGGCGCCAGCACCGGCTTCAAGCTGCAGCCGACCGAAGCCCCGGTGATCAATCGCGCCAACGAGCGCCAGGCGGCGCCGGTGCTGCCGGACGGCGTCAAGGTCGCGGCCGCCAACGTGTTGAACTTCTTCACCACCTTCACGAATGGCGGCGATGCCTGGGGCAAGTCGGGCCAGGGTTGCCAACTGGGCAGCAATACATCCGCCGGCAATTGCCGTGGCGCCGACAATGCGGCCGAGTTCGTCCGCCAGCGCGACAAGATCGTCGCCTCGCTGGCCGCGCTGAACGCCGACGTGGTGGGCCTGATGGAAATCCAGAACAACGGCGATGTCGCGGCCAAGTACCTGGTCGACGAGATCAACCGCGTCACCGCGCCGGGCACCTACGCCGTGGTGCCGGCCCCGGTCGGACTGGGCACCGATGCGATCCGCGTCGCCATGATCTACAAGCCGTCGAAGCTGACCCTGGTGGGGGGCGCGCTGTCCGACCCGCACGAGATCAATAACCGTCCGCCGATGGCGCAGACCTTCATGGCCGCCAACGGTGGCAAGTTCTCGGTCATCGCCAACCACCTGAAGTCGAAGGGGTGCGGCGGCGCCAGCGGCGGCGATGCCGACCAGGGCTATGGCCAGGGTTGCTATGACGCCACCCGCGTCCTCCAGGCCCAGCGCCTGACCAGCTTCTTCATCCCGCAAGTGATCGCGGCGGCGAAGGACCCGGATGTGCTGGTGCTGGGCGACCTGAACGCCTACGCCTTCGAGAGCCCGATCAACCACCTGACCGGCGCCGCCGGCATGGTCAATGTGATCGAGCAGTTCGTGCGCCCGCATGCGATGCCGTATTCCTATGTGTTCAACGGCCTGGCCGGCTCGCTCGACCACGTCCTGGCAAGCAACTCGCTGGCGCCGCAGGTGGTGGGTGCGGCCGAATGGCACAATAATGCCGATGAACCGAAGGACATCGACTACAACATCGAGAGCACCGGCACCGATGTCTATCGCAAGAACGCTTACCGTGCCTCGGACCACGATCCGCTGGTGGTCAGCCTGAACCTGGCCGGCTCGTTCACCGACGTCACCGCGTCGAGCAAGATCGTGATCGGCGGCTTCAGCATCAACCGCGCGACGGGCAAGACCACCGGCAATGTCACCATCACCAACACGAGCGCCAAGGCGCTGACCGGTCCGCTGCACCTGGTGCTGCAGGGCCTGCCGGACGGGATCACGCTCGACAATCCGGCGGGCACGCACGCAGGCGCGCCGTACCTGACCTTGTCCCAGGCGACCATCGCCCCGGGCGCCACGGTCACCGTCCCGACGGTGTTCACCAACGGCGCCAAGCGCAACTTCACCTATACGCCGCAGCTGGTCTCCGGCGCGTTCTAAAGGAAAACATCATCATGTCCAATTTCTCATCCCTGTTGTTCCGCGTTCTGCTGGCGCTGTCGATCGCGATCGGCGCCCCGGCGGCCCTGGCCGGTCCGATCTACCGCGTCTCGCTCGATACCTCGGCCCTGGCCGGCACGGTCGGCTACCTCGACCTGGGCCTGAACGGCCCGGTGGACGCGGCGCCGGTGGTGGCCAGCCTCGGCAATTTCAGCGGCGCCTTCCTCGATGGCGGTGTCTTGCCGCCATCGGGTAATGCCAGTGGCGATGTCGTGAACGGCGTCGTCCTGCGCAACGGTCCGGACTTCAACTTCTTCGAGCAGCTCGTCACGTTTGGCGGCCTGTTCAGCTTTGACGTCGCGTTCGAGGTGGGCGAGGGCATCAACGGCAGCCTGTTCAGCGTCGCCTTCATCGACGAGGCCTTCAATTACCTGGGCGCTGCCGGCAATGTGATCGAGATGAACCTGGTCGCGGGCCAGAGCGTCGAGTTGCAGCTGGTGGACGGGGCGTTCGCCAGCGTGGCCGAGGTGCCGGAACCGGGCGCCTGGCTGCTGCTCGCGAGCGGCCTGTTCCTGCTGTGGACGACGCGCCGCCTGCGCCAGCGTCCTTGATCAGGTTTGCGGCAGGCTGGCCTCGAGCGCGGCGCGGCGCTGGGCATCGATGCGCCAGGCTTCTGCATTGCCGTCGATGATGCGCAGGCTGGCGCAGCCTTCGGCGGCGCAGTCGGGCGCCGGCATCGTGGCCGAGGCGACCGTGGCGAAGACTGGAGTGCCTGGCGCCAGCGCTGGCGCCGGGGCGGCGATCGCCCCGGTTTCCGGCGTGTTCACGGTGGCAGGCCCACTGGCTGTCGTGGCGGTCGACGCGGTCTGGACGGTCGTCTCGATATCGAACTGGCCGCCGCAGGCAGCCAGGACGCAGGTCAGGGAGAGGGCGATGATGGAGCGCAGGAAGGTCATGTATGGACTCGAACAAGCTCGTCTGTAATGAAGCGATTGTAGTCAGTAAATTTTCCTACGCTCAATTTTTTACATTTACGAACGTCCAGGTTTGCATTTGAAAAGAATAGGATGCGCGACGTTCACGTCATTTGCCTGCAAATGAGAAATATATCCTCACGGAAACTTAAGATGTTCTGACGCAAGCGCGCGGGGCGTCAGCGTGTTCCGTAAGGTGGGCGCAACATCAGGCCGACACAATTGGTAACAGTTAGTTAATGTTATCCGCTTGACCAGTCACATCGTGCGCGCGAAGATGGCGGCATGAAAAAACTCCTCCTCATCCTCCTGTTCGGCGCCACCGCCGCCTGCACCACCCAGGCCAACGATCCGGCCCAGCCGCCGGTCAAGGACGGCGCGCCGCCGGTGGTTGCGCTCCAGCCCGGCGCCACCGTCTCCGAGATCAAGCGCCTGATTGGCACGCCCGCCTGCAGCGACAATGCGCAATGCCGCTCGCTCCCGGTCGGCGCGCTGGCCTGCGGCGGCCCGCAGGAATACCTGCCGTACTCGACCGCGCAGACCGACGAGAAAGCCTTGCTGGCCCTGGCCGAACGCTCGAAGACCGAGCGCCAGGCCGAGATCCAGCGCACCGGCGAGATGTCGATCTGCATCCATCATCCCGATCCGGGCGCCGTCTGCGTCGCCGGCGCTTGCCAGCTGGGTTCGCCGGCAGCCTGATACGTTTCCATCCATTCGATCGGTTCCTGAAAAGACAAAGCGCGCCGAGGCGCGCTTTGTCTTTTACTGCTTGCTACTCATGGCTTACACACCGACGTCCCTCTCCTTGACGCGCTGCGGACGCTCGGCCTTCGGCACCGGCTGGTTGGTCTCGACCTGCAGCACGGTGGTCGAGCCGACCGCGCCGCTGGCGTCGAGCAGGCGCACGGCGCCCAGGAAGCGCTTGCCGGTCGGCAGGCCGGACCAGCTCACCGCCACCGTCGCCTTGCCGCCGGCATACACGGTGGCCGGCACCATGGCGCGCAGGTTGCCGCCCTTGTCGCCAGTGTTGACGACCACCGCATGCAGGCCATACGAGGTGGCGCCGCCGGACGCGGTGCTGTAGCCCAGCGTGCAGACCTTGTAGTTGCCTGCCGGCGGAGCCGCCAGCGCGATCGTCTCGTCCGAGCCGTAGGTGGCCGAATAGGCGACCAGCTGGCCAGCCGCGTTCACCATCACCAGGTCGAGGTCGTCGCCACCATTGCCGCTGGTATCGCGGTCGAACAGCTCGAACTGCGCCGCCATGGTGTCGGCGGTGAACGTCACCGGCAGCACGCGGGTGCCGTACAGGCCGCGGTGGCAGGCGTCGGCCATCAGGGCCAGCGTGTCGAGGCTGCCATCCGGCGCCGGGGCGATCGTGTTTGCGGTGCGCACGATCTCCTTCAGGCCGCCGACGCTCGATCCCATCTTGCCGGCGAAGCCGGTGCTGATGCTCATGGCCTTGCTGCCGCTGGCGCGGTCGCTCGAGATGAACGCCGGGGCGATGATCAGCTTGCCGGAACGGGCCACGATCGGGCTGCGCACGGTGTGGCCGCCGCCGGTCCAGGTCAGCGTGCCATACTGCCAGGCGTTCTCGGGCGCATTGGTACGGGTCAGGGTCACCGTGAACGACTTGGTCTGGCCAGGCTCGATCGCCAGCGTGGCCGGCGACACCACGGCGCTATAGCCCGGCACCGAGATCTGCGAGTTGAAGCTTGAGGTGCTGGCGCTGACATTGGTCACGGTGCGGGTGATCTTCAACGCGCCGAGCACGTTGCCGACGGCGATCGACGGCAGGTTCAGCTCGTAGCCGGGGATCTGGCCGCCCGCGCACTGGCTCGCCACGCCGGCGCCGCACAGGTATTTGCGGTAGTCGGCTTCGCCGATGTCATAGACCAGGCCCGGATCGAGGGCGGCGGTCGGGTTGACGTGGCCGGCGCCCTGCGCGAACGGCAGGATGCCGCGCAGATCGCCCTGCTGGGTATCCGGGAAGGTGTCGGTCGCCGTGGTCATCATTGCCGACTTGATCATCGCCGGCGTCCAGCTCGGGTATTTCTGGCGCAGCAGGGCGGAAATGCCGGCCACGTGCGGGGCCGACATCGAGGTGCCCTGCAGCGATACGAACTCGACCGGCGGCACCAGGGTGCCATTGACGATGTCGTCATGCTGCTCCTGGGTCAGGCCCGGCGTGCCGCCGGCGATGATGTCCACCCCCGGTGCGGTGACGTCGGGCTTGAGCACGTTGGCGTCGGCGCGGTTCGGCCCGCGCGACGAGAAGGCGGCCATGATCGGAGCGTTCAGCTTGGACGCGCCGACCACGAACTTGCTGATCGCCGCGGTGGCGTTGGCCGCGCTCGCGGCTGCATAGCTGCGGATCGCCTGGCCGTCGGCCTGGGTCACGTGCACCGACGGCACCGAGTGCATGTCGGCCACGAGACCGGTGCCATTGTCGACCTGGATCATGCCGACGCCGCCGGCCTCGCGCACCGCGCGGCTCTTGTCGACGCGGTCGTTCTCGCCGCGGTTGCAGATCACGACCTTGCCGGCCACCTTGGCCGGGTCGAGCACGGCCTGGCCGCCGTTGAACGAGGCGCTGTAGCAGAAGGCCAGACGGGCGGCGTTGGCGCCCGGCAGGCCAACCGCCGAGGCGTCGACCAGCTCCTCGGACGGTAGCGGTTGGGTGTTCATCGAGGCGCCAGTGTATTTCTGGCCATTGCCCAGGGTAACAGTCGCCTGGAATTCGCGGTTATGGGTCGAGGCGCCGACCGTGGTGTGCCACGGGCTGATGTGGGCCACCTGGTTGCCCGGGCCGTCGTTGCCGGCCGAGGCCACGGCCACGACGCCGGCATTGGCCGCGCCGAAGAACGCTTGCTCGACCGGGTCGGTGAGGCTGGTGCCTCCGCTGATCGAGAAGTTAATCACATGCACGCCGTCGGCGACGGCCTTTTCGATCGCGGCAACGCTGTCGCCGACGAAGCAGCTGTTGCGCCGGCCAATCGTCACGCTCGGGTCGACGTAGGTCCAGCACACCTTGTACGAAGCGATGCGCGCGCGTGGAGCCACGCCCGACATCTCGCCGATGTCGACGCCGGCCATGGTCACGTCCACGCCATAGTTGCCGCCGGCGGTGGTCGAGGTGTGGGTGCCGTGGCTGCCTTCGCCGGCGTCGCCGCCGAGCGAATCGCGCGGCGAGGAGCGGAACTCGCTCCAGTGGGTGGTGCGCCCGGTGCTCAGGTAGACGCTGTCGAAGTATTGCGCGCCAATCAGCTTGTTGTTGCAGTGGGCGGTGGTGAAGCCTTCGCCGGTCTGGCAATCGCCCTGCCAGCGCGCCGTCGGCGCCGAATAGACCACGCTGCCGCTGTTGTCGTGGGTCGGCTTGCCGTTGGCGTCCACGCGGTCGGCGTAGGACGTGTGTTCGGGCCAGATGCCGCCGTCGACGATACCGATGATGACGTCCTCGCCGGCCTCGGTCACGCCGCCGAGCTTGGACCAGGCGCCGTTGGGGCCGGTCAGCTTGAGGAAGTCGCGGGTGGAGACGGTGGTCAGTTCGCGCGGCACGTCGGGCGTGACCGCCAGCACGTCGGTGCGGCCGACCAGGGCGCGCACTTCGGCGTCGGTCAGCATGGCCGAGAAGCCGTTGAGCACCACCTTGTAGTCGTGCACGACGGGAGCGCCGCCGATGGCGGCGCGCACGGCGGCTTTCTTCTGGGCCAGGTAGCCGCTGTAGAGCTGGACGCTGGCGCTGTCCAGGTCGAGGCGCTGGCCGGGGCGCGGCTGGGTGGCGGCGAGGCCGCTGACGCCGCCGTCATAGGAGGCGATCGGCTTGTCGGTCAATTGCACGACATAGGGGCGGCGCACATCGTCGGCCTGGACTGCCAGCGACAGGCCGGCCAGTGCGAACAGGATGGCTGCGGAAATTGGGCGGAGTTTCATGGATGCGTGTCCTTGGGTTCTGCGAGATTCGGCTGGGTCGGGCGGTACGGTCAGGCTTGGCGGCGGCGGGCGCGGGCGGCGAGGCCGGCAAAGCCGAGGCCGAACAGCGCGAGCGTAGCCGGCTCGGGAACCTCGGCCAGGGCGTCTTCGAGCACCAGGTTGTCGATGGCGAACTGGCCACGGTTCGAGTTGAATGCCGAGCAATTACCGGTGGCATTGCAGGTAAAGCCGAACATCGCCACGCTCACGAAAGCGGTGTTGGCGAAGGTCTCGAATGGGGTGTAGCGGCCGAATTCGAAGCCGCTCGATCCGGGGCCGTCGAGCAGCAGGTCTTGCAGCAGATAGGTGCCGTCGGCCAGGAAACCCTGCATGCGCAGGATGCCGGAGATGGCTGGATAGCCGCCCAGCGCAGCGTCCAGGCCGATGAAGCTTGCGTCGAGCGACTTCATCATGAAGGAAGCGCCGGCGCTCGCGGACGAAAGCCAGACGATGCTATCGTTGAGGGCGCCGTAATAGCCGCCGTCGCCATTGACCGGGCAGGCCATGGCGACGCAGAAGCCCGGATCGCTGGAATCGGCGATCATGCCGACCAGGCTCCCGGCATCGGCCGGGTTATACGCCTCCGTGAGCATGTTGTAACCGCTTTCCTGCCAGGTATCGCCACTGCCGAACAGCATGCCCGCGCCACTGTCGAACGTGATGTTTGCAGCCTGGACAGGTGCGGCAATCGCTGCCGCGCCGAGCGCGGCAGCGGCAAACTTGGCCAGGGGGCTGGTCAGGGAGGGTAATGCCATCTGCGATTTCCGAGTCATGATTTGCCTTTGTGGTTGGGAGTTCTCTCGCCAGGGTACGGCGGGGCACAGCGTTTCGCACCTGAGGTTCAGGTTGCCAAGAAATATATCAATGGAAGTAATAAAAGTGTAAAAAAGTTTAACAAGCAATATTTTGACTTTTCGCAACTTGCGTTAATTAAATTTGGTTTTCTCTATGACCAATCATTGTTTCCCGTCCTTTTTCATCTGTTTGAAATATGCATCATTGAATTTGAGAAATATTGTTATATCCGATGAAATGCTGTACGCCCCCACCAGAGAGGTGCTTTTTTGAAAAGAACAGTTGTCGCAGCGCTCAGCAGCGTGTTACCTTTCACCGGCAGGATTTCAAAGAAGCAATCTAGGAGTCGCTTGATGGTTTTTGCTATGAAACAGGGCGCCGTCGTCCCTGCCGGGCGGAGCGCGGGCTTCACGCTGCTGGAGCTGCTGGTGGTGATCGTCATCATCGGCCTGCTCGCCGCCTATGTCGGACCCAAGTACTTCTCGCAGCTCGGCAAATCCGAAGTCACCGCCGCCCGCGCCCAGATCGACGCCTTCGACAAGACCCTCGATACCTACCGGCTCGACGTCGGCCGCTATCCGACCACCGAAGAGGGCCTGGCCGCCCTCATGACGGCGCCGCCGAGCGCCGGCGCCAAGTGGAACGGCCCCTATCTCAAGAAGGCGATTCCGCCCGACCCTTGGGGCAATCCCTACCAGTACCGGGCGCCGGGCGCCCGTGGCGACTACGAGGTGCTGTCCCTGGGCAAGGATGGACAGCCGGGCGGAACCGGCGACAACGCCGACATTAGTTCCAACTGAACGTTTCCTTTTCGTTTCACCGCAACCTGGCCGGGCATCCCATGCAGTTCGCCGTTCGCACCCTTGCGCCCGATATGTCGATCTCCAGCGTCCTCGTCGACGCGCCCGACGCCCAGGACGCGCGCCGCCAGGTCGAGGCGCGCGGCCTGTTCGTCAGCGCCGTCGAACCGGCGCGCGGGGCGGCGCTGGCGCGCCCCAAGGGGGGCAAGCTCTCGCTCGTGCTGTTCAGCCAGGAACTGCTGGCGCTGCTCAATGCGGGCCTGGGCATCGTCGAAAGCCTCGAAGCCCTGCTCGAAAAGGAAGGCGCGCCGTCCACCCGCGGCGTGCTGGAACGGCTGCTGGGCGGCCTGCGCGAAGGCAAGCGCTTTTCCAGCGTGCTGGCGTCGCAACCGGCGCTGTTCCCGCCGCTGTACGTCGGCATCGTGCGCGCCGCCGAAGGCACCAGCGACCTGCCGCGCGCGCTGGCGCGCTACATCGATTACCAGCAGCGCATCGACACCGTGCGTTCCAAGATCGTCAGCGCCTCGATCTATCCCGTGATCCTGTTGATGGTCGGCGGCGGCGTCAGCGCCTTCCTGATCGGCTACGTGGTGCCGAAGTTCGCCGAGGTCTACCACGGCGCCGGCCGCAACCTGCCGTGGATGTCGCAGCTGCTGCTGGACTGGGGCCAGTTCGCGGCAGGCCACGGCAGCGCGATCCTGGTCGCCGCGGCGCTGCTGGTCGCCGGCGCGATTGCCGGCGTGCGTCATCTGCTGCGCAGCGGCGGCATGGCGCGCCTGCTGGCGAAACTCCCCGGCATCGGCGAGCGGGCCCGCGTCTATGAGTTGTCGCGCCTGTACCTGACGCTGGGCATGCTGACCGAGGGCGGCATCACCATCGTGGGCGCGATCGAGACCGTGCAGCCGATGGTGTCGGGCCACCTGGCGCGCAACCTGGCCGCCGCGCGCGCCGCGATCGAGGCCGGCCAGCCGCTGTCGAACGCCTTCGAGGCGCATGGCCTGACCACGCCGATCTCGCTGCGCATGCTGCGCGTGGGCGAGCGCACCGGGGAAATGGGGCCGATGCTGACCCAGTCGGCCGCCTTCTACGACGGCGAGATCGGGCGCTGGATCGATCGCTTCACGCGCACCTTCGAGCCGCTCCTGATGGCGGGCATCGGCCTGGTGGTGGGCGCCATCGTGGTGCTGCTGTACATGCCGATCTTCGACCTGGCGGGAGACATGTCGTGAACCTTGTTCCAGACGCCGGCCACGCCGAACCCTTCGACACCGCGCTGCTGGCGCGCGCCCGCGCCGCCGCCGCCGTCTCGCGGCGCGGGCTGGTGCTCGAGCTCGAGGCCCTGACCGGGCGCGATCCGCGCGAGCTGGTGCGCGAGCTGGCTGCGCCGTTCGGCCTGCCGGTCATGGAGACCGGCGCCATGCTGGCGCTGGCCCCGGCCTTCGAACTCTTGCCGCTGGCCCAGGCGCTGTCGCGCCACTGCGCGCTGCTGCGCCATCCGGACGGGCGCCTGACCGGGGTGTTGTCCGATCCCTTCGACCTCGACCTGCAGACCTGGCTCGGGGCCCAGGCGCGCGCCAGCGCCAGGAACCCATTGGAGTTGTGCCTGGCGCTGCAGTCCGACATCCAGGCCTATCTGTCGAAGCAGGAAGAGTCGGCGCGCGCCGTCGACTCGCTGGTGGGCGGCGCCCAGGACGCGCGGCGCGATGGCAAGTCGGGCACCGTGCTGTCCTTCGCCTCGGTGTCGGAAGCGGGCAGCCCGGCCGTCAAGCTGGTCAACTCGACCCTGTACGACGCGTTGAAAGCCGGCGCCTCGGACATCCACCTGGAGAGCACCGCCGGCGGCCTGGCCGTCAAATACCGGGTCGACGGCGTGCTCGATCACGCCGCCACCGTGGGCGGCATCGAGCTGGCCGAGCACATCATCTCGCGCCTGAAGGTGCTGGCCGAACTCGACATCGCCGAGCGCCGCGTTCCGCAGGACGGCAGCTTCCGGGTCGAGGCGGGCGGGCGCGACATCGACCTGCGGGTCTCGATCATGCCCAGCATCCACGGCGAGGACGCGGTGATCCGTATCCTCGACAAGCGCGCCATGATCGAGGCCTATGGCGCGCTCACGCTGGAGGCGCTGGGCTTCGATGCGCCGTCATTGGTCACCTTGCGGCACCTGGCCCAGGAGGCTTACGGGATGCTGCTGGTGACCGGCCCCACCGGCTCGGGCAAGACCACGACCCTGTACGCGGCGCTGACCGAGATCCATAACGGGCGCGAGAAGATCATCACCATCGAGGACCCGGTCGAATACCAGCTGCCGGGCATCCTGCAGATCCCGGTGAACGAAAAGAAGGGCCTGACCTTCGCCAAGGGCCTGCGTTCGATCCTGCGCCACGATCCGGATAAAATCATGGTGGGCGAGATCCGCGACCGCGAGACCGCCGAGATCGCGGTGCAGTCGGCGCTGACCGGCCACCTGGTGCTCACGACCGTCCACGCCAATAATGTGTTCGACGTGTTCGGCCGCTTCACCCACATGGGAATCGATCCGTATGCCTTCGTCTCGGCCCTGAACGGCATCTGGGCCCAGCGCCTGATCCGCATGTGCTGTCCGCGCTGCGCCGAGCGCTACGAACCGGGCGAGCAGGAGCTGGCCTCGGTGCATCTGCGACGCGAGGAAGTCGTGGACTATGTGTTCATGCGCGGCAAGGGTTGCGGCGACTGCCGCGGCACCGGTTACAAGGGCCGCCGCTCGATCGCCGAGATCCTGACCCTGAACGACGAGATCCGCGAGCTAATCGTCGACAAGCAGCCGATCCGCCAGATCAAGGCCGCGGCCCACGCCAACGGCACCCGCAGCCTGCGCCTGGCGGCGCTCGACCTGGTGCGGCGCGGCGCCACCACGATCGACGAGATCAAGCGGGTGACCCTGCATGCGTAGATTGCATTTCCCTCCCATCGGACAAGCCCTGCGCCTGGGCGTGGCCGCCAACGGACTGGCCCTGGTCAAGCATCGCCGCCTGTTCGGCGGCGCGCCGCTGGCCCTGGCGGAGCAGCCGCTCGACCTGTTCGCCCCCGATGCGCTGGCGCCGGGCTTGCGCATGCTCTTGTCCGACCTGCCGGTCAAGGGCTGGCCGCTGAGCGTGGTGCTGGCAGACGAGCTGGTGCGCCTGTGGCAAGTCCCGCCGCCGCCCGGCGCCACGCGGATGGGCGACCTGGAGGCGGCCGCCGCGCTGCGCTTCCAGCACCTGTTCGGGGCCCCCGGCGCCGAGTGGAAGATCAGCGCCGACTGGGATGCGGTCGATCCCTTCCTGGCCGCGGCTGCACCAAGAGCCCTGCTCGACGCGCTGGCGCAGGCCGCCCGGGAACACGGTTTCCACCTGGTCGAGATCGGCCCGCAATTCGTCGCCGCCATGAACGCCTGGCGCGGCGAGCGCAGGAGCGGGGCCTGGTTCGGCCTGGTCCATGGCGGCGTGTTGTCGCTGGCGGCCTACGATGGCCGCAAGCTGGCGGCGGTGAGGAGCGCCCCGATCCCGGCGGGGGCCGACCGCGACTGGCTCGATTCCCATATTGCGCGCGAAGCGCTGCGGGTCGGGATCGCACGGCCCGAGCGCCTGCAGTTGAGCGGCGCCGCGCCCGCCGCCTGGGCCAGCAGCCCGGGTCGCCTGAAATTCGCCTGCAGCCTGCTCGAGCAGGCCGACGAGTGGTCGGAACTGGCGCGCCTGGCCCGCACCGGAGTGCCTGTATGAAGCGCACCCGCATCGATTTCGCGCCGCCTGGCCTGTCCCGCACGCTGTTCCGTGCGCCGCCAACCCTGATCTATGCCGTACCGGGCGTGCTGGCGCTGTGCATCCCGGCGCTGTTCATGACGCAGCGTTACTTCGAGCAGCAGGAAGAAGTGCGCGACCTGCAGGCGGCGCTGGCCGCGCGCAGCGCGCCGGCGACTGTGGCCGCGCCGCCGGCCCCGAAAGTAGCCGTGGCGCCGGCCCAGGCCGGCGCCGTCAACGCCGCCATCCTGCAACTGAACCTGCCGTGGCGCGACCTGGCGGCGGCGCTGGGCGAAGCCACGCCGAACACGATCGCACTGCTGGCGCTGGAGCCGGACGCGAAACGGCGCACGGTGCGCATCAGCGCCGAGGCGCGCTCGAGCGACGAGATGCTGGCCTATATCACGCGCCTGCAGGCCGAGGAATGGTTCAGCAGCGTGGTGCTGCTGCGCCACGAGGTGATGGAGCAGGACCCGAACCGTCCGCTGCGGTTCCAGGTCAGCGTGCAGTGGGAGGCGTCATGAAGGCGGGCGCATTCCTGCTGCGCGCGCGTCTGCTGCTGGCGCGCATCGATCCGCTGGTGGCCCTGGTGCTGGCGCTGCTGCTGGCCGGGGCCGCGGTCCAGGTGGCGCTGCTGCCGGCGCGCGCGCAACTGAACCAGGAATACGAGGCGGCGCGCCAGGCGGCGCGCACGCCGCTGCCACCGCAGAGCGCACCTGCGGCGGCGCCGCCCAGCAGCGACCAGAACCTGCAGCACTTCTATGCGACCCTGGGCGAGCGCCGTGGGGTAGAGCGCCAATTGAAGGAAGTATTTGCGCTGGCCGAGCGCCACGGCCTGGCGCTGCGCCAGGGCGAGTATCGGGCCACCAATGACCGCAATGCGCAGCTGGTCGCCTACCAGGTCAACCTGCCGGTCAAGGGTAGTTATGGCGCGATCTGGGAATTCGCGATGGACGTGCTGCGCGCGATCCCGCACGCCTCGCTGGACGACGTCGCCTTCCGCCGCGACAGCGTGGGCGAGGCCGGGGTCGAGGCGCGCCTGCGCCTGACTTTCTATTTAGCCGAAGGAAGCAAGCCGTGAAGCCGCGCCACATTGCCATGGGCGTGGCGCTGGCGCTGGCCGCCGGCCTGGTCGTGTTTGGCGACAGGACGCCGGAGGCGGAGCTGGCCGAGCCGGTCGAACGCGCGGCCGCCACGACGGCCGCCGAACCGGTGCGCAGCGCCGCGCCATCGATCAGGAAAACCGGAGACGACGTCGCCATCGCGCGCCTGATCCCGCGCGAGACCTTGATCGGCGCCAGCGGCGAGCGCTTCGGGGACGGCGACAATAGCCTGTTCGCGCGCCATGACTGGACGCCGCCGCCACCGCCGCCATCGAACGAGCCGCCGCCACCGCCGCCGCCGCCGAGCGCGCCGCCGCTGCCGTTCACCTACATCGGCAAGTCGCTGCAGGACGGCGTGTGGCAAATCTACCTGGCGCGCGGCGAACGCACCTATCTCGTCAACGATGGCGACACCATCGACGGCACCTACCGCGTGGACGCGATCCGTCCGCCGGTGCTGACCCTGACTTACCTGCCGCTGGAACAACGACAGCAGCTCAATATTGGAGTATTCGACTGATGGTGCGAACCCGGATTCAAGGTATGGCCCTGCTGCTCTTGCCACTGCTGCTGGCAGGGTGCGCGGCCCAGCGCGCCTACCAGGAGGGCAATGCGCTGGTGGCCCGGGACCAGGTGGGCGCTGGCCTGGCCAAGTACCAGGAAGCGCTGGCGTCCGAGCCGGACAATCCCGTCTACCGGGCGGCCTTCCTGCGCGCGCGCGACAACGCCACGGTGCGCATCGTCGACCAGGCCGAGCGCGCGCTGGAAGCCGGCCAGGTGGAGCTGGCGACCCAGGAGTACCGGCGCGTCCTCGCGATCGATCCGGTCAACGACCGCGCCCGCGCCGGCCTGCGCCAGGTCGAGGCCGAGCGCCGCCACGCGGCCGCCATAGTCGAGGCGCGCGCCGCCTTCGACAAGGACGAATTGGAAACGGCGCGCCAGAAGCTGGCGGCGGTGCTCACCGAACGCCCCGCGCACGAGGCGGCGCGCCAGCTGATGCAGGAAGTCGACGAGAAGGCGGCGGCCGCGCCGAAAGGCCAGGCGGCGCTGGCGGCCAGCTACCGCAAACCCATCAGCCTGGAGTTCCGCGAGGCGCCACTGAAACAGGTGTTCGAGGTGATCGCGCGCCACTCGGGCCTGAACTTCATCTTCGACAAGGACGTCAAGGCCGACGCCCGCACCTCGATTTTCCTCAAGAACAGCACGGTCGAGGCGGCGGTGTACTACCTGTTGATGACCAACCAGCTCGAGCGCCAGGTCATGGACGGCAACACGGTCCTGATCTACCCGAACGTTGCGGCCAAGGTGCGCGAATACCAGGAGATGACGGTCAAGACCTTCTTCCTGGCCAATGCCGAAGCCAAGAGCATCGCCAACACCTTCAAGACCATCCTCAAGGCGCGCGACGTGGTGGTGGACGAGAAGCTGAACCTGGTGATCTTGCGCGACAATCCGGAAGCGATCCGCATCGCCACCCAGCTGGTGGCCCTGCAGGACGTGCCCGAGCCCGAAGTCATGCTCGACGTCGAGGTGCTCGAGATCCGGCGCAGCAGCGTGATGGACCTGGGCATCGCCTGGCCGACCAACCTGTCGTTCGCGCCGCTGCAGACGCTGGACGGCATCCCGCTGACGATCGACAGCCTGCGCACCTTCAACAGCAGCAATATCGCGGTGAGCGACATCAGCGCCACGGTCAACGCCAACAAGACCGACGGCGACACCAATACCCTGGCCAATCCGCGCATCCGCGTGCGCAACAAGGAGAAGGCGAAGGTCGTCATCGGCGACAAGATCCCGAACATCTCGGCCACGGTGTCGTCGGGCATCGGCGGCTTCGCTTCCGAGAACATCAACTATATCGACGTCGGCCTGACCCTGAACGTGGAGCCGACCATCTACCTGAACAACGAGGTGGCGATCAAGATCGGGCTCGAGGTCAGCAGCCTGGGCGAATCGGTGCGCACCACCAGCGGCACCGTGGCCTACCGCATCGGCACCCGCTCGGCCACCACCCTGCTGCAACTGAAGGATGGCGAGAACCAGGTGCTGGCCGGCCTGATCAGCAATGAAGACCGCAGCAGCGGCAGCAAGGTGCCGGGCATCGGCGACCTGCCGGTCGTCGGCCGCCTGTTCGGCAGCCAGCGCGACCAGCGCGACCGCACCGAGATCGTGCTGTCGATCACGCCGCGCATCGTGCGCGCCATCCAGCGGCCGCCGGCGTCGGCGTCGGAATTCGGCGCCGGTACCGAGGCCAGCTTCCGCCGCCGTCCCGACAATGGGGTGCGGGTGCAGGTCACGGGATCGCCCATCCGCGCGCCGGCGCCGGTGCAGGCGGTCGAGACGACCCCGGTCGCGCCGCCGCCGGTCGCGCCGTCGCCCGACCCGACGCCGAGCTTCTCGGTGCCGCCGTCGGCACTGCCGGCCACGCCGCAACTGGGCTCGCCGCCGTCGGCGCCGCCGGGCGCGCCCGTGCCGCCGCCCGAACCGGCGCCGGCGCCCGAACCCGAAGTCGTGCCGGCCGCCTATCCGCCGGGCGTCAATCCGCCGATTCCGCAGCGATGAATGTCCAGGCCCAGCGCGCGCGTTCTGGATTCACGCTGATCGAGCTGCTGGTCACGCTGGCCATCCTCGCGCTGCTGGGAACCCTGGTGCTGCCGGTGGCCGAAGTC
Organism: Massilia sp. CFBP9012; assembly: GCF_034045115.1. NCBI lineage: Bacteria > Pseudomonadati > Pseudomonadota > Betaproteobacteria > Burkholderiales > Oxalobacteraceae > Massilia > Massilia sp. CFBP9012. Next base: position 221,998 of record NZ_JAXCWM010000008.1, on the reverse strand, counting down.
ACGGTGCAGCGCCGCGATGAGCAGGAGCTGCGGCGCGCGCTGCGCGAGATCCGCGCCGGCCTGGACGCTTTCAGGAAGGCGGGCGACGAAGGCCGCATCAGTAAGGCGGCGGACGCCAACGGCTATCCGGAACGCCTGGAGCTGCTGGTCGAGGGCGTGCCCGACCTGCGCAGTCCCAAGCAGGCCAAGATCTACTTTTTGCGGCGCCTGCCGCGCGACCCATTCAATTCCGATCCCGAGCTGTCGGATGCCGCCACCTGGGGCAAGCGCAGCTACGCCAGCGAAGCCGATGAGCCGAAGGAGGGCGACGACGTCTACGACGTGTACTCGACCTCGCAGCGGATCGGCCTGAACGGCATCCCCTACAATAAATGGTGAACCCGATGAGAGCACGACGCGGCTTCACGCTGATCGAACTGCTGGTGGTGCTGGGCATCGTGGCGCTGCTGCTCACGCTCGCCGTGCCGCGCTTCTTCCCCAGCATCGACAGCGCGAAAGAGACCATCCTGGCCGACAACCTGCGCAATACGCGCGCGGTAGTCGACCAGTACCGCTCCGACACCGGGCGCTATCCGGAATCGCTCGAACAGCTGGTCGAACAAAAATACCTGCGCGAGATCCCGCTCGACCCGGTCACCGAAAGCCGCGAGACCTGGGTATTGGAGGCGCCGCAGGACGGCGAGCAGGGCGGCTTTTCCAACCTGCGCAGCGGCGCGCCCGGCAACGACCGGCGCGGGCGTCCCTACCTGGAGTGGTAATGAGGGCGCGGCGCCAGGCCGGTTTCACCTATCTCGGCCTGATCATCTTCGTGGCCATCATCGGCCTGGTGGGCGCGGCCACACTCAAGATCGGATCGCTCCTGCAGCGCGCCGCGGCCGAGGAAGAATTGCTGGAAATCGGCGCCGCCTTCAGCGCCGCGCTGGACAGCTATGCCGCGGCCACGCCGCGCGGCGCCTCGCCGTATCCGCCGTCGCTGGCCGAACTGCTGAAGGACCCGCGCTCGCCCGCCGTGCGGCGCCACCTGCGCAAGGTCTACGTCGATCCGCTGACCGGCAAGGCCGAGTGGGGCATCGTCTTCCTGGGCGACGGCGAGACCGGCGTGGTCGCCTTCCACAGCCTGTCGGATGCCAGGCCGCTCAAGCTCGCGAACTTCGATAGCCGCTTCAAGGGGCTGGACAACAAGGAAAAGATTTCGGAGTGGCGCTTCAGCGCAGGCGAGCGCAGCCTGGCGCCTGCCGTCACGACGACGCAGTCCGGTGGGCCGGGCGCGCAGCCGGCGCCGCCCGCGCCGCAAGCGGCGCCCCCCATCCCGCAGCCTGCTGCGCCGCCGCCTCCACCAGCGCTGGAAGAACCCGCGCCGCCCGAGCCGGCCGAGGAGGAAGGCGAAGCGGTTGATCGGGAGTGAGGCAACGTGATACTTTTGCACGACTGCCCGACACTCCCGACTATCGCATGCCTCTGTCTTTACACACTGCCCGAACGTCCTGGCGCGGCTTGACCATCGCGTTGCTGCTCGTCGTATTGACGCCGATGCTGGCCGTGGCGGCGGAAAGCAATGTGCAGCAAAGCCCGCGCGCCACGGTATCGCTGGTGAGCGAGTACGCCGCCGTGAGCCCGGGTCAGCAATTGCGCATCGGTCTGCGCCAGCGACTGGCGCCGCACTGGCATACCTACTGGAAAAATCCCGGCGACGCCGGCTCGCCACCGAGCATCGCGTTCGAGGCGCCGGACGGCGCCGCGGTGGGTGAGATCGCCTGGCCGGGCCCCGACCGCTTCATCATCGGCCCGGTCGCCAGCTATGGCTACGAAAACGAGATCGTGTTCCCGATGGCCCTGACGGTGCCGCGGGATGCGCGGCCCGGCAGCCAGCTGGTCCTCGAGGCCGATGCCGACTGGGTGGTGTGCGAGAAGGAGTGCATTCCCGAGGAAGGCAAGTTCCGCCTGTCCTTGCCGGTGGAGGCGAGCGCCCGTCCAGCCAGTGCCGAGGTCCTGGCCGCGTTCAAGAACGCCGACGCGCGCCAGCCGCAGCCATCGCCGTGGCGCGCCTCGGTGAGCGTCGGCGAAGCGACCCTGCAACTGGCGGTCGAGGGCGAAGGCATCGCGCCGGCCTCCGTGCAATCGGCCCTGTATTTCCCGGACAGCTGGGGCATCGTCGATCACGTGGCGGACCAGGTCCTGACGGTGGAAGAGGGCAGGCTGTCGCTGGCGACGACCAAGGGCCAGGGCTACACGCCCGGGCCATCCGCCGGCCTGCTGGCGATCACCGACGGCGGCGGACAGAAACGCTGGTTCGCGCTCGAGCTCACGCCGGCGGCGGCCAATCCCGCACCTGCCACCGAGGCGCCGGCCACGCTGCCCCTGTGGCAGATGGCCTTGTTCGCCTTCCTGGGCGGCCTGATCCTGAACCTGATGCCCTGCGTATTCCCGGTGCTGGCGATCAAGGCCACGGCGGTGGCCGGGATGTCGGGCGGCGACCGGCGCGAGGTGCGGCTGTCCGGCCTGTTCTACACCCTCGGCGTGCTGGCCGCCTTCATGGCGCTGGCAATGGCCCTGCTGGCCGTGCGCGCTGGCGGCACTGCCGTCGGCTGGGGCTTCCAGTTCCAGTCGCCGCTGTTCGTGGCGGCGATGTCCTGGCTGATGCTGGCGATCGGCCTGAACCTGTCCGGCGTGTTCGAGGTGGGCGGTGCGCTTGCGGGCGCCGGCCAGGGCCTTGCCGAGCGCAAGGGCCACGCCGGCAGCTTCTTCACGGGCCTCCTGGCGGTGGTGGTGGCCACGCCCTGCACCGCGCCGTTCATGGGAGCCGCGATCGGCTCGGCACTGGTGGCGCCTGCGTATGTCAGCCTGGTGGTGTTCGCGACGATGGGCCTCGGCCTGGCCCTGCCGTTCCTGTTACTTGGCATTTTCCCGGCGGTCGCCCGGCGCCTGCCGCGGCCCGGTGCGTGGATGGTGACCCTGCGCCAGGCGATGGCCTTCCCGATGTATGCGACCGCCGCCTGGCTGCTGTGGGTGCTGGCCCAGCAGGCGGGCGAGGCCGGCCTGCGCATGGCGCTGGCGGGGCTGGTGCTGGTAGGCCTGGTGGCCTGGCTGGTGGGCTTGGGCCAGCATGGGGCCAGGAAGCGCTGGTGGCCGCGCGGCGCGGCAGCGGCCGGCGTGGCCGGGATTGCCGGATTGATGGTCATGCTGCATGGCGCCGAGCCGCAGGCCGCCGCAGCCCCTGCGCAATCCACGCAGGCCGAACCCTACAGCGCCGGGCGGCTGGCCTTTCTGCGCGCCGAAGGCAAGCCGGTGTTCGTCAATATGACCGCCGCCTGGTGCATCACCTGCCTGGTCAACGAGCGCACGACCTTGTCGACGGCCGCCGTGCAAGAGGCGATGCGCGAACACGATGTGGTCTACATGAAGGGCGACTGGACCAACCGCGATCCCGCCATCACGGCATTTTTACAATCGTTCCAGCGCGACGGCCTGCCGTTCTATGCCTTCTATCCGGCCGGGAAGGAGCCGGTGGTCCTGCCGCCGGTGCTGACCCAGGCCATCGTCACCGAATCATTCAAGCAGTAATCATTCACAAGGAGATTTCATATGAACGGTTCTTCTCGTCGCGCCATGCTGCGCACGACCGCATCGGCCGCTGCCCTGCTGGCAGCCGGCTTCCTGGGCGCTGCGCCGGCACTGGCCGCGCCAGTCATCGGCCAGCCGGCGCCCGCCTTCACGGCGGTCGACAGCAAGGGCAAGCAGCACAACCTGGCCGATTACAAGGGCAAGGTCGTGGTGCTGGAATGGACCAACCACGATTGCCCTTACGTGAAGAAGCACTACCAGGCGAACATCCCTGCCTTGCAGAAGCAGGCGCAGGACGCGGGCGTGGTCTGGTTGAGCGTGATCTCGTCGGCGCCGGGCGAGCAGGGCTTCGTGGACGGCAAGAAGGCCGACGAGCTGACGGCCAGCCGCAATGCCGCGCCAGGCGCCGTGCTGCTCGACCCGAAAGGCACGGTCGGCAAGGCTTATGACGCGCGCACCACGCCGCATATGTACGTGATCGACGCCAAGGGCGTGCTGCGCTACGCGGGCGGCATCGACAGCATCGCATCAAGCAAGCTGGAAGACATCGAGAAGGCCAGCCCGCTGTTCAAGACCGCGATGGAAGCGGTCGTGAAGGGCCAGAACGTGGCCCAGGCCACCACCCGCCCTTACGGCTGCAACGTCAAGTACAAGTCTTGAGCGCGGACCATCTCAGGCCGCGCGGCGCCGGAAGTCGCGCGGCCTGAAGCCCAGCACCGCCAGCACGGCGAAATAGGCGAAGGCAGAGGCGCAGATGATGCCGAGCAGGGCGCCGATGCGCAGCGCCGGCGTTGCCTTCATCGCCGCCCAGTCGAACTGCGCCTGGCCGAACCAGGCGAGAAGCCCCATCACGCCGACCGCGACGGCCAGCTTGATGAAGAATGTCAGCCAGCCCGGCTGCGGCGTATAGATGCCGCGCCGGCGCAGGCCCACGTACAGGCAGGTGGCGTTGATGCAGGCGCCCAGGCCGATCGACAGGGCCAGCCCCGCCACGCCCAGGTCGAGCCAGAACACGAACAGCACGTTCATCAGCTGGGTGGCGAACAGCACCATGATCGCGATGCGCACCGGCGTCTTGATGTCCTGGCGCGCATAGAAGGCGGGCGCCAGGATTTTGACGAGGATGATGCCGAGCAGGCCTGCGCTGTAGGCCATCAGGGGCATGGCCGAATTGGCCAGTGCCGCGTCATCGAATTTACCGTAGTGGAAGAGGGTGGCGATCATCGGCTCGGCCAGGGTCGCCATGCCCACCGCAGCCGGCAGCGCCAGCAGGAAGGTCAGGCGCAGGCCCCAGTTGAGCAGCGCCGCATACTCTTCGGTATTGCCTTCGCTATTGGCTTTCGACAGCGACGGCAGCAGGATGGTGCCCAGGGCCACGCCCAGCATCGCGGTCGGGAATTCCATCAAACGGTCGGCATACTGCAGGGCCGAGACGGCGCCGGCCGCCAGGCTGGCGGCGATGCCGGTATTGATCAACAGGCTGATCTGGGCCGCCGACACCGCGAACACGGCCGGACCCATTTTTCTCAGCATGCGCCGCACGCCGGCGTCGCGCAGGCCGTGCAGCGGGTTGAGCGATATGCGCGGCAGCATGCCGATCTTGACCAGCGAAGGGATCTGGATCGCCACCTGCAACAGGCCGCCGACGCAGACGGCGATCGCCATCGCATAGATCGGCTGCTCCAGGTAGTTGACCAGCACCAGCGAGGAGAAGATGAAGGACAGGTTGAGTAGTACCGGTGTGAAGGCGGGAATCTTGAACTGGCGCCAGGTATTGAGGATGCCGCCGGCCAGGGCCACGAAGGACATGCAGGCGATATACGGGAACATCATCTGCGTCATGATCACCGAGGCGTCGTAGGCGCCGGGCGTCTCGCGCAGGTCGCCGGCGAGCAGCGTGATCAGGAGCGGGGCGCCGACGATGCCGACGATGCTGGTCAGCACCGTGGCCCAGATCAGGGCGGTGGCGACGTGGTCGACCAGGGTCTTGGTGGCCCCTTCGCCGTGCTGGGTCTTATATTCTGACAGGATCGGCACGAAGGCCTGCGAGAACGCGCCCTCGGCAAACAGCCGGCGCAGCAGGTTCGGCAGGCGGAAGGCGATGATGAAGGCATCGGTATAGGCCGAGGCGCCGAAGGCGCGCGCGAACAGGCTTTCGCGCAGCAGGCCGGTGACGCGCGACAGCATGGTCATGCTGGAAATGGCGGCGAGGGTTCTGAGCAGGTTCATGGCGCAAGATTATACTTGGGCAACTGGTCGGAATCCGCTACGTTTCGACGTACTGCGCTCCACTCCCGGAAGGGCAGTAAACCGACAATCTTTGAATTATGAATTGCTCGGAATTGAAACCTTCGCTATAATCGTGGGCTGTACTGAATTCTGTTAGCAGACACTAATCGTTGGGCAGGCACCGCATCGCTAACCCCGGCGCCAGTTTGACCGTCGCTAATGTTTGCAAACGCAACTTGACCCCGATTTAGGAAATTCCATGGCAAATACCGCACAAGCGCGCAAACGCGCTCGTCAAGCAGTTAAGCAAAACGCACACAACTCGTCGCAGCGTTCGACCCTGCGCACCGCAATCAAGGCCGTCCGCAAAGCCATCCAGGCTGGCGACAAGGCAGCTGCGACCACCATCTTCCAGCAATCCGTGTCGAAGATCGACAGCATCGCTGACAAGAAGATCATCCACAAGAACAAGGCAGCGCGTCACAAGAGCCGCCTGGCTGCAGCCCTGAAAGCACTGTCGGCTTAATAGCCGTTTGCGACGCGGCCCTCAGGGCCGCGACGGCAAAGTTCTGTGCAGTTGGAAAGACCCGCCCGACTTCGGTCCTGGCGGGTTTTTTTGCTTGGCGCTTCATTTTCCTCGCAACGGCCCGCCAAACTTGTCGAACGCTTAAAAACTGGTAAGCCGCGCAAAGCTCGGGCATAATATGGCGCGTCTTATGTCTTATAGAAGACTTCGGCGCTGACCGCGACGCCGCGGGGTGATGTGATCACTCTTTTGCGATCTGCCATCCCGGAGTCGGGAGGGGTAGAATGTCCGGCATCAGTGCGGAGCGCCAGGGTCTTGGCCTGTGGCCAATTGTCAGTTTTATACTCGCGACAGCGTTCGCGACTACCGAGGAAAATGTGCATGAGCAGTGATCAGACCATCATCTACACCCTGACCGACGAGGCGCCGCTGCTGGCGACCCACGCCTTCCTGCCTGTGGTCAGCACCTTCACCAAGCCGGCCGGCATCACGGTCGAGGCCAGCGACATCTCGGTCGCGGCCCGTATCCTGGCCGCCTTCCCGGAGAACCTGACTCCGGAACAGCGCGTGCCCGACGCGCTGGCCGAACTGGGCAAGAAGACGCTCACGCCGGAAGCCAACATCATCAAGCTGCCGAACATCAGCGCCTCGGTCACCCAGCTGACCACCGCGATCAAGGAACTGCAGGACAAGGGCTACAACATTCCCGACTATCCGGCCGATCCGAAGACCGACGAAGAAAAAACCATCAAGGCCAAGTACGGCAAGTGCATCGGCTCGGCGGTGAACCCGGTCCTGCGCGAAGGTAACTCGGACCGCCGCGCACCGCGCGCCGTCAAGGAATACGCACGCAAGAACCCGCACTCGATGCAGCCATGGTCGCAGGCGTCGCGCACCCACGTCTCGCACATGACCCATGGCGACTTCTACCACGGCGAAAAGTCGATGACCATCGACGCGGCGCGCGAAGTCAAGATGGAACTGGTCACCAAGAGCGGCCAGACCATCGTCCTGAAGCCGAAGGTCGCCCTGCAGGCCGGCGAGATCATCGATTCGATGTTCATGAGCCGCAAGGCCCTGCTGGACTTCTACGAAGCCCAGATCGAAGACGCGCACCAGACCGGCATGCTGTTCTCGCTGCACGTCAAGGCGACCATGATGAAGGTCTCGCACCCGATCGTGTTCGGCCACTGCGTGCGCATGTTCTACAAGGATGCTTTCGCCAAGCACGGCGCCCTGTTCGACAGCCTCGGCATCAACGTCAACAACGGCATGGCCGACCTGTACAACAAGATCGCCGACCTGCCGTCGTCGCAGCGCGAAGAAATCATCCGCGACCTGCACGCCTGCCAGGAGCACCGTCCTGAACTGGCCATGGTCGACTCGGCCAAGGGCATCACCAACTTCCACTCGCCGAACGACGTGATCGTCGACGCGTCGATGCCGGCGATGATCCGCGCCGGCGGCAAGATGTACGGCGCCGATGGCCGCCTGAAGGAAGTGAAAGCCGTCATCCCGGAGAGCACCTTCGCCCGCATCTACCAGGAGATCATCAACTTCTGCAAATGGCATGGCGCTTTCGATCCGAAGACCATGGGCACCGTGCCGAACGTCGGCCTGATGGCCCAGCAGGCCGAAGAATACGGCTCGCACGACAAGACCTTCGAGATCACCGAAGCCGGCGTGGCCAACATCACCGACCTCGCCACCGGCGAAGTATTGATGAGCCAGAACGTCGAGCAGGGCGATATCTGGCGCATGTGCCAGGTTAAGGACGCGCCGATCCGCGACTGGGTCAAGCTGGCCGTGACCCGCGCCCGCAACTCGGGCATGCCGACCGTGTTCTGGCTCGACCCGTACCGTCCGCACGAGAATGAGCTGATCAAGAAGGTCAAGGTCTACCTGAAGGATCACGACACCAGCGGTCTGGACATCCAGATCATGTCGCAGGTGCGCGCGATGCGCTACACGCTGGAGCGCGTCAAGCGCGGCCTGGACACCATCTCGGTGACCGGAAACATCCTGCGCGACTACCTGACCGACCTGTTCCCGATCATGGAGCTGGGCACGTCGGCCAAGATGCTGTCGATCGTGCCGCTGATGGCCGGTGGCGGCATGTACGAAACCGGCGCCGGCGGTTCGGCACCGAAGCACGTGCAGCAGTTGGTCGAAGAAAACCACCTGCGCTGGGATTCGCTGGGCGAGTTCCTGGCCCTGGCCGTCTCGCTGGAAGACCTCGGCATCAAGACCGGCAACAACAAGGCCAAGGTGCTGGCCAAGACCCTGGATTCGGCCACCGGCAAGCTGCTGGACAACCGCAAGTCGCCATCGCCGAAAACCGGCGAACTCGACAACCGCGGCAGCCAGTTCTACCTGTCGATGTACTGGGCGCAAGAGCTGGCCGCGCAGACCGAGGATGCCGAACTGGCCGCCAAGTTCGCGCCGCTGGCCAAAGAGCTGGGCGAGAGCGAAGCCAAGATCGTCGCCGAACTGCTGGAAGTGCAGGGCAAGCCGGCCGACATCGGCGGCTACTACAAGCTGGACGAGGCCAAGGTGGGCGCCGTGATGCGTCCGAGCGCGACCTTCAACGCTGCGCTGGACTCGCTGGCGTAAAGCTGAAGCGCCAGTGAAAAACCCGCCGTACCGTGAGGTCGGCGGGTTTTTTACATCCTTACCTCGGTATGTTCACCGGGCATCAATGGATGCGTCGCCAGCGAAAACGGCCCGATACTGCTGCGAACCAGGCGCAGGGTAGGCAAGCCCACTGCCGCCGTCATCCGCCGCACCTGCCGGTTCTTGCCTTCTTCGAGCGTGATCGCGATCCACGCGGTGGGCTTGTCCTGGCGCGCGCGGATCGGCGGATTGCGCGGCCACAGCCATTCGGGCTCGGCGATGCGTACCGCGCGGCATGGCTTGGTGACGAAGTCGCCCAGGTCGAGCGGCGCCTGCAGCCGCGCCAGCGCGGCGGCGTCGGGCACGCCATCCACCTGCACCAGATAGGTCTTGGCTTCCTTGAGGTCGGGGTGGGCGATCTTGTGCTGCAGCTTGCCGTCGTCGGTCAGCAGCATCAGGCCCTCGCTGTCGGCGTCCAGCCGGCCGGCGGGATAAATGCCTGGAATATCGAGATAATCGGCCAGCGATTCGCGGCCCTCCTGCGGCGAGAACTGGCACAGGACCTGGAATGGCTTGTTAAAGAGAATCAGGGGCATGGGAAGTGTGTGAGCGCATGAGGATAGCTGAGGCATAATGCAGGGCAAGCCGATGCATCGTGGCGGCATGCCGGGCGTCATTGTAAGCGAGTTCGCGCCGCAGGCCGCCGCCCTACCTGGAGGAATGGATGGTCCAGCATATCACCGTCCCGGCCGCTGGCCGGAAGATCACCGTCAACGCCGACTTCACCCTGAACGTCCCGGACCACCCGGTTATTCCCTATATCGAAGGCGACGGCACCGGCGTGGACATCACGCCGGTCATGATCAGGGTGGTCGATGCGGCGGTGGACAAGGCCTATGGTGGCGCGCGCAAGATTAGCTGGATGGAAATCTTTGCCGGCGAGAAGGCGACGCAACGCTACGGCGCCGACACCTGGCTGCCGGACGAGACGCTCGCCGTGCTGAAGGACTACGTGGTCTCGATCAAGGGCCCGCTGACGACGCCGGTGGGCGGCGGCATCCGTTCGCTCAACGTTGCGCTGCGCCAGGAACTCGACCTCTACGTGTGCCTGCGTCCGGTGCGTTACTTTGCCGGCGTGCCGTCGCCGCTCAAGCAGCCGGAAAAGACGGATATGGTCATCTTCCGCGAGAACTCCGAAGACATCTACGCCGGCATCGAGTGGGAAGCCGGCTCGGAAGGCGCGAAGAAGCTGATCGCCTTCCTCTCCGAGGAAATGGGCGTGAGCAAAATCCGCTTCCCTGACACCTCTGGGCTGGGCATCAAGCCGGTCTCGCGCGAAGGGACGGAGCGCCTGGTGCGCAAGGCGATACAGTACGCCATCGACAATGACAAGCCTTCGGTGACCCTGGTCCACAAGGGCAATATCATGAAGTACACCGAGGGCGCGTTCCGCGACTGGGGTTACAAGTTGGCGCAACAGGAATTCGGCGCCGAGCTGTTCGACGGCGGCCCGTGGTGCCGGATAAAGAATCCGACGACGGGGCGCGACATCATGATCAAGGATTCGATCGCCGACGCCTTCCTGCAGCAGATCCTGCTGCGTCCGGCGGAATACAGCGTGATCGCCACGCTGAACCTGAATGGCGACTATATCTCGGACGCGCTGGCGGCCCAGGTGGGCGGCATCGGCATCGCGCCCGGAGCGAATATGTCCGATTCGGTGGCAATGTTCGAAGCCACCCACGGCACGGCGCCCAAATACGCGGGCAAGGATTATGTGAATCCGGGTTCGCTGATCCTGTCGGCCGAGATGATGTTGCGCCATATGGGCTGGAGCGAGGCGGCCGACCTGATTATTTCGGCGATGGGGCGGGCGATCGTCTCCAAGACCGTGACCTATGATTTTGCGCGCCTGATGGAAGGCGCGACCCAGGTGTCGTGTTCGGGATTCGGCGAGGCCATGATCGAAAACATGTAGACGTCATTTAAATCGCATAAGGAGGGACTGTGAGCGAAGAATCAATCACGCAAGCCAGATACGAGAAAATCGGACGATTTATTGATGCTTTCCAGCGGCATGCCGATCCGGAGCGCTTGCGCGCGGCGGCCGCAACCGCCGAACTGGCGCCCGACCTGGCCGAGCGTGCGGCGTCGCTGGTACGCCGTTATGACGAGGCGCTCGAAGCGCTGCAGCGCAACAGTCCGCAAGCCATGCCCGACTCGGTTGACGACGATCAGCTCAATGCGATTCTGGCCGACGCGGAGGCTTTCGTCCGGAAGAGTGGCTGGACGCACGAAGATGGACCTGGCCAATAGTTGAAAAAAAACCCCGCATGCGCGGGGTTCTTTGCTTCCGGGAGGGGAGAGATTACAGACCCTGGATGTTGGAAGCTTGCTTGCCTTTAGGGCCTTGCGTGACTTCGAATTGGACTTTTTGACCTTCTTTGAGGGTCTTAAAACCGTTCATGTTGATCGCGGAGAAGTGAGCAAACAGATCCTCGCCGCCGTCATCAGGAGTGATGAAGCCAAAACCTTTGGAATCATTGAACCACTTAACAGTACCAGTTGCCATAAAAGAACTTTCAAATTTAACAAATCACACGAGCCATAAAAGCAAGAAGCCTCTTGCCCCCTCCTCAGCCTTGCTCACTTCTTATCAACAAGTACATAAGTACAATGTCAATAACTGCATTGTTGGTGGAATAATCACTGAAGTCAAGCGCTTTTACGTGCCTATTGCCAAATATTTCAGGCCTAAGTCATCCACGCTCTTGATTTCCTCAATCGGAACGCCATCTGCGCAAATATCCGAAAACGCGTAAGATGGAAGCACCAGAAAACGAGCTGATGTTTACGCTTGGCACCAACCTCGGAAGTATTAGAATAACCCCATGGCAACGAAGCACGATACTGAACAGCTGCTTGAGCGGCAGACCGTCAAACCGCCTCCGCTGTATCAGGTGGCGCTACTGAACGATGACTACACGCCGATGGAGTTCGTGGTCGCCGTGATCCAGGAGTACTTCAACAAGGATCGCGAAACCGCAACCCAGATCATGCTCTCTGTTCACCGTCATGGTAAGGGTGTGTGTGGGGTGTTTTCCAAAGATATAGCGTGTACCAAAGTGGAGTTTGTCTTAACGCATGCGCGCAAGGCCGGGCACCCCCTGCAGTGCGTGATGGAGGAAGTATGATTGCGCAGGAACTTGAAGTATCCCTACACATGGCCTTTGTCGAGGCTCGCCAGGCACGTCACGAGTTCATCACCGTGGAACACCTGCTGCTCGCGCTCCTCGATAATCCATCGGCCGCCGAAGTCCTGCGTGCGTGCGCGGTCAATATCGAAGACCTGCGCAAGACCTTGACTAATTTTATCGGTGATAACACCCCGACCGTGCCTGGCACGGGCGAGGTCGACACCCAGCCGACGCTCGGTTTCCAGCGCGTGATCCAGCGCGCGATCATGCACGTGCAGTCGGCTTCGAACGGCAAGAAAGAAGTGACCGGCGCGAATGTGCTGGTCGCGATCTTCGGCGAGAAGGACTCGCACGCCGTCTACTACCTGCACCAGCAGGGCGTGACCCGTCTCGACGTCGTCAACTTCATCTCGCATGGCGTGCGCAAGGACCAGCAGATGGACACCCAGAAGGCGTCCGAAGGCGTGGAAGAAGCGCAGGTCGAAGGCCAGGCCAAAGAGTCGCCGCTGGACCAGTTCACCCAGAACCTGAACAAGGCGGCCGCCGACGGCAAGATCGATCCGCTGATCGGGCGTGAAGAAGAAGTCGACCGCGTGATCCAGATCCTGTGCCGTCGCCGCAAGAACAACCCGCTGCTGGTGGGCGAGGCTGGCGTGGGTAAAACCGCGATCGCCGAAGGCCTGGCCTGGCGCATCGTGCAAGAGGACGTGCCCGAGATCCTGCAGAACGCCGTCGTGTTCTCGCTCGATATGGGCGCGCTGCTGGCCGGCACCAAGTACCGCGGCGATTTCGAGCAGCGCTTGAAGGCCGTGCTCAAGCAGATCAAGGATACGCCCAACGGCATCCTGTTCATCGACGAGATCCATACGATCATCGGCGCCGGCTCGGCCTCGGGCGGCACGCTCGACGCGTCGAACCTGCTCAAGCCAGCGCTGGCCAATGGCCAACTGAAGTGCATCGGCGCGACCACCTTCACCGAATTCCGCGGCGTGTTCGAGAAAGACCATGCACTGTCGCGCCGCTTCCAGAAAGTCGACGTCAACGAACCGACCGTCGAGCAGACCGTGGCGATCCTGCGCGGCCTCAAGTCGCGCTTCGAAGAGCACCATGGCGTGAAATACTCGGCGTCGGCGCTGTCGACCGCGGCCGAGCTGGCGGCGCGCTTCATCAACGACCGTCACCTGCCAGATAAAGCGATCGACGTGATCGACGAAGCCGGCGCGGCCCAGCGCATCCTGCCGAAGTCGAAGCAGAAGAAAACCATCGGCAAGACCGAGATCGAGGACATCATCGCGAAGATCGCGCGGATTCCCCCGCAAACGGTCAACCAGGACGACCGCAGCAAGCTGCAGACGATCGACCGCGACCTGCGCAACGTCGTGTTCGGGCAAGACCCTGCGATCGAGGCGCTGTCGGCCGCGATCAAGATGGCGCGTGCCGGCCTGGGCAAGACCGACAAGCCGATCGGCTCCTTCCTGTTCTCCGGTCCGACCGGCGTCGGCAAGACCGAGGTGGCCAAGCAGCTGGCCTTCATCCTGGGCATCGAGCTGGTGCGCTTCGACATGTCCGAGTACATGGAGCGTCACGCCGTGTCGCGCCTGATCGGCGCGCCGCCGGGCTATGTCGGCTTCGACCAGGGCGGCCTCTTGACCGAGGCCATCACCAAGAAGCCGCACACCGTGCTGCTGCTGGACGAGATCGAGAAGGCCCATCCGGACATCTTCAACATCCTGTTGCAGGTGATGGACCATGGCACCCTGACCGACAACAACGGCCGCAAGGCGGATTTCCGCAACGTGATCATCGTGATGACCACCAATGCGGGCGCCGAAAGCCTGACCAAGCGTTCGCTGGGCTTCCTCGATTCGAAGGCGGCCGGTGACGAGATGGCCGACATCAAGCGCATGTTCACGCCGGAGTTCCGCAACCGCCTGGACGCGATCATCAGCTTCCGTGCGCTGGACGAGGACATCATCCTGCGCGTGGTCGACAAGTTCCTGATGCAGCTCGAAGAGCAGCTGCATGAGAAAAAGGTCGAAGCGATCTTCACCGAGAAGCTGCGCAAGTTCCTCGGCACCAAGGGCTTCGACCCGGCGATGGGCGCGCGTCCGATGGCACGCCTGATCCAGGACATGATCCGCAAGGCGCTGGCCGACGAGCTGCTGTTCGGCCGCCTGACCAACGGCGGCCGCGTGACGGTCGACCTGAACGAGAAGGACGACGTGGTCCTCGAGTTCCCGGAGGGCGACGCACTGCCGCCACCGGCGCCGGCAGAGACGGTCGAGATCGAGTAAGGAGGGCGCCGCAAGGCGCTCTCGACAAGAAGCCCGCGCACCCAGTGCCGCGGGCTTTTTTTTGTTCGCGCTTCGATACGCGATGGCGCACGACGCTCGCTCTGAGTAGCATGGCTTTTATTTAACTTAGTTATCTTTATTTCAAACTCTTTGCAAAGAACCATGGTAATTCTTGAAATGTGAGTTCATGACTGTGTCATATAACATTTCTAGAATGCACGCATCGTTGTCCCACCTCATCACGGACTACCCATGCGACTCCCACAGCTCAACACTTCCGCCAAGCTCATCGGCGCCTTCGGCATCCTCTCCCTCGTCATCGTGATCATTGCCGCCGTCGCGGTATGGCGCATGCACGCGGCGGATGTCATCACCTCCAACCTGGTCGACGACAAGCTGGCCAAGCAGCAGCTGGTGTCCGACCTGCTCGGCATCGAGCGCCTGAACGGCTCGCGCACCGTCTCGATCGCACGCAGCGACAGCCTGGAGCTGGCCGACTACTTCCAGGCCCAGCTGGCGGAAGGTCGCAAGAACATCGCCGCCATCGAGGCGAAGCTGGCCCAGCTGCCGGTGTCGGAGCGCGAGCGCGCGATGCTGCAGGATGCGGCCCGCCACAAGGCCGCGCTGGGCACCGTCCAGGAAGCGCTGTTCAAGGCCAAGGACCTGGGGCAGACCGGCCTGGTCGAGGAAATCCTGACCAGGCAATGGGAACCGGGCTACAAGGCCAAGGTCGGCGCGTTCGAAGCCTTGCTCGCCTACGAGAGCAGCGAGGCGCACCGCCTGGCCGACGAAACGACCGCCGCGTCGAGCTTCAGCAAGATACTACTGCTGGCCCTGGGCGGCGCGGCGTTGCTGGTGGGCGCCGGCCTGGCCTGGGCCTTGAGCCGCAACCTGGTAGTGCCGCTGCAGCAGGCCGCGATGCTGGCCGAGCAGGTGGCGCACGGCGACCTGCGACCGACCATCAGCCACCAGCGCAGCGACGAGATCGGCCGCCTGTTCGACGCCCTCAACGGCATGACCCACGGCGTCTCGAATACCGTGTCGCAGGTGCTGGTCGGCGCCCAGGCGATCGACTCGGCCTCGAACGAGATCGCCGAAGGCAACCAGGATCTGTCGAACCGCACCGAGCGCCAGGCCGACGCGCTGCGCCAGACCGTGAGCGCAATGGATGAACTGAGCGAGGCGATCGCCAGCAACAACGCCAATGCGAAGAATGCCAATGCCCTGGCCCAGACCGCGTCCGGCGTGGCCACCGAGGGCGCGCGGGCGGTCGAGCAGCTGGTGGCGCGCATGGGGGCGATCAAGGCCTCCGCCGCGCGCATCGTGGACATCACCGGCATGATCGACAGCATCGCCTTCCAGACCAATATCCTGGCGCTGAACGCGGCGGTGGAAGCGGCGCGCGCCGGCAGCGAAGGCCGCGGCTTCGCCGTGGTGGCCAGCGAGGTGCGCAACCTGGCCCAGCACTCGGCCGGGGCGGCCAAGGAAATCAAGAAGCTGATCGGGGAGTCATCGAGCGAGATCGAGGCCGGCACCGGCATGGCCGAATCGGCCGGCTCGACCATGCGCGCCATGCTGCAGCACGTGCACGAGGTGGCCGGCATCCTCGGTCAGATCCACATCGCCAGCGCGGGCCAGGCCGACGGCGTCACCCAGGTCAGCAAGTCGATCGCCGAGATCGACATGTCGACCCAGCAGAACGCGGCGATGGTGGAAGAAGCCGCGGCGGCGGCGGCCTCGATGCGCCAGCAGGCGGCGGAGTTGTCGGCGCTGGTGGCGACGTTCAAATTGCGCAGCGTGCTGGCTGCGCCGGAGCCGAGGCAGCGCCTGCTCGAAGCGGCTTAAACCAGGTTCAGATCGCCGCCAGCGCCCGCCGCAAATCTTCGCGCTGGTCGTCGATATGCTCGATACCGACCGACAGACGAATCAAGCCATCGCCGATCCCCAGCTCGGCGCGTTGTTCCGGCGGAATGGTGGCGTGGGTCATCAGGGCCGGATGCTCGATCAGGCTTTCCACGCCGCCCAGGCTCTCGGCCAGGGTGAACACTTCGCAGGCTTCCAGGAAGCGGCGCGCGCCGGCGATGTCGGTATCGAGGTCGATCGACACGATGCCGCCGTAGCCGTGCATCTGGTGGCGCGCCAGCGCGTGCTGCGGATGCGATTCCAGGCCCGGGTAGTAGACCTTGCGCACCTGCGGCTGCTGCTCGAGCCAGCTGGCCAGCAGGAGGGCGTTGGCATTGCTGCGCTCCACGCGCAGGGCCAGCGTCTTGATCCCGCGTAGCACCAGGAAGCTGTCGAACGGGCCCTGGATGGCGCCCACCGCGTTCTGGATGAAGCCGAGCTTCTCGGCCAGGCCGGTCTGGCTGTCGCCGGCGCCGACCACGGCCACGCCGCCGATCACGTCCGAGTGGCCGTTCATGTATTTAGTGGTGGAGTGCACCACGATGTCGAAGCCGTGTTCCAGCGGACGCTGGTTGATTGGGCTGGCGAAGGTGTTGTCGCACACGCTGATGATGCCGCGCGCGTGGCAGATGCCGGCGATGGCGGTCAGGTCGGCCAGCTTGAGCATCGGGTTGGTCGGGGTCTCGACCCATACCATGCGCGTTTCGGGCTTGATGGCGGCGGCCAGCGCGTCGGGGTCGGACAGGTCGACGTAGCTGAACGACAGGCCGGCGCTGTCGCGGCGCACGCGCTCGAACAGGCGGTAGGTGCCGCCATACATATCGTCGCCGGCCACGATGTGCGAGCCGGCCGGCAGCAGTTCGAGCACCGCCGCAATGGCGGCCAGGCCCGAAGCGAAGGCGAAGGCGGCCCGGCCGCCCTCGATATCGGCCACGCAGCGCTCGAGCGCCCAGCGCGTCGGGTTGTGCGAGCGGCCGTAGTCGAGGCCCTTGTGCACGCCCGGGCTCTCTTGCCGGAAGGTCGAGGTGGCGAAGATCGGCGGCATCACGGCGCCGGTGGCCGGTTCGGGCGACTGGCCGCCGTGGATGACGCGGGTAGCCAGGTGCCGTTTGAATTCGATTGGATGAGTCAACGGAGTAGTCAAGACAGGGTCCTTCGCAGATGGTTGAGCAGGTCGTAGCGCGTGATCAGGCCGTAGAAGGTCGGCCCGTCGGCGATGACGGCGGTGAGGCCATGGTCGAGGATCTCGCGCAGCTGGCCCATGCTGGCCGCCGGATGCAGGGTTTGCAGTTCGGACGTCATGGTGCCGGACACCGGCGCATTGAAGCGCGCGGTATCTTGCGTTACCTGGTGCAGCAGGTCGGATTCGTCGATCAGGCCCAGCAGACGGCCACCCGCATCGACCACCGGCAACTGCTGCAGGTCGCTCGAGCGCATGCGGTTGAAGGCGGTCAGCAGGGTGTCGTCGGGCGAGAGCGTGATGACTTCGCCGGCGTCGTGGCGGCGGCCGATCAGGTCGCGCAGGTCGCCTGTCTTGGGCCGCGTGATCAGGCCCTGATCGACCATCCAGCCGTCGCTGTACACCTTGGAGAGGTAGCGGGTGCCGGTGTCGCACACGAAGGTGACCACGCGCCTGGGGCGGGTCTGGGCGCGGCAATAGCGCAGCGCGGCCGCCAGCAGGGTGCCGGTGGAGGAACCAGCCAGGATGCCTTCTTGCTGCAGCAGCAGGCGCGCGGTGGAAAAACTTTCTTCATCGCTGATGGTGTAGGCGGTCTTTACACGCGACAGGTCGGCGATGCCGGGAATGAAGTCCTCGCCGATGCCCTCGACCGCCCACGAGCCCGCGTGTTGCGAGACGTGGCCGGTCTCGACGTACTCGGCCAGAATCGAGCCTTTCGGATCGGCCAGGACGAATTCGAGTAGGGGCTGGGTCTTTTTGAAGTAGCGCGACAGGCCGGTGAGGGTGCCGCTCGATCCGACGCCGACCACGATGGCGTCGAGCTTGTGGTTGGTCTGGTCCCAGAGTTCAGGGCCGGTCGTCGTCTCGTGGGCGCGCGGATTGGCGGGATTATTGAACTGGTCGGCGAACCAGGCGCCGGGGATCTCTTTCGCCAGGCGCGCGGCGTAGTCCTGGTAATACTCGGGATGGCCCTTGCCGACGTCGGAGCGGGTCAGGTGGATCTCGGCGCCGAGCGCCTTCAGGTGCAGGACTTTTTCGGCCGCCATCTTGTCTGGCACGACGAGCACCACGCGGTAGCCCTTGATGCGCGCCACCAGCGCCAGGCCCAGGCCGGTATTGCCGGCCGTGGCCTCGATCACGGTGCCGCCGGGCTGCAGCAGGCCGTCGTGCTCGGCCTGCTCGATCATGGCCTTGCCGATGCGGTCCTTGATGGAGCCGCCCGGATTCTGCGACTCGAGCTTGAGGAACAGCTGGCAGGGGCCGGTATCGATCCGGGTCACTTCCACCAGCGGGGTATCGCCGATCAGCGAAAACAGTGCAGCTTGCGACGCATGTTGCATATTGCCTCCGTTAAGCCGACCAGCCGGCGCGGGTAGCGCAAGAGTCCGCGGCGGGCCGGCGTGCTACGACGACTGGCGCGGATCCGCGCCAGCACTTTGAACATTCATGATACGAGTTTTTGTCGAGTGCTGCTTTGGAGCAGCTTAAAGTTTTATTAAGCCTCGCCCTTGAGGCGGCGCCACAAGGTGGTGCGGCTGATGCCAAGGTGCTGCGCGGCAAGATCGCGTTGTCCGCCGAAGCGGGCCAGCACGGCAGCCACCGATTCGCGCCCAGGCGCAGGGGAGGGCGCAGTGTCAGGTGACGCCGCTTGCCGCCCCAGTTCCGGCGCCACCGACAGCATGAAGGCCGGCGTCAAGGCCTGCAGCGGCTCGGCCGCCAGGAACAAGGCGACCCGTTCCATCAGGTTGCGCAGCTCGCGCACATTGCCCGGCCAGGCATAGGAAGCGAGCAGGGGCGCGCAAGCCTTGACCTCGGCCGCCAGGTTCGGATGCGGGCGCGCATCGAGCGCGGCCAGTGCGTGCTTGAGCGACCATTCGGCCAGCGGCGCGATGTCCTGCGCGCGGGCGCGCAGCGGCGGCAAGGCCAGGCGCAGCACCGCCAGCCGATAGAACAGGTCGGCCCGAAAACGTCCCTCGCGCACCCGCGCTTCGAGGTCGCAGTGGGTGGCGCTGATCACGCGCACGTCGATCGGCACCGGGCGCGTGCCGCCAACCCGCATCACCTCGCGCTCTTCCAGCACGCGCAGCAGGCGGGTTTGCAGTGCCAGCGGCATTTCTCCGATCTCGTCCAGGAACAGCGTGCCGCCGTTGGCGGCCTCGAACAGGCCGGCATGGCCGCCGCGGCGCGCCCCCGTGAACGCGCCTTCCTCGTGGCCAAACAGCTCCGATTCCAATAATGACTCGGCGATCGCGCCGCAGTTCACCGCCACGAAGGGACGGTTGGCGCCACGGCGCGGACTTTCGCGGTGGATCGCCTGGGCCACCAGTTCCTTGCCGCTGCCGGTCTCGCCCTCGATCAGGACGGTGCTGGGCGAACGCGCATACAGCACCACGGTCTGGCGCAGGCGCTCCATCGAGGGGGAGTCGCCGCGCAAGTCGTTCATGCCGCGCTGCGCGCGTTGTTCCGCTCCCTTGCGCCGTCCGCGGCCGGCCTCGAGCCGGGTCAGGCGCGCCAGCTCCAGCGCGTCGTCGAAGGCCTGGCGGATCGAGGCGGCCGAGTACAGGAATACGCCGGTCAGCCCGGCTTCCTCGGCCAGGTCGGTGATCAATCCCGCGCCGACGATCACGGCGATGCCTTCGGCCTTGAGCTCGTGCACCGCGGCGCGCGCATCCTCGCGCGTCACATAGGTGCGCTGGGCCAGGTCCAGGCCGAAGGTGGCGGCGAAGTCGCCCAGTTCCGGCAGCGGCGCCTGATAGCTAATGACGCCGATCCGGCTCGAGACCCGGCGCGCCCGCGCCAGCGCTTTCAATACGTCGAAGCCGCTGGCCTTGGCCGCCACCACCGGCACCGACACCCGGCCCTTGAGCCAGGCGGCATTCGAGCCGGCTGCGATGACGACGTCGCAGTGCTCGCTGGCAAGGCGCTCGCGGATATGTTTCGCAGCCTCGTCAAAACCAAGATGCAGCGGTTCGATCAAAGCTAGATGGTCGTATTCGACGGTGATGTCGCGGAACAGCTCGGACAGGCGCGAGACGGAGACGGTCCAGATGACGGGCTTGTCGCCGGCGTCGAGCGGGGAGCGGGGTGCATTCATGTTTCAAGTTTAGTGCATTTTTCAGCGCCAAGTTTCAATTTGAAACGCCGCGGCGTAATCGAACGAGCGGTCAATTACTTTTATGCCGTAAGAATCCGGTAAGGGGCTGCCCGTAGGATGGGTCTCAGCCGCAAAGGCAACACCAGAAAAATCAGGAGACAAAAGTGGATCAAGACGTCGTACAAAGGGTCAAGAGCGACCCGAATTACCAAAAGCTCAAAGAGAGCCGTTCCAAGTTCGGCTGGACGCTGACCTGGGCCATGATGATCGTTTACTACGGCTTCACGCTGCTGGTCGCGTTCAACAAGGAGTTCATGGGTTCCCGCATCGGTGACGGCGTCATGACCTGGGGCATTCCCCTGGGCCTGTTCGTCATCGTGTTCACCGTCGTCATCACCGGCATCTACGTGCGTCGCGCCAACCGCGAATACGACGAACTGAGCGACGCCATCAAAGCGAAAGTGGGTGCCTGATGAAACGCTTCCACACCTCAGTCGCCCTGGTCCTGCTGGCTGCGGCCGGCATCGCCCACGCGGCCCCTGACCTCGGCCAGGGCGTCAAGCAAGCCACCAACTGGACCGCCATCATCATGTTCGGCGTGTTCGTGCTGGGCACCCTGTACATCACCAAGTGGGCCGCCGCCAAGACCCGCTCGGCATCGGACTTCTATACCGCCGGCGGCGGCATCACCGGCTTCCAGAACGGCCTGGCGATCGCGGGCGACTTCATGTCGGCCGCGTCCTTCCTGGGTATTTCCGCCGCCGTGTTCCTGGACGGCTTCGATGGCCTGATCTATGCGATCGGCTTCCTGGTCGGCTGGCCCGTCATTACCTTCCTGATGGCCGAGCGCCTGCGCAACCTGGGCCGCTTCACCTTCGCCGACGTGGCCTCGTACCGCTTCGCCCAGAAGCCGATCCGCGTGTTCGCGGCATCCGGCACGCTGGTCGTGGTCGCCTTCTACCTGATCGCGCAGATGGTCGGCGCCGGCCAGCTGATCAAGCTGCTGTTCGGCCTGGACTACTGGATCGCCGTGGTGCTGGTTGGCGCCTTGATGATGGTCTACGTGCTGTTCGGCGGCATGACCGCCACCACCTGGGTGCAGATCATCAAGGCCGTGCTGCTGCTGTCCGGCGCCTCGTTCATGGCGTTCTCGGTGCTGGCCCAGTACAACTTCAGCCCGTCGCTGCTGTTCCAGACCGCGACCGAACTGCACGCCAAGGGCGACGCGATCATGGGTCCGGGCAGCTTCATCAAGGATCCGATTTCCGCGATATCGTTCGGCATGGCGCTGATGTTCGGCACCGCCGGCCTGCCGCACATCCTGATGCGCTTCTTCACCGTCCCGAGCGCCAAGGAAGCACGCAAATCGGTGCTGTGGGCGACCACCTGGATCGGTTACTTCTACATCCTGACCTTCATCATCGGCTTCGGCGCGATCGTGCTGGTCGGCACCAACCCGGCCTTCAAGGATGCTGCCGGCGCACTGTTGGGCGGTAACAATATGGCGGCGGTCCACCTGGCGCAAGCCGTGGGCGGCGACGTCTTCCTGGGCTTCATCTCGGCCGTGGCCTTCGCGACCATCCTGGCGGTGGTGGCCGGCCTGACCCTGTCGGGCGCCTCGGCGGTCTCGCATGACCTGTACGCTACCGTCTTCAAGAAAGGCCAGGCGACCAGCGAGAACGAACTGAAAGTGTCGAAGATCACCACCATCTGCCTCGGCATCATCGCGGTGCTGCTGGGGATCGCCTTCGAGAAGCAGAACGTTGCCTTCATGGTGTCGCTGGCCTTCGCCATCGCCGCGTCGGCCAACTTCCCGGTGCTGTTCATGTCGGTGCTGTGGAAAGACTGCACCACCCGCGGCGCCACCGTGGGCGGCTTCCTGGGCTTGACCACCGCAGTGGTCCTGACCATGCTGTCGAAATCGGTCTGGGTCGACGTGCTGGGCAATAGCGCAGCGATCTTCCCTTACGCGTCGCCAGCGATCTTCTCGATGGCGGTCGGCTTCTTCGGCATCTGGATCTTCTCGATCACCGACAAGGGCCCACGTGCCCGCATCGACCGCGCCGGCTTCGAGGCGCAGGAAGTGCGCGCCGAGACCGGTATCGGTGCGGCGGGTGCGTCGGCGCACTAAACCGCAGTTGAGTATGTAAAAAAGGGGGGCGGCCTGTGAGGGCCGCCCCCCTTCGTTATTTACCCGACGTCGCATCCCACGGCCCGATGGAAAAGGGCGCACCTTCGATGTGGCGGACGGCGGGTTCGCCCGCGAGAAAGTCCTGCAAGCCCGCCATGAACATCTGGTGGTCGTCGCTCGTTTCGAAGTTCGGGGTGTGATCTTCCAGCGTCTGCCAGCGCACGATCAGCGTGAACTGTTGCGGTAGCTCGACCCCGGGCGCCAGCAAATGGCCCCGATAACCCTTCGCGCGGGTAAGCAGGTGAGCGACGTCGGCAAATGCATGCCTGAACGCGTCGGTGCGGTCGGGACGGACGAGCAGGGTGGCGATTTCGTAAACCATGATATTCCTTTCGAAGTGGATCAATCGGCTCGGGCTTGTGCGCCGGTGCGATCGGCCAACGGTCCCACCGCGATCGCGATCTTTCCCCTGAGGCCGTTGTCGCGGCTTTCCAGCCGCGCATGGGCAAGCGGGATGTCGGCCAGCGAATAGACGGCGCCGACGTGGGGTTTCAGCTGGCCGCGCTCGATCAGGCCGCTCAGTTCGTCGAGCTTGCCGCGGTTCTGGCGGGTGAAGACGAAGTGGTAGCTGGCGTTCTTGCCCCAGGCCTGGATCAGGTTCTGCGGCTGCGCGATGTCCACGATCGAGACGACGCGGCCGAGTTGCGCCAGCACGTCCGCGCTGCGCGTCAGGGTATCGCCGCCGATGGTGTCGAACACCACGTCGACGCCTTCGCCGCCGGTCTCGCGCAGGATGGCGTCAACGTAATCTTCTTTCGTGTAATCGATGACCACGTCGGCGCCCAGGGAGCGGACGAACTCGAAATTGTCTTCCTTTACCGTGGTGAATACGCGGGCGCCCATCGCCTTGGCGACCTGGATCACGACGTGGCCGACACCGCCGGCGCCGCCGTGGATCAGGATGCTTTCCCCGGCTTTCAGCTGGGCGCGCACGGCCAGGGCTTCCCAGGCGGTTCCGCCGACGAGGGTCAGGCTGGCGGCTTCGAGGTGGGTCAGCGAAGCGGGTTTCTTGCCGACGATGTTTTCATTAGCCACATGGTATTCGGCATAGCTTCCCGGACCATCGAAGATTTGCGGGGTGTACCAGACTTCGTCGCCTGGCGCGAACGCGGTCACGCCCGGGCCGACTTCCTCGACCACGCCCGACACGTCGTGGCCGGTGATGCCGGGCAGCGGCACCAGGTCGGCATAGTCGCCGCGGCGGACCTGATAGTCCAGGGGATTGATGGAGGTGGCCTGCACCCGGACCAGCACCTGGCCGGCTTGCGGCACGGGTTTCGGCACATCGCGCAGTTCAAACGATTGCGGGCCGCCAAAAGAAGTGAGCACTTGAGCTTTCATGATTTTTCCTCGTTTCGTCAAAAAGGGATATCGGTAATTCTCGATATATAGTGATAAAAAAATTTACAGCTCTTTTCCGATGATCTCGGCGAGGGCGCTGATGGTTGCCTCGTTCCTCTTGTAGTACGTCCACTGGCCAATACGCCGTACTTCCACCAGGCCAGCGCGCTGCAATGTTGCAAGGTAGTCGGACACGGTCGACTGCGACAGGCCTACGCCTTCCTGGATACTGCTCACGCAAACACCAACCGTGTGCACGTCGCCCTCGTCTTGCGGAGGGAAATGTTTCTCCGGGTCCTTCAAGCCTTTCAGGATATCGAGGCGTGTGCGGTTAGAGAGGGCTTTGAAGATGTCGAGCAGTTCCATGACTCGCAGTATATCGGGATATCCCGATATGTCAAGACGTTCGTTTCGATCACGGCAGCACTTTAAGCTGGTCTTAATTGTTTCAAGCGTTGCATCATATTGTTTCAGCATGAAACGATACGAAGGGCGACGCCAGGTATGTACGCCGTGATCGGGTGCGGCAAGCCGCTCTAAGTAACTGAATACAATAGGAATAGCTTGATAGATGGAGATTGTCGGCGCGCTGGCACGAGGTTTGCAATATCAGTCTGGACATCCACCGCATCTGAAAGGACACCGCATGACCAAGCTCTCCGCCGGCGCCGCATTCCGCAAGGCAATGCAGGAAGAATCCCCATTGCAAGTGGTCGGTGCGATCAACGCCAACCACGCCCTGCTGGCCCAGCGTGCCGGCTTCAAGGCGATCTACCTGTCGGGCGGCGGGGTGGCCGCGGGTTCGCTGGGCTTGCCGGATCTTGGCATTTCGAACCTGGACGACGTCCTGATCGACGTACGCCGCATCACCGACGTGTGCGACCTGCCGCTGCTGGTCGACGTCGACACCGGTTTCGGCGCATCGGCCTTCAATGTGGCGCGCACCGTGCGCACCCTGGCCAAGGCCGGCGCCGCCGCCTGCCATATCGAAGACCAGGTCGGCGCCAAGCGCTGCGGCCACCGTCCGGGCAAGGAAATCGTCAGCAAGGACGAGATGGTCGACCGCATCATGGCGGCCGCCGATGCCCGCCCGTACGACGAGTTCGTGATCATGGCGCGCACCGATGCGCTGGCCGTGGAAGGCCTGGACGCCGCCATCGAGCGCGCTGTCGCTTGCGTGGAAGCTGGCGCCGACATGATCTTCCCCGAGGCGATGACGAGCCTGGAGATGTATAAACAGTTCGCCGATGCGGTCAAGGTGCCGGTGCTGGCCAACATCACCGAATTCGGCTCCACGCCGCTGTTCACCGTCGACGAACTGAAGGGCGCTGGTGTCGGCCTGGTGCTGTACCCGCTGTCGGCCTTCCGCGCGATGAACAAGGCGGCCGAGAACGTGTACAACGCGATCCGCCGCGACGGCACCCAGCAGAACGTGCTCGATACCATGCAGACGCGCGCCGAGCTGTACGACCGCATCGACTACCATAGCTATGAACAGAAGCTCGACGCGCTGTTCGCCCAGAACAAAGCGAAATAAGGAGAGCAGAGGATGACGACCCAGAACAACGAGACCCCCACCTTCAAGCCGAAGAAATCCGTGGCCCTGTCCGGCGTCGCTGCCGGCAATACCGCGCTGTGTTCGGTCGGCAAATCGGGCAATGACCTGCATTACCGCGGCTACGACATCCTGGACGTGGCCGGCGCCTGCGAGTTCGAGGAAATCGCCTATCTGCTGGTGCACGGAAAGCTGCCGAACGAGGCCGAGCTGCGCGGCTACAAGGCCAAGCTCAAGTCCTTGCGCGGCCTGCCGCAGGCCGTCAAGAGCGCGCTCGAGGCGCTGCCGGCTGGCGCCCATCCGATGGACGTGATGCGCACCGGCGTCTCGGTGCTGGGCTGCACCTTGCCCGAGAAGGACGACCATAATATCGCCGGCGCGCGCGACATCGCCGACCGCCTGATGGCGTCGTTCGGTTCGATGCTGCTGTACTGGCACCACTACAGCCACAATGGCAAGCGCATCGAAGTGGAAACCGACGACGATTCGATCGGCGGCCACTTCCTGCACCTGCTGCACGGCTTCAAGCCGAGCGAGTCCTGGGTGCAGGCGATGCACACCTCGCTGATCCTGTACGCCGAGCACGAATTCAATGCCTCGACCTTTACCGCGCGCGTGATCGGCGGCACCGGCTCCGACATGCACTCGGCCATCACCGGCGCCATCGGCGCGCTGCGCGGTCCGAAACACGGCGGCGCCAACGAAGTGGCGCTCGACATCCAGAAGCGTTATGAAAGCCCCGACGAAGCCGAAGCCGACATCCGCAACCGCATGGCCAACAAGGAAGTCGTGATCGGCTTCGGCCACCCGGTGTACACGATCTCGGACCCGCGCAATAAAGTGATCAAGGAAGTGGCGCGCTCGCTGTCTCTTGATGCCGGCTCGATGAAGATGTTCGACATCGCCGAACGCCTGGAGTCGGTGATGTGGGATGTGAAAAAGATGTTCCCGAACCTGGACTGGTTCTCGGCCGTGTCGTACCACATGATGGGCGTGCCGACCGCCATGTTCACGCCGCTGTTCGTCATCTCGCGCACCTCGGGCTGGGCCGCCCACGTCATCGAGCAGCGCATCGACAACAAGATCATCCGCCCGAGCGCGAATTATGTCGGTCCGGAAGACCTGCAGTTCGTGCCGCTGGCGGAGCGTAAGTAATCAGTTAGCACCACCAGCCCCAACACGTCGTTCCCGCGAAGGCGGGAACCCAAGTTAGTTCGCAGGCCACGAGCGCAGTGTTGGTCACGCACGCTAAACTTGGGTCCCCGCCTTCGCGGGGACGACGGTTTTTAGGTTAGCTAATTAATCGAGCATCGCCATGAATACCAACCACCTGAAACCCCTCCCAGGCACCGACCTGGACTACTTCGACACGCGCTCCGCCGTCGACGCCATCCAGCCCGGCGCCTACGACACCTTGCCTTACACCTCGCGCGTGCTGGCCGAGAACCTCGTGCGCCGCTGCGATCCCGCCTGCATGACCGACTCGCTCAAGCAGATCATCGAACGCAAGCGCGAGCTCGATTTTCCCTGGTTCCCGGCGCGCGTGGTCTGCCACGACATCCTGGGCCAGACCGCCCTGGTCGACCTGGCCGGCCTGCGCGACGCCATCGCGCTGCAAGGGGGCGACCCGGCCCTGGTCAATCCGGTGGTGCCGACCCAGCTGGTGGTCGATCACTCGCTGGCCGTCGAATGCGGCGGCTTCGATCCGGACGCGTTCACCAAGAACCGCGCGATCGAGGATCGTCGCAACGAAGACCGCTTCCACTTCATCGACTGGACCAAGAAGGCCTTCCAGAACGTCGACGTGATCCCGCCCGGTAACGGCATCCTGCACCAGATCAACCTCGAACGCATGTCGCCCGTGATCCAGGTGGAGAACGGCGTGGCCTATCCGGACACGCTGGTCGGCACCGACTCGCACACGCCGATGGTCGATGCGCTGGGCGTGATCGCGATCGGCGTCGGCGGGCTGGAAGCCGAGAGCGTGATGCTGGGCCGCGCCTCCTACATGCGCCTGCCCGACATCGTCGGCGTCGAGTTGACCGGCCGGCCCGGCCCCGGCATCACCGCCACCGACACCGTGCTGGCGCTGACCGAGTTCCTGCGCAAGTCGAAAGTCGTCTCCGCCTACCTCGAGTTCTATGGCGAGGGCGCCGCCGCACTCACCCTGGGCGACCGCGCGACCATCTCGAATATGGCGCCGGAATTCGGCGCCACCGCCGCGATGTTCTACATCGACGAGCAGACCATCAAGTACCTGCGCCTGACCGGGCGCGAGGACGAGACCGTACACCTGGTCGAGACCTACGCGAAACAGGCCGGACTGTGGGCCGACAGCCTGCGCAATGCCCAGTACGAACGCACGCTGAGCTTCGACCTGTCCAGCGTGGTGCGCAATATTGCCGGCCCGTCGAACCCGCACAAGCGCGTGCCGACCTCGGAACTGGCGGCGCGCGGCATCGCCGGTAAAGTGGAGAATGAGCCGGGCCTGATGCCCGACGGCGCCGTGATCATCGCCGCCATCACCAGCTGCACCAACACCAACAACCCGCGCAATATGATCGCTGCGGGCCTGCTGGCGCGTAATGCCAACCGCGCGGGCCTGCTGCGCAAGCCCTGGGTCAAGAGCTCGCTGGCGCCGGGTTCGAAAGCCGTGGCGCTGTACCTGGACGAAGCCGGCCTTACGCCCGAGCTGGACAAGCTTGGCTTCGGCGTCGTGGCGTTTGCCTGCACCACCTGCAACGGCATGAGCGGCGCGCTCGACCCGACCATCCAGCAAGAGATCATCGAGCGCGACCTGTATGCGACCGCCGTCCTGTCGGGCAACCGCAACTTCGACGGCCGCATCCACCCGTATGCGAAACAGGCCTTCCTGGCGTCGCCGCCGCTGGTGGTCGCGTATGCGATCGCCGGCACCATCCGCTTCGACATCGAGAAGGACGTGCTGGGCTTTGACGCCGCCGGCAAGGAGATCCGCCTGGTCGACCTGTGGCCATCGGATGAAGAGATCGATGCCGTGGTCGCCGCCAGCGTCAAGCCCGAGCAGTTCCGCAAGGTGTATACGCCGATGTTCGCGCGCGTCGTCGACGATGGCGCCGCGGTCAGCCCGCTGTACGACTGGCGTCCGATGAGTACTTACATTCGTCGGCCGCCGTACTGGGAAGGCGCGCTGGCAGGTGAGCGCAGCTTGAGCGGCATGCGCCCGCTGGCGGTCCTGGGCGACAACATCACCACCGACCACCTGTCGCCGTCGAACGCGATCATGCTCGATTCGGCCGCCGGCGAATACCTGGCGAAGATGGGCTTGCCGGAAGAAGACTTCAATTCCTATGCCACCCATCGCGGCGACCACCTGACGGCGCAGCGCGCGACCTTCGCCAATCCGACCTTGAAGAACGAGATGGTCAAGGATGGCCTGGGCAATGTGATGGCCGGCTCGCTGGCGCGCATCGAGCCGTCGGGCGAGGTGACCCGCATGTGGGAAGCGATCGAGCATTATATGGAACGCAAGCAGCCGCTGATCGTGGTGGCCGGCGCCGACTATGGCCAGGGCTCGTCGCGCGACTGGGCGGCCAAGGGCGTGCGCCTGGCGGGCGTGGAAGCGATCGTGGCCGAAGGTTTCGAGCGCATCCACCGCACCAACCTGGTGGGCATGGGCGTGCTGCCGCTGGAGTTCAAGCCCGGTATGAATCGCATCACGCTCGGCATCGACGGCACCGAGACCTTCGACGTGGTGGGCGAGCGTACGCCGCGCGCCGACCTGACGCTGGTGATCCACCGCCTGAACGGAGAGCAGCTCGAGGTCGTGGTGACCTGCCGCCTCGATACGGCCGAGGAACTCGCCATCTATGAAGCGGGCGGGGTGCTGCAGCGCTTCGCGCAGGACTTCCTTGAATCGTCGGCGCCCAAGGCGGCGGCCTGATGGAGAACCGCACCATGTCCCACACCCCCCAAATCAGGATCCCTGCCACCTATATGCGTGGCGGCACCAGCAAAGGCGTGTTCTTCAAGCGCGAAGACCTGCCTGCAGCCGCGCGCGACGCCGGCGCCGCGCGCGACGCGCTGCTGCTGCGCGTGATCGGCAGCCCCGACCCCTACGGCAAGCAGATCGACGGCATGGGCGGCGCCACCTCCAGCACCAGCAAGGCCGTGATCGTCGAGCGCAGCAGCCGTCCCGACCACGACGTCGACTACCTGTTCGGCCAGGTGGCGATCGACAAGCCCTTCGTCGACTGGAGCGGCAACTGCGGCAACCTGTCGGCCGCGGTCGGGCCGTTCGCCATCGCCAACGGCCTGATCGACCCGGCACGGGTGCCGCAGGACGGCATCGCGGTGGTGCGCATCTGGCAGGCCAATATTGGCAAGACCATCATCGCCCATGTGCCGATGACGGATGGCCAGGTCCAGGAAACGGGCGACTTCGAGCTCGATGGCGTGACCTTCCCGGCGGCCGAGGTGCAGCTCGAATTCATGGATCCGGCGGCCGAGGAAGAGGGCGCAGCTGGCGCGATGTTCCCGACCGGGAACCTGGTCGACGAACTGGACGTGCCCGGTGTCGGCACCCTGCGCGCGACCATGATCAACGCCGGCATCCCGACCATCTTCGTCGAGGCGGGGGCGGTCGGCTACGACGGCACCGAGCTGCAGGACGCGATCAATGGCGACGCGCGCGCGCTGGCGATGTTCGAGACCATCCGCGCCCACGGCGCGCTGCGCATGGGCCTGATCGCGAGCATCGAGGACGCCGGCAAGCGCCAGCACACCCCGAAGGTCGCTTTCGTCGCGAAAGCGGCGGGCTATATCTCGTCCAGCGGCAGGCAGGTGGCGCAGGGCGACGTCGATCTGCTGGTGCGCGCGCTGTCGATGGGCAAGCTGCACCACGCGATGATGGGCACGGCGGCGGTGGCGATCGGCACCGCGGCGGCGATTCCCGGCACCCTGGTCAACCTCGCGGCCGGCGGCGGAGAACGTACCGCGGTGCGCTTCGGCCATCCGTCCGGCACCCTGCGCGTGGGCGCCGAGGCGGTGCAGCGGGACGGCGCCTGGAGTGTCAACAAGGCCATCATGAGCCGCAGCGCGCGGGTACTGATGGAGGGGCGAATATGCGTGCCGGGTAACGCCCTTTGAAGTTTTGCGGCGACGTGCGCGCGGTGTCGCTTTCTTGCCGCATGCAAGTCAATTGCAGGCCGGTTTCGGGTTATGATGGTCGCCCTTGTTGCCAATCGGCAACTCGAGGCAACCATGAGTACTAGCCGCGACTGCAACAACCGATGGATGGATTTTCGAACCTGCAATTAGCTGACGTTGCGGACGCCGGTGGATACGACGCGGACCTGGCGCGGCTGGCCGACCTGGCCGGCTTGCGGCGCATGGTGCGCGAGCAGCGCGCCGTGTTCGAGAACGCGCCGGTCGGCATTGCCGTCACCCAGCCCGACCGGATCCGCTCGTTCAATCCGCGCGCGGGCGAGATGTTTGGCTTCGCTCAGGACGAGGTGGGAGGCATCGCGCCGGCCGAGGTCTGCGTCTCGCCCGAGGATTACGAGACCTTGATCCGGGAAGCGTTCGCGGTGCTGACCGCGGGCGGGCTGTTCGAAAAGAGCGAGCAGCAGTTCCGCCGCCGCGACGGCAGCACCTTCTGGGCGCGCCTGCGCGGCTGCGCGGTCGAACCGGGCAACCGCGACGCCGGGACTATCTGGATCGTCGAGGACGTGACCGAGGCGCGCCAGGCCATGAGCGAGGTGCAGGCGATCATGACCAATGCCTCGATCGGCATCATGTTCACCCGCAACCGCGTGATCCGGCGCGCCAATCCCGCCTTCTGCCAGATGTTCGGCTATGCCGAGGGCGAGCCGATCGGGGTATCCACGCGCGTGATCTACCCCGACGAAGCCGCCTATCGCCAGCTCGGCGCCGAGGCCTATCCGCAGCTGGCCGACGGCCGGCCGTTCACCACCTCGCGCACCCTGGTGCGCAAGGACGGCACGCCGGCCTGGGTCCAGATGATCGGTTATCAGGTCAATGCGAAAGACCCCGACAAGGGCACGATCTGGATGCTCGAAGACCGCACCCGCGAGCGCAGCGACGAGCAATCGCTGCGCGAGGCGCTGATGGAGAACCGCGCCATCCTCGACAACGCGGTGCTGGGCATCGCCGTGGTCGAGGGCGGTCGCACCCTGCACTGCAATCGCAAGATGGAAGAGCTGTTCGGCGCGCCGCCGTGCGGCATGGACGGCATCGCGGTGCGCTCGCTGTATCCCGACCACGCCAGCTGGAAGGAGGCGCGCGAGCTCTCCGGACGCCAGTTCGCGCTGGGCCAGGCCCACATGGCCGAGCACGAGATGGTGCGCCGCGACGGCGGCCGCTTCTGGGCGCGCCTGTCGGGCCGTCTGTTCGACCTGGCCCAGGCGGGCGGCAGGAGCGTGTGGCTGGTGGACGACGTCACCGCCCAGCGCGAGGCGGCCGACGCCATCCTGCGCGCGCGCGACGAACTCGAGGTGCGGGTGGCCGAGCGCACCGCCGAACTGGCCGGCGCCAACGCCCTGCTGCAGGAAGAGATCAACGAGCGGCGCCAGGCCGAGGCGCGCGTGCACCACATGGCCTACCACGACAGCCTGACCGGCCTGCCCAACCGCGCCATGCTGTCCGAACGGCTCGATGCGGCGATGCGCGCCGTGGCCTTGGGCGACGCGCCGCATCAGGGGCAGCAACTGGCCCTGATGTTCATCGACCTCGACCGCTTCAAGAACATCAATGACACCCTTGGCCACA
Source organism: Massilia sp. CFBP9012 (assembly GCF_034045115.1). Taxonomy (NCBI): domain Bacteria; kingdom Pseudomonadati; phylum Pseudomonadota; class Betaproteobacteria; order Burkholderiales; family Oxalobacteraceae; genus Massilia; species Massilia sp. CFBP9012. The sequence continues at coordinate 189,547 of NZ_JAXCWM010000008.1, read as the reverse complement.
TGGTCGGCGACCAGCTGCTGCGCAACGTCGCCCTGCGCCTGGTGACGGCGGTGCGGCCCAGCGACCTGGTGGCGCGCCTGGGCGGCGACGAGTTCGTGGTGCTGGTGCCGGAGATCGCCGGCGGCGCCGATGCCGCCGCGGTGGCTGACCGCATCATCTCCGCGCTATCGATGTCTTGCCAGATCGACGGCCACAGCCTGCACATCTCACCGTCGATCGGGATCTGCCTGTATCCGGACGACGGGGTCGACGTCGAGACCCTGATGCGCCACGCCGACGCCGCGATGTACCAGGCCAAGGCGGCCGGCCGCAACAATTACCAGTTCTTCACCGAGCGCATGAACCTGGCGGCGGCGCGCCATTTCGAGCTCGAATCGAGCCTGCGCGGCGCCCTGGCGCGGGACGAGTTCGCGCTGTATTTTCAGCCGATCATGTGCACCGAAACGCGCCGCCCGCGCGCACTCGAAGTGCTGCTGCGCTGGCGCCGCGATGGCGCGCTGGTGGGGCCGGACGAATTCATCCCGATCCTGGAAGAGAGCGGCATGATCATGGAAGTGGGCGAGTGGGTGATCCGCAGCGCCTGCGTTCAGGCCATGCAGTGGCAGCGCGAGGGGCTGGACGTGGTGCCGCTGGCGATCAACCTGTCGGCGCGCCAGTTCACGCACCAGGGCCTGGTCGACTCGATCCGCGCCATCGTCGACGAGACGGGGATCGCACCGAGCCTGGTGGAGTTCGAGATCACCGAGACCGCGCTGATGCAGCACGGCGGCCAGACGCTCGAGATCCTGCGTCAGATAAACGCGATGGGGATGTGCCTGTCGATCGACGATTTCGGCACCGGGTATTCGAGCCTGGCCTACCTGAAGCGCTTCCCGGTACGCAAGATCAAGATCGACCGCGCCTTCGTGCGCGAGCTCGAAGCCAGCACCGAGGACCGCGCCATCGTGGCGGCGGTGATGGCGCTGGCCAACAGCCTGCAATTGTCGGTGGTGGCCGAAGGGGTGGAGACGGAAGGGCAGTATGCCCTGCTGCGCTCCTTCGGTTGCCAGTATGCGCAGGGCTATCTGTTCGCGCGGCCGTTGCCGGCGGAGCAGGCGGCCAGGTTGCTGGCGGGGTAACTCAACCGGCCGGTGCACACCGACCGGTCGATCACAGCATCAATCCGCCAAGGTCGCCACCACCGGCGCATGATCCGACGGCTGCTCCCACTTGCGCGTCTCGCGATCGATGTGGCACGCGGTGCAGCGATCGGCCAGTGTCTTCGACAGCAGGATGTGATCGATGCGCAGGCCGCGGTTGCGGCGGAACGCCATCTGGCGGTAGTCCCACCAGCTATACTGCTTCTCGGGCTGCTCGAACAGGCGGAAAGCGTCCGACAGGCCGAGCGCCATCAGCTCCTGCAGCGCGGCGCGCTCGGGCAGCGAGAAGTGGATGCGGCCTTCCCACTCGGCCGGGTCGTGCACGTCGCGCGCTTCGGGCGCGATATTGTAGTCGCCCAGGATCGCGAACTGCGCGTGCGCGGCCATTTCCGCCGCCACCCAGGTGCGCAGTGCGTCCAGCCAGGCCAGCTTGTACGTATATTTGTCGGAACCCACCTCCTGACCGTTCGGCACGTAGGCGCAAATGAAGCGCACGCCCCCGATCGTGGCCGCCAGCAGGCGCTGCTGGGCGTCTTCATAATGCGGGTTGTTCCTGACCACGTCCTCGATCGGCAGCTTCGACAGGATGGCCACGCCGTTATAGGTCTTCTGGCCCGAGAACGCGACCTGGTAGCCGGCGGCGTTCAGCTCGGCCAGGGGGAATTTGTCATCCGTGAGCTTGGTCTCCTGGATGCAGACCACGTCGACCGGATTGGCATCCAGCCATTGCAGCAGATGCGAGAGTCGGACTTTCAGGGAGTTTACGTTCCAAGTAACTATTTTCATTGTTCTATGTGTGTCATGGTAGAGTGTTGGCTGTAACATACTGTCGTGCAGCCAAGTTGCTTGCCAACCAGCTATTATTACCGAGTTTGCGATGACCCATCGGGTGGTTGCACTTTCCTTGGATGGAAGTGAGGCCGTCGGCTTGGCTAAGTCGCAACACGTGATAATAAAATTGATTAACAGATTGCCAAAGAGTATTGCTCCGCTGCCGGCTCGGCGCTATAAACAAGATCTGGGTGGAGTTTGATACGAACGAACTCAGCAGTGTGAGTTTGTTGCTTTTCGGTAATAATAAAATTGCGTCCGGGCAACTTCCATTGTACCATTAGCCTGTCGTGAAGCAGGTTCGGTCGGACCACACGGTTGTCCAAGGCCATCGACACGCGGTAGTGGTACTATTGTGAAATATTCGGTTTCACAAGTTAATGATCCGAACGCAGATTTGAAAAAGGACAGAAATGCGCAGTGCATTTGAAGCGTGGGCCCAGCGTGAGGGCCACATTGTTCGCCGCCGCGAAGACAAGCCCGAGGAATACCTCGTTTTTGAAACCCAGCGCCGTTGGGTGATCTGGCAGGCAGCGTTGGCGCATGGCGCCAAGGCCGCCGCCGATACGCCATCGAAGTTCGCCAAGGATGGCGCCGCGCCGGCGATCGCCCAGGACGAAGCAGCCGTGCGCAATCGCGTGCTGAACGAAGTGCTGGACGCCTTCAGCGAACTGGACGAGACCGCCGGCATGGAAGGCGTGCTCAAGGTTATCCAGGGCCTGAAGAAAAAGCAGAAGGCCGAGACCGAAAAGGTCTGAGCTCGTCCGCATGCCTACGCGTTACCGCCATTACAAGGGCGGCATCTACGAGCTGGTATGCGAAGCAGTGCTGGAAGCCGATCACACACCCGTGGTCGTCTATCGCGGCCAGGATGGTGTCGTGTGGGTACGGCCCCGTGACGCCTTCTTCGAGACGGTGACGGTCGACGGCAGGATCCTGCCGCGATTCACCCTGCTCGACGCCACACCCGCGTGCGCGTAGCGGGCAGGGCTTCAGTTATGGCGCGCTGCTGCCGTTAACGAGGTATCTGCCTCTCGATGCTCGCCATGTCGTTTCCATTCCGCTCGTTTGCCGTTGCCGCTGTTGCCTCCCTTGCCCTGGGTGGATGCGCGACCATGTCCGAATCCCCCGTGCAGCAACTCGAGGTGCGCGCCGTGCTCGATTACCGCGAGATCGGCGGAGTCGGTTGCATCCTCAGCAATGACGTCGGGCGCTGGTACATGATCGCGCCCGGGCGCGTGACCGTCACCCGCAGCAGCGAGCCGCTGTCGATCAGCTGCAAGAAGGGTTCGGCCGCCACCGCCGCCGAAGTCGTCCAGGCCAGGCTCGATACCAGCAACCTGATGGGCAATCTTGTCATCAGCGCGGGGCTCGGCTACTTCGTCGACCGCCATTCGGGGGCGGGTTATGGCTATCCGGCCATCCTGACCGTCGTCATGCAGCCGTCCGCGCCGCCGCCCGAGGCGGCGGGGGCGAATCCGCTCGATACGCGGGTGTTCTGAGCTAACCAGCCCAGTCTCGTTTTCCGTTAGCCCCAAAACGTCGTCCCCGCGAAGGCGGGGACCCAAGTTGCATGCGTAGCCGCTGAAATTAACTTAAGTGGTTTGCATGCGAGCTTGGGTCCCCGCCTGCGCGGGGAGTCGTTTCTGCCAGTGGCAGAAACGACGTGTATGCGCTGACGAAAAAATCACACGTCAGCGTTCGATCAGCTTAAACGCGATTCATCAGAAACGTGGTCAAGAGCGGCACCGGACGGCCGGTCGCGCCCTTGTTCGCACCCGATTTCCAGGCGGTGCCGGCGATGTCCAGGTGGGCCCAGGTGTACTTGCGGGTGAAGTTCTCCAGGAAGCAGGCCGCGGTGATCGAGGCTGCGCCCGGGGTGCCGATATTGGCCAGGTCGGCGAAGTTCGACTTGAGCTGGTCGTTGTAGATATCGCCCAGCGGGAAGCGCCATGCCACGTCGCCCGCCTGCTTGCCGGCGTCCAGCAGCTCCTGGGCCAGGCCATCGTGGGCCGCGTCGTCGCGCGTGAACAGGCCGCTGGTGTGGTGGCCCAGGGCCACGATGCAGGCGCCGGTCAGGGTCGCGATGTCGACCACGGCGGCCGGCTTGAAGCGCTCGGCGTAGGTGAGGGCGTCGCACAGGATCAGGCGGCCTTCGGCATCGGTGTTCAGCACTTCGATGGTGGTGCCGTTCATCGCGGTGACGATGTCGCCCGGCTTGGTGGCGCGGCCCGACGGCATGTTTTCGCAAGCGGCGACGATGCCGACCACATTCAGTTTCAGGCCCATCTCGCCGATGGCGCGGAAGGTGCCGAGCACCGAGCCGGCGCCGCACATATCGTACTTCATCTCGTCCATGCCTGGACCGGCTTTCAGCGAGATGCCGCCGGTGTCGAAGGTGATGCCCTTGCCGACCAGGACCACCGGCGCGTCTTTCGACTTGCCGCCGTTGTGCTTGAGGACGATGAACTTCGGCGCTTCTTCGCTGCCGCGCGTCACCGACAGGAAGCTGCCCATCTTGAGCGCTTCGAGCTGCTTGCGTTCCAGGACTTCGATGTCGAAGCCATAGTCGTCGGCCAGCTTGCGCGCGGTATTGGCCAGGAAGGTCGGGGTGCAGACGTTCGGCGACAGGTTGCCCAGTTCCTTGGTCAGGTTCATGCCGTTGGCGATCGCCGCGGCCTGGGTCAGCGTGGCCTTGTCCAGGCCGGCGGCTGGCGCCGCAACGACGATCTTGCGCACGCCGGCGAGGGCTGGATCCTTCTTGCTCTTCTGGCCGTCGGTACGGAATTCGGCTTCGCTGGCGCCGATCACGAGGGCGCGCAGCGCCCAGTTTGCGTCGCGCTCTTTCACGCTGTCGAGCGGGAGTGCGATAATGGCGTCCGCCGCGCCCAGGGTCGAGAACACCTTCAGTGCGGCGGTGACGCCGGTAGTGAAGCTTTTCTCGCTGACGACTTCATCGGCGCCCAGGCCGACCAGCAGCACGCGCGCGGCGCTAACGCCGGTCACGCCGCGCAGCAGCAGGGTCGAACCCGGCTTGCCGCTGATGTCGCCCGACTTGAGCGCCGCGCTGATGTCGCCGTTCACATCGAGTGCTTTGGCCGCAGCCGACAGTTTCTTGTTCTCGTACACCGCAACCGCGATGCAGCCTGATTTCGCAGCGGCCAGGGTGTTTTTTGTGTCGAATGCTTTTATGCTAAAGTCCATTTGGTTCTCCGGTTCGATGTTTGGCGGCGGACTGCCTAATCTGCAATTATAACGACTCTATTGAATGATTTTCCGACGTTCCCTGCAACGTGAATTGGCGAGCGCCGCCGGCGCCACTTTTACGGTGCTGTTTTCCATCCTCGTCACCTGGACCCTGATCGCCATTCTCGGCCGGGCCGCGGGTGGTAAGGTGGCATCCGGCGACGTGCTGGCGCTGATCGTCTTCCGCAGCGCCGAGCTGCTGCCGATCATCCTGATCCTCACGTCCTTCATCGCCGTGGTGGCCACCGTCACGCGCAGCTACCGCGATTCCGAAATGGTGGTCTGGTTCGCCTCGGGTCAATCCCTCCTCGGATGGATCCGGCCGGTGCTCACGCTCGGCCTGCCGATGGTGGCGCTGGTGGCCGCGCTGTCCTTCGTCGTCACGCCCTGGGCCAAGATGAAGAGCGCCGAATTCGTCGAGCGCTTCCAGAAACGTGAAGACTTGCAGCGCGTGGCGCCCGGCCAGTTCCGCGAATCGAGTTCGAGCGACCGCGTGTTCTTCGTCGAGCGCAGCACCGAGGGTTCGACCGTGGTGCAGAACGTGTTCGTCGGCGGTGTCGATGGCGACAGCCACTCGGTGGTGGTGGCCAAGCAGGGCGTGATCGAATCGGACGGCAAGGGCGGCCAGTTCCTGGTGCTTAGCAATGGCCGCCGTTACGAAGGCGTGCCGGGACAGGCCGATTTCCAGACCATGGAATTCGAGCGCTACAGCATGCGGGTGGCGACCCAGGCGCCGATGATCGGCGCCGACGTACCGGTGGCGGCGCTGTCGACCTCGACGCTGCTGGTCGCGCCCAACCGCTTCACCGAGGCCGAGCTGCTGAACCGGATCGCGGCCCCGATCACCTGCCTGATCCTGATGCTGCTGGCGATCCCGCTCGGCTTCGTCAACCCGCGCGCAGGCTCGTCGGCCAACCTGATCGTGGCCTTGCTGATCTTCTTCACTTATAACAACCTGGTGCGGCTGACCGAGGCCAGCGTCAAGCAGGGCAAGCTGGCCTTCGGCATGGGCTGGTGGCCGCTGCACCTGCTCGCCTTGCTGGTGGTCGTGGGCCTGTTCGCCTGGCGCCTGAACGTGAACCACCGTTATCACCCCTTGGTGCTGATTAGCGCCTTCAAGCGGCGCCGCCTGCGCAAGCAGTCGCCGGCCGCCAAACGCGAAGAGGCACGGTCAGAATGAAGATCCTCGATCGCTATTTCGCAGTCAATATTTTCCAGGCGGTGGCCTTCGTGCTGGCCGCCTTCCTGGCCTTGGTCGCCTTCATGGACCTGACCAGCATCCTGCCATCGGTCGGCAAGAATGACTTCGGCATGCAGCATGCCTTGCTGTATGTGCTGCTGCTGGTGCCCGGCAATGTGTATCAGGTGATGCCGGTGGCGGCCCTGATCGGCACCATCTATACGATGGCGCAATTTGCCTCGAGTTCCGAGTTCACCATCATGCGCGCCTCGTCGATGTCGACCCGCCAGGCCGCCATGATCCTGTTCAAGATTGGCGCGATCTTCGTCCTGATCGCCTTCGTGTTCGGCGAACTGATCACGCCGCGCACGGCGCCGATCGCCGAGCGCATGCGCCTGACCGCCAAGGGCGGGTCGGTGTCGGCGGAGTTCCGGTCGGGCATGTGGACCAAGGACAGCGTGCACGCAGAAGGTGTGCGCGGCAACATCATCGGTTCGCGCTTCTTCAACGTGCGCCGCATCGCGCCCGATGGCCAGCTCGAAGACGTGCGCCTCTACGAGTTCGACAACAATATGCGCATGCGCTCGATCGTCACGGCGGTGCGCGGCACCTATGGCGGCAACAATACCTGGCGCCTGTCCGACGTCACCGAGACCATGTTCACCAATAGCCGCGAGCTGCCGGCGCCTGGTTCGGCGGTCCCGGCCGGACAGACCATCCAGAGCACCTATGGCCAGGAAACGGCCGCGGTCTCGACCCGCAAGCTCGACAGCTACGTGCTCGCTTCCGAGATCACGCCCAAGATCCTGTCGGTCTCGCGCTCCGACCCGGAACGCATGTCGGCCGCCGAACTGGCCGTGTACACGCGCCACCTGGCCGAAAACCGGCAAGAGACCGAACGCTTCAAGGTCGCGTTCTGGAAGAAGGTCATCGATCCGTTCTCGATCTTCGTGCTGATGGCGCTGGCGCTGCCGTTCGCCTACCTGCACACGCGCAGCGGCGGCGTCAGCCTCAAGATTTTCATCGGCATCATGATCGGGGTGAGCTTCCTGCTCATCAATTCACTGTTCTCGCACCTGGGCGTGCTGACCATCCTGCCGGCTTTCCTGACGGCGGTGGCGCCTAGCCTGCTGTTCCTGCTGATGGCGCTCGGGGCGCTGTGGTGGGTGGAAAGGCATTGATGACGCAGCCAACCCAACGAGGACTGATCCTGTTCGCCCACGGCGCGCGCGCCGCTTCCTGGGCGGCGCCGTTCGAGCGCCTGCGCGACGCCACGCAGGCGCAGCTGCCCGCCTGCGACGTGACGCTGGCCTTCCTGGAACTGATGACGCCCAGCCTGCCGGATACGGTGGCGGCGATGGTTGCGCGCGGGATCGACCAGGTCACCGTGGTGCCGGTATTTTTGGGGCAGGGCGGCCACCTGCTGCGCGACCTGCCGGCCCTGTGCAACACCATCCGCGCCGCGCATCCCGGCCTGGACCTGAACGTGGTCGGCGCGATCGGAGAAGACCCGGGCGTGCAACGCGCCATGGCCGATTACTGCGTGGCTGCGCTTGGTAATTAATATTTGCCATTATTTGTTGATGTTCAAATATTGTGTTGGATATTGACATTATTGCCGCACATAGTTCACTTTTTCCCTATCTGGAACAGCCCGCCTGGCGCATGATCCCCTGAAGCCACTCTTCAGGATACTTTCATGAGCACCGAACTCGACTACGCCCCGGTCGGCATCGTTGACGACCGCGACACGCTGTTCACCACCTTGCACGACGGCGATCTCGCCGCCACCTTGCGCGCCATCGACACCGGCCCGCTGACCGGCGGGCGCTGGGTCATCGACAACCAGGCGCAGCCCGGGCTGTTCCGGATCGCCTACGATCCGGCGCTCGACGCCTCGGCGCGGCTGATCGTGGCGAATGCGGCCTTGCTCGAGGAAGGCCGGCCGGCCTCGGTCACCGTGCACTACTACGACCATCACCAACTGGACGCGCGCGGCAATCCCTTGCCCGGCCGCGGCATCGCCGAGACGCTGGTGTATGCGGTGGAGGCGGGCCGCACGCAGGACCTGGACGGCTTCGGCGCCGAGTCCGCGCTCGATGCGAATGGCGCCGGGACAGACCCGGCCATGGCCACCCTGCCCGATGGTCGCCTGGTCACCGTGTGGCAGTCGGCGGGCGCATCGGTCTGGTGCCGGATCGGCCAGGCCGCCTTCGAGATCGCCGGCGCGGCCGCGAACGAACCGGTGGTGACGGCGCTCGCCAACGGCGCTTGCGTGGTCGCCTATGGCATGGGTGGCGGCATCGCCTACCGCATCGTGGGCGCCGACGGCGGCATCGGTGGAGAACACCGGGCCAACACGGGCGCGCATGCGGACGCCGCCATGCCCGACCTGGCGCTGTTGCAGGACGGTTCCTTCGCCCTGGCCTGGCGCGAAGACGGGCAGGTTGCGGTGCGCCAGTTCGACGCCGACGGATCGCCGCGCGGCGCCGTCGAGACCTTCGGCGCGCTCGGCACGGCCTACAGTCCCCAGGTGGTGGCGCACGGCGGCAGCTACGCCGTGTCCTGGGGCGAGATCGGCGATGGCAACGTCTACCTGGCGCGCAGTGGAGACACCCCGGTGGCCGTCACTGGCGACGGCATGGCGGCCAGCGACAGCACCGGCGCGCCGCTGCCCGGCATGACTGCGCTGGCGGACGGCGGCTTCGTGGTCGCCTGGGACAGCTACGTCAACAACCCCTTTGGCTTTGCCAGCAGCGACGTGTTCTTCCAGCGCTACGACGCCGCCGGCCAGGCGGCGGGCGGCATCACCCAGGTCAACACCGATCACGCGATTACGGGCCGGTTCGACGCCCAGGTGACGGCGCTCGCCGGCGGCGGCTTCGTCGTGGCCTGGCAGGCGGGCGACTTCGATGGCAACGGGATCTACGGGCGCCGTTTCGACGCCCAGGGCGAGGCGGTCGATGCGCGCGAATTCGCGATCAACGAACTGCGCCAGGGCGACCAGGCCGGCCCGGCGCTGAGCGCGCTGGCGGACGGCGGCTTCGCCGCGGCCTGGGTCGACACCCAGGCCGATGGCATGGCGCGGATCGAGACGCGTGTGCTGGCCGGCGCAGCGCCCGAGGCGCTGGCCCTGAGGCTCGACATCGACGGCGTCGCCGGACAAGCTTACCGGCTGTATGCGGCGGCCTTCGACCGCACGCCGGACCCGAAGGGGCTGGGCTACTGGATCGACATGATGGACAAGGGCGTGAGCCTGCGCGCAGCGGCCGCCGGATTCACGGGCAGCCAGGAATTCATCGAGCTGTATGGGGCCCACACGAGCGATGCGCAATTCGTCGACCTGCTGTACCAGAACACCTTGCATCGCGCGCCGGATGTGCAAGGGTGCCAGTTCTGGGTCGATGCGATGCAGGTGCAGGGCGCGGGGCGGGAGGAATTGCTGGCGCAGTTCAGCGAGAGCCCGGAAAACCAGGCGCAGGTGATCGGGGCGATCCAGGACGGGATCGCATTCACGCCGTGGTTGTAATACTCAGGCCTGGTGCTCGCGTTTTGCAAGCGCTTCGCCCATCATCACCAGCACGGGCCCGTGGCCAGGCTCGAGGCCTTGCGCAAGGTCGGTGAGGGTCAGGCGCAGGATGCGCTCGTCGGCGCGGCTGCAGTTTTCCACCACCACCACCGGCAGGTCGGCACGCCGCCCTTCGGCCAGCAGGCGCTCGGCGGTGGCGGCGGCTTCGCGGCCGCCCATGTACTGGACCAGGGTGTCGGTTTCGGGCAGGGCGGGGTGATCCGGTTCGTCCGGCGCGGTGCTCGAGGTGAAGAAGGCGACGCTGCGCGCCAGGCCCCGCTTGGTGAGCGGCTGCTTGGTCGCGGCGGCGGCGGCGACGGCGGTCGTGATGCCGGGGACGATTTCGACCTCGATGCCCTCAAGCTCCAGCGCGCGCAATTCCTCGTCGGCGCGGCCGAACAGCATCGGATCGCCGCCCTTCAAACGCACGACCAGCGCATATTTTCTTGCGCACTCGACCAGCTGCTCGTTGATCAGTGTCTGCGCCATCGAGCGCTGGCCCGAGCGCTTGCCGACCGAGATTTTCTCGGCCCGCACACACAGTTCCAGCATCTCGGGCGTGACCAGGGCGTCGTACAGCACCACATCGGCCTGCGCCAGCAGGCGCGCGCCGCGCACCGTGATGAGATCAGCCGCGCCGGGACCGGCTCCTACCAGATACACTTTGCCCAGCGCCGCCATGGAATCAACCCCGTCCTCTAGAAACGATTACTCTTCGATGCGGATCATACCCGCTGCAACGGTCTGGTGGGTCACCTCATCGATCAGGATGAAGGCGCCGGTGGCGCGGATGTCGGCGTAGGCGTCGGCCGCCAGCGGCTGCTGCACCGTCAGCTGCACGCGTGCGATGTCGTTCAGCTTCAGGCCTTCGGCGGGATGGCGTTCTTGCGTGTTCACGTCCAGGATGGTGTCCAGGCGCGCCACCTTGGCCGCGGTCTGGCGCGTGCCGTGCTTGATCCAGTACTTGCGGCGCAGGTCGAGCGGCTCGTCGGCCATCCAGCACACATCGGCCGTCACTTGCTTGAGCAGGGTCGCCGGCTGCTCGCTGCCTGCCAGCATGTCGCCGCGCGAGACGTCCACGTATTCGTTCAGCACCAGGGTCACCGACTGGCCGGCCACGGCCGATTCCAGCGAGCCGTCGAAGGTGACGATCTCTTTCACCGTCGCGCTCTGGTTCGAGGGCTGCACGGTCAGCTTGTCGCCCACCTTGACCACGCCCGATTCGATGCGGCCCATATAGCCGCGGAAGTCGTTCGCCTCGTGGCCGTTGTGACGCGCCACCAGCTGAACCGGGAAGCGGAACGGCGCGGCGTGCGACTGGTCATAGACCGACAGCGATTCGAGCAGCTCGATCAGGGTCGGGCCTTCGTACCAGGCCAGTTTTTCCGAACGGTCAACCACGTTGTCGCCGGCCAGCGCCGACAGCGGAATCGCGGTGATGTCCTTCAGGCCCAGCGACTGGGCGAACTTCTCGTATTCGGCGACGATGCGCTCGTAGACATTGCGGTCGTAGTCGACCAGGTCCATCTTGTTCACGGCCACCACCACGTGCTCGATCTGCAGCAGCTTGGCGATGGTCGAATGGCGCTTGGTCTGCGTCAGCAGCCCGACGCTGCCGTCGTCGCCCAACTTCACCTTCGAGACGTCGATCAGGATGATCACGGCGTCGGCGGTCGAGGCGCCGGTGACCATATTGCGGGTGTACTGCTCGTGGCCCGGGGTGTCGGCGATGATGAACTTGCGCTTCGGCGTGGCGAAATAACGGTAGGCCACGTCGATGGTGATGCCCTGTTCGCGCTCGGCTTCGAGGCCGTCGGTCAGGAGCGACAGGTCGATGGTGTCGCCCACGGTGCGCTTGTGCTTGGCGCGCGAGACGGCGGCCAGCTGGTCGGCGAAGATGCCCTTGCTGTCGAACAGCAGGCGGCCGATCAGGGTGCTCTTGCCATCGTCCACCGAGCCGGCGGTGATGAAGCGCAGCAGGGTCGAGCCTGCCTGTTGGTTCAGTTTGTCTGTCATGGCGTTCATCAGAAATATCCCGCTTTTTTACGTTTTTCCATCGAGGCTTCGGAAGTCTGGTCGTCCATCCGGGTCGCACCGCGCTCGGTCACGTCGGTGACGGCGGTTTCGGCGATGATGCCGGCCACCGTGTCGGCATCGGACGCCACCGGGCAGGTGCACGAGATGTCGCCCACGGTCCGGAAGCGCACGGTGCGCGTTTCGACGGTCTCGCCTTCGCGCGCCGGGGTCAATGGGGTCAGCGGCACCAGCAGGCCGTTACGCGGAATCACTTCGCGCTGGTGGGCAAAATAGATCGGCGGCAGCGCCAGCTTTTCGCGCGCGATGTACTGCCACACGTCCAGCTCGGTCCAGTTCGAGATCGGGAACACGCGCATGTTCTCGCCCGGGTGCACGCGGGTGTTATACAGGTCCCACAGCTCGGGGCGCTGGGCTTTCGGATCCCACTGGCCGAACTCGTCGCGGAAGGAGAAGATGCGTTCCTTGGCGCGCGCTTTTTCTTCGTCGCGGCGGGCGCCGCCGATGCAGGCGTCGAAGCCGTGCTCGGCGATGGTTTCCAGCAGGGTCACGGCCTGGGCCGCATTGCGCGAATCCGTCTGCGGATTGCGCAGGCGCACGGTGCCGCGCTTGATCGAGTCTTCGACGCTGCCGACGATCAGGCGCTCGCCCAGCTCGGCGGCGCGGGCGTCGCGGAAGGCGATCACTTCGTCGAAGTTGTGGCCGGTATCGATATGCACCAGCGGGAAGGGGAATTTGCCCGGGCGGAAAGCCTTCTCGGCCAGGCGCAGCAGGACCACCGAGTCCTTGCCGCCCGAGAACAGCAGGGCGGGATTGCTGCATTCGGCCGCCACTTCGCGCAGGATGTGGATCGCTTCCGATTCCAGCGCGTCCAGGTGGGCGGCGTTCACGTCGCTCAGTACTACATTGTCGCTAACAGTTGTCATCGCTATGCCTGTTCTTTTCTCGGTTCGTGGCTCAAGCGGCCACGGATTTGATGCGAATAAGTTTGCCGTCCACCACATGCAAGCCGCATTCCTTGGACTCCGGGTTTTCCCACCACCAGCGTCCGGCGCGCACGTCCTCGCCCGGCTGGATGGCACGGGTGCAGGGTTCGCAGCCGATCGACGGGTAGCCGCGGTCATGCAGGGCATTGTAGGGCACGTTGTTGCTGCGCAGGTAGTCCCAGACGTTCTGCTCGCTCCAGTCGGTCAGCGGATTGAACTTCTGCATGCCGTGTGCATGGTCGTCTTCCTGCACCGCCAGTTCGGCGCGCGTGCTGGACTGGGCGCGGCGCTGGCCGGTGATCCAGGCGCGCTTGCCGGCCAGGGCGCGGCCCAGCGGCTCGACCTTGCGGATGCGGCAGCATTCCTTGCGCATCTCGACGCTGTCATAGAAAGCGTTCAGGCCGTGGTCCGCGACGTAGCGCTCCACCGCCTTGGGCTGCGGGCGGTACAGGGCGATATCGTAGTCATACGCTTTTTTGACGCGCTCGATCATCGACAGCGTCTCGGCATGCAGGCGGCCGGTCTCGAGCGAGAAGATCGCGATCGGCAGTTTGGCCTTCAGGATCAGGTCGGTCAGCACCATGTCTTCGGCCGCCAGGCTCGATGCGAAAACGGCGGGCGTGAAATCGCGGGCAATACGGGTCAGTATCGCGTGGGTTTCATCCACGCGATGATGCAGGTCGCTCATGCGTAAAGCTCCTAGATGCCGGCGCCGATGTCGCGGTGTTCCGCCGGGGTGTCGCGTGGGACGCGGCGGAACAGCGGGATCGGATTGTCGACCGTCGCCTGGTAGGTTTCCGAGAACACCGACAGGCCCTTGAGCGCATCGTGGATGCTGCGATCTTGCCTGGTGGCGTAGGCGTCGAAGCCGCAGCGCGCCATCTGGAACAGCTGGTCGCGCAGCACGTCGCCAATGGCGCGCAATTCTCCGGTCCAGCCCAGGCGCTTGCGCAGGTTGTAGGCGATCGAGTAGCCGCGGCCATCGGTGAATTTCGGGAAGTCGATGGCGATCACGGCAAAGCGCTGCAGGTCGTCCTTGATGGCGGCGGCGCTTTCGTCCGGCGCCAGCCAGACACCCAGTTCGGCGCGCCCGAGCAGCGCATCGCGCTGGGCCTGCCACACGCTCAGCGGCACGATGATCTTGCCGGCGGGGACTTCCACGCTGTCAGCGCTCTGGCCCTCGTCGAGCTTGAGCACGCTCCAGTCGTCATTGACCACTTCGCGACCCTTGATGATCTGCGGGTGTTGATTAAGCATAGTGGTCCTCTCCAACCAGTTCTTCCGCCGCGATCGGCGTGGCATACACGTGTTCCTTGAATGGGGCCAGCCCCAAGCGCTGCGCGGTGTCGACGAAGCGCTCACCTTCGATGCGACAGCGGACATAGACTTCGAGCAGGCGTCCAATGACTTCAGGCATCTGTACCGCCGAGAACGACGGGCCGATGATCTTGCCGATGGCGGACTCGTTGCCCTGGGCGCCGCCGATCGACACCTGGTACCACTCGCTGCCGTCCTTGTCGACGCCCAGCACGCCGATATTGCCGACGTGGTGGTGGCCGCAGGCATTGATGCAGCCCGAGATATTCAGTTCGATGTCGCCGATATCGTGCTGGAAGTCCAGGTCGTCGAAGCGCTCGGCGATCGCGGCGGCGATCGGGAGCGATTTTGCGTTCGCCAGCGAGCAGTAGTCGCCGCCGGGGCAGGCGATGATGTCGGTCAAGAGGCCGATGTTCGGCGTCGCCATGCCTTTCGACTTGGCCAGCTGCCACACCTCGAACAGTTTACTTTGCTCGACGTCGGCCAGCACCAGGTTCTGCTCGTGGGTCACGCGCACCTGGGCAAAGCTGAAGCGGTCGGCCAGCTCGGCCACGAAGTCCATCTGCTCGGCGGTGGCGTCGCCCGGCGGCACGCCGGTCTTCTTGAGCGACAGCACGACGGCGGCGTAGCCCGGTACCTTGTGCGGCTTGACGTTACGGTTGAGCCAGTTGGCGAAGGCGCGGTTGTCGGCCTGGCTTGCGGCGACGTCAGTGTCGGCCAGCTCGCGGTAGGCATGCGGATGGAACCATTTGGCGACGCGGTCGAATTCTTCTTGCGTCAGGGTCTCGGGACCATCCTTCAGGTCGGCCCATTCCTGCTCGACCTGGCGGGTAAACTCTTCGACGCCGAGGGCCTTGAGCAGGATCTTGATGCGGGCCTTGTACTTGTTGTCGCGGCGGCCGTGGGTGTTATACACGCGCATCACGGCTTCGGTATAGGTCAGCAGGTGCTGCCATGGCAGGAAGTCGCGGATCACGCTGCCCAGGATCGGGGTGCGGCCCATGCCGCCGCCGGCCATGAACTTGAAGCCCACTTCTCCGGCATCGTTATGGACCACGGTCAGGCCGATATCGTGCACGGCGATCGCGGCGCGGTCTTCCAGGGCGCCATTGATGGCCACCTTGAACTTGCGCGGCAGGGCCAGGAATTCGGGGTGGAAGGTGCTCCACTGGCGCAGGATCTCGGCGAAGGGACGCGGATCGATGATCTCGTCGGCCGCCACACCGGCGAACTCGTCGGTGGTAATGTTGCGGATGCAATTGCCCGAGGTTTGGATCGCGTGCATTTCGACCGAGGCCAGGTCGGTCAGGATGTCCGGCGTCTGCTCCAGCTCGATCCAGTTGTACTGGATGTTCTGGCGCGTGGTGAAGTGGCCATAGCCGCGGTCATACTTGCGGGCGATATGGGCGAACATGCGCACCTGGTTCGACGACAGCAGACCATACGGCACGGCGACGCGCAGCATATAGGCGTGGCGCTGCATGTACAGGCCATTCTGCAGGCGCAGGGGCAGGAATTCTTCTTCCAGCAGCTCGCCGGAGAGGCGGCGGGCGACCTGGTCGCGATACTGGGCGATGCGCTCGCGCACGATGAGGTGGTCGTAGTGGTCGTAGCGGTACATGTGCAGGGTCCGTAGGCAGAGGCGGATGGTGTTCGCCCATTAAATAATGTCCCGATGATACGGAGCTAAGCTTATATTCCAAACTACGGATAATTTATTTGCTTATATACGTAACCCGAATAAGCATCTTAGAATGTCGTTCGTCACCGGCTTGCTGTCTATTTAACAACAATAATTATCAAATGAATCTCCATCAACTACGCTTCGTGCGCGAGGCCGTCCGCCAGAACTACAATCTGACCGATGCCGCCAAGGCATTGTTCACCTCCCAGCCCGGGGTCTCGAAGGCCATCATCGAGCTGGAAGAAGAGCTCGGCGTCGACATCTTCACCCGCCACGGCAAGCGCATCCGCGGCTTGACGGAGCCGGGACGGCTGGTGCTGCAATCGGTCGAGCTGATCATGCAGGAGATCGAGAGCCTGAAACGCATCGGCAAGGAGTATGCCGCCCACGACAGCGGCAGCTTCACCATCGCCACTACCCATACCCAGGCGCGCTATATGCTGCCGAAGGTGGTGCAGGGCTTCATGCAGAAGTACCCGAAGGTACGCCTGTCGCTGCTGCAGGGTAATCCGAAGCAGATCGCCGACATGGTCAAGAACGACCAGGCCGACCTGGCCATCGCCACCGAATCGATCGCCGCCGTCGACGGCCTGATCACCTTGCCCGCCTACCAGTGGGAGCACGTGGTGGTGGCGCCGCCGGACCACCCGCTGTTCAAGTCGCGCGCCATCTCACTGGAAGAGATCGCTACTTACCCCGTGATCACGTATGATGCCGCCTTCGCCGGCCGCAGCAAGATCGACCACGCCTTCTCCTTACGCAACCTGAAGCCGGACGTGCTGCTGGAAGCGATCGACGCCGACGTGATCAAGACCTATGTGGAGCTGGGCATGGGCGTCGGCATCATCGCCGGCATGGCCTTCGACCCCGAGCGCGACCGCAACCTGCGCGCGCTGCCGGTCGGCCACCTGTTCGGCATGAACACCTCGCGCGTGGCGATCAAGCAGGGTGCCTACCTGCGCAGCTATATCTATACCTTCATCGAGCTGCTGACGCCGACGCTCAACCGCAAGATGGTCGAGTCGGCGATGCGCGGTGGGGAAAACTACGAACTTTGATGGTCAGGGAATTAAAGATGGACAATAATCGTGCCGACAACGCGGTCGTCGCCTACTACGACAGCATCGCCGCCCACTACGACAACGCGTCCGCCGAGTATTCGGAAGAGCAGCAGGAAGACCTGGACGAGGCGCGCGAGCAGATCGCCACCCTGCTCAGCGGCCACCGCATCCTGGAACTGGGTTGCGGCAGCGGCGCCTGGACCGACGTGCTGGCCGAAACCGCCGAATCGGTGCTGGCCACCGACGCCAGCCCATTCATGCTCGACCTGGCGCGCATGCATGGCGAAGACCTGGACAATGTCGAGTATCGCCTGGTCGATGCGCTGGCGCTGCCGGATGATCTCGGCAGCGGCGACGAAAAATTCACCGCCGTGTTCATGGGCGGCCTGTGGGCCCACCTGACGCGCGAGCAGGGCGACATGCTGTTGTTGTCCCTGAAGAAGAAGTTGGGCAAGGACGTGCTGCTGGTGATCTTCGACGACGCCTATGTGGAAGGCGAGAGCGCCACGATCGTGCGCACCGATCTGCTGGGCAATACCCATGAATTCCAGCTCGATGCCGACGGCGCACGCCACGAACTGGTCAAGAACTACCCGACCGACAGCACGCTGCGCAAGCGCCTGGACAAGGTCGCGCGCGAGATCAAGGTTGCGCGCTGGGAGTTCTATTGGGTGAGCACTTGCCGATTGAAGTGATGCCCGCCTTTTCGATCGAGCGCGCGGTCGTGGCCGAGCGCCCACTGCTGTTTCGCTTGCTGCAGCTGTACTTCTTCGAGGCCACACGCTGGAGCGGCGAGGATATCCTCGACGACGGCCTGTACGATTGCGACGAGGATGGTCTGCAGGGCTATTTCGATGAGCAGGGCGTGGACGCGGCTTACATCCTGAGGGTCGATGGCAAACCGGCGGGCTTCGCCCTGGTCGAATGGATCCCGTACGAGGGCGGGCAGATCCGGGAGTTTGCCGACCTGTTCGTGCTGCCGAAATATCGCCGCCTTGGCCTCGCCGAGGCGACGACGCGCCGGGTCGTGCTCGAGACCGAAGGCCCATGGCTGATCGCGGTATTTCGAAAGGATGAAGCCGCCCTGAGCCACTGGCAGAACGCCTTCGTGCGCCTGCCGTTCCGCTCGGTCCGCCACGGCCCGAAGGACGATGTATTTCATCAGTTCATCGTCAACGACACTTCTGCCGCATAATCCGGCAATCACTTCATACATATCTATTTCCATGCACATCTGGGTCGACGCCGACGCCTGTCCCGCCGTCATCAAGGACATCCTGTTCCGGGTAGCCGAACGTTTGCAGCTCGATGTCACGCTGGTCGCGAACCAGCTGATCCGGGTGCCGGGCTCGCGCTTCATCCGCGCGCTGCAGGTGCCGGCCGGGCCTGACATGGCCGATGCCGAGATCGTCGAACGCGTGAATCCGGGCGACATCGTCGTGACCGGCGATATTCCGCTGGCGGCGCTGGTGCTGGACAAGGGCGGCCTGCCGCTCAATCCGCGCGGCGAGTGGTACACCAAGGACACCATCGCCCAGCAACTGACGATGCGCGCCTTCATGGAAGAGTTGCGCGGCAGCGGTGTCGATACCGGCGGGCCGGCCGCGTTCAGCCAGGCCGACCGCCAGCAGTTTGCCAACGCACTGGACCGCGAGCTGGCGCGCCGTCGACGGCCAGGCTAGTCGATTGCACGATCCTGCGGTGCGCGCGGCATCGCGCGACATCGGTAGAGTTCGCTCATCAATTGAGGAGCGGACATGAAGTTCGACAAACCGGCAAGGATCAATCCGATCGACCGCATGAAGGTGGTCGGCAAACCAACCCAGCGCGTCGATGGCGCGCTCAAGGTCAGCGGCGCTGCGCCGTATGCGTACGAGCACCAGGAGGCGCCGGGCGCGGTCTACGGTTATATCGTTGGCGCCGGCATCGCCAAGGGCCGGATCGTCTCGATCGACCTGGAGCGGGCGCGTGCCGCGCCCGGCGTGCTCGGCATCTTGACGGCAGCCAATGCCGGCAAGCTCGGCAAGGGAGAGTTTTCCGTCGCTCGCGCGCTGGCCGGCCCGGAGGTCGAGCATTACCACCAGGCGGTGGCGATCGTGGTCGCCGAGACCTTCGAGCAGGCGCGCGCGGCGGCGGGGCTGGTGGCGGTGCGCTACGAGAGCACGAAGGGCAGCTTCGACCTGGCTGCCGAGCGTGCGCGCGGTGCTGCCAAGCGACCGGCCAAGCCGAATCCAGACCTGGCGACAAGCATCGGCGACTTCGATGCCGCCTTTGCCGCGGCGGAGGTAGCGCTGGACGCGACCTACACCACGCCCGACCAATCGCACGCGATGATCGAGCCGCATGCGACCATCGCAGCCTGGCGGGGCGACCGGCTGACGCTGTGGACCGCGATCCAGCTGGTGACCTGGGGCGTGCGCGATATGGCCATGACGCTCGGGATACCGAAGGAAAATGTGCGGATCGTGGCGCCGCACATCGGCGGCGGCTTCGGCGGCAAGGGCGGGATCATGAGCGATGCGGTGCTGGCCGCGCTGGCGTCAAAGCAGGTCGGGAGGCCGGTCAAGGTGGCGCTGCAGCGCTCGCTCATGGCCAACAATACGACGCACCGCGCCGCCACCATCCAGCGCATCCGCATCGGCGCCGGCCGGGACGGCAGGATGACGGCGATCGCCCATGACAGCTGGTCGGGCAACCTGGGCGACAAGCCCGAGGGCGCCACCGCGCCGACGCGGCTGCTGTATGCCGCCGCCCACCGCATGACCAAGCTCAGCGTGGCCCATCTGGACTTGCCCGAAGCCCACGATATGCGCGCGCCGGGCGAGGCGCCGGGCATGATGGCGCTGGAGATCGCGATGGACGAGATGGCCGAAAAGCTCGGCCTCGATCCGGTCGAATTCCGTATCCTGAACGATACCCAGGTCGATCCGGAGTCGCCCGGCGTGCCGTTCTCGACGCGCCGGCTGACCGAGTGCCTGCGCCTGGGCGCCGAGCGCTTCGGCTGGCGCGCGCGCAGCCCAAGGCCTGGTGCACGCCGCGACGGCCGCTGGCTGGTTGGCATCGGCATGGCGGCGGGCATCCGCGGCGCGCCGGTGGTCAAGTCGGCGGCGCGCGTGCGGCTCGAGCGCAGCGGCGCCGTCACTGTCGAGACCGACATGACCGATATCGGCACCGGCAGCTACACCATCCTGGCCCAGACCGCGGCCGAAATGCTCGGCGTCGACCTGGACCAGGTGACGGTGCGCCTGGGCGACTCGGACTTCCCGGACGGGGCGGGATCGGCCGGCCAGTGGGGCGCGGCATCGTCGACCGCCGGCGTGTATGCGGCCTGCGTCAAGCTACGCGAAAAGATTGCGCAGCAACTCGGCTTGAACGGGACCAATGCCGAATTCACGGGCGGGCGGGTGCGTGCGGACGGTGCCAGCCGGCTGCTGCGCGACGCAGTCGCCAAGGGGCCTCTGAGCGGCGAGGATACGATGGAGTACGGCGACCTGGACCAGCGCTACGCCCAGCAAACCTTCGCCGCCCACTATGTCGAGGTCGGTGTGGACGCCGTTACCGGCGAGATCTGCGTGCGCCGCATGCTGGCCGTGTGCGCGGCCGGACGCATCATCAATCCGCTGGCCGCGCGCAGCCAGATCATCGGCGGCATGACGATGGGGGCTGGCGCCGCGCTGATGGAACATCTGGTGGTGGACAAACGCGCCGGCTTCTTCGTCAACCACGACCTGGCCGGCTACGAAGTGCCGGTGCATGCCGACATCCCGCACCAGGACGTGATCTTCCTCGATGAAGTCGATCCGACGGCCGGGCCGCTGAAAGCCAAGGGCGTTGGCGAACTCGGCATCTGCGGGGTGCCGGCCGCGATTGCGAATGCGGTCTACAACGCCACCGGGATCCGGGTGCGGGACTATCCGATCACGCTCGACAAGCTGCTGGATCGCCTGCCCGGCGTCGACGCCTGAACAGGTATATTTCCGCGCCGGTCGCCATCTGGCAAGACATATTGACCTGCGCACGATACTGTTGTGCTGGTGATAATAATGTTGTTCTTGTTATAATGCGTTAAGGGTGCACGCTCTATTGACGGAGTGGCAGGATGCGCGATGGTCGGGCCGCCACGCGTAACATTTCACGCCCATGTCAACCGGACGCAAGCGTGAACGTTGAGAGCTTGCCATGCACGCCAACGTCCCACGCGATTACCGCACCGAACCACTATCGTCAGCATTCCCGAGGGTGGCCGCATGACGCGCACCCGCTACGGCCTGCGCTCGCCCGACAGCCCAGACGGCCGCAGTGGCGCCAGCCTGCTGATCGAGCGCATGTACTCCTGGCGCGGCTACCAGGCGGGGGGGCTCGACGCCGACGACCCGCACCGCATCACCCTGACCGCCTCCGACCGGGGCGAGGTGGTCGGCACCCTGACCATCGGGATCGATGCCGGCCGCGGGCTGATGGCGGACCATATGTACAAGGAAGAACTGGATGCCTTCCGACGCGAGGGCGGGCGCCTGGCCGAGGTCACCAAGCTGGCCTTCGACCATTCGGTCCAGTCCAAGCATGCACTGGCCAGCGTGTTTCATCTCGCCTTCATCTACGCGCGCGAAATGCACGGCTGCACCGACGCCGTCATCGAAGTCAATCCGCGCCATCGCCGCTTCTACGAACGCATGCTCGGTTTTCGCCGGGTAGGGGAGCTGAAGGTGAATGCGCGCGTGAACGCGCCGTCCTTCCTGCTGCACGTGAGCCTGGCCTATGTGGCGCAACAGGTCGAGGCGGTGGGCGGCGCGTTCAAGCGCGGCATCGACACCGGCGAGCGTTCGTTCTATCCCTATTTCTTCTCGCCGGAAGAAGAACGCGGTATTGCGGCCCGGCTGCTGCGCACCGAGGCCGTGGACGCCGATCGCTGAGCCAGGCTGTGGCAAGCGAGGAGTACGGCCGATGATTGATCGGTCGCAAGCGATGGCCCGACGCGGCTGCGGAAATCATTGTGGGCGCCATGAAAAACGCCGGCATGTGCCGGCGTCAGGCGTTCCCGCGGACACGGAAACGAAGAGGAAACCGTCACAGGCCGCCGTAGGCGACCTGCGTGGCCCTGCGTGATTAGAACGAGTGACGCAGGCCGACGGTGAACACCGATGGATCGGCGCCCAGCGCGGTGGCTGGCGGGGTCACGTTGTTCGACGAGGCGTTGATGCCGAAGGCGCCGCGGCCGTTGTTGCGCAGTTGGGCGTAGGTGGTATAGATGTTGGTGCGCTTCGACAGCGAGTAGGTGTACGACACCGACACGGTGTTGCCCTTGGCGTCGGTATTGTCCAGCTTCTGCTGCTGGAAGTTCAGGAAGAACTTGTTCGCGCCGACGGCGTACGAAGCGCCGATGTTGGCGTTGGTGTATTCAGGGTTGACAGCGTTGCCGGCGCCTTCCAGCTCGGCCTTCATCCAGTTACCCTTGATTTCGAACGCGCCGAAGTTGTAGCCGGCGCCGAATGCCATTTCCTTGTCGTCGCCTTCGGTCAGGCGCTCGATGGTGTGGTAGCCGGCGCCCAGGTACAGGCCGCCGTTCTTGTATTCCAGCGATGCGCCCAGCAGGTCGCCCGACGGGTCGACGGTCGTTTCGCCGGTCGAGTAGGCGGCATTGACGACGAAGCCCGACAGCGAGTTCGATTTGTAGTTGACCGAGTTGGCCAGGCGGCGGGTCAGGCGGCTGGTGCCGAAGGCCGACAGGTTCGAGCCGTACAGGCCCTGGCCGTTGATGTCGGTGGCGGCGGCGACGGCGGCGATCGGCGAGTATTCGCGGCCGACGGTCAGGGTGCCGAAGTTGCCTTGCAGGCCGACCACGGCGCGGCGGCCGAACGTTTGCGAGTCGGTGGCGCCGGTGTCGAGCGACACGCCGGCTTCGATGTTGAACAGGGCTTTCAGGCCATTGCCGAGATCTTCGGTACCGCGGAAGCCCAGGCGGCTGCTCGACTGGTTGCCCGAGCTGACGGTGGTGCGGCGGTCTTGGCCCGGGGCATCGGTGTCTTCCAGGGCGATGGCAGCGTCCATGACGCCGTAGATCTGGACGTTGGTCTGGGCTTGGGCGAACAGTGGCAGGGACGACAGCACAGCGGCGGCCAGGAACTTATACTTCATGAAGATCTCCAGTTTAGTTTCGACAAGATGTTGAGTTAGCAAGTCAACTCAGATCGACAGCGATCTTATCGAGCCAATATGTCGAGTTCATGACATCCTGACTATGTTGTTTTTACGCAATAGCCCGAACAATATTCTTTACTTTCGGCATCCGGAGAAAATTTTAGACGACGTGTCCGCTCAGCGGCAGCACGATGTCGATGCGGGTGCCGGGCGCTTCGTCGCCGGCGATGGTGATGTCGCCGTGCATGGCCCAGACCCGCTCGCGCATGCCAACCAGGCCCAGCGACTGGGCCTTTTCCATGTCCTCGGCGCGGATGCCGCGGCCGTCGTCCTGGATCGTCACCAGCAGCTCGCCATTGGTCCGGTCGAGATTGAGCAGGACGTTCTGCGCCCCCGCATGGCGCGCGATATTGGTCAGCGCCTCTTGCACGATGCGAAACACGGCCGTGCTGGCGGCGTCGTCCAGGCGCAGCTCGGCCTCGTCGGCCAGCAGGGTGCAGGCGATGCCATGGCGCTCGACGAACTCGTCGCGCAAGCCCTGCAGCGCGAAATACAGGCCGCCTTCGTCGAGGGCGCGCGGGCGCAGGTTGGTGGCGATGCGGCGCAGCGAGACGATGGCGGTGAGCAGATTGGTTTCCATGCCGGCGATCAGGCGTAGGCTGTCGTCGGGCAGTTGATCGACCCGGGTCAGCAGGGTCAGGTCCATGCGCAGCGAGGCCAGCAACTGGCCGAGGTCGTCGTGCAGCTCGCGCGCGATGTGGGTGCGTTCTTCTTCGCGGATGCTCTGCAGCGCCGAAGACAACTGGCGCAGCTGGTCGTGCGAGCGCGCCAGCTTTTGCTGCACCAGGTGGCGCTCGGAAACGTCGCGCAGGATCACCGTAAAGACAGGGTGGCCCTCGTGTTCGACGCTGGAGATCGATCCTTCGATCGGAAACAGCTGGCCGCCGGCGCGGATGCCGGTGACGGCGTAGTCGGTCGCGCGCCGGCCCGCGCGGCCGCCGCCGGCCGGGAAATAATCGAACGGGGTGCGCGCGTCTGGCGAGGGCGGCTGGATAAAGCGCGACAGGCGGCTGCCCTGCATGGCGCTCACGCTCGAATTGAACATCTGCGCCGCAGCCGGGTTGGCCAGCAGGATGGTGGCGTCTTCGTCGACCGACAGGATGGCGTCGCTGGCGCTGTGGACGATGCGGCGGCTGTCGAAGCCGCGCCCGTTGCGCTGCGGACCGCGGGCGCGCCGCAAGGCGGCGGCCATATTGCCAGCGCAATAGCCGCCCAGGAAGCCTGCCACCAGCACGGTCGGGCCGGTGCGGCGACTGCGTGCCCTGCGCTGAGATCTCATGCGGGATCGTTAGAGAGAGGAAGGCCGCGGACGCGGACCTGTCCTCTACATTACGCGCATGGAGGAGTGCGGGCGTTGAGACGAGACAAGGCCCTGGCGCTCGGGCGCGCCAGGGCCGGTTTTACATCTGCTTGAACAGGTGCAGGAAGCTGCGGCTGACCTCAAGCTTCTCCGGTCGGCCCTTGACCAGCACGAGGTGGCGGCCGCGGATGTCGCGCGTCACGCCCTCGATCGCATTCACATTGACCAAGGTTGCGCGGTGGATCTGCCAGAACAGCGAGGGATCGAGCTCATCGGCGAGGTCGCGCACCGGCTTGCGGATCAGCGCTTCGAAGCCGGCCGTCTGCACGGCCGTGTATTTCTCGTCCGAACGGAAGAACAGGATCTCCTCGACCGGGATCATGCGCAGGTCCTGGCCGATGCTG
The DNA here is from genome assembly GCF_034045115.1 of Massilia sp. CFBP9012. Classification (NCBI taxonomy): domain Bacteria; kingdom Pseudomonadati; phylum Pseudomonadota; class Betaproteobacteria; order Burkholderiales; family Oxalobacteraceae; genus Massilia; species Massilia sp. CFBP9012. The sequence continues at coordinate 164,599 of NZ_JAXCWM010000008.1, read as the reverse complement.
GCCTGGATCCATTGCAGGTGTTTCTGCTTCGGCGCGGCGATCTTCTCGGCCAGCTGGTTCAGCATGGCCGACACGCTGTCATTGACGCTGCCGGCGACCTGCGGCTTGTCCAGGCGCTCCTTGAGGCGGTCGACCGTGATCTTCAGTCGGTCCGGCTCGGTCGGCTTGAGCACGTAGTCGATCGCGCCGCGTTCGAAGGCTTCCACCGCGTACTGGTCATAGGCGGTAACGAACACGATCTGGCTGCCGTCGCCGATCTCGCGCGCCGCTTCCATGCCGGTCTTGCCCGGCATGCGGATATCGAGGAAGGTGAGGTCGGGATTCAGCTCGGCGACCAGTTGCACGGCTTCTTCGCCATTCTTCGCTTCGCCGACGATCTGCAGTTCGGGCCAGGCTTCCTGCAGGCGCATGCGCAGCTGGTCGCGCATCAGTCTTTCGTCATCGGCAATAATCGCGGTAGGCATGGTGAGTCTCTTCTCAGGTTTATTATGCAATGATTATTCAATGAAACCGGGCGTCAGGCAAGCCGGGCCGCCAGCCAACGCGAATTTCGAGCCCGAATCTCAAACCCGAATCTCAAGCTCTACCTTCAGGCCTGTTTCGACAGCTGATAAGGCACTTCGATCGTCGCGATCACGCCGCTCGGGCTGTTGGCGCCGATGTGCAGGCGGGCGCTGTCGCCGTGCAGCAGCTTGAGGCGGTCGCGGATCGTCTGCAATCCCAGGCCGGTGCCGTCGCTCGGCACCACGCCGAAGCCCACGCCGTCGTCGGTCACGGTCACGCGCAGCTTGCTGTCGGCCACCTCGGCCACGATCCTGAGGGTGCCGCCTTCGGGCTTGCACTCCAGGCCGTGCTTGATCGCGTTCTCGACCATCGACTGCAGCATCATCGGCGGGAAGGCCGCACTGCGCAGGCCGTCCGGGATCTGCAAGTCGACCGTCAGGCGTTCTTCCATCCGCATCTTGAGCAGGGCCAGATAGGCGCTGACCATGTCCACCTCGCGCCCGAGGCCGGTGAGCACCGCGTTGTCGCGCATCTGCGGCAGCACCGCCCGCAGGTACTGGATCAGGCTGCGCTGCATGGCCGAGGCGCGCGGCGGGTCGACCCGGATCAGGTGCTCGACCGAGGCCAGCGTGTTGAACAGGAAGTGCGGCTCCACCTGGGCCTGCATCATCTGCATCTTGGTTTCCGACAGCTGGCGCTGCATGGCTTCGCGCTCGGCGGCGGCGTTGGCGACCTGGGCCTCGGCATCGGCGCGCTTCTTGCCGCCGACCAGGGCCTTGGTCCCGAACAGGGCGAGCAAGAGGAGCAGCACGAAGTTCATGAACCAGGTAGAGGCCTGCTTGTGGTAGCGCGACACCTTCTGCTCGGCGGCGTCCTCGACCGCAGCTTCGATCGCGTTCGACAGTTCTTCGCCGATCTGGGGCGGCAGCTCGATGTGGACCGAATCGTCACCCGGGTGGATATTGACGCCGCTGCCGCCGATGGCGGGCGGTTTCGGTGGCAGCGGCGGACGGGGCGCCTCCGGCGCATCCGGATCGGCTGGCGGAACCGGTTCGGCAGGTTCGGCAGCTTCCGCCGGCTCGGCCGCGCCGCCGCGCGCACGGGTGCGCGGATTGAAGCGGATGCCGCTCTCGTCGATCAGGATGCTGGCTTCGCTGCGCCGCCCGGCCTCGCGCTCGGCGCGCGCGATCTCTTCCTGGGCCGGACCGTTGAACAGCTCTTCCTGCAAGATGCCGGCGGCGGTCAGGGTCAGGCAGGCGAACAGGAGGAACTTCCACCACGATAGCTGGGTGACCCAGGTCGCCACCGCGTCGAAGGCCCGGTAGAGCCAGGACAGGATGCCCGTCAAATACTGTTGTGTCGAACTGCGTGCTTGCATGGTCGTCAATCTTGTATGTCCGCCATCATCGATCGTCGCGGATGGAGCGTTGGAATGATGCAACTTTAACGCGCCGGACGCGTCAGGGCCAGCCCCCTGCGACAGCCTGCAGGATTCGGGGAATGGACGGTACTCATGCGCTGGAAATGATCGAACTCAACAGCTATTAATTAGAAACATTGCAAGGTATGATGATCTTCTCCGATGGCCGGGCCATGCCGGGACCAATCACAACCGATGAGAAAGGGTGTGCTAGATGTCCGCTATTCCCCATAAATTCCGCCTCGTGACCCGCAGCGACTTCGACGGTCTCGTTTGCGCCGTGCTGCTCAGGCACCTCGAACTGATCGACGACATCCTGTTTGTCCATCCCAAGGACATGCAGGACGGCAAGATCGTGATCACCGCCCGCGACATCACGACCAATCTGCCTTATGTCGCCGGCGCCCACCTGGTGTTCGACCACCATCTGTCGGAAACCATCCGCAACACCGGCCGCCGCGAGAACCACATCATCCACCCCGAAGCGCCTTCTGCGGCGCGCGTGGTGTATGACCACTACGGCGGCGCGCGCACCTTCCCGGCCGCCTGGAACACCATGATGGCGGCGGTCGACAAGGGCGATTCGGCGCGGTTTACACGCGAAGAGGTGCTCGATCCGCAAGGCTGGGACCTGCTGAACTTCCTGATGGATGCGCGCACCGGCCTCGGGCGCTTCCACGATTTCCGCATCTCCAACTACCAGCTCATGATGGACCTGATCGGCTACTCCGCCACCCTGGACATCGAACAACTGATGGCGCTGCCGGACGTGGTCGAGCGCAGCACCCTGTACCGCGAGCACAGCGAGCGTTGCAAGGAGCAGATCCGGCGCTGCGCGGTAGTCGAAGGCAACCTGGTGGTGCTCGACCTGCGCGAAGAACCCGTGATCTATGCCGGCAACCGCTTCATCATCTATGCTCTGTTTCCCGAGACGAACATCTCGATCCACGTGCTGTGGGGCGTCAAGCAGCAAAACACCGTGTTCGCCACCGGCAAGTCGATCCTCAACCGTAGCTCGAAGACGAATATCGGCGCGCTGATGCTGGAATATGGTGGCGGCGGGCACGAGAATGCCGGTACCTGCCAGGTGGATAACGAGCTGGCCGAGGACGTGCTTGGGGCGTTGGTCAGGCGGATTACCAGGGAGGGGTAGGAGCGGCCAGTACCGCCAGCCCGTCATTCCCGCGCAGGCGCACTGCTGTCCGGAATATTCATACGCAAAGTATGCATCGTCATCCCCGCGAAGGCGGGAATCCAAGTGAAGTCACAGAATGTTCATGCTCTTGCGTGGCCCGACCGTTCATCGGAGGTCGATTTTTAGGCCACTGACCAGGCACACTTAGGTTCCCGCCTGCGCGGGAACGACGTGCTGGCGCTGCTGGCTGATGTCTGGCGGCACAAGTGCACGCCCGCCCGACTACGCCATATGCTGCCGCTGCGCCAGCAAATGCCGCGCCGCGTCGGCCGACAGCGGTTCGCAGAACCATTGGCCCTGCATCTGGTCGCAGCCGTGGCTGCGCAGGAATTCCACCTGGGCCTCGGTCTCGACCGCTTCACCGACCACCGTGATGTCGAGGTTGCGGCCGATGTCGATCAGGGCCTTGGCCAGCGAGCCGCCGCGGCCGTGGTCGGCGATATTGTGCACCGCCGCCTTCGATAGCTTGACCTGGCGCACCGACAACTGCTGCAGGAAGTTCAGGTCGGAGATGCCGCGCCCGAACTGGTCGATCGACAGCATGGCGCCGACGTCGCGCAACTGGGCCGCCAGGTCGCGTCCCAGTCCTGGATTCCAGATCAGGTCGGCCTCGGGGATTTCGATCTCGATGGTGCCGGGCGGCAGGCCGTAGCGCGACATGCGTTCGGCGATGCCGGCGATGAAGGTGGGCCGGCTGTATTCGCGGTGCGAGACGTTGACCGCGACCGGAAGCGCCGTATAGCCGGCATGGCGCAGATCGCGCGCGAAGGCGCAGGCCTGGTCCAGCACCCGATTGCCGATCTCGACGATCTGTCCACTTTCCTCGGCCTCGGCCAGGAAGGCCGCCGGCAGCATCACCCCGTTGACCGGATGGCGCCAGCGCAGCAGCGCCTCGAAGCCGCGCACCTTGCCGCTGCGCGCGTCCATCCGCGGCTGGAACAGCAGGAACAGTTCGTCGTCGTCGAGCGCGCTCTTCATATTGCAGGCCAGGGTCGCGCGCGCCTCGCTGGCCAGGCGCATCTCGCTGGAATAGAAATGCACGCCGCCGCCATTGTTCTTGGCCCGGTACATGGCCATGTCGGCCGCGCGCACCAGGTCGGGCGCGGTGCGGCCGTCGTGCGGGAAGGCCGCCACGCCCAGGCTGGCGCCGACCGGGATTTCGCTGCCGCCGAAGGCCACCGGCATGGTCAGCGCGCGGCGCACGCGTTCGACCATGCGCAGCGTGAAGCGCAGGCTGGGCTGGTCGACCAGCACCATCACGAACTCGTCGCCCGACATGCGCGCCACGGTGTCGCTGTCGCGCACGCTCGCCTGCAGGCGCCGCGCCACCACCTTCAGCACCGCATCGCCGGCGTCGTGGCCGAAGGTGTCGTTGATGGCCTTGAAGTTGTCGAGGTCGATCAGCACGGCCGCCACCAGCGTCTGGTGGCGCTGGGCCAGGTGCACCGCGTGGTCGAGCCGGTCCCACATCAGGGTGCGGTTGGCCAGGCCCGTCAGGCTGTCGTGGTTGACCTCGTGCTCGAGGCGGTCGGCGCGCTGCTTGCTGGCAGTGACGTCGACCAGGATGCCGACGAAGTGCGTCACCAGGCCATTGTCATCGTGCACCGGCGTGATGTGCAGGTCGTTCCAAAATACTTCGCCGTTCTTGCGCAGGTTGCGCATCACCACGTGCACCGAGCGCTGCGCGTGCAGCGCCTGGCGCATGCGGCTGCGCTCGTCCGTGTCCATCCCGGGCGCTGCCATGAAGCGCGAGTCGCGGCCGATGACCTCGTCGGCCCCGTAGCCGGTGATGCGTTCGAAGGCCGGGTTGACGTATTCGATCGGATGGTCGGCGCCGCCGTTCTGGGCGATGATCACGCCGTTGCTGGCGGCGTTCAGGGCCCGCTTGTACAGGTTCAACTGGCGCTCGTGCGCGCGGCGCTTGGAGATGTCGATCCCCATGCCGAACAGGTACTGGCCCCCGGTGCAGTCGATGCGGGCGCCCCGCAGCAGGACAGGGGTCTCGCGGCCGCTGCGCGCGACGTAGTCGACTTCCATCTCGAGTTCGGTATTGTCCTCGAACATGCGATGGACCCTGTCGGCGAATTCGACCCGGTCGCGCGCGTCGAGCATCTCGAAAGCATTGGCTGTCGCGAGTTCCTCGGGCATCATTTCACAAACGCGCTCGAGGTTATCGTTCCACATCAGGATGCGGCCCTCGGGGTTCAGGATGTAGAAGGTGCCGGGCAACAGGTCGACCACGTCCCTGAGCGCGGTGGCGCCGAGGCGTTCACTTTCGGACGGCGCGCCGGCGACCGGGATGACGGTGACGCTGTAGCCGCGCGCAGCGCCGCTCGCATCGAGTTGGGCGGCCAGCGCGACGATGGCCGTGCGTGGCGACGGGGCAGGAAAGTCGACCCGGGCCGTGCCATCCTCGCGCAGGACCGGCCATGGGGGTGAACCCAGCAACTGGGCGGCGTCCCGGCCGAGGGCGTCCGCGGCGGGTAGACCGAACAGTGTGGCGCACTGGGGATTCCAGGTAATGATCGTACCTGCCTCATCGGCCAGGAAGCTGGCCTGCTCGGAGGGGTCGAACGCTGACATGTCGGTCCGCCTTTCTTGCAACGCAGTGCGTGCCGCAGCAGCTCGCGCTTGCGTGAAGCCAGCTTACACCTGTTCCAAATTCGCTTGGCAAGCGTTATGTGACGTGCGCAACAGGTACGCCATCCAGACGCTGTGGATGCGTGTAGACCACGTGGCGGCCTGCGCGCACGAAACCGGCCAGGGTCAGCCCGGCGCGGTCCGCCAGCCGAACCGCCATCGCTGTCGGGGCGGAGATGGCGGCCAGCAAGCCAATGCCGGCGCGCGCCGCCTTCTGCACCATCTCGAAGCTGGCGCGGCTGGTGACGAGCGCGAAGCCGTCTCCGGCGTCGATGCCGGCGCGCGCCAGCGCCCCGACCAGTTTATCCAGCGCGTTGTGGCGGCCTACGTCTTCGCGCACCAGCAGCAGGCGGCCGTCGCGGTCGGCCCAGCCGGCCGCATGCATGGCGCCGGTGGCCTGGTGCAGGCGCTGCTGGCCGGCCATGGCCGCCATGGCGCGCTGCAGCGCCTGCGGTGTGAACGGGCTGCCGGTCTCGTGAGCGCCGCCGCCGCGCGGGTCGTGCAGTTCGGTTTCGCGCCCGAACCAGGCCAGGCTGTCGATGCCGCACAGGCCGCAGCCGGTCTGGCCCAGTCGCGCGCGCCGCGTCGCCTTCAGGCGCGCCATGGCGCCGGGCGCGATGTGGATGGCGAGCGCGATGCCGTGCGGGCCGGCTTCGACCTCGACTTCGCGCACGTCTTGCGCCGCGCGGACGATGCGTTCGGACAGCGAGAAGCCGATGGCGAAGTCTTCCAGGTCTTGCGGAGACGCCAGCATCACGGCATGGCTGATGCCGTTATAGACCAGGGCCACCGGCACTTCCTCGGCCAGCAGCTCACTGCCGTGGTCGATCGCGCCGTCGTGCCAGCTTGCCGCCGGCACGCTGCTGGCGAGGGCGAACGCGGCATCGCCGGTCCCCGTAAAAGGTGCGCGCGCGTTCATGGCGCGGCCACGGCGGCGCCGCGTTCGAGCAGCACGTCGATCGACTTGGCTGCCGGCACCTTGCTTTCCTTGGCGTGGTGCCATAGCGGAATCAGGGGATTGCACTCCGGGTAGTAACCGGCGATGCAGCCCGCCGGCACGTCGTAGGGCACGATCTGCAGGCCGTCGACGCGGCGCTCGACGCCGTCGTCGGCTTTGGTGCGCAGCGCCACCACGTCGCCCTTGTTCAGGCCGTATTTCGCCATGTCGGCTTCTCCCATGAACAGCACCATACGGCTGCCGTGCACGCCGCGGAAGCGGTCGTCGTGACTATAGATCGTGGTGTTGAACTGGCCGTCGCTGCGGATCGTGAACAGGCGCAGCACCTCGGGGCCGCCGTCCATGTCCGGGTTGCCGGGCAGCTCGTCCGGCGTCGTGAATTCGGCCTTGCCGCTTTCGGTCTTCCAGATCCGTTCGGCCGCGCCGATGGGCTTGCGGAAGCCGCCAGGCGTCCACATGCGTTGGTTGAAGTCGTGGAAGATCTCCGGGAAGGTGACGCCGATGGCGTCGCGGATCGTGGCGTAATCCGCCACCCAGGCGTCCCAGTCGACGCGCGGGTTCGGATCGAGCGTGGCCTTGGCGATGCCGGCCACGATGGCGGGCTCGGACAGCAGGGTAGGGGCGGCCGGCTCGGCCATGCCGCGCGAACCGTGCATGCACGAGGTACTGTCCTCGACCGTCACCGCCTGCTCGCCCGTGCGCTGGCGGTCGATCTCGATCCGTCCCAGGCAGGGCAGCAGGTAGGCGGCCTTGCCGTGGATGACGTGATTGCGGTTGAGCTTGGTTGCCACCTGCACCGTCAGCGGCAGTTCGCGCCAGGCCGCTTCCATCAGGCGGGTCTCCGGCACCGCGCGCAAGAAATTGCCTCCCAGCCCGACGAAGGCTTGCAGCTCGTGCTTCAGGATCGCTGCGCAGGCATCGACCGTGGTCAATCCCTCCTCGCGCGGCGGCTCGAAGCCGTACTGTTCCTTGAGTTGATCGAGCGGGGCGAGTTCGGGCTTTTCGGTGATGCCGACCGTGCGCTGGCCCTGCACGTTCGAGTGGCCGCGCACCGGGCAGATGCCGGCCCCGGGCTTGCCGATATTGCCGCGCAAGAGCAGCAGGTTGACCAGCATGGTCACGTTCTGCACGCCGTTGCGGTGCTGGGTCATGCCCATGCCGTACACGCCCATCGCGGCGCCGGCCTGGCAATAGACTTCGGCCGCCTGTTCCAGCGCGGCGCGCGGCAGGCCCGATTCGCGCTCGATCGCATCCCAGCCGCAGGCATGCACGGCGCGCTCGAATTGGTCGAAGCCGTGGGTGTGCTCCTGGATGAAGGCGACGTCGATCACGCGCTGCGCGCCGCTTTCCCTGGCGACGTCGTCCAGCGCGAAGACGGTCTTGCACATGCCCATGATGGCGGCCGTGTCGCCGCCCGGCCTGATCTGGTGGTACTGGGTGCTGATCACGGTCTCGTGCCCGGTCAGCATCTCGACCGGCGATTGCGGATTGGTAAAGCTCACCAGGCCGCGCTCGCGCAGCGGATTGAAGGTGACGATCGGCACGTCGCGCTCGCGCACTTCTTGCAACTGGTGCAGCATGCGCGGGCTGTTCACGCCCACGTTCTGGCCGAAGAACAGGATGCAGTCGGTGTGCTTGAAGTCATTGAGCCCCACGGTGCCGACGCCGACGCCAATGGTCTTTTGCAGGCCGACCGAGGTGCTTTCGTGGCACATATTCGAGCTGTCCGGCAGGTTGTTGTTGCCGTACATGCGCGCCAGCAGCTGGTACATATACGAGGTTTCCAGCGAGGCGCGGCCGGACGCATAGAACACCACCTGCTTGCGCTCGCAGGCGCGCAGTGCGGCGCCGATCTCGGCGAACGCCACGTCCCAGTCGACCGGACGGTACTTGTCGCTGGCGGCGTCGTAACGCAGCGGCACCGTCAGGCGGCCGTGGTCTTCCAGGTCGTGGTCGCTCCAGCTTTCGAGCTCGGTCAGCGTGTGGCGGTCGAAGAAGTCAGGGCCGATCGCACGGCTTGTGGTTTCCCAGGCGGTGGCCTTCGCGCCGCTGGCACAGAATTCGAAGGGATGCGGATCGGCCGGCTTGGCCCAGGCGCAGCTGACGCAGGCAAAGCCGTCGGACTTGTTCTGCTTGAGCAGCAGGCGCGTGTCCTTGAGCACCACATGCTGGCTGCTCAGGGCGTTCTTGACGTCGTCGACCGATCCCCAGCCGCCGGCGGGCATGGTGGCGGCTTCGATGCGGACGGTTTTTTCTGGCGGGCTCATGGGCGTCTCCCTGCTGGTGGAAGGTCTACCGTAGCGGTGTGGGCCGCATGGCTCGGTGCGTCCCCGCACGTTAGCCGGCAATCATGGACATTGAGCGGGACAAGCGCCGGTCGTTCGGGGCTACCCGCTGCGCATTGCTTTCGTATTAACACGGTGGCACACTCGACGGCTTCATTCCATCGAGACATTTCATGCAAACTTATATCCGGCGCGGCGCATGCGTACTCTCTCTCCTGGCCATCACGGCGGGCGCGCATGCCGCGCCTGCTGTTCAGCAGGAAAGCTTTAGTTTTGGCACCTGGGGCATCAACCGGGTGACCTTGCCGCGCAGCGAAGGAGCGCCGGTGAGCTACTACCTGTCGACGCCGAAGGCGAAGGCGCCGCTGGTGCTGTTCGTGCAGGGATCGGGCTGCACGCCGCCGTTCAGCGGCCTCGGCACGCAAGAGCGCAGCGCCTCGATCCTGCCATGGGTGCCGCTCGCGCAAGGCGGACGCTATGCAGTGATGTCGGTGGACAAGCCTCATCAGCCAGCGCAGCAGAGCGGGCAGGGCGGCAGCGCCGATGGCTGCGGCGCCGACTTCAACAATCAGTTTTCGTACGATACCTGGCTGGCCACCTTGAGCACGGCGCTGCGCCACGCCCTGGCGCGGCCCGAGATCGATGCCACGCGCGTCCTAGTGGTCGGGATTTCCGAAGGTGGCGTGATGGCGGCCGGGCTCGCCCGCGCCGTGCCCGAAGTGCGCGCGGTGGCGCTGGCAGGTGTCTCCGGCACCACGCAGCTGTTCGACAGCATCGCGCGCATCCACCAGGGCGGCGGCAGCGATGACGACAAGCTGCGCGAGCTGGCGTCGCTCGACGCCACGCTCAAGGATATCCAGGCCAATCCGGGCAGTGGCAGCAAGTTCGACTGGGGCCATTCATACCGGCGCTGGAGCAGTTTCCTTGCCCAGTCGCCGGGTGACAATCTGCTGCAATCGAAGGCCCGGGTCTACATCGTGAGCGGGATGCGCGATGCGAGCGTGCCGATCCTGTCGACCGAAGTGATGTACGCGCAGCTACGCGCGCAAGGCCGGGATGTGACGATACGGCGCCTGCCTGGCGCCAACCATGACCTGGTGGCGGAAGGGGGCGGCGCTGAGCAGGTGATGGGTGAGTATGGCGCGATCATGCGCTGGTTCGATGCGAGCTGAAGCAGGGCGTGAGAAATAAGAACAGCCACGGCCTGGGCTGTAATTGCCTTAAGTTAAGCTGCTGAGCTAACTGTCAAATACGTCGTTACTGCCACTGGCAGTAACGACTCCCCGCGGAGGCGGGGACCCAAGTTCTGCAAGCGTCGTCGAAACGCTTGCAACTTAGGTCCCCGCCTGCGCGGGGACGACGTTTTTATGCTAACTCAAGAAGACTTTCGCCTTAACTTAACGCCATCACGACCTGGGTCGTGGCGTTCATGGGAAAGGCAGGGCGCTTACGCCGCTGCGACTTCCTGCTTCACCGGCAGCGCGATCTCGTTGTTCACGCTGAACTGGTAATCCTTGAACACGTGTTCCGCGCTCAGGATCTGGTAATTGCCGTCCGCCAGCAGGTGGGTGGTGTCCTTCAGGCGGTAGGTGTAGTGGCCGCAGGTCCAGCAATTGAAGTTGCGCATGTGCGTGCACAGGCAGGTCTTGTCCATCACGACCACTTTTTTCTGGTCGGGATGGGCCTGCACCTCGCGATTGTACGAGTTGATGTAGGCGCAGTTGCCGGTGGCGTCCAGCAGGTAGCCGTAGGATTCGCAGCCGGGACGGATGCCCGAGCCGATTGCCGGGGTATTCTTGAGCATGCGCATCGGATAGCCGGTCGGCGAGACGCCGTTGACTTCAATGTCCTCTTCGCTGGCGCGGAAGTATTCCTGCTTGACGCTGTCCGGCAGGCCGCACTCGTGGGTGACGGTGAAGCGGGTCGCCACCTGCACGCCGGCGGCGCCTTTCTCCATGAAGCCGGCCGCGTCCGAACCCGTAAACACGCCGCCGGCCGCGATCACCGGGATGCCCAGCTGCTCGGCCTGCATGAAGGCGTGGATCTCGTCCATGATGGTGTGCAGGTCATACTGCTTCCAGTCATCGAGACCGAAGCCCAGGTGGCCGCCGGCCAGCGGGCCTTCGACGATGACGAAGTCCGGCTTGCGGTCCAAGCGCGACACTTTCTTGAGGAACAATTGCAGCGCGCGCACCGAGGACACGATGATGCCCAGGTGGGCGTCGCGGAAGCGCGGGTGGTCCTTGATCAGCTCGAACGAACCCAGGTGCAGGCCGGCCGACAGGGTGATGCCGTCGATGCCGGCGTCCAGCGCCGCGCCCAGGCGCACGCGCAGGGTTTCCTTCGGCGCGTTCATGGTCAGCTTTTCCATGCAATTGACGTAGATAAGGCCATCGCCTTTCTTCGCTTCCATGGTCGAACCGACGTGGCGACGGGTCGCCTCGGCCAGGTGATCCAGGTCGAACTGGACCACCGCCTTGTTCATATTGTTGATGTTGAACTTGTAGGTCTTCGTCTTGTCTTTAACGAAGGTGGTGTCGAACTTGCGGTCGGACACGTCCTGGGACATGGCGTCGGAGATATGACCGATACCACCGAGGCGGGCCGCTTCGAGGGCCAGCTCGGACGTCGAAATGTCCACACCCATTCCGCCAATCATGATGGGCACATATTCCTTGTTGCCCATACGTAGGCGGAAATCATCAACACGTTTCATTGCTATCCTTAGACTACCTAATCTGCCCGGGTTTGCGGCGGCGCACAGCGTCACGAAAACGCATGAATTTCAAGGCGCCATTCTACTCCAAGCGGGGCAAGGCGCCGCGGAACCTGTCCACGCGTGCCTTGCTCTCAAGCCGGTCATGCCGGCCACATGCGACTCAGTTCTAAATGTCAGTCGCGGAAATTATTGAAGGCCAGCGGCAGCTCTTGCACGTCCTTGCGCAGCATCGCCATCGCCGTCTGCAGGTCGTCGCGCTTAGCACCAGTAACGCGCACCGACTCGCCCTGGATGCTGGCTTGCACCTTCATTTTGCTTTCCTTGATCAGTTTGGTGATCTTTTTCGCGTCTTCGGTCTCGATACCGTTGCGCACCTTGATCACCTGCTTGACCTTGTCGCCGCCGATCTTCTCGACCTTGCCTTCGTCGAGGAAGCGTACGTCGACCTTGCGCTTCGACATCTTGTTGATGAGCACGTCCTTGACCTGGCTGAGCTGGAAATCGGAATCGGCCAGCAGCGTCAGTTCGCGCTCTTTTTGTTCGACATTGGCCGAGCTGCCCTTGAAGTCGAAACGGGTCGTGATTTCCTTGTTCGATTGCTCGACCGCGTTCTTGACTTCGACCATGTCTGCTTCGCAGACCACATCAAACGATGGCATGGAGTGTCCTTATTTTATAAAGCATTAGAGCCTGTCCCGGTAGGTGGGAGTCGCTCCTGGCGCGCCTGGCAGGCGTGTGCTGCGTTGCTCGTCGTTGCATGGCGCGCCATGCGGCCTCCTCGCGCCTTGCCCACGCCCGCCATGCATCGCCATGAGCTTTCCCCCACCTACCGGGACAGGCTCTTAGATTAATCCCTCTATTTTAGCGGACAACGGCCCGAATCGCGACCGTTTTGCCAGGCTGGAAAGTCGGGAATGCGTGAACCACTATAATGAAACGACATTTTTTATCCCACACGTCATGCATCCAGACCTGCCCATCGTCCACGACCAGCCGCTCGCCGGGCTGAATACCTTCCGCATCCCCGTCACCGCCCGTCAATACTTGCGCGTCACGGGCGCCGAGCAATTGACGGCGCTGCGCGCCGATCCCGCCCTGTCCGGTTTGCCGCGCCTGGTGCTGGGCGGCGGCAGCAACCTGCTGTTCACCCAGGACTTCGACGGCCTGGTGCTGCACATGGCCGGCCAGGGTCGGGATATCCTGGGCGAGCAGGACGGCAAGATCCTGGTGCGCGCCCAGGCCGGCGAGAACTGGCACGCCTTCGTCGGATTCACCCTGGCGCAGGGGCTGGGCGGCCTGGAAAACCTGTCCCTGATCCCCGGCACGGTCGGCGCCGCACCCATCCAGAACGTGGGGGCGTATGGCGTCGAAACCAAGGATGTGTTCCACAGCCTGACGGCCTTCGACATGGCCAGCGGCCAGATCCACACCCTGGACGCCGCCGCCTGCCGCTTCGGCTACCGCGACAGCATCTTCAAGCACGCCATTGGCCGCGATCTGATCGTGCTGGACGTCACCTTCGCCCTACCGGCGGCCTGGCAGCCGAACCTGCGCTATGCCGAACTGGCCAATGCGGTGCAGGAGGCGGGGCTGGCGGCGCCGACGCCGCGCGATATCGGCGCCATCGTGGAAGCGATCCGCCGCCGCAAGCTGCCCGATCCACTGGAGATCGGCAATGCCGGCAGTTTCTTCAAGAACCCTGTGGTCTCGGGCGAGGAATGCCGGCGCCTGCTCGAGATGTATCCGAATCTCGTCCACCATGCCCAGCCCGATGGCAGCGAGAAGCTGGCGGCGGGTTGGCTGATCGACCAGTGCGGCTGGAAGGGGAAGAACATCGGCCCGGCCGGTGTCTACCACAAGCAGGCGCTGGTCCTGGTGAACCTCGGCGGCGCGGTGGGGACCGATGTGGTGCGCCTGGCCCAGGCCATCCAGTCCGACGTGGCGGCCCGCTATGGCGTGGCGCTCGAACCCGAACCCGTTTTCGTCTAAGGACGAACTTAAGAGGACTACAGTATGAAGAAGGCAATCGTCACCGGCCACACCCGCGGCCTCGGGGCCGCGGTCGCGGCCGAACTGCAGGCGCGCGGCATCGCCGTGCTGGGCCTGGCGCGCGGCCGTTCGCCACTGGCCGGCATCGAACAGATCGAACTCGACATGGCCGATCCGGCCGCCTTGCAGGCCTGGCTCGCGGGCGATGCGCTGCGCGATTTTCTGCAGGATGCAGGCGATGCGCTCCTGGTGAACAATGCCGGCGTGGTCACGCCGGTCGGCCCGCTTGCCGCGCAGGATCCCGCCGAGGTGCTGCGCGCCGTCGCGCTCAACGTCGGCGCGCCGCTGGCGCTGGCCGCCGCCTTCGTGCGGGCCGCGCCAAAGGCCCAGCGCCGCATCCTGCACGTTTCGAGCGGCGCTGCGCGCAATGCCTATCCCGGCTGGGCCGTGTATTGCGCGACCAAGGCGGCGCTCGACCAGCATGCGCGCGCGGTCCTGCTCGACGGCGACACGGGCGTGCGCGCCTGCAGCCTGGCGCCGGGCGTGATCGACACCGATATGCAGGCCGCGATCCGCGCCACGCCGGATGTCGATTTCCCGATGCGCGAGCGGTTCGTCGCGCTCAAGGAGGGCGGCGCGCTGGATTCGCCCGAGGCATGCGCCAGGAAGCTGGTCGATTACCTGCTGGCGCCGGGATTCGGCAGCGAGCCGGTGGATGACTTGCGTAACTAGTTGACAGCATTGCGACACTTGTCGCATGATTGTGGCTATCGTCGCAATCTGGAGTGTTGTTCATGGCCGTCCCCTCGATCTCCGAACTGAGCCTGCTGAAAGCGCTGTGGCGCCGGCAGCCATTGAGCGCCCGCGAAATCCATGACGCGGTGGTGGATGAACTGGCGTGGTCGTATTCGTCGACCCGCAAGACGCTCGAGCGCATGCTCGAGAAAAACATGGTGCGCCAGGAAGTTCGCCATGGCGTGCAGGTGTACGAGGCGGTAAGTGACAAGGTCGACACCCTGGCCGCCTTCGCCCACGACTTCGGGCGGCGCGTGATGGAAATCGATACGCCGCTGCCGGTCAATATGTTCACCGGCAGCAAGCTGGTCGACGATGCGGAGCTGGCGCGCCTGGAGCAGCTCCTGAACGACTGGCCGCTGGACACGGACGGCGCCCCATGACTGCGCTCGACCAGCTCGCCATCCGCTTCCTGTTCGCCAGCGCCGGCTGCCTGGCGGCCGGGCTGGCGGTATGGGGCGCGACCCGGCTGGCGCGGCGCGCGCTGCCCGCACTGGGCATGCAGCGCTCGACCTGGCTGCTGGGCCAGGCCGCGATCGCGGCCACCTTCTTGCTGCTGTTGATCGCTCCTGCGCGGCAGGCGAATATGCAACCGGTGTTCGAAGTCGACGTGAGCGCGGCGGCGGCGAACCTGCCCGTTGTCGACAGGGCCCCCGAGACCGTCGCCGGCATGCTGGCGGCCGCCGTGGATGGGCGTTCCCCGCTGGCCTGGCTGGCCTGGGCCTGGGTGCTGGCCTACGCGCTGGGCCTGGCATGGATGCTGGGCCGGCTCTGGCGCGGCCAGCGGACGCTGAACCGGCTGATGCGCGGCGGCGCGCGCCAGCCAGGTGCAGTCGGGCCGGGCATCGTCGAAGTCGACGCCCCGATCCCGCCCATGCTGGTCGGTCCGTTCAAACCGCGCCTGCTGCTGCCGCTATCCTTGCGCGACATCGATCCGCTGCAGCGCGAGCTGATCGTGGCCCACGAACTGACGCACTGGCGTCGCGGCGACCTGTGGTGGCTGACGGCCGGCGCGATACTGCAGGCGCTGTGCTGGTTCAATCCCGCGATGCGCCTGCTGCGCGAAAAACTCACTTGGGCGCAGGAACTCGGCTGCGACCGCGACGTGTTGCGCGGCCGGCCGCCGCTCGAGCGCCGCGCCTATGCCGCGGCCCTGGTCGCGCAGCTGCGCATGCAGCACCATGCTCACCGAGACATGAGCGGGGCGCTGGCGTTCGGCGGCGTCACCCCGGACACGCTGGCGGCCCGGGTCGAACTGATCCGCGCTCCGGGCGCGGCGCGGCACGCGGCATGGGCGCGCGGCGCCGGACTCGCAATCCTGGCGCTGGCCTTCGCCGGCAACCTCGCGCTGCAGCCTGCGCTGGCCTGGAGCAGCCATCCGACGACGCTCGATTGCACCCTCATGCTCGACGCCGCGAGCGGCGCGCGCCTGGTCGAGCAGGGCGATTGCGGCGTGCGCGCCACGCCGGCCTCCACGTTCAATATCGTCGTCAGCCTGATGGGCTATGACGCGGGCATCCTGCTCGACGCCCACACGCCGGCGCTGCCGTTCAAGAAGGGCTATATCGACTGGCTGCCGGCGTGGCGCACCACCACCGACCCCACGGGCTGGATCCGCAACTCGACCGTGTGGTATGCGCAGCAGGTGACTTCGCGCCTCGGTGTCGACGGCCTGCAATCGTATCTGCAGCGTTTCGACTACGGCAACCGGGATTTGTCGGGCGGCGTGACCGATGCCTGGATCGGTTCCTCGCTGCAGATTTCGGCGCAGGAGCAGGCGGCCTTCCTGCGCAAGGTCGTCAACCGCGAGCTGGGCTTGAGTGCGCAGGCCTACGACACGACGGCGACCCTGCTGCGCCTGCCCACGCTGCCGAACGGCTGGGACGTGTATGCAAAGACCGGGACCGCCGTGCTGGAGCAGCCGGCTGGGACGACAGAGCCGCCGCGTTCCTACGGCTGGTTCGTCGGCTGGGCCGTCAAGGATGGCCGCACGGTCGTGTTCACGCGCCTGACCCTCGACCGGCAGCACCCGCAGCGCGCAGCCGGACCGCTATTGAAAGAAGCCTTCCTGCGCGAACTGCCGTCAAGGCTGGACGCGCTTTAATTACTCACTGAGGACCCTTCATGAAGATCACAAGCCTGGCATGGGCCGCGGCTGGACTCGTCACGTGCATGCCTTTGGCATCCGCCGACGACTGGAACACGCCGCAGGAACCCTTCGCCCTGTCCAGCGACAGCTATTACGTCGGCACGCGTGGCCTCAGCGCGGTGCTGATCGCCTCGAAGCAGGGACACATCCTGATCGATGGCGCCACTCCCGAGGCGGCAAGCCAGATCGCGGCCAACGTCCGCAAGCTCGGTTTCAAGGTCGAGGACATCCGCATCATCCTCAATTCGCACGAGCACTTCGACCACGCGGGCGGGATCACCGAGTTGCAGCGGCTGTCCGGCGCCGAAGTCAAGGCGACTGCCGCCGCGGCGCCGGTCCTGCGCTCCGGCAAGGCTAGTCGCGGCGATCCGCAATATGCCGGTCTGCTCGAACACGACATGGCGCCGGTGGCCAAGGTCGGCATCGTGCGCGATGGCGACACGGTCAAGGTTGGCCCGCTGGCCGTCACCCTGCATGCGACGCCCGGCCATACCCAGGGCGGCTCGACCTGGACCTGGACCTCGAACGATCGCGGCAAGCGCGTGAACATGGTGTACGCCGACAGCCTGAACGCCATCGCCGCCGGGGCCTTCCGCTACAGCGGCGACCCGGCCTATCCGAGCGCGCGCAGGGACGTCGAGCGCTCGATCGCGAAGGTCGCGGCGCTGCCTTGCGATGTGCTGGTCTCGGCCCACCCGGATGGGAGCGATTTATGGAAGCGTCATGCGCAGCGCGCCAGGCTGGGTAATGCGGCCTTCGTCGACAAGACCGCTTGCCGTACCTATGCCGACAAGGGGCGGATGCAACTGGCAAAGACGCTCGCGGCGGAAGCGAAGACGCCGGCTATCGTGTGGCACGACAATGCGAAGATCACCGAGATATTCGAGAAGGCTGGCGTCACAGGCACCTTCGTCGTGCACGATGTCGCCACCGGTGAATACACGGGTCACGACCGCCAGCGCGCCAGCATCCGCTATGTCCCGGCGTCGACCTACAAGATTCCCAATTCGCTGATCGCCCTGGCCACCGGCGCCGTCTCCAGCGTCGACGAAGTGCTGCCGTATGGCGGCGGGCCGACCTATCTGCCGCAATGGGCCAGGGACATGCCGCTGCGCGAGGCGATCAGGGTATCGAATGTCCCGGTGTACAAGGAGCTAGCGCGGCGTATCGGCATGCCAAGGATGCGGGAAGGCCTGCGGCAGCTCGATTACGGAAATATGAACGCGGGGTCGGTCATCGACGCCTTCTGGCTCGAGGGGCCGTTGAAGATCAGTGCGGTCGAGCAGACGCGCTTTTTGGGCCGTCTTGCGCAAGGCAAGCTGCCGTTCCCGGAGCCGGCGATGGCGGCGGTGCGGGAGATCGTGCGCCAGGAGGATCACGCGAACCTGTACGCGAAGACTGGGTGGTATATGCCGGATGACCGCAAGAACCAGATCGGCTGGTGGGTGGGCTGGGTCGAGAAGGACGGCAAGGTGTATGCGTTCGCGCTCAATGCCGACATCACCGACGATACGGTCGGCGCCAAGCGGGTGCCGCTGGGGAAGGCGGCGTTGCAGGCGCTGGGACTCTTGTGAACGAGGGGGCTAGCCGCAGATCTCGTGAAAGAGATCGCGCCAGGATGGGTTGAGTGACTGGATCAGGTTGATTTTCCAGTCGCGGTTCCAGCGTTTGAGTTGTTTTTCGCGGGTGATGGCAGCGGTGATGTCGGTGTGGATTTCGTACCAGACCAGGTGTTTGACGTCGTACTTCTTCGTGAAGCTGGCGACTGCGGCTTCCTTGTGCTGCCAGATACGTTTGATCAGGTCGGACGTGACGCCGATGTACAGGGTGCCGTAAGGACGGCTGGCTAGCATGTAGACGTAGGAGGGCTTGTCCATGGGGCCAGTTTGTGCTGGCGGTCATGGGTGGCGTTTGTGGCTGGTCAAATGGACTTGGGTTCCCGCCTGCGCGGGAACGACGTCAATGCTGGCTGCATTGTGCCGACAACGCGATTCCTGCCACGTACTCGAACACGTCGTTCCCGCGAAGGCGGGAACCCAAGCCCGCAGCACACCACCACAATCCCCGCCCACAAAAAAAGCCGCCCAAAGGCGGCTTCCCATCGCAGCCGAAACCAGCTATCAAGCCGGTTCCAACCGCCTTACTGCCCGCGCTTCGCGCGCGCCTTGGCCGCAATGCGCATGCGCAGCGCGTTCAGCTTGATGAAGCCGCCCGCATCCGCCTGGTTGTAGGCGCCGCCGTCTTCGTCGAAGGTCGCGATGTTCATGTCGAACAGCGAATCGGTCTTCGAATCGCGCGACACGACAATCACATTGCCCTTGTACAGCTTGATGCGCACCCAGCCGTTGACGGTGGCCTGGGTGTGGTCGATCAGGGTCTGCAGCGCGACGCGTTCCGGCGCCCACCAGTAGCCGTTATAGATCAGCGAGGCGTAGCGCGGCATCAGGTCGTCCTTCAGGTGCGCCACTTCGCGGTCCAGCGTGATCGATTCGATCGCGCGGTGCGCGCGCAGCATGATGGTGCCGCCCGGGGTTTCGTAGCAGCCGCGCGACTTCATGCCGACGTAGCGGTTTTCCACCAGGTCCAGGCGGCCGATGCCGTGCTTGCCGCCCAGGCGGTTCAGCTCGGTGAGGACGGCGGCCGGCGACAGGCGCTTGCCGTTCAGGCCGACGATGTCGCCTTTTTCGAATTCGACATCGAGGTATTCCGCTTCATCCGGCGCCTGCTCGGGCGACACGGTCCAGCGCCACATCGATTCCTCGGCTTCGGCGCTCGGGTTTTCCAGGTGGCGGCCTTCGAACGAGATGTGCAGCAGGTTGGCGTCCATCGAGTATGGCGCGCCGCCGTTCTTGTGCTTCATGTCGACCGCGATGCCGGCGTCTTCCGCGTATTTCAGCAGTTTTTCGCGCGACAGCAGGTCCCATTCGCGCCATGGGGCGATGATCTTGACGTCGGGTTTGAGCGCATAGGCGCCCAGCTCGAAGCGCACCTGGTCGTTGCCCTTGCCGGTCGCGCCGTGCGAGACGGCGTCGGCGCCGGTCTCGTTGGCGATCTCGATCAGGCGCTTGGCGATCAGCGGACGCGCGATCGAGGTACCGAGCAGGTATTCGCCTTCATACACGGTGTTGGCGCGGAACATCGGGAACACGAAGTCGCGCACGAACTCTTCGCGCACATCGTCGATATAGATATTCTCTGGCTTGATGCCGAACTTCAGCGCCTTGGCGCGCGCCGGTTCCAGCTCTTCACCTTGGCCGAGGTCGGCGGTAAAGGTGACGATTTCGCAGCCATAATTGTCTTGCAGCCATTTCAGGATGACGGAGGTGTCGAGGCCGCCGGAATAGGCAAGTACTACTTTCTTGATGTCGCTCATGGGAGTTCCAGTGATGGAGGGATGGTAGAGGAGTAATGGTCAGCTGGCGCGCAAATCCATCCTGTGATTACGACAGGACGGATGGCCAACGATCAAGCTTCAGGGGTAAAAAATTTAATCTTCAATGCGACCGAGCAGCAGGTATTCGATCAGGGCTTTTTGTACGTGCAGGCGGTTTTCGGCTTCGTCCCAGACCACCGATTGCGGGCCGTCGATGACGCCGGCCGAGACTTCCTCGCCGCGGTGTGCGGGCAGGCAGTGCATGAACAGGGCGTCGCTGGCCGCGCGCGCCATCTTGGCTTCGTCGACGATGAAGCCGTCGAAGGCTTTCAGGCGCTCTGCGTTTTCCTTCTCGTAGCCCATGCTGGTCCAGACGTCGGTATTGACCAGGTGGGCACCTAGACAGGCGTCCGACGGGTTGTCGAACAGGGTGTAGCGCGTGGTGTTGACCAGGCCCGGATCCATCTCGTAGCCCTTCGGCGTCGAGACGTTCAGGTGGAAGCCGAACACCTCGGCCGCCTGCAGCCACGAGTACAGCATATTGTTGGCGTCGCCGATCCATGCCACCGTCTTGCCGGCGATCGAGCCGCGATGTTCCCAGAAGGTGAACACGTCGGCGAGCACCTGGCAGGGATGGTGTTCGTTGGTGAGGCCATTGATGACCGGGACGCGCGAATTGGCGGCGAAGCGGTCGATGATGTCCTGGCCGAAGGTGCGGACCATGATGATGTCGCACATGCGGCTCATCACCTGGCCGGCGTCTTCGACCGGCTCGCCACGGCCAAGCTGGCTGTCGCGGGTGTTCAGGTAGATGGCGGCGCCGCCCAGCTGGTGCATGCCGGCCTCGAAAGAGAGGCGGGTACGGGTCGAGCTCTTTTCGAACACCATCACCAGGGTGCGGTCGACCAGCGGATGATAGACCTCATAGGCCTTGAACTTGCGCTTGATGATCGCCGCGCGCTTGATGACGTATTCGAACTCGTCGCGCGTGAAGTCGGAGAATTGCAGGAAGTGCTTGATCGGAGTGGTGCCTGGCATAATCTGGTCTACTCGTTTGTTGTCCCTTGAATTATAAGGGCTTTTTCTTTCCGCTAGGGAAAGTGACGGTTTCTATTTCCTAGTTTCTAATTCCCAGTTTCTAATTCCTAATATAGCGTCTGGGCCGACTCGTGCAGCAACTGCCCATACAGCTCGTGGCGCATGCGCGCGATCTTGCCTTCGGCGACCGCGTCCAGCACGGCGCACTGCGGCTCGGCCAGGTGGCGGCAGTTATAGTACTTGCAACCACCCAGATAGGGCTTGAACTCGACGAAGGCGCGCTCGAGCATCCCTTCCGTCAGGTGGTACAGGCCGAACTCCTGGAAACCGGGCGAATCGATGATCGCCGAGGTCTTGCCGTCGACCTCGGGCAGCCAGTACAGCCTGGTAAACGTCGTGGTGTGCTTGCCGGTGTCGAGGGCGGCCGAGATTTCGCGCACCGCGATGTCGGCGTCCGGCACCAAGAGGTTGATCATCGACGACTTGCCCATGCCGGATTGGCCGATGAAGATCGACGAGTGGCCTTCGAGCAGCGGGGCCAGCGTCGCCACAGTCTGTTCGGGGTTCCCGGTGGCCGACACCTCATGCACCGGATAGCCCAGTGCGGCATACGGCGCCACGCGCTCGCGTGCGCGCGGCAGCAGGTCTTCGACGTCGGTCTTGTTCAGGATGAGGTGGGCCTCGATGCCGGCCGCCTCGCAGGCGACCAGCGCGCGCGACACCAGGTCGTCGGTAAAGCCCGGCTCGGTGGCGACGACGATGAACAGGCGCGAGATGTTCGCCGCCAGCAGCTTCGATTTGTATTGGTCGGAGCGATAGAGCAGGGTGGTGCGGTCCGCGATCTTTTCGATTACGGCCTGGTCGTTCGAGGTGCGCTTGAGGTGCACCACGTCGCCAACAGCCACATTGGTCTTCTTGCCGCGCGTGACGCATTGCAGCTTTTCGCCGCCGGCGTCGGCCAGGTAGTGGCGGCCGTGGGCTGCGATGATGGTGCCGGTCAATTCACTGTTCTTGTCGCTCATGCGCTGGTCATTCCAAGGTAAAGCGCATTCACTTTCGCGGCGCAGATAAAATCGTTTTCAGTCAGGGCGCCGCCGGCCGAGTGGGTGCTCCAGGTCACGCGGCAGGTGGCGTATCCGACCGTCATGTCGGGGTGGTGATCCTGCGTGTCGGAGACCTGCGCCACCGCATTCACGAAAGCGATGGTGGCGCGGTAGTCCGGCAGCTTGAATTGGCGCGACAGGATGCCGTCGATCGCGGTCCAGCCGGGTACGTCGGCAAGCAGGGCATCGATCACCCACGGATCGAGCGCCCTGGCGTTATGGATGCAGTCGCGATGTTCCAGCTTCATGCGCCCGCCATCGTCAGGTGTTTCACGCGCACCGAGGCCGGCGGATGCGAATCGTAGAAGGCCGAGTGCAGCGGGTCCGGGGTAAGCGTGGAGGCGTTGTCTTCGTACATCTTGACCAGGGCCGACACCAGGTGGCGGCTATCGGTATGCTGGGCCGCGAAGGCGTCGGCCTCGAATTCGTGCTTGCGCGAGGTGATCGACGACAGCGGCGCCAGCGGGAAAGTAAACACCGGCAGCACCAGCATGAACAGGATCAGGGCCATGCCATCGTTCGAGGCGTTCATGAAGGGCAGCACGCCCAGGCCCGTATAGAACCAGGCCTGGCCTTTCAGGTAGCCGAGCAGGGCCAGGAAGGCCAGCGACATGGCGAAGATGACGACGATGCGCTTGACGATGTGGCGCAGCTTGAAGTGGCCCAACTCGTGCGCCAGCACAGCTTCGATCTCTTGCGGCTCGAGGCGCGACAGCAGGGTGTCGAAGAACACGATGCGCTTGGCGCGGCCGAAGCCCGAGAAATAGGCGTTGCCGTGGGCGCTGCGCTTGGAGCCGTCCATCACGAACAGGCCGCGCGATGCGAAGCCGACGCGCGCCATCAGGCCCTCGATGCGCTGCTTGAGGCTGACATCTTCGAGCGGGGTGAACTTGTTGAACATCGGCGCGATCACACTCGGGTAGAACGCAATCATGAGCAACTGGAAGCCGCTCCACACCAGCCAGGTATAGAACCACCACAGGTCGCCCGATTGCTCCATGAGGGTGAGCACGACCCACAGCAGCGGCAGGCCGATGACGGCGCCCACGACCGTGCTCTTGACCAGGTCGCTGAGCCACAGGCCCGGGGTCATCTTGTTGAAGCCAAAGCGCTGCTCCAGCACGAACTGGCGGTACCAGTCCAGCGGCAGGTCGAGCAGGCTGGAAATCACGCCGAAGGCCACCACCAGCGCCATCTGGTGCCACAGGCCGGGCCCGGTCAACGGCAACAGGGCCAGCGACAGCAGCTGCAGGCCGCCCAGCAGGGTGAAGCCGATCAGGACCGCGCCACCCCACAGCGTGCCCATCAAGCCGAGGCGGGTCTTGGCAACGGTATAGTCGGCCGCTTTCTGGTGCGCCGCCAGCGGCACCTTTGGCGCAAACTCGGCCGGCACGCTGGCGCGATGGCGCGCGATGTGCCGGATATGGCGCGCGGCCAGCCAGGTGCGCAGCACCATGGTGAGCACGAAGAAAACGACGAACAAAACCGAAAACCCGAATGATGACATTCTGTGCCTGTGAGAAAATGCAGGATTAAGTGTAAAACACGACTAGGCAAAGAGAGAATTATGTCACAAGCTACACCAACCACCGAGTCCGCCGCAGCCCAGCGTCCAAACGAGTTCAACCTGGTCTGGGTCGACATGGAAATGACCGGCCTGGACCCGGACAACGACCGCATCATCGAAGTGGCGGTGGTCGTTACCGATCCCGAGCTGAACATCATCGCCGAAGGCCCGGTGTTCGCCATCCACCAGTCGGATGCAACGCTGGACAAGATGGACAACTGGAACAAGGGCACCCACGGCAAGTCGGGCCTGATCGACCGCGTGAAAGCCTCGACCGTGACCGAAGCCCAGGCCGAGCAGGAACTGATCGCCTTCCTCAAGCAGTACGTGCCCTCGAACAAATCGCCGATGTGCGGCAACTCGATCTGCCAGGACCGCCGCTTCATGGCGCGCGGCATGCCCAAGCTCGAAGCGTTCTTCCATTACCGTAACCTGGACGTATCGACGCTGAAGGAACTGTGCCGCCGCTGGAAGCCCGAGGTTGCCACCGGTTTCAAGAAGCACCAGAAGCACACGGCCCTGGCCGACATCACCGAATCGATCGAAGAACTGCGCTATTACCGCGAGCACTTCATCCAGAAGTAATGTTGCAAAAATCGCAGCAAAAAACTGCGATGTATTGATAAGAAGGTATGCGACAATCGGCGGTATGGTTCCGCTCCCGCATACCGCTTTCTCGAGTGACGGCCAGGTTGCTTCGCGCATGCGCGGCCACGACTGGCAGGCGTCCAGCCTCGGCCCGGCCGACGGCTGGCCGCCATCCCTGCGCACCGCAGTGGACATGATGCTGCATTCGTCCTTCCCGATGTTCATCGCGTGGGGACCGCAGTTCGCCTTCCTGTTCAACGACGCCTACATCCCCATCCTGGGCGAACGCTATCCGTGCGCGCCCGGCCTGCCGTTCGCCGAGGTGTGGCCCGAAGCCTGGCCAGACCTGCGGCCGCTGCTCGAGCGCACCATGGCGGGCGAGGCGGTGTTCTTCGAAGACTTCGAGCTGAACCTGCAGCGCAACGGCTATCCCGAGCGCGCCTGGTTCACCTTCTCGTATGCCCCGCTGGTCGACGCGGCCGGCCAGGTCGGCGGCCTGTTCTGCACCTGCATGGAAACCACCGGCCGCGTGCTGGCCGAGCGGCGCGCCGCCTTCCAGCTCAGGGTGTCCGATGCGCTGGGCCCGATCGACGATCCGGGGGAGGTGATCGCCACCGCCAGCGCCTTGCTGGGCGTGGAGCTCGGCGCCGCCCGGGTGCTGTATGCCGAGATCGATCCGCTCAGCGGCCAGCTGGACGTGCCGCGCCTGTGGTCCCAGGATGGCGCAAATGCGCCGGCCGCGCTGCGCTCGCCGCTGCACGATTTTAGCCCCGCAGTGGTGGACGAGCTGCGCAGCGGCGCCGTGGTGCAGATCCACGACGCGGCCAACGACCCGCGCGCGCAAGGCCTGCGCGCCGCCT
The DNA here is from genome assembly GCF_034045115.1 of Massilia sp. CFBP9012. Classification (NCBI taxonomy): domain Bacteria; kingdom Pseudomonadati; phylum Pseudomonadota; class Betaproteobacteria; order Burkholderiales; family Oxalobacteraceae; genus Massilia; species Massilia sp. CFBP9012. The sequence goes on along the minus strand of NZ_JAXCWM010000008.1, from coordinate 139,416 downwards.
GGCGCGACGAGCGCATCGGCGCCCTGCTGGTGGTGCCGCTGGTGAAAGCCGGCCGCCTGATCGCCTGCCTGGGCGTCGATGCGCCGAACCCGCGGTCCTGGACCGCCCACGACGTCCAGCTCGCGCGCGACGTGGCCGAGCGCACCTGGGCCGCGGCCGAGACCGCGCGCGCCCAGGCGCTGCTGCGCGAAGAGCGCGACCGCAGCCGCGACATCTTCGACAATATCTCCGAAGGCTTCGCGCTGTTCGACCGCAACTGGATTATGCTGCGCATGAACGCCGAGGGCCTGCGCATCTGCGCCGTCACGCGCGAGGAAGTCATCGGCCGCAACCACTGGGAAGTGTTCACCGCCATGGCCGACAGCGAGGCCGGCCGCATGTACCACCGCGTGATGGACACGCGCCGCGCCGGCGCCGCCGAGCAATGCCACACCTTCCCCGACGGGCGCCGCATCTGGACCGATATCCGCGCCTACCCGACCCAGGACGGCGGCATCGCCAGCTTCTTCCGCGACATCACCGACCGCAAGCTGGCTGAAGAAAAACTGATGGACGCCGACCGCCGCAAGGACGAATTCCTGGCCATGCTGGCGCACGAGCTGAGGAACCCGCTGGCGCCGATCAGCGCCGCCGCCGAGCTGCTCCGTATGGGCAATATGGACGAGCGCCGCGTGCACCAGAGCAGCACCATCATCGGCCGCCAGGTGCGCCACATGACACGCCTGGTGGACGACCTGCTCGACGTGTCGCGCGTCACGCGCGGCCTGATCACGCTGGGTCAGGCGCGGGTGCCGGCGCGCGCCGTGGTCGAAGAAGCGGTGGAGCAGGTGCGGCCGACGATCGACGCGCGCTCGCAGCAGCTTGGCGTGCGCCTGCCTCCCGAACACGCCGCAGTGCGCGGCGACAAGGCGCGCCTGGTGCAGGTGGTGGCCAATGTGCTGGGCAATGCCGCCAAGTACACGCCGCCGGGGCGCGGCATCGACCTGCGCGCCGAGGTACTGGGCACGCGCCTGGTGCTCAGTGTGCGCGACGAAGGCATCGGCATGGACCGCGAGCTCACCGGCCGCGTATTCGACCTGTTCACCCAGGCCGAGCGTTCGTCCGACCGCTCGCAGGGCGGGCTTGGGCTGGGACTGGCCCTGGTCAAGCACCTGGTCGAGCTGCATGGCGGCACGGTGGGCTGTTCCAGCCCCGGGTTAGGGAAGGGCAGCACCTTCGTGATCAGCCTGCCGCTGCTGCAGGAAGAAGAAACGCCGGCGCCCGCACCGGGCGCCGCCTGCGCGGCCGGCGCCGCGTCCTTGCGCGTGCTGGTGGTGGACGACAATCACGACGCCGCCGAGACGCTGGGCCTGTTGCTGTCGGCGCAGGGGCATGAGGTGGCGATCGAGCACGCCTCTCTGCCGGCACTCGAACGCGCGCGGGGTATGAGGCCGGACGTCTGTCTGCTCGACATCGGCCTGCCGGAGATGGATGGGCGCGAACTGGCGCGCCGGCTGAAGGCCGATCCTGCGACGCGCGATGCGACCCTGATCGCGATTACTGGCTACGGCCAGCAGCAGGACCGCGATGCGGCGCTGGCCGCGGGCTTCGCGCATCATTTGGTCAAGCCGGTCAATGTCGACGTGCTGCTGCGGGTGCTGGACGGCGTGCGCACAAAAGAACATGCCAATCAGTCAGAGACGTTTGCCGACGTCGTTCCCGCGCAGGCGGGAATCTAAGTAATTGGAGTAGCCACAAGAACAATCGAAGGAGACTAGATGAAAACAAAACGCACTGTCATCGCAAAATCACTGGCGCTTGTATTACTCTCCACCCTGGGCATTGCTTCCCACGCCGCCAACCCGATCGTCCCCGGCTGGTACGCCGACCCCGAAATCCGCATCTACGGCAACAAATACTGGATCTATCCCACTTACTCGGACCACTACGGCGCCCCGCGCACCTCGCGCGGATTCACTCCAGAGCAGGACGCCATGCGTGCCAAGTCCGACCTGATCTGGGAGCCCTACCTGAAGCAGACCTTCCTCGATGCCTTCTCGTCGACCGACCTGGTCAACTGGACCAGGCACACCCACGTGCTCGACGTCGAAAACGTCTCGTGGGCGGCGTATGCGGTGTGGGCTCCGTCCGCCATCGAGCACAACGGCAAGTACTACCTGTTCTTCGGCGCCAACGACATCAAGGCCAACGGCCAACTGGGCGGCATCGGCGTGGCGGTCAGCGACCGGCCCGAAGGCCCGTTCAAGGATGCGCTCGGCCGCCCGCTGATCGACAAGATCCACAACGGGGCCCAGCCGATCGACCAGATGGTGTTCAAGGACGACGACGGCCAGGTGTATATGTATTACGGCGGCTGGAAGCATGCCAACGTTGTCAAGCTGGCGCCGGACTTGCTGAGCGTGGTGCCGTTCCCGGATGGGGCAACCTTCAAGGAGATCACGCCTGATCCAGCCTATGTGGAGGGCTCGTTCATGGCCAAGCGCAATGGCGTGTACTACTTCATGTGGTCGGAAGGCGGGTGGACGAGGCCGGATTATCGTGTTGCCTATGCGATGAGCAAGTCGCCGTTCGGGCCGTTCAAGCGGATTGGTACGATCTTGCAGCAAGATACGACCATCGCCAATGGGGCGGGACATCATTCGGTGGCGAATATTCCGGGTACGGACGACTGGTACATCGTTTATCACCGCCGGCCGTTGGGCGACAAGGACGGGCATCATCGTGAGACGGCCATCGAGCATTTGTACTTTAATGCGGATGGCACGATCAAGCCGGTGATCATGACGAAGGAAGGAGTGGCGCCGCGGCCGATTTCGACTGGAGGCTGAAAGTGGCGAGCGGCTGAGAAGACCGCTCCACGCGCTTGCAAGAGACCACGAAGCAGCCAAAGCAACGGTATTCGGGCGAAGAACGTGCGGGCAGTGCTATCGCTGATCGCTTTGTATGGCCGCTATCGACCCATAACGGACGTTCATGTGTGTCGTAGCATGCCGGGAATCGCGCGCCGTCCTCTCATATCGCCGTTACAGCAGGAACAGCCGCTGGCTGCCCTTGGCGCGGTTGTCGGCCGCCCAGAGCGGACGTAGGTTGGTGAAGCAAAACAGCGCGACCACCTCCTCCGGCGTGCACGCGCTCGACAGCGGCACGATATGGTCGACGTGCCAGCGGGCCCGGTTGTGCCATCCCATGCGGGGAAGGAACTGGCGCTCGAGGTGACGCATGAACTCGGCCATGCGTTGAACCCAAAGATCAACCACCTCGGCTGAAATACACGTATATAAGCTCGATGAGTTGCCAGGCCAGTTGGAATGGCCGCTACCTCGGCATGGTCAAACGTGGAAGCCGCCAGCACGGCGATATGGCTCATATCGTTACTCCCATTGCTTCGTCATGCGCGCGAGATCGTCCCAGCAGCGCAAACACCACTATCGCAGTCAGTGCCGACGATGCGGCCAGGATGTAAAGCACGAGGCGGAAGGCATTGTCGTAGGTCGTTAACACCAATGAGCGCACACCCGGCAGAAGTGCGGTGGACTGGTTCAGATCGCCAAGCGCCGCGCGATTGGCCGCCTCGGTCACAGTTGCCGGATCGGCCGTACACAAGGCGCCCAGCAGTCCACCTTGAATCAGGATTGCCAGCAGTGCGCCTGCGATGGCGATGGCGATTCCATCGGCCGATACGCGGACGGCATTGAAGATGCCCGTCGCCATGCCGGCGCGCTCATTTTCGACCACGCTCACGGCCATGCCATCCATCAATCCCCAAGGCAGGCCAATGCCAATGCCGATAAGGGCCATCGGCATCACTAGAGTCGGCCCCGCCCCATCGGACAATGCCCTTCCTAGCCACGCCAATCCCACCGCGACAAGCAGCAGTCCGATGCCAGACAACATGCCCGATGTAAACCAGCGCGACAGCAGTGCTGCCAGGAACGGTACGACCAGCAGCGGTATGGCCAGGGGAATCATCATCTGCCCGGCTTCGAGGGCACTAAGCCCGTCAATGCCGATGAAGCGACCTGGCAGCATCACGATCAGCGTTACGAAAAAAAAGGCGGGCGAGGCGGCCAGCACCTGCACTCCAACGAAGCGCGCGCTTCTGAAAAGCGATAGATCAAGCATGGGACGTGCTACGCGGAGCTCGATGTAGATGAATGCGATGAACAGGGCGACAGATGACAGCAATGCGCCGAGCACATATCCGCTCTGCCAACCTTCTTCGGGCGCCAGCAGGATTCCGTAGGTGAACAAGGTGAGTGCTGCTGTGAAGCTGATTGCGCCCGGCCAATCTAGTCCGGTGGAGTAAGGGTCGCGAGATTCCGTGGCGCTTGTCCACACCAGCAGGAACCCCGCCACGCCGATCAATGCTGTAGCCAGGAACACCCACTGCCAGCTCAGCGCCTCGACCAGCCAGCCCGATGCCAGCGGCCCGAATGCCAAGCCGATGCCGAACGTCGTGCCGAGCAGGCTAAAGACGCGCGTGCGGATGGGGCCTTTGAAGGTCTGCGCCAGGGAGGACATGGCGCCCGCGAAGGCTGCGGCGCCGCCCAAGCCCTGAAACAGACGCAGGATGTCGATCCAGATCACGGACCGCACCAGCGCGATGGAGAACGTGACCAGTGCGAACAGCGCCAGTCCGAGGAGCCAGACACGCTTGCGACCATAGGTATCGGTCAGGCTTCCGGCGGCCATCATGGCGCTGCCGTAGGTCAGGATGTAGCCGTTGACCACCCAGTTCAATTGAGTAGCCGTACCGCCCAGTTCCTGGCTGATGGAGGGCAGTACGACGGCCGGCCCAGTAAAGCACAAGGGGATCAGTATCCCAGTGAGGCAGGCGGCCAGCAGTTGGACCCAGTCGCGGGGTGTGGTGCCGCCTGTGGCGGCTTTGGTTTGAGTCATGGAAAACGTCCGTAAAGAGTCAGTGAGAAGCAAGCAGACGTCGAAGCCGTGATCTCGCAACGATCCAACCCATTCAGTCTGCGCAGTCGTCAGGATAGGGGCGCGCACACAAAAGAAAAATAGGTTAAAGTTCTTAAAATATCGGACAAATTTTCTTAAATCGGCGATGAAATGGAATCTCTCAACGGCATCGCCTTCTTCGTGCAGGCGGCGGAAAACCGAAGCTTTTCGGAAGCCGGGCGCGTGCTCGGTATATCGTCTTCCGCCGTGGGAAAGAGCGTGGCCCGGCTGGAAGAACGGCTGGGCGTGCGCCTGTTCCATCGCAGCACCCGCAGCATCACGCTGACGGCGGAGGGCGCGCTGTTTCTTGAGCGTTGTCGCCGCATCCTCAGCGAGATCGAAGCAGCGGAACTGGAGCTATCGGAGACCCGGTTGGCGCCTCGGGGCAAGCTGCGCGTAAGCCTGCCGCTAGTCAGCGGCCTGGTCATGCCGGCGCTTACGGCATTCATGCACCGCTACCCGGCCATCGAACTGGATGTGGATTTCTCGGACCGGCTGGTGGATGTGATTACGGAAGGCTTCGATGCGGTCATTCGCACCGGAGAACCGACGGATTCCCGGCTGATGTCCCGTCAGTTGGGAACATTCAAACTCCTGCTTGTAGCTTCGCCTGAGTATCTATTAAGGCATGGTAGGCCCCGAGTGCCTGCCGACCTGGTCCAGCATGCCTGCCTTCAACACAAGTTCCCAAGTAATGGCAAGTTCGAGCCGTGGCCTTTACGTGGTGCACTGGGAGAAGCGGAACCCGTTCTGCCAGCGTCCATGGTGTGCAACACCACGGAAGTGTTGATTCACGTCGCCCGTGACGGCTTGGGGATTGCCTGCCTGCCGGATTTCATGGTGCGCAACGCCATCGCATCGGGCGAGTTGATAACGGTGCTGGATGACTTCAACCAGCATCAGGGAACCTTCCGCATGCTCTGGCCTTCCAGCAAGCACCTTGCGCCGAAGCTGCGCGTGTTCGTCGACTTCATGGAAGCGAAGCTTTTCAAAAGCTGATGGGATGGGATCAACGGCAAAGAATATCCGCAATAGAATTCGGCGATTCCTTCGGCGGCGCGTTAGGTCCCTTGCCACTCCTTAGAACCGCTTGCGCGGGGCCAAGTCCGCCGCCGGTCGTGTAGCCATTCGTCAGTGCCAGAGCGAGGTCCGCTATGCCGGACCCGCCGTCAACAAACAGCAAAGCCCCCCCTGGCGCAATCCGTCGTCGAGCAGCTCGAGCTGAACTTCGCCGTCGCCAGCGTATTTAATAGCGTTACGAGCCAGTTCGCTTGTCGCCGTGACTAGCTTGGTTTGATCGACAAGGGTTAGCTTGAGGGCGAGTGCACGTTCGCGCACCTCGTGGCGTAGCGGGACAACATCTTCGTCGGTATGCAGCGGCACCAGAACGCAATCCTTGCTCACACTGCGGAAGCGATCGCGCAGATGTGTGTCGATCAGCCGAGCCGGATGACGCCCTGTGAAAATCAACGGAAACTATTGCGAAGCAGCACCATGTCGTTTTCTCGGATCAGGTCGCTGAAGCGGCCTGCGTGAGCGGTAATCATCTTTTCCCTACTTCTTGGTCAGTGTCGAAGTCAGCGCTATGTTGCGACAGCATACCGCAGGTCGAACTTCCGCTTTTGGCCGTTAGCGGAAGTCCTAGGAATGAAGTGTATGTGGTCGTTGCCCGTGAATCAACTTGAACCTGCGCAATACATCGCCATTTGATCGCCTGCACTGTTTTTGGATGGCGCTGCACCTATTTCGTGCAAATGTGATGTAATGACGCTCTCTGCGCTCATCCTTGGTGCAATGCCATCCTTTCTTTTATCCATCCTGAGGCGGCCGCACCCGGTCGTCTTGCCGCCGATCGGCCAGGCGCGGGCTGCGTTCGGCGCGCTGTTCGGCCTCGCCCTGTCCGGCGTGCTGAGCCAGGTCGTGCTGGCTTGGAGCGCCCCGGGCGCCCACGTGGCCTGGCTGGTCGCCCCCATGGCCGCCTCCGCCGTGTTGCTGTTCTGCGTCCCCGCCAGCCCCCTGGCCCAGCCCTGGCCCGTCATCGGCGGCAATGTCGTCTCAGCCCTGGTCGGCGTCCTCTGCGTCCAGTTGCTGCCCGATCCGATGATCGCCGCGCCACTGGCGGGCGGCCTGTCGATCGCCATGATGTTCCTGCTGCGCTGCCTGCATCCGCCCGGCGGGGCGGTGGCGATGACGGCGGTGCTGGGCGGGCCGGCGGTGCATGAGGCCGGCCTGTCGTTCGCGCTGGCGCCGGTGGGCCTGAACACCGTACTGCTGGTGCTGGCGGCGATGCTGTACAACCGGGTAACCGGCGCCCATCACGTGCACAAGCCCGCGCCGGCGCCGCTAGATGTGGCGGCAGAGGACATCGACGCCGCGCTGGAACACTTTGGCGAAGCGCTCGACGTCTCGCGCGAAGACCTGGCCGTCATCGTCAACGATGCCGAGCACCATGCGGCCGAGCGGCGCGTGCGTCGACTGCATGCCGGCGACGTTGTGGTACCGCCGCTGGCGCTGCTCGAACCCGACATGCCGCTGGCGACGGCGCGCGCCATCCTGCTCGAACATGGATTGCCTTCATTGCCGGTGGTGGATGGGGAAGGGCGGCTGCTTGGCGTGCTGACCTTGAATTCCCTGCTGCGGGCGGCGGCCGAGGCGGAGGCGTGGAGCATCAAGGCGCGGGCGCTGATTGTGCTGCGCGGCCGCAAGGATGCCGAGCGGGTGGTGGAGCTGATGATTGTCGGGATTGCAGTGCAGGCCGGGCAGCCGGCGAGTGATGTGGCCACGCTGGCGGGCCGCCATGGCCTGGCGCGGGTGCCGGTGGTCGATGCGGCGGGAATGCTGGTGGGGATGGCAGGGCCGGTCGAAGTGCTCGATGCCTTGCATGGGGTGGCGTTGGCGACGCAGGGGTGGCGGTTGCGGCGTCGACGTGGGGATTGATATTGGCGCGGCTCTGATTTCGTAGACGATGATCGCGCTGTCAACGATCACCGCGTCGGCGGCATAGCCGCCGACCCTACAGGTGGATCAGGACGATAAAAGTGAATCAGGCCGATCCAGGTGAATCAAGCCGATTCAGCCCCACAGCACTTCTTGAACTTCTTGCCGCTGCCGCAAGGGCAGTCGTCATTGCGGCCGACTTTCGGCTCTTCGCGTACCACGGTCTCGACCGCGGCCTTGCGCAGCGGCAGCCAGTAGCGGTAGATGTCCGGCACGTTGGCCTCGATCTGCAGCGCCAGGGCGTGGATCTGGTGCGGACTGTCGACCAGGTCCAGCTCTTCTTCCTCGATCTCGTCGGCGCCGAGCAGGTAGATCGGGCGGATCAGTTCGGCAACGTCCGAGTTCTTGATCGGATCCCAGGAACCGGCGCGCAGTTCGACGCCTTCCCAGAAGCCCCAGCACCAGGCTTCCGGATCGATCAGCACTTTGCCTTCGAATTCATGTTCGACGAACAAAGGCTCGAATTCCTTGGGCGAGACTTCGAATGTGATCAGGATTTCGTTCATGAACCGCATAATCAGGTTCATGATCTTTTCCAACTCGCGCGGATTCTTCCACTTCGGCGCATCCGCCTCGCTTTCGCCCCACACCTTCGGCAGCCATTCGGAAGGCATGATGGTTTCCGGACCGATCGCGATCGCGGTCAGGTAGCCGTGCAGGGTGTCCATCGTCATCGCGTCGTCGGAGCAACGGTCGGACAAGAGGAACTGGTCGAGTTCGTCGAATTCTTTTTCGGAGAGGGGCTGTTCGAGATGCATGGGAGTGTCTGGTGATGGCGCGTGGGCGCCGGTTTTGCGTAAAGGCGCCAGTGTAACCGCTGCGCCGCCGGGCGACAGCAAAAACCTCGATCGGTATGGCAAGTGGCGGGGAGATGGCGCCGCGGCGCAACGGCCGCGGCGCCGGGACGGCATCAACGCTTGGCGTTGAAGGCCTTGGTCAGCTCGTCGGCCGCGAACTGCTGCGCTTCCTTGGCTTTCGGCACCACCGCGCCCATGCCGAAGAATTCGTGGGTCACGCCGGTGAAGTGGCGGTAGTTGACGGTCACGCCTTCCTTCTTGAGGCGGTCGGCGTAGGCCTTACCCTCGGTCATCAGCGGGTCGATCTCGGCCGTGATCACGGTGGCCGGCGGCAGGCCCTTGAGCGAGGTCGCCTTCAGCGGCAGGGCGTAGGGGCTCTTCGGATCGGCGCCGTAGTGCTTGAAGAACCAGCCCATCATCGCCTTGTTCAGCGGCTTGGCGTTGGCGTTCTTCTTGTACGACGCGTTGTTCATGTCGTTGTCGACTACTGGATACACCAGCAGCTGGTGCACCGGCAGCTGGGCTTTCTGGTCGCGCGCCATCATCGAGACCACGGTCGCCAGGTTGCCGCCAGCCGATTCGCCGGCTACCGCCACGCGGGTGGCGTCGCCATTGAAGCTCTTGGCGTTTTCGATCGCCCATTTGTAGGCGGCGAAAGCGTCTTCCGGCTGGGTTGGAAACTTATGTTTCGGCGCCAGGCGGTAGTCGGCCGAGACCACGATCGCCTTGGCCCCCTTGGCCAGCGCGCGCACCGACGCTTCATAGACCTTGGTGTCGGCAATCACGAAGCCGCCGCCGTGGTAGTACACGATGACGGGGAACGGGCCCTTGCCTTCTGGGGTGAAGATATGGACCGGGAAGCTGCCGCCCTTGCCCTCTACCGTCTGGGTCTTCATGGTCACGCCCGGCTCCGGTGCAGTGCTCTGGCCGGCATCGGACAGCACTTTTTTCACCGCATCGGCGGCCGACGGCTGCTTGCGCGCTTCTTCCGGGCTCAGGGTCTCGATCGGCTTCGGTTTCAGCGATGCCATCGCGTCGAGCACCTTCTGCATGCTCGGCTCGGCCTTCGGCGGCTGGGCGGCGGTCTGGGCAATCGCGGTGCCGGCCAGCATGCCGGCGGCCAGTGCAACCATGGTCAGGGTCAGTTTCTTCATGTTTTTCCTTATCGGGTTTCTCGCCTGGCGCGACATGCGCCAAGGATGTTTCTGACATGAGACCTTGTAACAAAGCCGCACTCCGTGCGTAAACGAACTCAGCGCGGGTGAATTGCGGGCCATTTCCGCTTCGTGGTGCGCCGCCGTACAATAGGGACATGGATAACTTAACCACCGACAACGAAACGCCCGAGCATCCGTATGCGCGCCTCGATCCCGCCCTGGTGCTGGACGCGCTCGACAGCGTCGGCATGCATGGCGACGGCCGCCTGCTGGCCCTGAACAGCTACGAGAACCGCGTGTATCAGGTCGGCCGCGAAGAGGGCGGGCCGGTGGTGGTCAAGTTCTATCGTCCCGAACGCTGGAGCGACGCCGCCATCCTCGAAGAACACGGCTTCGTGGCCGAACTGGTGGAGCGGGAAATCCCGGTGGTGCCCGCGCTGCAGATCGACGGCAAGACCCTGCATACCTTCCAGGGCTTCCGTTTTTCGGTCTTCCCGCGCCGCGGCGGACGCGCGCCCGAGCTGGGCGACCCGGCGGTGCTGGAGTGGATCGGCCGTTTCATCGGCCGCATCCACGCCCAGGGCGCGGTCAAGGCATATGAACACCGGCCGGCGCTCGATCCGGTTACTTTCGGCCGCCAGCCGTACGACTTTCTGCGCCAGCACGATTTCATCCCACCCGAGCTGATGGCGGCCTGGTCGAGCGTGGTCGAGCAGGCGCTGGATGGCGTGGCGCGCTGCTACGAGCGCGCAGGAGAACTGCCGCTGCTGCGCCTGCACGGCGACTGCCACGGCGGTAACGTGCTGTGGACGCCGGACGGCCCCCATTTTGTCGATTTCGACGACAGCCGCATGGGCCCGGCCGTGCAGGACTTGTGGATGCTGCTCTCGGGCGAGCGCCAGGAAATGGTCGGCCAGATGGCCGACGTGCTGGCCGGCTATGAGGACTTCTCCGATTTCCACCCGCGCCAGCTGTACCTCGTCGAGGCGCTGCGCACGCTGCGCCTGATTCATTATGCGGCGTGGCTGGCGATGCGCTGGAGCGATCCTGCTTTCCCGGCCGCCTTCCCCTGGTTTAATACCCAGCGCTACTGGCAGGACCGTATTCTGGAGCTGCGCGAGCAGGTGGCCCTGATGGACGAACCGCCCCTATGGCCGGTGTAAGGGGTCGAATGGATGAGCTGAGCCCATATTGCCTTCCAGTTCCGCGTAGCATACTGAACGGATTTGCCGGATAATCGAACCGACCGCCGCCATTGAGACCTCGCATGGAACCAAACCCAGCCAAGCAAGACGAAGCCGACTTCTCGATCGACCTGTCGCAGGCCGCCGGCATGGCGCCGCCCGAGACGCCGCCGGAAACACCTGATCCGTCGCCCGAATCCCCGCCCGAAGCTCCAGTGGCCGCTCCGGCGCCAGCCGCGCGCAAGCCCCTCGAGATGCGCGAAATCCAGGAAGCGATTGCGCGCGTGGAAGCCGAGGCCAAGGCCAACGTCGCCTCTGAAAATCGCCAGACCGCCGAATCGCGCGCACGCACGCTGGCCGACGAGCGCGCCGCCATCGATGTGGCCGCCGCCGCCGCCGCAGTGGCCAATTCGCAGGCATCCGAAGACGCGATCGCGGCCAACCGCGACCGCCTGGAATCCCTGCGCGCCGCCTCCAAGGCATCCGCCGAGCGCCTGGAAGCGATCCGGCAAGAGACCGCCGAGCTGCGCGCGCGGGTCAAGAGCGACACCGAGATCCGGCTGGCGCTAGAGGCCCGTTCGCGCTCCGAAGAAGAAGCGCGGCGCCGCGCCGCGGTCCAGATGGAAGCCGAGGCCGAACTGGCGGCCAAGGCCGCCCGCGCCGCCGACGAGCTGGTGGCGCATACCGAACAGGCCAGGCTGCAGGCCGCCGAGCGCATGGCGGCGGTGGAAGCGGCCAAGGAAGAAGTGCTGCATAACGCCAGCGCCGATGCCCGCATCGCGATCCTGGCGCGCGAACGCGAGCGTGCCGAAAAAGCCGCGCGCCAGACCGCCGAGAAACTGGCCGAAGCCGAAGCCGAGGCGCTCGACCTGACCCAGCAGCGCGAACGCGCCGACCAGGTGGCCCTGGCCTCGGCGTTCCAGCGTGCGGCGGCCGAGGCGCGTGCGCTGGAAGAAGCGCGCGCGATGGCCCATATCGAACAGGAGCGCGAGGCGATTGCGCTGGCCCAGGCCGAGTCCGAGCGCGTCGCGGCCCAGTCGCTGCGCATGCGCCTGCAGACCGAAAAGGAATTGCGCGACGCCGCCACCCACCGTGAGCGCCTGGAGCAAATGGCGGCCGCCAGCGCCGAGGCGCGGCGCGAGGCCGAGACCCGCATCCTGGCCGCGACCGAGGCCCGGATCGAGACCGACCGCAAGCTGCGCCTGGTGGCTGAAGACCGCGTGCGCGCCGAGGAAGAAGCGGACGAGCAGGTGCAAGCCCGGCTCGAGGCCGAGGCCGAGGCGGCGCTGGACGCGCGCGCGCGCCGCGCGGCCGACGAGGCGGCGGCAGCGGCGGCACTGCGCGAGGCCGAGGAACATCGACGCGAGCAGGCGCTGGCCGAAGAAAAAGCGGCGCTGGCCCAGGCCGCGGCCGACGTACAGGCCGCGCGCAATGCCGATGAAGCCGAAGCGGTCGCATTCGAGGCCGAACTGGTCGAACTGCAGCGCCAGGCGGCGCAACTGGCGGCGAGTAAGCGCGAAGAAACCGAACGCCTGGCCCAGCTCGAACGCGAGCGGGTGGCCGCCGAATCCCAGGCTCTCCTTGAGCTCGAGCAGAAAGTGGCGGCCGAGCGCGAATTGATGCTGGCGGCCCAGGCGCGCAGCGAAGCCGAGGCTGCCGCTGCGGCGGCGCTGGCCGCCAAGGCGCAGGCCGAGCGCCGTCTGGAAGAAGCCCAGCGCGCAACGTTCGAAGCGCAGCAGACCCAGACGGATGCGGTGGCCGAAGAAGCCGCGCAAGCCGAGGCCACGCGCGACGCCCAGCAGGCGCATGCGCGCCGGGCGCAGGAGCTGGCCCAGGCCCAGCAGGAGCGCACCGAAGTCGAGCGCCAGCAGGTAGCACTCACCGAGCAGGCGATCGGCGCCGAGCGCGAAGCCACGCAGGCCGCGCGCGAATCGTTGGCCCTGGTCGAGCGCAAGCTGGCCGCCCAGCGCGCCCAGGCCACGGCCGATGCCCGCGCCAACGAGGCGCAGGCGGCGCGGCTGGCGTCGGAACACGCCGCCGCCCAGGCTGCCGAAGCGCGGGCCGAGGCCGAGGAAGCGCAGGCCCGGCTGGCGCGCGAGCGCGAGCTGGTCGAGCAGGCGGCGGTGCAGGCGGCGGTCGAGAAACGCGAAGCCCAGCGCGCGCTGCTGGAACACGCCCAGGCCCACGCCGAAATGCAGCGCAAGGCGGCGCACGCCACCCTGCAGATGGCCGATGCGCGCAAGCACCTGGTGAATTTGGAAAGCAAGCGCCAGGACGAACAGGCCGCCGAACTGGCGGCCACCGAGCGCGTCATTGGCGAGCGCAAGGTGGAAGCCGGCCAGCGTTCGGTGTCGGCCGACCTGACGCGCGAGGTGTTGGGACGGTTCAAGCAGTCGCAGGCGAGGGCCGGCGACACCTCGGCCGCGCAGGCGGCGGCGAGGTTGGCGGAAGTGATTGCTGCCCAGCGCGAACTGGACCGGGATCTGGATGGTAAAACGGACCGGGACTAACGGCGTGGGCTGCGATACGGCTCACATCACCGCCCACTTCACCGCCAGCCCGCACCCCACGCACGTCGTTCCCGCGCAGGCGGGAACCCAAGTTTGCCGGCACTGGTGGCACGTTCGAGGTAGCCGGCGACGCGAATAACTTGGGTTCCCGCCTGCGCGGGAACGACGGTGTGTTTATTGTGCAGGCGCCGCCTGCACCGGCGCCCGATTCTCCATCCCACCCTGCGCCTGGCTCGGCGACACCGGATCCACCGGCCCGGTAATGGCGCGCTTGACGAAATACTCGGTATCGCCAAAGCAGCTCGTCGGCACGCCCTTGTGCTGCTCGTACGAGATCTGCACGCGGCGGCCGATATTGCTGTTCAGTTGCTGAACCACCGTCTCATCGCGCACGGTGAAGGCGAAGCGCTCGGGAATCGCTCCCGGCATGCTCGACAGCAGGATCTCGCCCTCCCAGGTCTTGCACAGCCAGCCTTTCTTGGAGAACGTCTGCAGGTAGCCGGCGCGGTCGCCCTCGGAATACGCCCAGGTCAGGGTGAACCAGGTGTACAGGGAACCGAGCACCGCCACGACGGCGACGACGGACAGCAGGATGGCGGTAGAACGGGCTTTGGGCATGGTCGGGCAGGCGATCAAAAAGGTTGGAACGGGTTGTCAATATTGCAGCGCAAACGCGGTGCGCGCTCATTCTGCCATGCCTTGCAGTAATCGCAAACCGCGAATCTCATCCGGGCCGGTATTTAACCGGTCCGAGCCGCCACCTCGGCCTCCTGGGCCGCGATCCTCCGGCGGTGGCGTATGGACGACCACAGCGACACCAGGATGAAGGCCAGACCCGACAGCCCTGTAAACCATTCCGGGATGTGGTAGTGCACGCTGGCGAACATGATCAGGGCCAGGATGCCGATTGCATAGTGCGCCCCGTGTTCTAGATAGACGAATTCCTGCAACGTGCCCTTGTAGACCAGGAACACCGTCATCGAGCGCACGAACATGGCGCCGATGGCCAGGCCCAGCATGATGATCACGACGTCGTTGGTGATGGCGAAGGCACCGATCACGCCGTCGAAGCTGAACGAAGCGTCCAGCACTTCCAGGTAGAGAAAGCCGCCGATGCTGCCTTGCGAGATCATGGCGCCGACCGAAGGGTCTTGCTCCTTCTCTTCGAGCAGTCCGCTCAGCCATTTGACGCCGATATAGATCAGCACCCCGGTCACGCCGGCGATCAGCACCGCCAGCTTGCGTGCCTCGGGCATCAGGCGCATGGCGCCGATCACGCACAGCAGGGTGAGCAGCACGGCCAGTCCCTCGGAACCGTACTTGCCGACTTTTTTCTCGAACCAGGTGATCCAATGCAGTTCTTTTTCCTCGTCGAAGAGGAAGTTCAGGAACACCAGCATCAGGAAGGCGCCGCCGAAGGCCGCGACCTCGGCATGGTGTTCGGTCAGGTGGCGCGAATACTCATTGGGATTGTCGATCGCCATATGCCAGACGTCGAACAGGCCGAGGCCGGTGGCGGCGGCGACAATCACCAGCGGAAACAGCAAACGCATGCCGAACACCGCCACCAGGATCCCAACGGTCAGGAACAATTTGCGCCAGAACTCGTTCCAGTGCTTGAGCACCGAGGCATTGACGACGGCATTGTCGAAAGAAAGCGACACTTCCAGCACGCCGAGGATGGCGGTGATCCACAGGGCCTGCAGCAGGCCAGGCAGCCCCCGGTGCTCGTAGCCCCACCAGCCGGCAAGCGCCATCAGGACGGCCGTGACGATGAAAGACCAGCGGAAGTGCCGCATACATACCTCTTGTCTGTATTGACTCGTTGGGTCAATATTACCGTTTCCCGGCCTGATGCGTCCGTTCCAAAAGTCTCCCACCACGCCTTGCTTCTGAGATAATTCCGCCCAGCATTTTCACCTATAAGACATCATGGAAATTATCTACCTCGCGACGCCCATACTGACCTGGATGGTGGTCGGTCCGATCAAGTTTCTCATTTCCAGCGTCCGCCTGCGACGCTGGGCCTTCGACCTGGTCGGCAATGGCGGCTTTCCCAGCAACCATAGCGCGGTCGTTTCCAGCATGGCCACCCTGATCGCCCTGCGCGAAGGCATGGACAATCCGGCCTTCGGCGTGGCGTGTGCGCTCGCCTTCATCGTCATGATCGACGCCAACAGCCTGCGCCAGCACGTCGGGCGCCACGCGGTGTCGATCAATCGCCTGCACGACGGCAAAGAAGACTACGTCATCCTGCGCGAACGCATGGGCCATACCAAGATCGAGATCGCTGGCGGCGTCCTGACCGGCATCGGCATGGGCTTCCTGATCAATGCCGTCTTCGGCGGCTTCTGATCATGTACATACAGCGGGCGTCCACTTCCCGGACGTCCGCCTGTCCGTTTTACCCTGCATCTCGTCCGGGCTGGAATGCAGCTCATCGCCAAAAAACGCAGTTCATCCATCGAATTCGGCGTTATACAGGTTCGTCAATTGACGCCATCAGGGGCCTCCTGAATACTGCGCGCTGAGTACCTATTCTCATTTTTATAAAAACGATCAAGTCCTACTCTGGAGAATCACAATGCTGCGCAAAACCCTCCTCGTTCTAGCCATCGCCTCAAGCCTCGTCGCCTGCGGCAAGGATTCCGCCAAGGCCCCCGGCCAGGGCAAGGACAACAAGCCGACGCAGCTGACGGTGGCGCCCGAGGATGTATTGACGATCCAGAGCGATTCGATTTCGTCGGGCCCGGTGGTCACGGGCTCGATCCAGCCGGAACGCAAGGCCGACCTGCGCGCCGAAGTCTCGGCCATCGTGCTGCAGGTGCTCAAGGAAAACGGCGAGCCGGTCAAGCGCGGCGACGTGCTGGTGCGTCTCGACGAGACCTCGATCCGCGACACCCTGACGTCGGCCGAGGATGCGCAGCGCGCCGCGAGCCTGGCGCTGGAACAGGCCAATCGCCAGCTCGAACGCCTCAAGACCCTGACCGCTTCGGGCATGACCTCGGCCAAGGCCCTGGACGACGCCGAGATGGCGCGCAATAACGCCCTGAGCGAGCTGTCGGGCGCCCGGAGCCGCGTCGCCACCGCGCGCCAGCAACTGGCCCGCACCACCGTGCGCGCGCCGTTCGACGGCATCGTCTCCGAGCGCAAGGTCTCCAACGGCGACACCGCCAATATCGGCAAGGAACTGGTCAAAGTGATCGACCCGACCAGCATGCGCTTCGAGGGTGCGGTGTCGGCCGATTCGGTCAGCACCGTCAAGGTCGGCCAGAAGGTCAATTTCCGCGTCAACGGCTATGGC
The DNA here is from genome assembly GCF_034045115.1 of Massilia sp. CFBP9012. Lineage (NCBI taxonomy): Bacteria > Pseudomonadati > Pseudomonadota > Betaproteobacteria > Burkholderiales > Oxalobacteraceae > Massilia > Massilia sp. CFBP9012. The sequence continues at coordinate 122,508 of NZ_JAXCWM010000008.1, read as the reverse complement.
GAGCAGCAGTTCGCCGGCATCGTCAAGCGCATCGATCCCGCAGCCAACCCGGTCACCCGCCAGGTCGAAGTGCTGGTGGGCTTCGCCGACAAGGCCCAGCCGCGCGTGGCCGGCCTGTACGCCGAAGGCCGCGTCGACGCCTCCTCGAGCGATGCGTTGACCCTGCCCGAGTCCGCGCTGGTGCGGGTGGGCGACAACAACCACACCTGGCGCATCAAGGACAAGACGCTGTCGAAGGTCGCCCTGGTGGTCGGCGCGCGTGACCCGCGCACCGGCAACGTCGAGATCAAGCAGGGCCTGGCCGCCGGCGACATCGTGCTGCGTTCGCCGACGTCGAACCTGAAGGACGGCCAGAAGGTCGACATGCCGGCCGCGCGCGTGGCCAGCGCCAGCGCCCCGGCCCAAGGCAAGTAACGCAGGAAAAGAATAAGGAAAACAACGATGTTCCTGTCTAATTTCAGTGTCAAGAATCCGATCCCGACGGTCGTCATCATCGTCGCGATGATGGCGATCGGCCTTCTGGCCTTGTCCAAGTTGAAGGTCAACCAAGAGCCCGATGTCGAGATCCCGATCATCGTGGTCCAGATTCCCTATCCGGGCGCGTCGCCCGAGACCGCCGAGCGCGAGATCGTCAACCGCCTCGAGAAGCAGATGCTCGCGATCCAGGGCGTCAACGACGTCAATTCCGAATCCTACGAAGGCGGCGCCTCGATCTGGATGGAATTCGACTTCGACCGCAACCTGATCGAGGCGTCCGACGATGTCCGCAATGCGATCGCCGCGGTGCGCTACAAGCTGCCGATCGAGATGCGCGAACCGGTGCTGCGCCGGGTCGATCCCTCGGCCCAGCCGGTGATGTCGCTGGCGCTGTCCTCCAGCAGCCAGAGCCACGCCGAAATCTCGCGCTATGCCGAAGACGTGCTGGCCGACGAGTTCCGCGCCATCGACGGCGTCTCGACCGTCAACGTCAATGGCGCGCTGCGGCGCGAGCTGTCGGTGCTGCTCCGCTCGGAGAAACTGCGCGAATTTAACGTCTCGGCGTCAGATGTCACCAACGCCCTGCGCACCGGCAACACCAATGCCCCGGTGGGCAAGCTGCGCAGCGAACTCGACGAGAAAGGCATCCGCCTGATCGGCCGCATCGAGCGTCCGGAAGATTTCTCGCAGATTGTCGTCAAGCGCAATGGCGAACAGATCGTGCGCCTGAACCAGGTGGCCGAGATCCAGGACGGTTTTGCCGACATCAATACGCTGTCGATGCGCAGCGGCAAGCCGAACGTCGGCCTGCAGATTTCGCGTTCGCGTGACGCCTCGACCGTTTCGCTGGCCAAGAAGGTGCGCGAAGTGGTGGAGCGCGAGAATGCGCGGCTGCCGCAAGGCACCAAGCTCGAAGTGGTGCGCGACGGCGGCAAGGACGCCCAGTCGAGCCTGAACAACGTGATCGAAGCGCTGGTGCTCGGCGCCATCCTCACCGTGTTCGTGGTGTATGCCTTTCTTAATTCCTGGCGCTCGACGCTGATCACGGCGCTGGCGCTGCCAACCTCGGTGCTGGCCGCCTTCATCGCCGTGTGGTTGTGCGGCTTCACGCTCAACTTCATGACCTTGCTGGGGCTGTCGCTGGCGATCGGCGTGCTGATCGACGATGCGATCGTGGTGCGCGAAAACATCGTGCGCCATATGGAAATGGGTTCCGACCGCCGCACCGCCGCACTCGAGGGCACCGCCGAAATCGGCCTGGCGGTGGCTGCCACCACGTTCTCGATCATGGCCGTGTTCGTACCGGTGGCCTTCATGCCGGGCGTGTCCGGCGAGTGGTTCCGGCCGTTCGCCCTGACCGTGACGTGCTCGGTGATCGTGTCGCTGTTCATTTCGTTCACGCTCGATCCGATGATGTCGGCCTACTGGGGCGATCCTCCGGGCCACCACAGCGCGCCCAAGAAGGGCATCGGCGGTATGCTCGACAAGTTCAATGCCTGGTTCGATCACCAGGCCGACCGCTACGGCAACGTGATCGCCTGGGCGCTGCACCACCGTCGTTCGATGGCCGTGCTGGCGGTGGCGAGCCTGGTCGGCGCGATGGTCCTGCACCACTTCTTTGGCGGCTCGAGCTTCCTGCCCAAGCAGGATTCGGGCAACCTGCAGATCGAGGTGCGTACGCCGGCGTCGTCGTCGATCGAGTATTCGCGCCGCAAGCTGGAAGCGGCCGCCGAACTGGCGCGCACGCTGCCGGAAACCAAGGATACCAACAGCAACGTCAAGCTGTCCGGCGGGTCGATCTATGTCGACATCGGCAAGCGCGGCGAGCGCAAACGCAGCGCCAGCGAGATCGCGGTGGAATTGCGTGCCAAGGTCAGCCGCCTGGTGGGCGCCGAATACACGGTCATCGATGACCTGAACGGCAACGGCAAGCCGGTGCAGGTCGAATTCACCGGCCCGGATTCGCGCAAGCTCATGGAGCTGACCACCGCCTATATGGAGAAGCTGCGCGAAGTGCCGGGCGCGGTCGACGTCGCCCTGTCCGAGCAGGATCCGAAGAACGAGCTGCAGATCGTGCTCGACCGCGGCCTGGCCAATGCCATGGGCATCTCGGTCAACGACGCCGCCCAGTCGCTGCGCGTGGCCTTCGCCGGTATCGAGGTGGGCGACTGGGTCGATCCGACCAGCGAGACCCGCGACGTGGCCGTGCGCCTGCATCCGGACGACCGTGTCAATACCGAAAGCATCGAGCGCCTGCCGATTTCGGTCACCGGCACCGGCTTGATGGTGCCGCTCGAGCAGATCGCCACCATCACCATGGGCAAGGGCCCGTCGGCGATCCGCCACAAGAACGGCGAGCGCATGATCACGGTCTCGGCCAATGCACAGGGCCGTTCGCCCGGCGAAGTCACGGCCGACGCCATGAAACTGGCGCGCACCTTCGACTTCCCGCCGGGCTACGGGCTGGCGCTGGGCGGCTCCGGCGAAGACCAGGCCGAACTGTTCAACCAGATGCTCATCGCGCTGTTCTCGGGCATCGCCCTGATGTACCTGATCCTGGTGATGCAGTTCGGTTCGTTCACCGCACCGATCGGCGTGATGCTGTCGCTGCCTCTGTCGCTGATCGGCGTGGTGCTGGCGCTGATCGTGACCGGCAACACGCTCAATCTGATGAGCATGATCGGCATCCTGATGCTCATGGGGCTGGTGGCCAAGAATGCGATCCTGCTGCTCGACGCGGCCCGCGCCCTGGAACGCGAAGGCGTGGACCGCGAAGAAGCCCTGATGGCGGCCGGCCGCAAACGCCTGCGTCCGATCCTGATGACGACCTTCGCCCTGATCGCCGGCATGCTGCCGGTGGCGCTGGCCCTGGGCGACTCGGGCGAGTTCTACCAGCCGCTGGCGATCGCCATCATCGGCGGCACGATCACCTCGACCGTGCTGACCCTGCTGGTGGTGCCGACCTTCTACGACAGCATCGAGATCGCCCACGACCGCATGGTGGCCAAGTATGGCCGCCGCGCCGAGCGCTGGAACACGCTCCCGGCCTTCCTGATGACCTTTGTCGAAGCGATCCTGACCCTGACCCTGGTGCGCTTGGTCTATCGCGTGATCGTGCGCATCGGCCGCTTCGTGACCGGCCGCGGCAAGGCCGTGCCGGCCTGATCCTGTCCCTGAGGGCGGCGCCGGCCGCCTGCTGCACCCGACACGGCCAGCCATGCGCTGGCCGTGTCTTTTTGGCAACGGGTTCGGTGCGCTCGCCACCGGATCCGAGGTGTCGCGCTAGTGTTTCCTGTTGTTATGTTCTAATGGCGGGCGGCTCGTCGGTAATTCGATGCTGAACTACTTGCCTTGCAGTACACAGTTTCTCAAGAATCCCGTTTTCTATCTTCCGCCCTTAGGTCTCCCCATGTCCGCACTCCCATCTTCCCCCGTCCTGGGCGATTCCGACCTGAACTGGCTTGCCGGCGGTGGAGAAATGGGTGAGCTGATCCGCAGCATGGACTGGTCGCAGACGCCGCTTGGCCCCTTGTCCGACTGGCCGCAAAGCCTGCGCACCTCGGTCAGCCTGTGCCTGTCCTCGACCTTCCCGATCCTGGTGTGCTGGGGACCGGACGACATCCAGATCTATAACGACGCCTACCGCCCGATCTGCGGCGACCTGCATCCGGGGTCGATGGGGGCGCCGTTCAAGGTGGTGTGGGCATCGGCTTTGCCGGTGGTGGGCGCGGCCTTCGAGCGCGCGCACCAGGGGGAGGGCGCCTACATCAAGGACCAGCAGATGTTCCTCGATCGCAGCGGCTACCTCGAGGAGGCGAATATGACCTTCTCGTTCTCGCCGATCCGCGACGAGTCGGGGACGGTGGGCGGGGTGTTCCACCCGATCACCGAGACCACGGCCCAGGTGCTGGGCACGCGCCGTGCCCAGGGTCTGCGCGACCTGACGGCCAGCCTGGCCGCGACCCGTTCGATGGCCGAGATCGGCCAGCAGTTGACGATCCACGTCCAGCGCATGAAGGCCGACGTGCCGTTCCTGCTGTTCTACCAGATCGACCAGGACAGCGGAATGCTGGAACTGCGCGGCGGCGGTGGCTTGCCGCCGCATGGCGCGCTGGCGCCGGATTTGGCGCCACTGGACAACGCCTGCTGGCCGTTCGCGCGCTGCGCCGCCACGCATGCGGCCGCACAGGTGGACGACGTCGCAGCGCGCCTGGCCGGGCTCACTTGCGGACCTTACGAGGATCCGCCGCGCTCGGCCCTGGTGCTGCCGCTGTCGCTGCCGGGCCAGCAGGAGTTGTTCGGCTTCGTGGTCGCCGGCGTGAGCGTGCGCCGCGCGCTCGACGCCGACTACCGCAACTTCTACGAATTGCTGGGCGCGGCAGTGAACACGGCGGTCGGCAACGTGCTCGCCTACGAGCAGGAACAGCGCCGCGCCGAAGAACTGGCCAAGATCGACCGCGCCAAGACCGCCTTCTTCTCGAACGTGTCCCATGAATTCCGTACCCCGCTGACCCTGATCCTGGGGCCGCTCGAAGATGCCCTGGCCGACGACGCGGACAGCATGAGCGCGGCCCAGAGAAAGCGCATCGAGGTCACCCACCGCAACGCGCTGCGCCTGCTCAAGCTGGTCAATTCGCTGCTCGACTTCTCGCGCATCGAGGCCGGCCGGGTGCAGGCCAGCTACGTGCCAGTGGACCTGACGCAGCTGACGCTCGACCTGGCCGGGGTGTTCGAGTCGGCCATGGCCAAGGGCGGCCTGGAATACCGGATCGCGCTGCAGGACCTGGGGCAGCCGGTGTATATCGACCGCGATATGTGGGAAAAAATCGTCTTCAACCTGCTGTCGAACGCCTTCAAGTTCACCCTGCACGGGGGTGTCACGATCAGCCTGCGCGAACACGAGGGCATGGCGCGGCTGTCGGTGCAGGACACCGGCACCGGCATTCCCGAGCACGAACTGCCGCGCATGTTCGAGCGCTTCCACCGGATCGAGGGCGCGCCCGGGCGCACCTACGAAGGCACCGGCATCGGCCTGGCCCTGATCCAGGAACTGGTGCGCCTGCACGGCGGAACCATCGCCGTGTCCAGCACGTTCGGCGAAGGCACGCGCTTCGACGTCGACCTGCCGTTCGGCGATGCTCACCTGCCGCAGGACCGCATCCTGCGTGCCGCTGATGGCATGGAAGACCGCCAGCGCATGGGCGCCGCCTTCGTGGAAGAAGCGCTGCGCTGGCTGCCGGATGCCGAAGCCGCACCGCACGAGGAAGGGCCGGCGGCGCTGGTCGACATGGCCGGCCAGGCGCGTCCGCGCATTCTCATCGCGGACGATAACAACGATATGCGGGCCTACCTCAAGGCGCTGCTCGAGCCGCACGCCGACGTGCGGGCCTGCGCCGACGGCCAGGCCGCCTTCGAACTCGCGCTGGCCGACCCGCCCGACCTGCTGCTGAGCGACGTAATGATGCCGAAGCTCGATGGCTTCGGCCTGATCGCGCAGATCCGCGCCAGCGAGGCGCTGCGCCTGCTGCCGGTGATGCTGCTGTCGGCGCGCGCCGGCGAGGAAGCCAAGGTCGAAGGCCTGCAGGCCGGCGCCGACGATTACCTCGTCAAGCCGTTCTCGGCCAACGAACTGCTGGCGCGGGTGCATACCCAGGTGGCGATGGGGCGCGAGCGGCGCCAGATGGAGCGCGATGCGCGGGCCCGCGAAGCCCACGTACGGGCCCTGATCGACGCCTCGCCGGCGATGCTGTGGACCACCGATAACGAGGGCCAGTGCACCTATCTGAGCCAGCGCTGGTACGACTACACCGGCCGCACGCCGGAGCAGGACCTGGGCCTGGGCTGGTTGGAAAACACCCATCCCGACGACCGTCAGCGTTCAGGCGATATCTTCCTGGCCGCCAATGCGGCGCGCCAGCCGTTCTCGATCGACTACCGCTTGCGCTGCCGCGACGGCAGCTACCGCTGGTTCATCGACGCCGGGCTCCCGCGCACCAATGCGCAAGGGGACCCGGACGGCTATGTCGGCACCGTGATCGATGTCCACGCCCGCAAGCTGCTGCAGGAGCGTTTCGAACGGGTGTCCGAGGCCGGCGACATCGGCGTCTGGTATGCCGATGCGCCATTCACCCAGTTGCAGATCAACGCCGAGATGGCCGTGCACTTCGGTCTGGAAGGCGCGCGCCTGGCGTCGGTGGACGCGCTGCTGGATGCGGTCGAACCGGAAGACCGGGAACGGCTGGCCGCCAGCGTCGAACACGCGGTGCGCGCCGGCGCGCCGCTCGACCTGGAGTTTCGTACCATGGCGGGCGGCGCGCCGCGCTGGCTGCGGGCGATCGGCTGGTGTGGGCTGGACAAGCATGGCCAGCCGGAGCGTTTCGACGGCGTGACCCTCGACATCGACAGCCAGAAGCACGCCGAACAGGAGCTGCAGCGCCTGGCCAGCGAGCTGGGACGGAAGAACCGCGCGCAGAGCGACTTCCTGTTCACCCTGGCGCACGAGCTGCGCAACCCGCTGGCCCCGATCCGTTCGGGGCTGGAGCTGATGCGCATCGGCGCCGCCAGCGGCGACGTGCAGGCCATCATGCGGCGCCAGGTCGACCACATGGTGCACCTGGTCGACGACCTGCTCGACATGGCGCGCCTGGCCGAGGGCAAGGTCACACTGAAGCTCGAGCGGGTGCTGCTGGCCGACGTCGTGCGTGAGGCTGTCGACATGAGCATGCCGCTGATGGAGGCCCGCAAGCATGCGCTGACCGTCCGTCCACCCGACGCGTCGCTGGCGCTGCATGCCGACCGTCACCGCGTGGCGCAGGTGCTGAGCAACCTGCTCAACAATGCCGCCAAATACACGCCGCAAGGCGGCGCGATCGAGATCGTCGCCCGGATCGCGGCGCAGGAAGTGGCGATCACGGTATCTGACAACGGCATCGGCATCGCCGCGCCGGCGCTCGAGACGGTGTTCGACATGTATGCCCAGGCCCATCTCGGCACCGAGATGGCGCAGGGCGGGCTGGGCGTCGGCCTGAACCTGGTCCAGCGCCTGGTCAAGCTGCACGGCGGCCGGGTGGCCGCCAGCAGCGGCGGCGCCGGCATGGGCAGCCAGTTCACGGTGTGGCTACCGTTGCCGCAGGATGCGCTGGCTGGGCTGCCCGTCGCCGCCACGCCTGAACCGGCGACCGCGCCGGTCCCCGCCACGCCGGACGACGTGCTGCGCATCCTCGTGGTGGACGACAATGTCGACGCGGCCGAGACCTTGCAAGCCCTGCTCGAAATGAACGACCACACCGTCAGCGTCGCCAACGACGGCGCCGCGGCGTTGCGCCTCGCGGGAGAAGTCCTGCCGCAGGTGGTGTTCCTGGATATCGGCCTGCCCGACATGAGCGGCCATGAGGCGGCCGAGGCGATGCGCCGTATCCCGGGCATGGAAGACGCCACGCTGGTGGCGCTGACGGGATGGGGGGCGGAACAGGACCGGCGACGTTCGAGCGAAGCGGGGTTCGATCATCACCTGACCAAGCCGGCCGATTTCACGATGGTGGAGAATCTGATCCGCGACGTTGCAACGAAAAAGCGCACGACGGACTAGCCGACTGCGGCAGGTGCGGGCCTAAAAAAAACAACCCGGCCGTGAGGGGCCGGGTGCTTATATTGAGTTGGGCTCTACCCCGAATGCTGCCCCGAGCGCGCCCCGCGAGCAGGGCGCCGTTCGGTGGCTGGCCCAGTCGATTACTGGCCGGTGGTGCCGGTCGGCGGCGTGGTGGTGGTCGCCGGATCGGTGGTGGTGGTGCCGGTGGCGCCTTCCGCGGTGCCGGTGCCGGTGGTGCCGGTGGTGCCCGTTGCGCCGCTGGTGTCGCCTGCGGTGCCGGTTGCGCCGGTGGTGCCGCTGGTGCCCATGTCGGTGGTGCCGGTGCCGGTGGTGCCGGTGCCGGTAGCGCCGGTGCCCACGTCACCCGTGGTGCCGGTGGCGCCCGAGGTGCTGCTTGGCATGGTCGCCGAGGTGTCGGCCGGGGTGGTGGTGGTCGCTGCGTCGTCCTTCTTGCACGCGCCCAGCAGGGTGGCCAGGACGGCGGCGGTCAGCAGGATTTTTGGTGCTTTGGTCATTGCATTCATTGTTAACTCCTCGTTTACGTCTATCTTTGTGCCGCAGTTTCCAGCTCATTGTGGTGAGGCGCTGGAAGGTCTGCGGCGCCAGTTAGTTCCACCCCTTTGCAATTCAAGGGCGGAACACTCAGGGAACCGACGCAATACGCGGCCCCGGTGCGTACTTCAATCCAACTGTGCCCATTAGACCGGAAGCGCGGCTGCCGGTTCGTTAGATACCGCACTCTTGCGAAACTCCGTAACATTTTTTACAGAGTTTTCTTTCGCCGAGAATTAAGCTCCCAGCTGTTCGTCCCCCGGCACCGGCCGGATGTTCCTGTGATCGGCACTGGGCTTGATGTGGTCGGCGTGGCAGATCTGTTCCAGCAGCGCGGGTACTTCCATAGAAATTTCTCGCGCCAAATATCCCAAGGTGCCCAGGCGCTCTGCCAGGCGGTCGCCGGCGCGCGCATGCAAGGCCACGCCCCAGCAGGCCGCCTGTTCCGGGGCGGCGCCGCGCGCCAGCAGGCCGGCGATGATGCCGGCCAGGACGTCGCCCGAGCCGGAAATGGCCAGGCCAATATTGCCCGCGCCTTCGTGTTGCCATAGCGTGCCGTCCGGCGTTGCGATCACCGTGCGCGCGCCCTTTAGCGCGATCACCGCATTCCAGTCGCGCGCCGCCTGCAGCGCCGGAGCGTCGGGCTGGCCGACGATGCATTCTTTCTCGAGGCCGGTCAGGTGCGCCATTTCGCCGCAGTGCGGGGTCATGATCACGGGCCGCTCGAAGCGCATCGACTTGCCCTCGGGCCAGCCGTGCGGCATGTGCAGCATGACGTCCATGGCGCAGGCATCGAGCACCAGGCCGACGCCCGATGCGTCCAGGCGCGGCAGCAGCGCGTGGACCAGGCGCGCGGTGCAGGGGGCGTCGCGCATGCCGGGGCCGATCAGCACCGCGTCGACCTTGTCGGCCAGCGGATCCAGGCTATCCAGCGCGTCGAGGTGGAAACCGTCGGTGTCGTTTTCAGTCAGGCCGATCACGCGCGCCTCGGGCATCGCCAGCGCCACCAGCTGGGCCACGCTGGCCCCGGTGGCGATGGTCAGCTTGCCGGCGCCGGCGCGCAGGGCCGCGGTGGCCGCCAAAATGATGGCGCCCGGCATTTCGCGCGAGCCGCCCAGCACCAGCACGTGGCCGCGCAACTCCTTGTCACCCTCGGCCTGGGGTTGCGGCAGCGGCCATGCCGCCAGGCAGGCGGCGTCGACGTCGCGCACGGTGTGATTGCTGGAATCCATGGTGGGGCATCAAGCCTTGGGTGAGGTCGGCAAGTCCTTGGCGACGGTGACCGGGGTGCCGGTGGCTTCCAGCGGCGCCACGAAGTTCACCAGGCGCAGGGCCAGGTCGCCGCGCTTGCCGTGGTTGGGGTCGAATTCGTAGGAGGTGACCGAGCAGTTCGGCACGTCGCCGGCGCGGTCGAATTCCAGGATCTTCGCCTCGTCGAGATGCTCGAACAGGTAGCGGAAGCAATTGACGGTGACCTGGTGCGCGACGATCAGCACGCGCTCGCCGCAAAAGTCGCGCTCGAGGGTATCCATCACGCTGCGCAGGCGCAGGATGACGTCGCACCAGCTTTCGCCGCCGGGCGGGCGAAAATAAAACTTGCCCACGTGCTGGCGTTGCTCATACAGGTCGGGGAAATGGTGGGCGATGCCGTGCGTGGTGAGACGGTCGAGCACGCCAAATTCTTTCTCGCGCAGGCGCTCGTCGGCCAGCACGCAGAGCAGCTCGTCGCGCTCCAGGCGCTGCATCAGGATGTTGGCGGTCTCGGCCGCGCGGACGTAGGGCGAATGCAGCACCACGTTGGGACGCTGGTGCGGCGGCAGGGCGGCGAACCAGGCGCCGAGGGCTTCGGACTGGCGCTCGCCCAGCTCGGACAGCGGCACGTCGACGTCGCGATCGGCGATGTCGATGCGGTGCCCGGCGGCGGCTTCTGCCAGGTCACGCGCGACATTGCCCGCGCTTTGTCCGTGCCTGACCAGCCATATTTCTTGTGGCCACTTCTGTTCCATCGCCGTCCGCCGAAAAGTTGACATGGCGTCATCATGACGGATTCGGCAAGGCGTCAGCGCACGATTGCTGCCACCCGCGGGGATGTTTACTGGTGTTTACACGGCCTGTTCTTCGCCGTCGAGGTTGACGTCGGCGTCGTCCTGGAACACCCGCATATCGGTCTGGCCCAGCACCCGGCTGGTGACGCTGCCGGCCGCGATCGAGCCGCTGACGTTGAGCGCCGTGCGGCCCATGTCGATCAGCGGTTCGACCGAGATCAGCAGGCCCGCCAGCGCCACCGGCAAGTCCATCGCCGACAGCACGATCAGGGCCGCGAAGGTGGCGCCGCCGCCCACGCCGGCCACGCCGATCGAGCCGAAGGCGACGATCGCCAGCAGCGGCAAGAGAAAAGCGGCCGTGAACGGATCGATGCCGACCGTCGGCGCGATCATCACCGCCAGCATCGCCGGATAGATGCCGGCGCAGCCGTTTTGCCCGATGGTGGCGCCGAACGAGGCGGCGAAGTTGGCCGTGCCTTCCGGCGTGCCCAGGCGCGCGGTCTGGGTCGCCACGCTCATCGGGATCGAGCCGGCGCTGGTGCGCGAGGTGAAGGCGAACACCAACACCGGGAAGATTTTCTTCACGTAGCGCAGCGGGTTGAGCCCGACGCCGGCCACCATCGCCAGGTGCACGCAGAACATCAGCGCCAGTGCCGCATACGAGGCGACCACGAAATTGAGCAGTCCCAGGATGTCCTGCAGGCTGGAACCGGCCACCATCTTGGCCATCAGCGCGAACACGCCGAACGGCGTCAGGCGCAGCACCAGGGTGACCATCCGCATCACGATCACGTGGGCCACGTGCACGAAGCCGCTGAAGGACTGGAACACTTCCGGCTTCTTGCCGGCGATACCGACCGCGGAAATGCCGATGAAGACCGCGAACACCACCACCGCGATGGTCGAGGTCTTGCGCGCGCCCGTCATGTCGAGGAAGGGATTGGCCGGGATGAAGGACAGCAGCAGCGACGGCAGCGACAGCTGCTGCGCCGTGGCCAGGTTGCCCTGCAGGTATTCGCCGCGCGCGACTTCGGCGCTCGACGCGGTCAGGCCCACGGCCGACAGGCCGAACAGCTTGGCCATCGCGATGCCGATGATGGCCGCGACCACGGTCGTGACGAGCAGGATGCCGATGGTGAGGGTGCTGATCTTGCCGAGCGACGCGGCGTCGCGCAATTTGAGGATGGCCTGCACGATAGAGACCATGATCAGGGGGATGACGATCATCTGCAACAACTTGACGTAGCCGCTGCCGATCACATCCAGCCAGGCATTGGTCGCCACGATTTCGCTCGCTCCCGCGCCATACACGGCCTGCAGCCCGGCGCCGAGCACGACGCCCAGGCCGAGGCCGGCGAACACGCGCTTGGTGAACGATGCATGACGGGCCTGCATGCCATACAGGAGTGCGCAGATGGCCAGGGCGAGGGCCAGGTTCAGGAGGACGGGAAAGGTCATGACACTTGGGTTGAAGCAGGGAATCGCGCCATTCTATCGGCAAAGTTGCCTTGCCGTAGTGTTAATGTCACATTTGCTTATGCGGTCAGCGCATATTGACGGAGGATTATGATGTCATGCTGCATCTGTTGCTGCACTGCGACGGAAGACGAGTCATAACGCAAGGAAATACTCAATGCTTCCCATAAAGGGAACAATGTTTCTATAATCCAATGGATACCACATTTTTTATCCATGGGCTTAAGGCCAGCGAATCATGTTCAAACATCTCAGTATCAAGTCGCGCCTCATCTTCGTCATCGCCTTCCTGGCAGTCGAGCTGATTGCCGGTGCGGTTATCGGCATCTATAACCTCGGCATCGCGAACACCGAACTCAAGCAGATGTACGACCACCGCCTGGTGGGCCTGAACCAGGTGGGGCAGGTCACCCAGCTGATCACCGCCAACCAGCTGGCCATCGCCAAGGCCGTCAACGTCGAGGATCCCGGCCAGCGCAATGCGGCCCTGACCTCGATCGACGCCAACATCGCCACGGTCAACAAGCTGTGGGGCGAGTACACGAAGATGGTCAACAACGACGCCGAGCGCGCCCTGATCGAGCAATTCACCACGGCGCGCAAGGCATTCCTGGAGCAGGGCCTGCTGCCGGCGGCAGCGGCGATCCGCGCCAACGACAATATCGGGGCGATCGCGCTGCTGAACGGTCCGATGACCCGCCTGTACCTGCCGCTGAACGGCCTGGGCGCCAAGCTGATCAAGGAACAGCAGGACGCCGCGCTGAAGGAATACCAGGCTTCGCAATCGACCTTCGAGATCGTGCGCGCGGTCTGCCTGGCCGGCCTGGTGTTCGGCCTGATCATGGCCGCCTTCGTCGGCTGGGTGCTGGTGCGCGCCATCGTGCGTCCGCTGGAGCAGGCGGTCGCGATCGCCGGCGCCGTGGCCAAGGGCGACCTGACCCAGACCATCGAAGTGACCTCGAACGACGAGACCGGCCGCCTGCTCAAGGCGCTGAAAGAGATGAACGATTCGCTGGTGAAGATCGTGAGCCAGGTCCGCACCGGCACCGACAACATCGCCACCGCCTCGAGCCAGATCGCGGCCGGCAACCTGGACCTGTCCTCGCGCACCGAGCAGCAGGCCGGTTCGCTGGAAGAAACCGCCTCGTCGATGGAAGAACTGACCTCGACCGTCAAGCAGAACGCGGACAACGCACGCCAGGCCAACGCCCTGGCCACCTCGGCCTCGGAAGTGGCGGGCAAGGGCGGCGCGGTGGTCGAGCAGGTGGTGCAGACGATGGGGGCGATCAATGCCTCGTCGACCCGCATCGTGGACATCATCGCCGTCATCGACGGCATCGCCTTCCAGACCAATATCCTGGCGCTGAACGCGGCGGTCGAAGCGGCGCGCGCCGGCGAGCAGGGCCGCGGCTTCGCGGTCGTGGCGGGCGAAGTGCGCAGCCTGGCGCAACGTTCTGCGGCAGCGGCCAAGGAAATCAAGCTCTTGATCGACGACTCGGTCGACAAGGTGCACCACGGCTCCGAGCTGGTCGAACGCGCCGGCGCCACGATGCAGGAAATCGTGCAGAGCGTGAACCGCGTGACCGACATCATGTCCGAGATCACCGCCGCCAGCCAGGAACAGACCGCCGGCATCGAACAGATCAACGGCGCCGTGGCCCAGATGGACCAGGTGACCACGCAGAACGCGGCGCTGGTGGAAGAAGCATCGGCCGCAGCGGCCTCGCTGCAGGAAGAAGCGACCGCGCTGGCGCATACCGTGGGCGCGTTCAAGTTGAATCAGGCGGGCACCAGCCGCGCCAGTGCCGCCATGGCCCCGGCGCCGCGCGTGACCACGACCTTGCCGGCGGTGGTGGCGAAGGCGACGGTGAAGGCGGCAGCGAAGCCGGCCAAGGCCGCAGCGTCGACCAAGCCGAAGGCGGAAGTCGCGCCGGCTGCCGCTGCGAAGCCGAAGAAGGCCGAAACCGCGGATGTCGGCGACGGTTGGGAAGAGTTCTGATGCAGTAAGGAGGTTGGCGAGCTCACGGCCTCCAACATTTAGTTAGCCATGCCACGTCGTCCCCGCGCAGGCGCACTGGTGTCCGGAATATTTATACGCAAAGTATGCATCGTCATCCCCGCGAAGGCGGGGATCCAAGTGAAATCACAGAATGT
>NZ_JAXCWM010000008.1:16923-108206 GCF_034045115.1 Massilia sp. CFBP9012 | reverse complement strand
CGGGCACACTTGGGTTCCCGCCTCCGCGGGAACGACGTGGTTTTTCCTATGAAGCGGGCTTATTCAAGCGCCCGAAATTATTCCGGACATCAGTGCGCGCAGGCGGGGACCCAAGTTTCTCGGTAGACCACTTATGTAAATTGAAGTGGCTGCGCGTATTAACTTGGGTCCCCGCCTGCGCGGGGACGACGTTTTGGGGGTAACGAAAAAAATGGCGTTAGCGTGGGGCGCGCAGCTTGCGTAGCCCGATCGCGAGCAATGCGAACGCCAGCACCCCCAGCGCCAGCAACTGGCCCACCGGCAGGCCGCCAGGCATCGCCACATGCTCATACCGCGGCAGGTTCGCCAGATCGTCCTGCGTCATCGCCCGCTCTTCGAACAGATACGGATAGAAGAACCTTCGCAGCTGCGTGTGATAGGCCGCGATGCGGTCCTGGTACGCCAGCTGCCCCAACAGGTCGGTATCGGCCAGGCGATGCAGCAGCACCTGCACATTCACCGACGCCAGCACGAGGCCGACGCGCGCCGTCCAGTCCTCGCGCGCCTGCAGGCTGGCGCGGTATTGCGCGACGTCGGCGGCCACCGCGTCGTCGCCCGCCTGGTGCATCGCGTAATACCATTTCCAGTGAAAGCGCCCCTCGACCGGCGGCGTATCCTTCCATTCGGGATGGCTGACGAAGAACTTCGCGAAGGTTTCGGGCTTCGGGATGTCCCAGCCCGAGTGCACGGCCTGGCGCTGCGCCAGCGCCAGCTCGACGCCTTTGGAGACCGGCGACAGGCGCGCGATCGCGGCATCGGCCAGGGTCGGCAGGATCATCGTCAGGCCGACCAGGCAGGCCAGCAGGATCGCGGCGGCGCTGCTCGAGGTGCGGGCGCGTGCGGCGACCCAGCTGGCGAGACCGAACCAGAAGGCGAGATAGAGCGTGGCCACCAGTGCGATCGCCGCGAAGCCCGCCAACCCGGCGCCGGCCGCCAGCGCGCCACATGCCAGCGGCAGCAGGGTGGCCAGCCACACCAGGCCATAGCGCAAGCCGACCCGGCGGCGCCAGGTGTTGGCGGCGGTGGCAGGGAGCGACGCCAGCAGCCGCAGGCGGCCGGCCTCGCGCTCGCTCGAGACCAGGTCGTGCATCAGCGCGATGACGAACAGCGGCGCCAGGAATACCAGCACGAAGGCGAAGTCGAAGCGGCCCGGCATGGCCAGCTCGGGGTTGATGGCTTCGGACTCGTACAGCTGCGAGTGCAGGCCGAGCAGGCGCACGCGCAATGCCTGCGGCTGCAGGTCGCGCTGGCCGATCGCCGCGAAGGCCAGCGGCGATGGCGGGTTCACCGTCAGGTGCGGCAGATAGTAGCCGACCGAGCCGGCTTCGGCCGCGCCGCCCTTGAGCTGCTTGGCGGCGACGGCGGCGAAGTCCTGCGCGTGGCTGGCGGCGATGCGCTCGAGCGCCGCGCGCTGCTGGCTCACGGCCTGCAGTCCGGTCCAGACCGACAGCGCGCACAAGAGCGCCAGCAGCACGACGGCGCCGACGGCCAGCCTGGAATGCGCGACCTGGCGCAGTTCGAATTTCAGCGTGTTCATTTGGCCTTCCTTTCGAGGCGTTTCGCGATCGGGTAAGCGGCGCCGAACAGGGCCAGCAGCCAGCCGCCCAGCACCGCGAAGGCGGGCCAGGCGTGGCGCGCGGCCACCTCGGCAAAGGGTGCGGGCGGGTAGCCGAAGCGCGGCGTGTCGTTCCAGTGATGCTTGTCGATGCGTTCGTCGCCGGCGCCTTGCGGCGACACGACGTTGGCGTGCAGGCCGTTGAGCGACTGGACGAAGGCGTAGCGGTATTTTTCTCCCTCCATCAGGAAGCGCGCGTGGCTGTCGAGGTTGGTGCCGGCCAGCGCGGTCGACATGCGGCGCAGCGCGATCACGGGGCTGAACAGGCTGGCCGAGTGCACGATCGCATTCTCCTGGCGCTGGCGCGCGAAGTCGGCGCGCATGAACTCGTCGAACAGTTCGCTCGTCATGCGTTCGCCTTCGGCCATCAACAGGCCGCCATAGTTCACCGGCAGGTCTTCGACCCGCTGCACGCCGTATTTCTCCAGCGTGCGCGCGCGGAAGGCATTGAAGTAGGGATCGTCGGGATTGTGGCTGTCGCCGATCGCCGCCAGGCGCTCGTGGATCGCGACCTCGGTTTCGATCCGGCTCGGCCGGCCGATGTCGTCGGCGGCAAAGTCGGGCATCACGCGCGGCAGCAGGATCGCGGTGACGATCCAGCCGGCCACCAGGGCCAGCAAGGCGTCGCGCGCACGCGGCAGGCTGCTCGAAACGAGCACCGCCGCCACCACCCACAGCAGCAGATAGAGCGCATACCCGAGCAGCAGCGTCAGCGCCTGCGGCGCCACGGCCGCATGCAGCAGCGCGATCGCGACCAGTGCGACAAAGGCGGGCGCGCCGAGCAGCAGCGCCACGCCGGCATGCGCGGCCAGCTTGCCGAGCAATAGCGTCGCGCCGGGGATGCCCTGCACGATCTGCAGGCGCAACTGGCCGCGCTCGCGCTCGCGCGCCACGCTGCCGAAGGCCAGGAACACGATCAGCAAGGGCGTGAGCACCTGCAGCACGAAGGCTGGCGTGAGCTGGCCGAAGCGCAGCAGCACCGAGGACTGGCCGGCGTCGCTGAAGTTGGCGCTGTTCTGGCGGTGGCCTTCGAGGAATAGCGTGTTGCCGGTGAAGGGGTCGACGCCGAAATCGAAGAAGGCGAGGGGGCTCAATGGACGGAACACGTAATGCCCGTAGTGCACCACGCGGTGCGGGTGGCGGTCGGGCTGGTTATTCCACTGCTCGTCGGCCGTGCCTTGAAAGCGCGCGCGCTCGGCGTTCACGGCGTCGACACGCTCATGGCTGACCAGGATCGCGGCCAGCGTCAGCGCCAGCATCAGGATGCCGGCGGCCACCGCCACCTGGTTGCGCAGCATGGCGCGCCACTCGCTGCGGGCGATGGCGGGCAGCGCCTGCATCAGGGTGGCGCTCATGCCGCATCCTTTGCCTGGCTCGTTCCCGCATAGCGCCGGTACAGGTCGCGCACGTCGTAGCGTTCATCTCCGCTGGCCGCGACTTCGTGGTTGATGTGGCCGCGCTCGAGAAAGCCGATGCGGTCGGCCACCTCGGCCGCCCCCAATAGATCGTGGGTGACCATGAAGATCGCACTGCCGCGTGCACGCAGGCCTTGCAGCAGGGCGTTGAATTCGCTGGTGGCTTGCGGATCGAGGCCGGTGGTGGGTTCGTCCAGCAGCAGCACCGGCACCTGCCGCGCCACGGCCAGCGCGATCGCGACCTTCTGGCGCATGCCTTTCGAGTAGCCGCTGAGGCGCCGCCGCCAGGCCGAGGCATCCAGGCGCACGGCGTTCAGGGCCTCGTCGATGGTGGCATCGGTCCAGCTGCTGCCCGCCAGGCGCAGGAAGTATTCGATATTCTCGCGCGCGTCCAGGTGCTCGTACAGGGCGACGTTCTCCGGCACATAGGCCAATTGGCCGCGCGCCGCCAGCGGGTCGGCGGCGACGTCGATGCCGCACACGCGCACGCTGCCCGAGCGGGGCACCGTGAAGCCGAGGAAGGTGTTCATGGTGGTCGATTTGCCGGCGCCGTTGCCGCCCAGGAGGGCATAGATTTCGCCGCGCGCGACGCGCAGCGACAGCTCGTTGAGCACGGGCGTGGACTGGTAGGCGACGGTCACGCCGTTCGCTTCCAGGGCAGGAGTAGTCATGGTCATCGTGGTCCTTTGTGGTGAAGCTGAAATGGTGGGCGCACGCCGTTCGCGAATGCGCATGCGCGCCCGCAGGCCGGTTTGACGCGACCCGCGAGGGATTCAAAGACGGATCAGTGGCGCGGAGGCGCCTGGCGGGAAGGAATCAGATAGCGGCGCAGGACGACCGGCGCGGGGCGCGGCAGGCGTGCAAGGACGAAGGCGATGATGAGGAAGAGCGCCAGCAGTTGTGGCGATGCCGCGGGAAGGTCGGCGGTGGAATGGGAAGCGATCTGGCAGCTGACGCAGTCGGACAGCTGTTCGGACAGGTCATGGTCGTGGAACGAGGCGCCCACGAGTTGAAGGGCAAGGATCAGCGCGCACAGGCAGGCCAGCACCCGGCGCAGGGGGGCGCTCGCTGCACAATAAGGTGCGTGCTGACGTGTGGCCTGGAACTGCATGCGATCCCGATCGACGATGATGCGGGGCAGTATAGCCCAGCCGGCATCGAGCCGACAACCTGGGCAACAACCGGGCCGCACGCAGCATGGCGCACGGCAGGGCTTACTCGAAGTTGATCAGCAGCGCGGTCAGGCCGATGCAGGCGGCGGCGATGACGCCGATGCGGGTGCGCAGGCGGCGGCCGCTGGAGACGATGTCCTTGGCGATGCCGCGCCTCGGCGCGCGTGGGTTGCTGCGGTCGACCGCGGTGGCTGCGTGGATCGCAGAATGGTGGCGTTCGGTATGTTCGGTGTTCATGGTTAACTCCAACGCCGTCTCGAATGGAGACAGGC
Organism: Massilia sp. CFBP9012; assembly: GCF_034045115.1. Taxonomy (NCBI): domain Bacteria; kingdom Pseudomonadati; phylum Pseudomonadota; class Betaproteobacteria; order Burkholderiales; family Oxalobacteraceae; genus Massilia; species Massilia sp. CFBP9012. The sequence goes on along the minus strand of NZ_JAXCWM010000008.1, from coordinate 103,693 downwards.
AAATCAATGAATGGCCGGCGTGAGCCGGGCGAAATATGAAGATGGTTCGCCGGTCAGGCGCGCGGTGCGCGCTGGGCGGAAGCGGATTTACTGACAACTGCGCCGGCCCGCCGCTGTCTGGTGACGCTGGCTGGAGTGAGGCGGGCGGTGGATGCGTGACATGCGGATGCCAGTACAAAAGCTTCGAAATCGGTATCCGGGACGAGAGCAAGACATGCAAGTCGGGCTGCGTTCCGGACGTTATTTATTTTACATGTGTGCCCGGTATATACAAGGGGCGCACGATTGAGACAACGGATGTTTTCTCAGTGCAACAACCCATCCTAGCATGCCGTATGCGGTAGCAGAAGGGCGTATTTGCAGGTTCTCTGCACTGACGCAACAGCCCGTCCAAAATGATGCGCTGCGCAATCGCAGTGCGCCATTTCCGCCATCGCGCGGTGCGCCGGAGGTGCGAAATGACGGCGCGCCACTCTGCGTGCTCGCTGGCATGAAGATTGCGTAATCGTCATCAGCGCAATGGAGCGCTGCGTGCGCCGCCAACGAAGGCAGCGCCCACCAAGACAACGACGTCTACCGGAACATGAATGCGTTCATGTCGGGTACGCGTCTTTTTTTTTGCCTGACTACATTGGGATTGCGATGAAAAATCAGAAGCTTGAAGCGAAGAGCGTAGCGACGGCGGATGTCGGCGAAGTCGACGTCACGCGCAGGAAGGTCATTCATGGCGCAGGTCTGGTAGCGGGAGGAAGCTTGATGGGGCTGGCAACGGGCGGCGTGTGGGCGGCGGGTTCGGACAAGCCGGAAAAGACCGAGATCAAGATCGGGTTTATCCCACTGACCGATTGTGCGTCGGTGGTGATGGCCTCGGTGCTGGGCTTGGACAAGAAGCACGGCGTGAAATTCGTGCTGAGCAAGGAAGCGTCGTGGGCCGGCGTGCGCGACAAGCTGGCCAACGGCGACCTGGATGCGGCCCACGTGCTGTACGGGCTGCTGTATGGCGTCCAGATGGGCATCGGCGGGCAGCGCAAGGACATGGCGGTGCTGATGGGCCTGAACAACAACGGCCAGGCGATCACGCTCTCGAAGCAGCTGGCGACCAAGGGCGCCGTGGATGGCCAGTCGCTGGCCAAGGTGATGCGCACCGAAAAACGCGAATTCACCTTCGCCCAGACCTTCCCGACCGGCACCCACGCGATGTGGCTGTACTACTGGCTGGCGGCGAACGGCATCAACCCGATGAAGGAAGCGAAAGTCATCACGGTGCCGCCGCCGCAGATGGTGGCCAATATGCGGGTCGGGAATATGGACGGCTTCTGCGTCGGTGAACCGTGGGGCCACCGCGCCATCATGGACGGCATCGGCATCACCGCCATCACGACCCAGGACATCTGGCGCGACCATCCGGAGAAGGTGCTGGGCTCGACCCTGGAGTTCGCGAAGAAGCACCCCAACACCTGCCGCGCCATGATGGCCGCCATCATCGAGGCCGGCCGCTGGATCGACGCCTCGATGGCCAACAAGAACAAGATGGCCGAAGTCATCGCCGCCAAATCGTACGTCAACACCAGCAAGGACGCGATCGACCAGCGCATCATGGGCCGCTACCAGAACGGCCTTGGCAAGACCTGGGACGACCAGAACTACATGAAGTTCTACAACGACGGCGCGGTCAACTTCCCGTATCTGTCGGACGGCATGTGGTTCATGACCCAGCATCGCCGCTGGGGCCTGCTCAAGCAGGATCCGGACTACCTGGCCGTGGCCAGCGCGGTCAACCAGGTTGCGCTGTACAAGGACGCGGCGACCGTGGCCAAGGCGCCGGTGCCTGCGAGCCCGATGCGCAGCTCGAAGCTGATGGACGGCACCGTATGGGACGGCAAGGACCCGAAAGCCTACGCCGCCTCGTTCAAGGTCAGGGTCTGATTTTCATTTGCTGTCATCTTGTGTGAATAGGGGAATGCCATGAACGCTATCCTGAAATCCGAACGCCATGCGCCTGCAGGTGGCGGCGCGACCGTTGTTACGTTGCCGCTCGCCGTCGACGCGCCAGTCGCCAGTGCCGCCAGTGCCGCACCTCCCGCGCGCAAGCCGGCGCCCGTCGTGCGCGGCGCGCAGCCGTTCGCCAGGGCGGTGAAGGCGGTCTTGCCGCCGCTGGTGGGCCTGGCATTCGTCGTGCTGGTGTGGCAGCTGATCGCCACCCGCAACGAGGCCTTCCCGTCGCCGCTGATGACCTTCCAGGAAGCGCTCAAGCTGTTCGCCGATCCCTTCTATCACAACAGCCCGAACGACCAGGGCATCGGCTGGAACGTGCTGGCATCGCTCAAGCGGGTAGCGGTGGGCTTCGGGCTGGCGGCGCTGGTGGGCATTCCGCTGGGTTTCGTCATTGGGCGGGTGAAGTTCGTGAACGGCATGTTCGGCCCGATCATCAGCCTGTTGAAACCCGTGTCGCCGCTGGCCTGGCTGCCGATTGGCCTCTTGGTGTTCAAGTCGGCCGATCCGGCGGCGATCTGGTCGATCTTTATCTGCTCGATCTGGCCGATGATCATCAATACGGCGGTCGGCGTGCAGCGCGTGCCGCAGGATTACATGAACGTGGCGCGCGTGCTGAACCTGTCGGAGTGGAAGATCCTGACCAAGATCCTGCTGCCGTCGGCGCTGCCGTACATCCTGACCGGCGTGCGCCTCGCCATCGGCACCGCGTGGCTGGTGATCGTGGCGGCCGAGATGCTGACCGGCGGCGTGGGCATCGGCTTCTGGGTGTGGGACGAGTGGAACAACCTGAACGTGGCGAACATCATCATCGCCATCGTCGTGATTGGCGTGGTGGGTCTGCTGCTCGAGCAGGCGCTGGTGGCGCTGGCGCGGGCGCTGACGCACGAACAAGTGGCTAACTGATTAAGGAGCGCGATCATGGATGACCTTCAAACCAAATTCATCGACATCACCGGCGTGGAGATGGCGTTTCATACGAAGAAGGGCGTGTTCCAGGCGCTGCAGGGCATCGACCTGGCGGTGCGCAAGGGCGAGTTCATTACGCTGATCGGGCACTCGGGCTGCGGCAAGTCGACCTTGCTGAACCTGATCGCCGGCTTGTTGAAACCGACGGCGGGCGTGCTGCTGTGCGCGAATCGCGAGATCGCCGGGCCGTCGCCGGAGCGGGCGGTGGTGTTCCAGAATCACTCGCTGCTGCCCTGGCTGACCTGTTATGAGAATATCCATCTCGGGGTCGAGCGGGTGTTTGGCGGAGCCGAGACGCGGATTCAGCTGCGCGAGCGGACCATGGCTGCGTTGGCGCTGGTGGGCCTGACCAGTGCCGAGGCGAAGCGGCCGCATGAGATATCGGGCGGCATGAAGCAGCGGGTGGGCATCGCGCGGGCGTTGGCGATGGAGCCGAAGGTGCTGCTGATGGATGAGCCGTTCGGTGCGCTCGATGCGTTGACGCGGGCGCATTTGCAGGATGAGCTGCTCAAGATCGTTGCGGCGACCAAGTCCACGGTGGTGATGGTGACGCACGATGTGGATGAGGCGGTGTTGCTGTCGGATCGGATCGTGATGCTGACGAATGGGCCGGCTGCGACGATCGGCGAAATCGTCGAGGTGTCACTGGAACGACCGCGCGATCGGGTCGCGCTCGCGCAGGATCTGCGCTATACCGAGCACCGGAAGGCGGTGCTGGAGTTCCTGTATCGCAAACAGGCGCATCCGGCGGCGGAAGCCGCGTAGCTAGCCAGGCGCCGGTCGCGGATAGAACTTCCACAGGAAGGAAGGTACCGACTGGCGCCATTCTTTGCGATACGGCTCGACCGCAAAGGAATGGGTCGAGTAGACGAGGCCATCGACAGTCATGTGCTCGGCGAAGTCCATCGTCATGGGTGCTCCTCCAGCTCAAGACGGACTCAGGGGGCTTTCTTTTTCTGCACCTGGCGCTGCTGCTGCTTGCGCTGCGTCTGGTTGCGGTTCTGCTTGGCTTCGTACAGCGCGACGGCGTCCAGCTTGGCCTGGGCGACCGTACGGAGTTCTTCCTTGTCGTCGTGCGCGACGAAGTACTCTGCGTCCTGTGCATCGACCACCAGTTTGATCGCTGCTTCGTCGTCGAGGTTGTAGATCTCGGTGAGCAGGGTCGTTACTTCATCGAGGAAGTCTTCGTAAGTCATGGCGCTATCGTCCTTGATCAAAAGGGAAATAATAAGGTAAAAACAAAAACGCCAGCCCGAAGGCTGGCGTTTCTGAGAATCTTTGGTAGGCCGTGCGTGGCTCGAACACGCGACCAACGGATTAAAAGTCCGCTGCTCTACCAACTGAGCTAACGACCCGAAGAAACGAGATTATAGAGCCCGGCCTCGAACCTGTCAATTGCCGAGCCCGATCAGGGCGATGCTAACGCCTGACAATCACTTTAGCGACGCCAACCGATCGCGCGCCGTCTGCGCCGCGCTCGAGTCCGGATACTTGGACACCAGCGTCTGCAGCGACTTCTTCGCGTTCTTGTTGTCCTTCAGCAGGGCGTAGCTGCTGGCGATGTTCAGCATGGCGTCCGGCACCTTGGCGCTGTCGGCGTAGGTGGTGGTCACGACCTGCTGGGCCGCGATGGCCTTCTTGTAGTCGCCCAGTGCGTAATAAGTGTTGCCCAGCCAGTACTGCGCATTCGACGCGTAGGCCGATTGCGGATACTGCTTGACGAATTCCTGCAGCGCGACGGAGGCGCCCTTGTAGTCGCCCGACTGGAACTGGGCGGTGGCGGCCTCGTAGGCGGTCTTCTCGGTCGGCATCACTTCGGCGGTCTGGCCATCGATGACTTCCTGGCGCGGCTCGAACCGTTTCATGCGTGCGTCGAGGTCGGCGTACAGCTGCTTCTGGCTTTCCTGGGCCTTGGACAATTCATTCTGCAGCACTTCGATCTGGCCGCGCAGGCGTGCGATCTCGCGCATGGTCTGCTCATGCTGGTTCAGCATCTCGATCTGGACCGTCTTGTCCGACTTGCCGTCGATGCGCGCGGTCAGGTCGCGCGTGATGTTGTCGACCTTGGTGCGTAGCTCAAGGATGGCTTTGCGCGCTTCGTTGTCATCGAACGGGCCGGCCACGGCGTGCAGCGGCATCCACAGGGCCAGGACGAGGCAGGCGAGGCGGGACGGAGACAGTTTGATCATAAGCGTTGCTCTTTCTAAACCGGTTGCTGAGATAAAACGGGGCGGGTAGCAGTCTGCACTGCGTCCCGCCCCATGTCAATCAACGCTGATCGGCCCGATCAGCTGGATTGATTACTGATAAACGATGTCAGCGCGGCGGTTTTCAGCCCAGGCCTCTTCGTTGCTGCCGGTTGCTTTCGGCTTTTCTTCGCCCAGCGAGACGGCTTCCATCTGGCCTTCCGACACGCCCAGCGACGACATCGAGCGGCGGACGGCTTCAGCACGCTTCTGGCCCAGGGCCAGGTTGTACTCGGTGCCGCCGCGTTCGTCGGTGTTGCCTTGGATCAGGACTTTACGCGAGGTGTTCTTGGTCAGGTAGCCCGAGTGGTTCTGCACCACTGGCTGGCCGTCGGCACGGACCACGAAGCTGTCGTAGTCGAAGTAGACGCTACGATTGGCCAGGACGCCTTTTGGATCGTTCAGTGGGTCGACGGTGCCGGTTTCCACTGGACGGATATCACGTGCGTCAGCCACTGGTGCTGCTGGCTCTGGCGACTTTTCAACGACTGGGGTGTCTTCCAGTTTGGTTGGCGACGAGCAAGCGGCCAGCAGGGCGGCAGCGGAAGCGATGAAGGCGAGACTCTTGAAGTTGCGCATGGATTTTCTCCTGTTCTGGTTAAGGTTTTACTTCTTACTTCATGAAAGGACCCCAGCTGGGCTCCCGAATGTTTCCCGCTTTGGTCGTCAAGCGTTGCTTGACCCGTCCATCCACAGACACCACTGCAAGCGAGACGCGCCCGCCGCCCTTGGTTGCATACATGATGTACTTGCCGTTAGGCGAAAAACTCGGTTCGGTGGCCCCATCGGCCAGGCGAAGTTCCCGGCCGCTTGCCAGGTCCATCGCGTATAAGGAGAAAGCGCCGCCGCGCTGCGAAATCCAGGCCAGCGTCTTGCCGTCGGACGACACGCGTGGGCTGATGTTGTAGTTGCCGTTGAACGTCACACGGGTGGCGTTGCCGCCCGAGACGCTCATTTTGTAGATCTGAGGGCCGCCGCTGCGGTCGCTCGTAAAGTAAATGGTCTGGCCGTCGGCCGAGAATTGCGGCTCGGTGTCGATAGCCGGATTATTGGTCAGGCGACGGTGGCCGCTGCCGCTCGAATTGACGGTGTAGATTTCGGTGTTGCCGTCCTGCGACAGGGCGACGGCCAGGGTCGAGCCGTCCGGCGACCAGGAAGGCGCGGAGTTATTGCCCTTCTGGTTCGAGATCACGTTGCGGCGACCGGTCATCAGGTCTTGCAGGTAGACCACCGGCTTGCGGTTTTCCATCGAGACGTAGGCGACCTTCATGCCGTCCGGCGACCAGGCCGGCGAAATGATCGGTTCCTTGCCCTGGGTCGCGATGATCTCGTTCTCGCCGTCGGCGTCGGCCACGGCTAGCGCGAAGCGGCTTGCCGCGCGGTCTTCCTTCACATACGCGATGCGGGTCGAGAAGATGCCGCGCACGCCGGTCAGCTTTTCATAGATGTCGTCGGCGATGCGGTGCGCCTGCAGGCGGGTGTAGCGGGGCTGGACTTCGCCGCCCAGCTGCGAGATTTCGCCGCCCTTGACGGTGTCGAGCAGCTTGTAGCGGATCGCGAAGCGGCCGTCCGGCTGGCGCGCCACGCTGCCGACCACCAGCGCGTCGGCGCCACTGGCCTTGAATGCGCCAAGGTTGACCTGGCCGACGTCGGCATCGCTGATCACCTGGCCGGCGTCGATGACCTTGAACACGCCGCTGCGCTCGAGGTCGGCGCGGATGACGGCCGAGACCTTGTCAGGAGCGACGGATTCGTCGGCAAAGGCGGCGATGGCCACCGGAATCTGGTTGCTGCCAACGCCGGCGATTTCGATCTGGATCTGCGCATTGGCTGTAGTCCCTATCGCAAGGGAAACGCTGAACAGCAAAATGTGAAGTTTTTTCATGGTGTCTCTAGTAAAACTGGTTCGAACCGAATCAATCGTAATCTTTCATCGAGAAATTCACGTCAAGCGTACGCTCCACGGTCCCGTCCTTCTTCTTGGGAAGTGGAGATGCTTTCTTGATACCATTTTCCACTGCTCTGTCAAATTCTGGCACACCGCTGCTTTTCACGAGGCGTACCGACATGATTTCGCCGGTTGGCAACTGCTCCACCCGGAAGGTGGCGCGTGGATTGCCGCCCACGTCGGTATTGCCCGGATACGCCGTCGCGCTCTTGATCGCGGCCGTAATCGCGGCGATGTAACCGCCATCGCTGCGTGGCCCCGTCGATTTCGCGACGGTGCCGGTGCTGCCCATGGCGCCGGCCATGCGCTTGAGTTCTTCCTGGCGGAATTTCTCCAGCTTGGCGGCCTCGGCCTTGGCGGCAGCGGCTTCCTTTTTCTTCTTCTCGGCAGCAGCCGCGTCGGCCTTCTTCTTCTCGGCGGCTTCGTTCTTCTTGCGCTCGGCTTCCTCGAGTTTCTTTTTCTCGGCTTCCTCGCGTTTTTTCTGTTCGGCTTCTTCGCGTTTCTTCTCTGCGGCTTCCTCGCGCTTCTTCTCCTCGGCTTCCTTGCGCTTCTTGTCTTCAGCAGCAACCTTCTTCGCTTCTTCTTCCTTGCGCTTCTTTTCCTCGCGCAGCGCAATCTCCGGATCCGGCGTCGGCGCAGGACGCTCCACCACCGGCTCCGGTGGAGGAGGCGGCGGCGGCGGTTCCGGCGCGGGCTCGGGTTCCGGCTGCGGCTCGGGTTCCGGCGCCGGCTCGGGCGGCAATTCGGGCGCCGCGGCGGTCTGCACCGACATATCCCACACCTCGGCCTCGACCGATACCGGGTTGACCTTCTGCCAGCTCACGCCGATCGCAAGGAAGGCCAGCAGCGCCGCGTGCACCGCCACCGCCAACAGGAACGATGGCAGTGGTTTCGGTTCTGGCGGCACGTAGTAGGGCGCGCCGTCGTTGGCTGACTTCTTTGCGGTCATATCTTCGGCGTCACTGGGTGGCCAGGCCGACCCGGTTGATGCCCATCTTCTTGGCTTCCGAAATCAGCTGGATCACGTCGTCGTACTTGCTGTCGCGGTCGCCGGCGATCAGGACCGGAAAGTCCGGATTCTCTTCGTGCAGCGCGCGCAGGCGCTGCAGCAGGGCGGAGCGGTCGGCCACTTCGTCCTGGGCGACCTTGACCTTGCCGTGCACGCCGATCGACAGCTTGTTGCCCGGCTCGATGGAAATCTGGATATACGTGTCCGGCGGCAGCGCGGATTTCTCGGCGCGCGGCAGATTGACGACACTCGGCGCCTCATTCGCAGGCACCGCCATGAAAATGATGAGCAGCACCAGCATCACGTCGATATACGGCACGACGTTGATCTCGGCTTTGAACTTGCGGCGACGTCCGCCGCGCATGCTGCTGGAAAATGACATCCCGATACTCTCCCGGTTCTCGTGGGCGGATCAGCGCGACTGGCGCTGGAGGATGTTCGAGAATTCTTCGACGAAGCTCTCGAAGCGGTTCGCCAGGCGGTCGATGTCGTGGGTGAAGCGGTTGTACGCGACCACGGCAGGGATTGCGGCGAACAGGCCGATCGCGGTCGCGATCAGCGCTTCGGCGATGCCGGGAGCGACCACCGCCAGGGTGGCTTGCTCGACGCTGGCCAGGCCGCGGAACGAGTTCATGATGCCCCACACGGTGCCCAAGAGGCCGATGTACGGCGAGACCGAACCGACCGAGGCCAGGAAGTTCAGGTGCGAATCGAGGGTGTCGAGTTCACGCTGGAACGAGGCGCGCATGGCGCGGCGGGCGCCGTCGAGCACCGAGTTCATGTCCAGGGCTTCGCGCGAAGCCTGCTTGCCCTTGATGAATTCGCCCATGCCGGCCTCGAAGATGCGGGCCAGGGGGCCGCTCTGGTCGCGCTGGCTGCTGGCGCTCTGGTGCAGGGTGTGCAGGTTGCCGCCGGCCCAGAAGCTGCGCTCGAACTGTTCGGTCTGCGCGCGCGCGGCGCGGATCGCGAAGATCTTACGGAAAATATAAGTCCAGCTCACGATCGACAGCAACAGCAGCAATGCCATGATCAGCTGCACCAGGATATGGGCATTGGCGATCAGGGAGACAAACGAAAGGTCGTGGGTTGCAGTCATGGCTCAACTTATATGATTTTTCAGGCGGCACGCATTTTAGCAGCCACGTCGTCGGGCAGGGAGCGGGGGCGAGTGGTTCTTACGTCAACACAGCCGATTTTCACGTTGGCCGAATTGAGCAGCACCTCGCCGCGCCATGCTTCCTGGAGAAACTGAATTGAAGCGCCGCCCACTTTTGCCACGCTGGTGCGGATGCTCAGTTCATCGTCGAGACGGGCGGCCCAGCGGTAATCGAGGGTCATGCTCCTGACGACGAAGGCCGTATGGTCGGCGTCGATCAGTGCTTGTTGTTCGATCCCGAGCGCGCGCAGGAACTCGGTACGGCCACGCTCGAAGAACTTCAGGTAGTTGGCATGATAGACAATGCCTCCGGCGTCGGTATCTTCGTAATAAACCCTGACTTGCCAGTTATACACTGAAGGCATTCTTTGTTGCCGAATTAATGAAAACGGGAAATATTTTACGCGACTTTCCACTTTAATATGTACGCTGACGTACGTTGAAAGCGGAAAAGTTTTACGTACTGATAGCACGGTGTCGTGCTTTTGAGCAGTAGTAGACTTGAAACGTAGTTAAAAGACCAATCACTGTAACACTTTCTCACAAATAATAGGTATGGGATTGGTCGTCATGGTCAGCTATCGGGGAAGATACAAGCCGATTAGCCCCGGCGCACTGCGAACGGCGAGAATCCCTGGCAGGTCGGCATGAGCTCGATGCTGTTGACATTGACGTGCGGCGGCAGCGTCGCGATCCAGAAGGCGGTGTCGGCGATGTCCTTCGCGGTCAGCGGTTGCGTGCCCTCGTAGACCTTGGACGCGGCCGCGTCGTCGCCCTTGAAGCGCACGTTCGAGAATTCGGTGCCGCCGCACAGGCCCGGCGCGATATTGGTGGCGCGCACGCCGGTGCCGACCAGGTCGGCGCGCAGGTTCAGCGTGAACTGCTCGACGAAGGCTTTGGTGGCCCCATACACATTGCCGCCCGGGTAAGGATAGTGGCCGGCCACCGAGCCGATATTGATCACCAGGCCGCTGCCGCGCGCCACCATGTCCGGCAGCACGGCGCGGGTCATGGTCACCAGGCCCTGGCAGTTGGTGGCGATCATGGTGTCCCAGTCGGCCAAAGGCACTTCGTAGGCCGGCGCCGTGTTCAGGGCCAGGCCGGCATTGTTCACCAGCACGTCGATCTGTTTCCACTCGGGCGGCAGGTTAGAGATGGCGGCCTCGATCGAGGCGCGGCTGGTGACGTCCAGGGTCACGGCCAGGGCGGCCTCGCCCAGTTCGCGCGCCAGCTCGGCGATGCGGTCGGTGCGGCGCGCGGCCAGGACGACGCGGTGGCCGTGGGAGACGAAAGTGCGCGCCATTTCGGCGCCGAAGCCGGCCGATGCGCCGGTGATGAAGACGTTCATGATGGGTCCTTGGATGGCAACAGGGTGACAGGCGAGAGAGGCAAGGCGCACTGCCGAACCGTAAAATTGTAGCCGAAACGACCATCAGTCCGCTGAGGGGCGCGCATTCTCGGCCGGCACAGCGGTTTCCTTGCCCTACGATGGGGAGTTCAGTACAATTTGGAGTCCTTACGTCTCACGTAACTGGCGAAACACCGCGTGTGCGCACCATTCGGATGCACGGCGCGGCAAAGGTGGGCACCCACCGGGGAACGTGAGACGCCATACGCCGTTCGCCTGGGCAGCCATCAACCGGTACGCGTTCGACCGCGGTTGCCTGCGCCCGTGCCTACGGCCCGCCCCGGCTCCCGCCTTCCTATGCCACCAGTTGCCTGGATTACTATCGATTGGAGTTTTACATGTTTGCCAAAGATCATACGCTCGCCAATATCGACCCGGAACTGTGGGATGCAATTCAAAAAGAAAACGTTCGCCAGCAAGACCACATCGAGCTGATCGCCTCCGAGAACTACACCTCGCCTGCCGTGATGGAAGCGCAGGGCTCGCAGCTGACCAATAAATATGCCGAAGGCTATCCGGGCAAGCGCTACTACGGCGGCTGCGAATACGTCGACGTCGCCGAGCAGTTGGCGATCGACCGCCTGAAGGAACTGTTCGGCGCTGAAGCCGCCAACGTCCAGCCGAACTCGGGTTCGCAAGCCAACCAGGGCGTGTTCTTCGCCATGCTCAAGCCGGGCGACACCATCATGGGCATGTCGCTGGCCGAAGGCGGCCACCTGACCCACGGCATGTCGCTGAACATGTCCGGCAAATGGTTCAACGTCGTTTCGTACGGCCTGACCCCAGAAGAAGACATCGACTACGAAGCCCTTGAGAAGCAAGCCCACGAGCACAAGCCGAAGATGATCATCGCCGGCGCGTCGGCGTTCGCCCTGCGTATCGATTTCGAGCGCATCGCCAAGGTCGCCAAAGATGTCGGCGCCTACTTCATGGTCGACATGGCCCACTACGCCGGCCTGATCGCCGCTGGTGAATACCCGAACCCGGTGCCGTTCGCCGACTTCGTCACCTCGACCACCCACAAATCGCTGCGCGGCCCGCGCGGCGGCATCATCCTGATGAAGGCCGAGCACGAGAAGGCCATCAACTCGGCGATCTTCCCTGGCATTCAGGGCGGCCCGCTGATGCACGTGATCGCCGGTAAGGCCGTCGCGTTCAAGGAAGCGCTGTCGCCGGAGTTCAAGCAATACCAGAAGCAGGTCGTCAAGAATGCGAAAGCACTTGCTGAAACCCTGATCGCACGTGGCCTGCGTATCGTTTCGGGTCGTACCGAATCGCACGTGATGCTGGTCGACCTGCGCGCCAAGGGCCTCACCGGCAAGGAAGCGGAAGCGATCCTGGGCCAGGCTCACATGACCTGCAACAAGAACGGCATCCCGAACGACCCGCAGAAGCCATTCGTCACCTCGGGCATCCGCCTGGGCAGCCCGGCCTTCACCACCCGCGGCTTCAAGGAAGAAGACGCGGTCACCGTGGGCAACCTGATCGCCGACGTGCTGGACAACCCGCACGACGCCGCGACCATCGAGCGCGTCAAGGGCGAAGTCAAGAAGCTGACCGACAAGTACCCGGTCTACGCGCGTTAATTGCAATTCTCCCGGACCGGTTCGCCGGTCCGGTCGCATCATCCAGCAATACTGCAGCCCCGGCCCCATGAAATGTCCCTTTTGCCAGCATGAAGAAACACAAGTCCTCGATACCCGCGTATCGGAGGAAGGGGATGCCATCCGGCGCCGGCGCCGCTGCGGCAAGTGTGACAAGCGCTTCACCACCTATGAGCGCATCGAGCTGTCGATGCCGATCATCGTCAAGAAGAATGGCAGCCGCACCGAATTTGCATCCTCCAAGCTGCGCGGCAGCCTGATGCTGGCGCTGCGCAAGCGCCCGGTATCGGCCGAGGCGATCGATGGCGCCGTCGCCTCGATCGAGGAAAAGCTGCTCACCAGCGGCCGGCGCGAAGTCGACAGCGTGTATGTGGGCGAGCTGGTGATGGAGCAGCTCAAGCGCCTCGACAAGATCGCCTATATCCGCTTCGCTTCCGTCTACAAGAATTTCGAAGACCTGGATTCCTTCCAGGCGGCGCTGGCCGAAGTCGGCCACCAGCGCAAGCTCGACAACTGACGTCGTTTCCAAGTTCCTTTTTTCGCCCTGCGCATCCTTGCGTCCACGCATGGGCGCCTGAGTCCTGTCTGATAACTTCTCTGCTCGCACATCGTTAGCGGAGGATGGCATGCAGGCGCATCTCCCCGGCCGCCCGGGCGGTTTCACCATGATCGAAATCCTGGTGGCCATGTTCGTGCTCGCAGTCGGCGTGGTCGGCGCCAGTGCGGCCCAACTGGCGGCGCAGCGCACGCGCCAGCATGCAGCGCTGAGTTCAGAAGCGGCGATGCTGGCCACCTCATTGGCCGCACGCATGCAGGCCAACACCCACGTGGCCAGCCTGCCGGACGGCGCCAACCCTTATTTTCCGCTCGATTACACGGCGCTCGATGCTGGCCCGCCCGCGGGTGGCGCGCCATGCATCGGCGCGGGCGCCTGCGATCCGCTGGCGCTGGCCGCCTACGATCTGCGCGAGACGCGCCTGGCGCTGCACCGGGGCTTTCCATCGGGCCGTATCGCGGTCTGCCGCGACGGCGCGCCGTGGGATGCGGCGCACAGCCGCTACCGATGGGCGTGCAGCGGCGAAGCGACTGCGCCGGTGGCGATCAAGATCGGCTGGCATGGCACACAGGACGGGCCGGGCTATGTGTTGCTGGTGGCGCGATGAGGGTCTTCAGCACATTCGGGCGCCAGGCCGGCCTGACCATCGCCGAACTGATGGTGGCGATGGCGCTCGGGCTGGCGGTGCTGCTGGCCAGCGGCTCGCTGCTGATTAACAGCGTGCGCGCGCATGCCGCCGTGATGGAAGCGTCCGAGATGGACGATAGCGGCCGCTATGCCGTCGATGCGCTGGCGCGTGCGATCCGCCTGGCGGCGCACGTCGACTGGGCCGCGCATCCCGGCGCAGATCCGGCGGCGGCCGCGCCGGCGGCAGCGCCGGCGCGGCTGGCCGGCCTGGATGCCAGTTCGCTGGAGCGCACCGGCGTCGGCATCGATGCGGTCTTGCCCGATGAAGCCAATGGCAGCGACGTGCTGGCCCTGCGCTTTCCCGGCAGCGGCGCAGCGCCCAATGGCGATGGCGACACCCTCGATTGTGCGGGTTTTCCCGTGCACCGCGACGAAGAAGGCTGGAGCATCTTCTACGTCGCGCGCAATGCCCAGGGCGATGCCGAGTTGCGTTGCAAGTACCGGGGCGCGAGCAGCTGGTCGTCGGATGCGGTGGCGGGCGGCGTCGAAGGCTTCCAGGTGTTGTACGGCCTGGATGCCGACGGCGACCGGGTCCCGGAGCGCTACGTCAATGCGACCGAGCTGGGCGCGCTCGATGCGGCGCTGGTGCTGGCCGGCGCCACGCCCGACGAACGCGCGGCCGACTTGCGCAAGCGCACGCACTGGAAGCGGGTGGCGCTGGTGCGGGTCGCGCTGCTGCTGCACGGTCCGCGCCTCAATCCGGGCGCCGACGCCGGCATCGTCTACGACTTGTTCGGGCCAGACCATGGCGCCGCCTTTTCCGCTAACGACCACGGCACGCGGCTGACGGGCGCGGCGCTCGACGACGGCCGCGAACCACGCATGCGCAAGGTCTACGGCGCGACCATCGTCTTGCCGGTGGCGCCGGATTGAACTTCGCATGCGCACCCTTGACTCATCGTTCCGGCAGCGAGAAGGAGGCATCGCGCTCCTGACCGCGCTGGTGCTGATGCTGGCGGTGCTCATGACCGGCATCGCGTCCACCCGCGGCGCCTTGCAGGGTGCGCGCGCCGCAGCGCACGAACGCGACCGCGTGCTGGCGCTGCAGATGGCCGACGCCGCGCTGCAGGATGCGGAGCGCGATATCGAAGGCGGCGCCGAGCCTGGTTCGGCGCGGGCCAACGCCATCGCCGGCGGCAGCGCGGACGCCTTCGTCGCCGGCTGCGGTGGCGGGCGGCCATACAGCGGCCTGTGTGCGCACGCGGCCAATCCCGACCAGCTAGCCGAACTGCTGGCCAACGACGACGGTCCGGCCATCCTGTTCGGCAGCTTTACCGGCTTGAGCATGCCGGACGGCGAGGGGGCACTGCCACTCGCGGCGCCGCGCTACCTGATCGAGCTGATGCCGGCGACACCCGACGGCCAGCTGTACCGGATCACGGCGCGCGGCGCCGGCAGCATGCCCGGCACCCACGCCGCGCTGCAGGCCTATTACCGCAAGCCGCCCGATGGCGCCCCCGGTCGGCGCGTCGGCTGGCGCGAGCTGGGAAACTGGAGTGAGGCGTTCGCAATGCCAGCCTCTGCCGCCAGCGCGGCGGGCCACCCGACCGGGAAGGGCAGACCATGAGACGCGGCAGCAATGGGTTCACGCTGGTCGAACTGATGGCCGTGCTGGCCATCCTCGCCATCCTGGCGGCGCTCGTCTATCCCTCGTTTGCGCAGCAGGTGGTGAAGGCGCGCCGCATCGAGGCCCAGCTGGCGCTGCTGGACCTCATGCAGCGCCAGGAACAACACCGTGCGCTGCATCATTCCTATCTGGCGTTTTCGATCGATACGGAGGACGCCGACACCGCCCAGTTCCCGGCCTGGACCGGCAGCAGCGCCGCCGCCAGCGCCCATGAGCTGGACGGTTATGCCTGCCCCGGCCAGGAGATCGCCCACTGCATCGAGCTGCGCGCCCGGCCGGGCACCGCCAATGTCGACGCCGGTTTCGCCGACCCCGACTGCGGCGTCCTGACGCTCGACAGTACCGGCCAGCAAGCGGCCAGCGGTCCGTCGTCGCGCTGTTGGCCATGAAGCCAGCAATGAGACTGCATCGCTGCGCCGGCCTGTCCCTGGCCGAGCTGGTGGTGGTGCTGGGCATGGTCGCGGTGACGGCGGCGGTGGCCGCGCCCGACCTGCACGCGCTGGTGCGCGGCCAGCAGCTGCGCACCGCCTCGGGCGACCTGCATGGCGCGATCCAGCTCACCCGTTCGCAGGCGATCGCACGCAACGAGCGGGTCAAGCTCACGCCCAACGACGAAGCGGGTCGCGACTGGTCGCGCGGCTGGACCGTCTACGTCGACCGCGACGACGACCGCCGGCCGGGGGAGGGCGACGAGATCCTGGCCGTGCGCTCGCCTCTGCCGAACGGCATGCAGGTCAGCTATTCCTTCACCAGCCCTGCGCCGCCGCAATACATCGCCTACAATGGCGCGGGACGCAGCTGCAGCGATACCAACAGCGCCGCATCGCGTCTTGGCACGCTGTCGCTATTCCATGGCGGGCAGGTGCGCCGTATTAAAATCAATATGCTCGGGCGTGCGCGCCTGTGCAATCCGGCCCGCGACGACGGGTGCGACGGCGCCGCGGCGCCGCCCTGAAGGAAAGAGATGCCGACAAGCTATAGCGAACTGATCCTGAACGATACCGACGGCATGGCCCTGGCCCTGGACTGGGCGGCGCGTGGCATGTACATCACCGCGCCGAACCCGCGCATCGGGTGCGTGATCGTCAAGGACGGCATCGTGATCGGCGCCGGTCACACCCAGCCCGCCGGCCAGGCGCACGCCGAAATCCAGGCGCTGCGCGACGCCGCGGCGCGCGGCAACGACGTGCGCGGCGCCACCGCCTACGTCACGCTGGAACCGTGCAGTCACCATGGCCGCACGCCGCCCTGTTCGGACGCCCTGGTGCAGGCCGGCCTGGGACGGGTGGTGGCCGCCATGGTCGACCCGAATCCGCTGGTGGCCGGCCGCGGCCTGGCCCAGCTCGAAGCCGCCGGCATCGAGGTCAAGGCCGGCGTGCTGGCCGAGGCGGCGCAAGAGCTGAACGTCGGCTTCTTCTCGCGCATGGTGCGTGGCCTGCCGTGGGTGCGCCTGAAGGTGGCGGCCAGCCTGGATGGCGCCACCGCGCTGGCCGGTGGCGAAAGCCAGTGGATCACGGGTGAGGCGGCGCGCGCCGACGGCCACGCGTGGCGCGCGCGCGCCAGCGCGATCGTGACCGGCATCGGCACCGTCAAGGCCGATGATCCGCAGTTGACCGTGCGCGGCGTCGACACGCCCTTGCAGCCGCGTCGCGTGATCGTCGACAGCCGCCTCGAGATCGACCTTGGCGCCCGCATCCTGCAGGGCGAACCGTGCTGGATCGTGGCCGCCGTCGAGAACACGGAAAAAGCCGCTGCCCTGACAGCCGCCGGCCATGAGGTCTTGATGCTGCCGAACGCGCGCGCCAAGGTCGACCTGCCGGCGCTGATGCGCGAACTGGGCCGGCGCGAGATTAACGAAGTGCACGTCGAGGCGGGTTCCAAGCTGAACGCCTCGATGGTGCGCGAAGGCTGCGTCGACGAGCTGCTGGCCTACCTGGCCCCGAGCCTCATCGGACCGGGGCAGGGCATGTTCGACCTGCCCGCGCTCGAGCGCCTGGCGGACCGTCGCCAGTTGCGCTTCCACGACGTGGCGCGCGTGGGCGACGACCTGCGCATCCTGGCCCGCTTCGTCGAGCCGGCCGCCTGATACTGAATTAGATCTAATACGAAGGAATCATATGTTTACTGGAATCGTCGCCGCCGTCGGCAACATCACTTCCGTCGCGCCGCTGGCGGGCGGCCTGGACGCCGGCGTGCGCCTGGTCGTCGATGCAGGCCCGCTGCCGCTGGCCGACGTCGCCCTGGGCGACTCGATCGCCATCAACGGCGCCTGCATGACCGTCGTCGAGAAGACCGACAAGGCCTTCACGGTCGACGTCTCGCGCGAAAGCCTGAACAAGACGGTGGGCCTGGAAGCCCAGGGTGAAGTGAACCTGGAAAAGGCGCTGACCCTGGCCGAGCGCCTGGGTGGCCACCTGGTCTCGGGCCACGTCGATGGCCTGGGCGTGGTGCACAGCTTCGAGCCGGTCGGCGAATCGTTCGAGCTGATCGTCGACGCGCCGCAGGAGCTGGCCAAGTTCCTGGCCTATAAAGGCTCGGTGGTGGTCAATGGCGTGTCGCTCACCGTCAACCGGGTCGAGGACCTCGACGCGGGCGCCAACAAGGTGTGCCGCTTCTCGATCAACCTGATCCCGCACACGATCGAGGTCACGACCCTCAAGCACCTGAAGGCCGGTTCGCAGGTCAACCTGGAGATCGACCTGATCGCGCGCTACGTCGAGCGCATGCTGGCAAGATCCGGCGGCGCCCCGTTGTAAGAACCCCGGTGCGCATCGACGGTCGTCAAGCCCGTCAGTCCTGCAAGGTGCACCGGCTGTCAGGTGCGGGAGACTCGAGGTCGATGAGATAGTCCGCGACGATTTCATCGACACACGCATTCCCGCCGATCAGGGCCACGCCGTGCTGTTCGCCCTCGACGGTGAGCAGGCTGGCGCCAAGCGTCCTGGCCAGGCTGATCCCCCCTTCGTGCGGGGTCGCCGGGTCGCGGGTGACCGACACCACCAGTGTTTTCGGAAGTCCTTCGATATCGACGGCATAGGGATAGCCAAGCGTCGGTTTTGCCGGCCACGCCTCACAGATATCCCGGGCCTGGACCGGCCGGCCAGTGGCCAGGAAGGGCGCAACCTCGAACACCGCGCGCTTCATCGCGCTCTCCTCCTCGGGAGTATGGCGTTCTTCGTCGAGACACTCGATCGCGATTTGCGCCTCGTTGGCGTTGCCGTAGCTGCCATCGGCATGACGCGCCTGGGCCAGGTCACGCAGGAGCATGAGCGGTTCACCGCGCCCGGCTTTCAGTGCGCTGATGCTCTGGATGACGGCTGGCCAGCCCGACTCGCTGTACAGGGGCAGGACCAGGCCGTTGAGTGCGGCAGTGTAGGTCAGCTTGCGACCGTCCGCGGTAACGATCGGTTCGTCGATCAGCGCTTGCAAGAGCTGCTGGAAGGCGGCGGTTGCTTGCCCGGGATCGGTACCGAGCGGACAGTCTGGCGACCTGGCGCAGAAGGCCGCCATATTGTCGAAGCCGCGTTGAAAGCCTGCGAACTGAACCAGCCGGCGCGCGGCGGTGCCGGTCAGTGGGTCGACTGCACCGTCGAGCACCAGTGCCCGCACGTTTTGAGGGAACATTTCGGCATACACGGCGCCCAGTCGCGTGCCGTAGCTGGCTCCGGCGAATGTCAGCTTGTCGTCCCCGAGCACGGCGCGCAGCACGTCCATGTCGCGGACCACATCGCGGGTGCCGACGTTGGCCAGCACGTCCGCGCCGCCAGAACGCGCGGCGCACTTGCTGTAGACCTGGCGCGTCTCGTCCTCGGTGTAGTCGTCGACCCCGGAGTTGAGCGTGGAGAGTGTCACGTCGGCCTCGCGCTCGGCATCCGTAAAACAATCCAATGCCGGAGTCGACGCCCCGACCCCGCGCGGGTCGAACCCGATCAGGTCGAACCGTCGCGTGATCGGACTATCGGCCAGGGCATCCGCCACCGTCGCCGCGTAGCCCATGCCGGAAAAGCCGGGGCCGCCCGGGTTGAGCAGGATCGAGCCAATCCGGTTGCCAGCCTCGCCCTTGGCCGCCACCCGCAGCAATGCAATCTGCGCCGTTCTTCCCTGCGGATTCCGATAGTCGAGCGGCACCTGGAGCCGGGCGCATGTCAAGGTCTTGTCTGCGAATTGCTTGGCTTGCGCCTCCGTGGCGGCGTAGCTGTCGCAGGGGCCGAACGTCAGCTTCTGGTGGTAGAAGCGCGCCAATCCTGGCGGGACATCGCCGGGTGCCGGCGTTTGACCCGGGCCGGAGTTGCCGCCACAGGCGCCAAGCATCAGGCTCAGCGCCACGAGTTTTGCTATCCCGGCCATGTGCCAACGCCGACCGCAAGCCTTGCGCGTATTTGATGTGTTCATCCAAGCAGCTGCCTTTCTATTTGATTGACTGAGGTATTGCTTCAGGAATACAAATTAGCGGAGCAGAGCGGTTGAGTGGATTACCGCTCCGAAGTGCTTAGTTTCAGCCTCGAGCATTGTGGGAACATGGCGGCATGGCGGCGTGGCGGCGTGGCTGTGGGGCAGGGGAGTGATGCAGGAGGGAAAGTCAGCGCATCGCGCGCCATGTGAGGGTGAAGGCGACCGCCAGCGCCGCCGCCGAGATCAGCACCGTCCACAGGAGGCTGCCGAAGCCGATGCCGTCGCGCCAGACGCACAGGCCATAGGCCAGCGCCAGCAGGCCCAGGCCGGCGGGACGCAGCCAGCGCCACGCGGCGGCGCGCGGCGACCCGCCGCCCCACTGTTCCCAATGCTCCGGCATGGCCAGCGCCAGACAGGCGAAGCCGCCATAGCTGGCCAGGCAGGCGGCGACCAGCAGCAGCGCCGTCATGCCCGCACCCCGGCCTGGCGTGCGGCGCCTTGAACCGGTTTGACGGCCAGGCGGCGTGCACCCCACGCCGCCAGCACTGCCAGCGCCAGCAGCAGCAAGTCCACGCCCGCCACCGCCCAGCTTCCGCTTGCGAGCGCCCGGAGCGGATGGTCGCCGGTGGTGACTGCATTGAGCAGTACGCACACCACGGCCAGCAGGCAGATGCCCCAGGCCTGGTCACGCCAGGCCGCGCGGCCACGCCACCACGCATGGCCGAAGCTGGCCACCCACACCAGGTAGAACGTCCAGACCTCGAGCGCCGCGCGCGCTTCGCCGCCCAGTCCCTGTGCGGGCGGCAGCAAGCGGTTGGTGGCCATGAATGCGAGCGTGGCGATCACGATCCCGGTGACGCTGCCGACAGTGAGACCTTCGACCACGCGCACCCCGGCCAGTCCCTTCGCGGCATGGCGCGCGCGGCGCGCCTCGAGCCAGAACAGGAAGCCGGTGGCGATCAGCACGCAGCCTGCCAGCCCGGCCAGGAAGTACAGCCAGCGCAGCGTCCAGTGCTCGAACTGAATGAAGTGGATGCCCGAGATGAAGCGCTGGGCCGACATCACGGGCGCCGCCTGGAAGCGGTGCAGCACCTCGCCGCTGGCCGCGTCGAAGAAGAGCTGGTCCACGTTCATCGTGACCTCGCGCGCGTAGGAGCGGCGCAGTTCGACGTAGCTGTTGGCGTCGCCCGGGTGCCAGACCCGCACGAAATATGGCTGGGATTCGGGCTGCCTGTCGCCCCATTCGCGCCGCGCGGTGTCGGCCATCGCATCGAGCGAGGACAGGGCGCCGGGCGCGTTGGCCCTGGGCCGGCTGTACTTGCCATAGGCATCGGCGAAGAATGCGGCCTTGGCCGCCTTGCCTTCGCCGTAGGCGCCGGTGTACGCCTGGGGAAAATAAATCATCATGAAGATGACCATGCCGGACAACGTGATGATGAAGTGGAAGGGCAGGCCCAGCACGCCGACCAGGTTGTGCAGGTCCAGGCTGCTGCGCTGCAGGGATTTGCGCGGCCGGAAGGTGAAGAACTGCGCGAAAATCTTGCGGTGGACGATCACGCCCGAGACCAGCAACAGCAGCATGGCCATGCCCGCCACCCCGACGATCCACTTGCCGACCTCTTTCCATTGCAGGTGCAGGCCGTAGTGAAAGGGGAAAAAGAAGCCGCTGCCGCCCAGCGTGCCTTGCTCAGGCAAGAATGCAAGCCGCTGCGGATCCAGCTGGCGCGGCGCAGGCTCGTCATCCCCGGCCTTGTAGGTGAAGCGCAGCACCGGGGTGCGCTGGGTCGGCAGGTCGACCCGCCACTGGCTGGCGCCGGCGGGCACGGCCGGCAGCACGGTGCGCGCGACGGCGTCGAGCGAGATCGGCGCGGTTGCAGGCGCGAGCCGCGTGGTCGGCATCATCCAGCGGTCGATCTCGCGATCGAACACGCTCAGGGTGCCCATCCAGAACACGGCGAACAGCACGCTGCCCAGCACGACGCCGGCCCAGGTGTGGAGCCAGGCCATCGATTTGCGCAAGGTGTCTTCCATGGCGCCGTCCTAGTCAAGCACGTGGATGACGGCAGCTGTCAAGACCACCCCGGCTGCCAGCACGATCCACAGCCGCGCTGCGGGGCGTACGCTGAACGCCCAGACCAGCAGCGCGAGATAGAACACGAAGCCCAGCATCGAGGACAGCGCAACGGCCTCCGAGCGCGCCATGCCGAGGCGGGCCAGCACGGCGCCGGCCGCGATCACCGTCAACACGGTGAGCAGATAGCCGCCCACCACCGCGCCGACGATCCGCAGACCGCGCTCAGAAGCCGAGCGCATAACCCACGGTCACGGTGCGGCCGCGGCCGGCGAAGTAGCGGGCCGGCTCGACCAGCGCGCTCTGCGAGTAGTACGTGATGTAGTCCTTGTCGAGCAGGTTGGCGAAGCCCAGGCGCAGGTCGCCCTTGCGCAGCTTGTAGGTCAGGGCCGCGTCGACCAGGGTGTAGCCCGAGAAGCGTTTGGCCGGATCGTCGAAGTCCTGCGAGAACGCATGCTGGGCCTGCACCAGCGACGACAGGCGCTCGCCCCAGTTCGCGGTCCAGCTGGCCAGCACGCGGTCCGGAGAGACGTTCAGGCCGTCGAGCTTCGCATCCAGGCTGCCGTCGTTATTGCTGTCGTAGCGGCCCTTGGTGCGCGCATACGAGAGGCTGGCGCGGTGGGCGGCATTGAAGCGGTGCGCGACCTTGGCCTCGACGCCTTCGAGCCGCGTCTTTTCGCGCGCCATCATGAACACGCCGCCGACCGAGACGACGCGCGCGCCGAAGTCTGAATCGGAACGGTAATAGCTGGCGTCGAATTCCCAGTCGCCCTTGCGCACGCGGGTGCCGGCTTCCACGCCATCGGTCAGGATCGGCTCGAGGTTGCGCAGGCTGCCGATGCTCTGGCCCGGCGTGTTGATCGAACGGAGTGTGCGGCCGATGTCCGGCAGGCCGAAGCCTTCCGAATAATTGGCGTACAGGGTGACGTCCTTGAGCGGCTCCAGCACCAGTCCCGCATTGAGCAGCGTTTCGTTGAACTTGATCTTGCCGCCTTCGACCAAGGTGTTGTTGTAGGCGGCCAGCGTGCGATAACTGTCGACTTCGAGGTCGGCGTTCTCGCGCCGCGCGCCGGCGTGCAGCGTCAGCTTATCGAGCAGCTTGAATTCGCCCTGGGTGAACAGCGACAGGTTGCTGTACTTTGACTCGGGCACGAAGGTGCGCCCGGTGCCGTACATGTCCTGCTTGCCCTCGTCGACCAGCGTGTCGAAGCCGACGGTGAGCTTCAGGCGCCCATCGAGCAGGCCTTCTTTCGTCAGGCCGACCTTGCTGCCGTATTTCGAGGCGACCGAACGCGACTGGTCGTACAAGGTGCCGCGCGGTGCGATTGTCACGTCCTGGAAGGTGGCCGAATTGTCGGCGCCGAACAGGCCGACGAATTCCTGGCTGTAGGCCATCGCCGACAGTTCCATGCCGGCCAGGTTGGTGTGGGTGTAGCTGGCGCTGGTGGTCCAGACATCGTTCCAGGCCGGCGTGCCGGGCGGCGTGCCCTCGACCGACGTGGAGGGAATGCCGCGCGCGCGGTCGCCCGGCACGCCGAGGTAGCTGGCCTTCGACTTGATCCGGTAGCGGTTGACCGAGAACTGCAGGCGCTGGTGTTCGTCCGGCCGGTAGCCGATCTTGGCCAGCACGTCGTAGCTGCGCGAATCCATCAGGTCGCCCTGGGTCACGTCGACCCCGATCGAACGGCCGGCGCCGTCCAGGTACAGCCCCTGGTCCTCGTAGCCGACCGAGAACAGGTATTCGAGCTTGTCGCTGCGGCCGTCGAGGCGGTAGGTGGTCTTGTAGCCGAGCAGGTCGCCGTTCACATCGGAGGTAGGTGTCGTCACCTGCACGTCGACGTGCTGGTTGAAGCTGCCCGGGGCAGGGCGGCGCGTGATGATGTTGATGGTGCCGCCGGTCGCGCCGAGGCCGTTGATGGCGTTCGGGCCCTGCACGATCTCGATGCGCTCGACCATCGAATAATCGATGGTGTGGGCCTCGCGCCCGGTGGGGCGCACTGGATTCGATTGCGGCACGCCGTCGACCAGGATCAGCGGGGTGCGTCCGCGCAGCGTCTCGCCGGAGCCGTTCATCTTGCCGCGGCTGGGCGTGTACGAAGGCAGCAGGTTGCTCAGGACGTCGGACGTGTTGGTGGAGATGGTCAGCTGGCGCGCGATATCTTCCTTGCGGATCACGACCACCGTCTGCGGCGCCTTGTCCACTTCGACGTTGGAGCGCGAGGCGGCGATGACGACCACGGCGCCATCGGTATCGGTCTGTTGGGCTTGCGCGATGAGGGGAAGCAGGGCGAGAGAGACGAGGGCCGCGAGAGGACGGCGGCTGGTGGACAAGGTCTGCGGTGACTGCACGAACGGCTCCGATCTACGTGATAATGAGAACTATTATCAATTAGATCGATGGTCGATGTCAAACCGCTATTGGCGCTCGCCCCTAAGACCAAGGTCCGATGGACCCGAAAAAACCGGGGACGTACGCTGTTCCCGGGTTGGACCGCTCGCCACCTTGCCCCTGTTCCGCGCGCCCTCCCGCAGACTACGGAGGACACCATGGACGTCAAGGTCGACATCAAGTTGCAGAACAGGACGAGCTCAGGAGCGTGGCGCATGTTCCTGCCCGGGCTCTGGCAGGACCGCATCAATCTGCGCGACTTCATCCAGCACAACTACACCCCCTACGAGGGAGACGGCGGCTTCCTGGCCGGCCCCACCGCGCGCACCACGGCCCTGTGGCAGAAGCTGGCGCCGCTGATCTCCGAGGAACGCGAGAAGGGCGTGCTCGACGTATCGCAGGTCCCGTCGAGCATCCTGGCGCACGGCCCGGGCTATATCGACAAGGACAACGAGATCGTCGTCGGCCTGCAGACCGATGCGCCGCTCAAGCGCGCCATCATGCCGTTCGGCGGCTGGCGGGTGGTCGAGGCCGGCCTGAAGGCCTACGGCTACACGCCCGACCCGCTGCTGGGCGAGATCTTCAGCAAATATCGCAAGACCCATAACGATGGCGTGTTCGACGCCTACACGCCGGCGATCCGGCGGGCCCGGTCCTCGCATATCGTCACCGGCCTGCCCGATGCCTATGGGCGCGGGCGCATCATCGGCGACTACCGCCGGGTGGCGCTGTACGGCGTCGATTTCCTGATCGCCGACAAGCGCCGTGAAAAGGCCGAACTGGACGATCGTCATTCGACCGAGGAGGTAATCCGGCTGCGCGAGGAACTGTCGGAGCAGATCCGCTCGCTGGAAGAACTGGAAGAGATGGCGCTGCGCTACGGCTGCGACATCGGGGCGCCGGCGGCCAACGCGCGCGAAGCGGTGCAGTGGACGTATTTCGGCTACCTGGGCGCGATCAAGCAGCAGAACGGCGCGGCGATGTCGGTCGGACGGCTGTCGAGCTTCCTGGACGTCTATTTCGAGCGCGACCTGCGCGAGGGCACGCTCACCGAGCAGGGCGCGCAGGAGATCGTCGACGACCTGGTCATCAAATGGCGCATCGTGCGTTTCCTGCGCGCGCCGGAATACAACGCGCTGTTCTCGGGCGACCCGGTATGGGTGACCGAGACCCTGGGCGGCATGGGCGAGGATGGCCGCACCCTGGTGACGAAGACGGCGTTTCGGATGCTGCAGACGCTGTATAACCTCGGTCCCGCGCCGGAGCCGAACCTGACCGTGTTCTGGTCGCCGCGCCTGCCCGAGGGCTTCAAGCGCTTTGCGATCAAGACCTCGATCGACACCAGCGCGATCCAGTACGAGTCCGACGACCTGATGCGCCCGAAATGGGGCGACGACTGCGCCATCGCCTGCTGCGTGTCGGCCATGCGGCTCGGCAAGCAGATGCAGTTCTTCGGCGCCCGCGTCAACCTGCCCAAGACCCTGCTGTACGCACTGAATGGCGGCCGCGATGAGCTCAGCGGCGAGCAGATCGGGCCGGCGCTGGCCCCGATCGCGACGGAGGTGCTCGACTACGACGACGTCATGGCCCACCTCGACCCGATGCTGGACTGGCTGGCCGAGACCTATGTCAACGCGCTCAACGTCATCCACTACATGCACGACAAGTACTGCTACGAGGCGATCGAGATGGCGCTGCACGACCGCGACGTGCTGCGCACGCTGGCCTGCGGCATCGCCGGCCTGTCGCACGCGGCCGACAGCCTGTCGGCCATCCGGTATGCCGAGGTGCGGCCGGTCCGCGACGAGCGCGGGCTGACGGTCGATTTCGACGTCAAAGGCGAGTTCCCCTGCTATGGCAATAACGACGAACGCGCGGATGCGATCGCGACCATGCTGGTGACGACGATGATGAACAAGATCCGCAGCCATCCGACCTACCGCAATGCGGTGCACACCCAGTCGGTGCTGACCATCACCTCGAACGTCGTGTATGGCAAGGGCACCGGCGCCACGCCGGACGGGCGAAAACAGGGCGAGCCGTTCGCGCCGGGCGCCAATCCGTCCAACGGACGCGATACCCACGGCGTGATGGCCGCCCTGATGTCGGTGGCGAAGATTCCCTACGACGATGCCGAGGACGGTATCTCGCTCACCTTGTCGGTGGTGCCGGCGGCGCTGGGCACCGAGGGCGAGCAGGTCGGGCGCGGTGTCGATGCGCTGGACGCTTATTTCGGCAGCGGCGGCTTTCACATCAACGTCAATGTGCTCAATCGCGAGACGCTGCACGACGCGATGGCGCATCCGGAAAAATACCCGCAGCTGACCGTCCGCGTGTCCGGCTATGCGGTCAACTTCATCAAGCTCACCAGGGAGCAGCAGTTCGACGTGATCAACCGCACCTTCCACGGCACCCTGTAGTCCGGCGTTCCTTCAGGAGGCCAGCATGAGTCACCACCATCAATCCTTGTCCGGCAGCCGCTACGAACTGCACCTGACC
Source organism: Massilia sp. CFBP9012 (assembly GCF_034045115.1). Taxonomy (NCBI): domain Bacteria; kingdom Pseudomonadati; phylum Pseudomonadota; class Betaproteobacteria; order Burkholderiales; family Oxalobacteraceae; genus Massilia; species Massilia sp. CFBP9012. The sequence continues at coordinate 77,140 of NZ_JAXCWM010000008.1, read as the reverse complement.
CGCGATGGCGCGGACGAGGTCAAGGCGCACCATTTCTACGCCATCCAGCCGGGCGATCTCGAAGAGGAGGAAGACCGGGACGAAGACATGGTCGGCTACGTGCACTCGTGGGAGGTGGGCAGCACGGTGGACGGCCCGGGGCTGCGCTTCGTCGCCTTCCTGTCCGGGTGCCTGCTGCGCTGCCAGTACTGCCATAACCCGGACACCTGGCACAAGCTCAACGGCCGCCCGGTCACGTTGGGGCGCAGCCTGCACGAGATCGCGAAGTACGCACAGGTGCTCAAGGCCAGCCACGGCGGCATCACGCTGTCCGGCGGCGAACCGATGGTGCAGAAGGCCTTCATGATGCAGGTCTTCCGGCGCTGCAAGGCGCTCGGCCTGCATACCTGCGTCGACACCGCGGGCCGGCTGGGCGCGCGCCTGTCCGACGACGACCTGATGCAGATCGACCTGAACCTGCTCGACATTAAATCCGGCGATCCGGCCATCTATGAAAAGGTGACGCGCCACCCGCTGCAACCAACGCTCGACTATGCCCGGCGCCTGTCCGAACTGGGGCGTCCGGTATGGGTGCGCTTCGTGCTCGCGCCGGGCCTGACCGACGCCTGGGACAACGTCGAAAAAGTGGCCGACATCGCCGCCGGGATACGCTCGCTCGAGAGGGTGGAAATCCTGCGCTTTCACCAGATGGGCCGCGACAAGTGGCACCGGCTCGGCCTCGACTACACGCTGGAAAACGTCGAACCGCCGGCGCCGGAACTGACGGAGCGGGTGCGCGCGCAGTTCCGCAGCCGCGGGCTGACGGTGTACTGAGGGGACGACCATGGAATTCATTAAAAACTTGCTCGAGCAGCAGCCGCTGGTGGCGCTGTTCCTCGTCATTGCGATCGGCTACCTGGCCGGAGAAATCAATATCAAGGGATTCTCGCTGGGCGCTGGTGCGGTGCTGTTCGTCGCGCTGGCCGTCGGCTGGTTCGCGCCGCAGTCGGCGCCGTCGCCCATGGTCGGGACCTTGGGCCTGGCGATGTTCCTGTATGCCATCGGCATCCAGTACGGCAAGCAGTTCTTCATCGGCTTGAGCAGCATGAAGGGGCTCAAGGCGAACGTCATGGCGCTCACCGGCGTGGCGCTGGCGGGCGCGGTGAGCGTGCTGTTCATCGGGCTCGTCACGCCTGGCCATGCGCTGGGCCTGTTCGCTGGCGCGGGCACCAGCACCGCTACACTGCAGGCCGCCATGACCACGCTCGGCAACAACGATGCGGCGGTGGGCTACTCGGTCGCCTATCCGTTCGGCGTGGCAGTCCCGATCCTGATCCTGTACCTGACTTTCCTGATCATGAAGCCGAAGGTCGAGCAGAAAAGCGCCAACCTGGAACTGCTCGAGATCGCCCTGCGCAATCCACAGCACATCGGCCGCAAACTGGGTGAAGTGATGACCACGCTGCCGGCCGGCATCCAGATCGTCGCCCTGCGGCACCAGCATCACAATCTGCCAGCCTCGCCCGACATTATCCTGGGCGCCGACGATGTGGTGCTCGCCATCGGTCCCGACCAGGAAACCCTCGACCGCGTGCGCATCGACCTGGGCGAGGCGGCGCCCGGCCGCATCAGCGCGGACCGCAGCGACATCGACTATATCCGCCTGTTCGCTTCGAAGCCGGCGGTGATCGGCCACCGGCTCGGCGAACTCGCGCTGCCGGGCGGCCCGGGTTCGCTGGTGGTGCATGTGCGGCGCGGCGACGCCGACATGCTCCCCGCGCGCGACCTGGTGCTCGAGCCCGGGGACCGGGTCGGGGTGTTTGCCCACCGCGATCAGTTCGCGGCGCTGCGCAAGTATTTCGGCGACTCGATCAAGGCCACGGCCGAATTGAGCTATATCTCGATCGGCCTGGGCATGGCGCTGGGCCTCATCATCGGCCTGGTCAGCGTCACCATGCCGGGACTGGGCAAGGTCAGCTTCGGCCTGGCCGGGGTGCTGATCGCGGCGCTGGTGCTGGGCAAGCTGCGCCGCACCGGTCGCGTGAACTGGACCATCCCGCTGCCGGCCAACCTGGTCATGCGCAACCTCGGACTGACCCTGTTCCTGGCCCAGGTCGGCATGTCGGCAGGCCCCAAGTTCGCCGCCACGGTCTCGGCCACCGGCTTCCTGATGCTGGGCCTGGCCACGGTCGCCGTGCTGGCCCTGGTGCTGCCGGTCCTGTTGATGGGGCTCTTCATGTTCAAGATGCCTTACGACGAGGTGGCCGGCATCGTCGCCGGCGCCACCGGCAATCCGGCGATCGTCGCCTATGCCAACAAGCTGGCGCCGACCGACCAGCCCGACGTCGGCTACGCCATGATCTTCCCGGGCATGACGATCGTGAAGATCTTGTTCGTCAATTTGATTCCGGCGCTCCTGTTATGAACGAGCGCAGCCGAGCTGCCGACGAGGCGCTGGCGCCGCTGTTTGCCTTCGACGCCTATTCGCCCCAGGAAGTCGCCGCCCTCGTCAGGCAAAGTGGGGTCAAGAAGGCGGGCCTGCCGCTGCTGCCGCAAGTGATGCTCGCCATCCTGGCCGGCGCCTTCATCGGACTGGGCGCGCTGTATTACGTCCTCGTCCGTTCCGATCCCACGCTCGGCTTCGCGGCCAGGCAGGTGCTGGGTGGCGGCGTGTTCTGCCTCGGGCTCGTCATGGTAGTGATCGCGGGGGCCGAGCTTTTCACCGGTAATAATCTGCTGGTGATGGCCAGGGCACACGGGTTGATCACGACCGGCCAGGTGCTGCGCAACTGGACCATCGTCCTGTGCGGCAACCTGGTCGGGGCGGTCGGGCTGGCCGTGCTGGTCCACCTGGCAGGTCAGGCTGCGATGAACGATGGCGCGGTCGGCGACACCTACCTGGCGATCGCCGCCGGCAAGGCCGGGCTGCCGTTCTGGACCGCGTTTTTCAGGGGTGTGCTGTGCAACGCGCTGGTGTGCCTCGGGGTATGGATGAGCATGGCGGGGCGCAGCGTGATCGACAAAGTGGTCGTGCTGATCTTCCCCATCTCCGCCTTCATCGCCGCCGGCTTCGAGCACAGCGTCGCCAACCTGTACTTCTTTGCGATGGCGCTGCTGCTCGAAGGCGGGGCGGATGCGGCGCTGGCAGCCGGCATGGCACGCAACCTCGCCGCCGTCGTGCTGGGCAATGCCGTCGGCGGCGGCGTGCTGGTCGGGCTGGTGTACTACCTCATCTACGTCAGGGGCTTGACTAGCGGGAGGCGTTCCTAGTGCCCGCACCCGGTGCGCTGGCTACCTTGGCCGCCGCCTGCGTTTCCGGATTGAGCACCACCTGCACGTAGTTGTTCGTGTTGAAGTAACGGCGCGCCGCCGTCCTGATGTCTTCCGCCGTCAGGGCCTGCACCTGCTTCTCCACCGAGAGGATCGAGGCCGGATCGGTGCCCTCGGTCAGTGCCGACTGCAGGTTCGCCACCCAGTAGCCGTTCTCGCGCAGCGAGCGCCGGTGGTTCTGGATCCAGCCGGTCTTGACCTTGTCCAGCTCCGCCGCGTCCGGGCCGTGTTCCTGCAGGCGCGCGATTTCGGCGAAGGTCGCGGCGATCACCTTGTCCACGTGTTCCGGTCCGGTCGGCAGGCTGATGCCGACCGAGTAGTTCCCGTATGGGATCTTGCTCAGGGTGCCGCTGGCGCCGCCGCCATAGATCATCGCCATCTTCTCGCGCAGTACCTCGATGATGCGCAGATTGGTCACTTCGATCAGCGCCGACAGGCGCAGCTGCTCGGCTTCGGTGAATTCGGCCGGGCCGGTGAAGTTGAGCGCGATGCTGCTCTTCGGTTCCGACCCGCTGCGCACCTCGCGCTTGACCACGCCGGTGGCCGGGCGCAGGCCGACGTCGCGGAAGGCGACCGGGATGTCGGGCGTGGGCAGGGTGCCGAGATAGGTCGCCAGCAGTGGCCGGATCTTTTGCTCGTCGAAGCTGCCGACGAGGATGAAGGTCAGGTCCTTGGCGCTCGAGAAGCGCTGGCGGAAGATGTCGATGCTGCGGTCCAGGTCGATCTTGGCGTATTCCTCGGCATCGAGCGTGCGCGGTGCGCGCGGGTGGTTGTTGTACAGGGCCGCCACCAGCGCGTCGTTGAAGTAGCGTCCCGGCAGGCCGCTCTGGTTGCGCGCGATCTCGGCCTGCTTGTCGATGTAGGCGTGGAACAGCCCTTCGTCGCGGCGCACATCGGCGAACTTCAGCCACAAGAGCTGCAGCATGGTCTCGATGTCGGTGGCGCCAGACGCGCCCGCGATCACGTCGCTATAGCTGCCCAGGCCCACGGTCACGCCGGCCGCCTTGCCGGCCAGGATCTTGCGCATGTCGAGCGGAGAAAAGTCCTTCACGCCCATGCTGGCCACGATCGCGTTCGAGAAGCGCGCATTGAGGATGTCGCCGTCCGGGAACAGGCTCTGGCCGCCGGGACGGGCCGCGCTCAGCATCACCTGGTCGTTGCGGAAGTCGGTGGGCTTGAGGATCACCTTGACCCCGTTCGACAGGGTCAGGCGCGTCAGGCCCAGCGCCTTGTCGTGCTGCTCGGCGGTGATCTTGCCCGGCTGCGCCGGCCGTTCCATCAGGCGCGTCGCCAGCAGTTTTTCGTCGTGCCGCTCCACCGGCTGGCGCGCGGCCTCGCTGACCGCCGCCAGCAGCTGCGCGCCGGTCGGCGCGTCGGCTTGCTGGTCGCCTTTGCTGACGCCCGTGTACAGCACCAGCTTGCCCGAATCCGCCGGGATCGTGCGCTGTGCGTAATCGTTCATTTCGGCGACCGAAATGCCCGGCACCAGCTGCTGTACGTAGCGCCACTCGGTCTCGATGCCGGGGATCGCTTCGTCCTGCAGGAAGTTGCGGATGTATTCGGCGGCATAGGTCGCCGAGTCGCTTTTGGCGCGCTCGAGCCAAGCCTGCTCGTAGGTGCGCATCAGGTTTTTCTTGGCCCGCTCGAGCTCCTGCTCGCCGAAGCCGTGCTGGCGCGCGCGTTCGTTTTCCTGGACCAGGGCCGTGATCGCCGGCAGGGCGCCGCGCGGGCCGATGGCGGCCGACGAGTTGTAGGAATGGTAGCGCGGCGTCAGCTTGCCGAGCGAGCTGCCCGCGCCCAGGTAGGGCGCGTCGGGCAGCTGGGCCAATTCCGCCAGGCGCTGGTTGAGCATGGTCCCGAACAGCGATTGCACCAGTTCTTCGCGGTAGGCGCCGATGGTGCCCAGCTCGCGCACCGGCTGCACCGGGTAGCGGATCAGGACCGCATTGCCGTTGGCTTCCGGGTCGGTCACGACCAGCGCCTCGGTATCGGCGCGCGCCGGAATGGCGGCGTAGTCTCGTGGGCGCGGATTGGCCGGGTTCTTCAGGCGCGCGAAATGCTGTTTGACGAGCTTCTCGGCGCGCGCCGGGTCGACGTCGCCGACCACCACCACCGCCATCAGGTCGGGGCGGTACCAGTCGCGGTAGAAGCGCTTGAGGGTCTCCGGCTTGAAATTACGCAGCACGTCCTCTCGGCCGATTGGCAGCCGTTCGGCATACTTCGAGCCGTTGAACAGGCGCGGATAGATCTCTTTGCCCATGCGATCCGAGGCGCCTTTGCCGAGGCGCAGCTCTTCCAGCACGATGCCGCGCTCCTTCTCGATGGCATCGGCATCGAAGCGCACGCCATGGGCCCAGTCTTCGAGTACCTGGAAGGCCTTGCTCACGTGTTCCGGCTTGTCGGTCGGGATCGGGAGGATGTAGACGGTTTCGTCGAACGAGGTGTACGCGTTCAGGTCGGCGCCGAAGCCCACGCCGATCGACTGCAGATAGGACACCAGCTCGTGCTTGCGGAAGTTGGTGGTGCCGTTGAAGGCCATGTGCTCGACGAAGTGGGCCAGGCCGCGCTGGTCTTCATCCTCGAGGATCGAGCCGGCCTTGACCACCAGCCGCAGTTCGAGCTTGCGTTCGGGGCGCGCATTGCGCTGGATGTAGTAGGTGAGGCCGTTGTCCAGTTTCCCGACCTTGACTTGCGGGCCGACCGGGATGGGCGATTCCATCTGCAGCGTCGGCGCCTGGGCTGCCTGCGGCGCGCTCTGCGCAAGCGGGGACAGGCCCAGTATCGCGGCCAGCGCCATCAACGGCAGGCCGCGTACGAAGTTGTTGCTCATTCAATGGTTCCCGAAAGACTTGGTTATTGCATTCTACATGGCGCGAGGGCTGGCACGGATGAGCTTAAGTCTGCGCTAAACCTGGTGCCGAACCCGCGCTTGTTTCAGAGGATGACCCGCCCTTTCGCCAGCAGCTGGGCCATCTCGAAGGCCGGCACCGGCCGCCCGTACAGATAGCCCTGCAGGACGTCACAGCCGAGGGAGCCGAGAAAATCGCGCTGGCCGACCGTTTCCACGCCTTCGGCCACCACCGCCAGCGACAGGCCCTGGGCCAGGGCGATCGTGGCCTGGGCGATGGCGGCGCTGCGCTGCTCGGTGGCGATATTGCGCACGAAGGTCTGGTCGATCTTGAGTTTATCGAGCGGGAAGCGCGACAGGTAGCCGAGCGACGAGTAGCCGGTGCCGAAGTCGTCCAGCGACAGCGAGACCCCCATCGCGCGCAGCTCGGCCATCTGGGCCTCGGCCGCGACGCTGTCGCCCAGCATCACGCTTTCGGTCAGCTCGACCTCGAGCCATTGTGCTTCCAGGCCGCTGTCCTGCAACGCGGTGCGCACGACCTGGGCCACGCTGCCGGCCTTGAACTGGCTGGCCGAGACATTGACCGCCACCCGTACCGGGCCCAGGCCGGCGTTTTGCCAGGCCTTGTTCTGGAAGCAGGCCTGGCGGATCACCCATTCGCCGATCGGGTGGATCAGGCCCGTGTCCTCGGCCAGCGGGATGAAGTCGGCGGGCGAGACCGACCCGATCTCGTCGCTGCGCCAGCGCAGCAGCGCTTCCATGCCGACCACGCGGCCATCCAGGCGCGAGACCTGCGGCTGATAGTGCAGCGACAGCTCGTCGCGCTCGATCGCGCGTCGCAGGCGCGTCTCCAGCGCCAGCCAGCGCAGCGCCTCGGCGTTCATCTCGCCCTTGAAGAACCTGAAGCCGTTGCGGCCCGATTCCTTCACCAGGGTCAACGCGGCGTCGGCCGCTTTCAGCAGGTCGCCCGGGACGTCGCCGTCGCGCGGATAGACGCTGATGCCGATGCTGCCGGTGACCACCACGTCGTGCTCGCCGACCAGCAGCGGCTGGGACACGGCTTCCATCAGGCGCTGGGCGCAATAGATCACGTCGTCGGTGTCGTCGAAGCTGGTCAGCAGCAGCACGAATTCGTCGCCCGACAGGCGCGCCACGGTGTCGGTGGCGCCGGCCACCGCGCCGGCGCGGTGCGCCACCTCGCGCAGCACGGCGTCGCCGGCCGCGTGGCCCAGGCTATCGTTGATGCGCGACAGGCGGTCGACGTTAAACAGCAGCAGCGCCACCTGGGTCGCGTCCTTGCGCGCGGCGGCCAGCGCCTGCTGCATGCGGTCGTTGAACAGCGAGCGGTTCGGCAGCAGGGTCAGTGCGTCGTGGTTCGACAAGAAATCCAGCTGGTGGTGGGCCGCCTTGAGGGCCGACAGGTCGGTCGACACCGATACATAGGCCGTGATCCTGCCATCGTCGTCGCGCACCGCGCTCAGGCTGGTGCGTTCGGGGTAGATCTCGCCGTTCTTGCGGCGGTTCCAGACTTCGCCGCGCCACTGGCCATCCCGTTCCAGGCAGTCCCACATCGCGCGGTAGAAGGCGGGGTCGTGGCGCCCCGAGCGCAGCATGGCCGGGCTGCGCCCGAGCACCTCGGCTTCGCGGTAGCCCGTGATTTCCTCGAAGGCCGGATTGACGGCGACGATCCTGGCGTCGGCGTCGGTCATCAGGATCGCTTCCTGCGTGCTGTCGAACACCTGGCGCGCCAGTTCCAGCCGGTGCTCGCTGTCGCGCAGGGCGGCGTCGGAATCGGCGCGCGCCAGCGCCTCGAGCTGCAGCTGGGCGGCGTGGCGTTGCACGACTTCGTACAGGTTCAGGTTTTCGTAGGCCACCGCCAGCTGGGCCGCCAGGGCCGTGGCCCAGCGTTCTTCTTCGTCCGAGAACGGCGCCGCGCCGACCCGGCGCGTGCAATACAGCCAGCCGAGCGGATGCTGCAGGTCGTGCACCTGCAGGCCGAGCAGGTGGCCGACCTCGGGGTGGTGCTGGGGCAGTGTGGCCAGCAGGGCGTCGTCGCCGTCCAGGCGCAGCGGGGCGCGGGCGCGCAGCAGCACGCCGGGCAGGTCTTGCTCGTTCAGCGCGCAGGCATCGAGCAGGCCGCTTTCCACGCCATGGGTGGCCAGGTGGCGCACGGTGCACTCGGTGCTGGCCAGCAGGCACAGGGCGACGCAATCGGCGTCCAGCACGCGCCGCGCGGCGTCCACGAAGGCATCAGCCAGGGCCTCGACGCGGCGCTCGCCCACCAGCATCATGCACATGCGCTCCAGCTCGGACAGGCGCGCGCACAGGTCGAACGGCAGGTCGCGGTCGTGCTCGCGGCCGGAAGGCAGCGCCGGCGCCGGCGCGCCCTGCACCACGCCCAGTTCGGCAGCCACGGCTTCGAGGATACGCTGCGGTTCGGAAGGCTTGCCCAATACCGTGGTCACGCCGCAGCGCGCCGCCATGGCCATCGTCTCGCGCTCCGAATAGACGGCCGAGAAGAAGATGACGCGGGTCGCGCGCAGGGCAGGATCGGCGCGCAGCTGCTGGACGAACTCGTAGCCGTCCATGGTCGGCATCAGGATGTCGGTGATGATCAGCTCGGGGCGCTCGGCGCGCGTGATGGCGAGCGCGCGGGCGCCGTCCTCGGCTTCGAGGATCCGGTGCTCGGTATAGCCGAGCAGGGCGCCGAGATAGCTGCGGTTGCTCGGCCGGTCGTCGACGATCAGGATCGTGGCCATCAGCGCCGCCCTTTGCATGGGGCGGCGCCTGGATGGCTGGCGTGGACGGCTACCGGCATGGCAACTCCAAAAAATGGCCCGCACCGCCTGGACGGGCACGGTAAAGATGTCTTAATAATAATCCAGTTGTGTGTGGACACAGTACGATGTTGCACCTGAAAACATCGAGCTTAACAATTTAAAGCCGCAAAATCACTAGTTGTTGCTCAATCGTAACGCCAGTTGACGCGACAAGGCGGCTGTGCTGCCGAATTGGGGAGAGGCAGGGGCCGACAATGCGGTTGAAAGCCTGTAAATCCATTAAAATAGCGGATTACGCATAACTCTCCCGTTTCAAGGAATCCCGTATGTCTATTTCCAGCACCGAGGACATCGTTGCCGAACTGCGCGCCGGCCGCATGGTCATCCTGGTCGACGAGGAAGATCGCGAGAACGAAGGCGACCTCGTGCTTGCAGCCGACTTCGTCACGCCCGAGGCGATCAACTTCATGATCCGCCATGCGCGCGGCCTGGTCTGCCTGACCCTGTCCGAGGAAATCTGCGACCGCCTGGCGCTGCCGATGATGACCTCGCGTAACGGCACCTCGTTCGGCACCAATTTCACCGTGTCGATCGAAGCGGCCGAAGGCGTCACCACCGGCATCTCGGCGGCCGACCGCGCGCGCACCATCCAGGTGGCGGTGAACAAGGGCACGACCCCGGACGACCTGGTGCAGCCGGGCCATATCTTCCCGCTGCGCGCCCAGAAGGGCGGCGTCCTGATGCGCGCCGGGCATACCGAAGCGGGTTGCGACCTGACCCATATGGCGGGCCTGACCCCGGCCTCGGTGATCTGCGAGATCATCAAGGAAGACGGCACCATGGCGCGCCTGCCCGACCTGATCGAGTTCGCGAAAGAGCATAAGCTCAAGATCGGCACCATCGCCGACCTGATCCACTACCGCAGCCAGAACGAGTGCCTGGTCGAGCGCGTGGCCGAGCGTACGCTGTCGACCGAGGCCGGTGAGTTCCAGCTGGTCGCCTTCCGCGACGCGCCGAGCGGCAGCGCCCACCTGGCCCTGGTCCACGGCGAGCTGTCGCCTGAGAAGGAAGCGCTGGTGCGCGTGCACCAGCCGGTGTCGATCCTCGACCTGCTCGAGAACCGCGCTACCACCCACTCGTGGGACATGGCCTCGGCCATGAAGACGATCAAGGCCAGCGACGCCGGTGTGATCGTGCTGCTCAACTGCGGCGAAAGCGCAGACCAATTGTTCGCCCAGCTGGCGCCGCAGGACGGCAAGACCAGCCGCGCCGGCGCACGCGCCGCGTCGATGGACTTGCGCACCTACGGCATCGGCGCCCAGATCCTGCGCGCCCTGGGCGTGGGCAAGATGCAGCTGCTGGCCAATCCGCGCAAGATGCCGTCGATGACCGGTTTCGACCTGGAAGTGACCGGCTACGTACCGCGCCCGGAAGCCTGAACAATCAACCAATCAACAAGAAGAGGTCAGCCATGACGGTAGGAACTTTTGAAAGCAATCTGCAGGGCGAAGACCTGCGTATCGGTATCGTGCAGGCCCGTTTCAACGCCGACGTGGGCCACGGCCTGCTGTCGTCCTGCCTGGCTGAACTCAAGCGCCTGGGCGTGGCCGACGAAGACATCCTGCACGTGACCGTGCCGGGCGCGCTCGAAGTTCCGCTGGCGCTGCAGCGCATGGCTGTCACCGAGCAGTTCGACGCGCTGATCGCCCTGGGCGCGGTGATCCGCGGCGAAACCTACCACTTCGAGCTGGTGTCGAACGAATCGGGCGCCGGCATCACCCGCATCGGCCTCGACTACGGCATCCCGATCGCCAACGCGATCCTGACCACCGAGACCGACGAGCAGGCCGAGGTCCGCATGGCCGAGAAGGGCGGCGACGCCGCACGCGTCGCGGTCGAAATGGCCAACCTCCTGATGGCGCTGGACGAGCTGGTGCCAGAGGACGAATAACAGTAAAGGCAAGAAAACAATGACTGACAAGAGTACGCACGCCAACCCGAGCAAGAACCGCACGCCGCGCCACCGCGCGCGCGAGTTCGCGCTCCAGGGTCTGTACCAATGGCTGCTGAATAATGAACCGGCGCGGGTGGTCTCGACCAATATCCGCGGCGCCCACGGCTTCGACAAGGCCGACAGCGAGTTCTTCTCGGCGCTGCTCAATGGCGCGATCGGCACTTCGGTCGAGCTGCGCGAGTCGATCGCCCCGCTGATCGACCGCTCGATCGCCGAACTGTCGCCAATCGAGCACGCGGTGCTGCTGCTGGGCGCCTACGAGCTGAAGAACCATCCCGAGATTCCGTACCGCGTCGTGATCAACGAGGCGGTCGAATTGACCAAGTCGTTCGGCGGGATCGATGGGCACAAGTATGTCAATGGCGTGCTGGATAAATTGGCGTCGCGCATGCGGCCGGATGAAGTGGCGGCGAACGAGCGTCGCTGATCGTTTTGCTTTCAGCTTGACGAGAAAAAGCCACCGTGCGCGAGCAGGTGGCTTTTTTGTTGGGGGTGTGGTTTGCGGCGGGCTTGGGTTCCCGCCTGCGCGGGAACGACGTGCTTACGTACGTGTTCGAAGTCGCGTCAATGGCTGTTCGACCGACCCAATCAACGTCGTTCCCGCGCAGGCGGGAACCCAAGTCGCTTGCACAACCCACAGCGCTAACTATATATATATAGCGCAAACGCAAAAACCACCGCCTCAGCGGTGGCATCCAGGGAACTCCCCTCGTAACCTTACAGCCCGGCCAGCGGCTCCACATTCGGCACGTGCGCGCCGGTGGTGGAGGCGGTGGTGGTTTCCTGCAGCGGCTTCGCTTCAGGCTTGGCCGTGTCGGATTCGGTCTGCTTGGCGGCGACGATGGTCACCGGCGCCGGCGTCACGCGTGGGGTGCGCACCGGGACGTTCTGGCCTTTCGAGACCTTCTTGAGCAAACGGTACTCGGTCAGCACCTTGTGACCATAGCCCGAGTCGGTGTCGAAGTTGGCTGCGCCGACGTAGGTTTTCAGGCCGCCTTCGACCGAGCCGGTACGCTTGACGTAGTCCTTCAGGATCAGGGCGCCGACACGGATGTTGGCGACCGGATTCAGGGCCGCCTGCGGGCCGCCCACGTCCTCGAACTTGTCGTGATGGACCTTGGCCATGACCTGCATCAGGCCCTTGGCGCCCATCGCGCTTTCGGCGAACGGGTTCAGGCCCGATTCGATCGCCATCACCGCCAGGATCAGCAGCGGATCGAGTTTCAGCTCGTGCGCCGTCAGATAGGCGGTCGAGACCAGCATATTGGCGGCATCGCCGGCGACGCGATAACGCTTCGACAGCCAGGTGGTGACGTATTGCTGCTGCTTGCTGTCACCCAGCATGGCATGCGAATCGCGCAGGTGCGTCGTTTCGACGGCAACTGCTTCGGCCACGGCCTTTGGCGTGGGCGCGACGATTGCCACCGGCTCTGCAGCGGCGACGACGACTGGCTGCGGATGCAGCATTTCAGAAACGCGCTTGGCGAAACTGTCATTGGTGTACAGCAGCGCCAGCATGGCAACTGCGGTCAGACCGAATACGGTCAGGGTAGTGCGGGCGGTTTTCATGAAACCGCTTGCCGTTTTGCTCACGGAAGACCACGTGATTGGCTGGCTGGCCATGGATTGCACGAGCCTTGCGCTCGTGGTTAAACGATGAAACATCGAATTTTCCCCTTGTCGCGGCGAAAAGAATCCCGTCGTGTCGCTGTGAGCGAAACGCAGAATGTGTTTGCCGTGCATCAGAAAATCGTTTGTCGCCGCGACGCGGCCGACTAACGCCGTCATTGCTTTGCTTCAGCTGGCTGCTAACCCGTAGGGCAGGGACCAGTGGCTCAACAACTGTCTCGGGGGATATGGGCAGACGCCCAAAAAGAAAACACTCCTTAAAATGTCGTGTGGGGCCCCGACCCCGTGAATGCATGAGAACAGCTAAAATTGTGGCAAAAAAGGTAAGGCCGTCTCATCAAGTAGGACGGATTGTAGGGGCGGACCTTATATCAAGTCAACCCTAGCACGCCTGTCTCTTATTACTTTTGGTTCTGATGAAGTGGCCTTCCAAATAGAAATACTTGACGAATCAATCACTTGGCTCCACCCTCTCACTTACGTTCTGCAATCGAAGAAATGCTCAAAACTTGATGAAATATACAGACTTGCGAGATTTTATGGCCCAGCTTGAACGCATGGGCGAGCTCAAACACGTTGACATTCCGGTGTCAACCAACCTCGAAATGACCGAAATCTGCGACCGCACCCTGCGCGCCGAAGGTCCCGCGCTGCTGTTCCGGCAGCCGACCGGGCACACGATCCCCGTCCTCGGCAACCTGTTCGGCACCCCGAAGCGGGTGGCGCTGGGCATGGGGGCGCAGGATTTGAGTGAGCTGCGTCAAATTGGCCACGTGCTTGCGCGCCTGAAGGAGCCCGAGCCACCCAAGGGGTTCAAGGACATCATGGGCATGGGTTCGCTCGTCAAGGCGGTGTGGGATATGGCGCCGAAAGAAGTAAAAGGCGCGCCCTGCCAGGAAGTCGTCTGGGAGGGCCAGGACGTGGACCTCGCCCGCCTGCCGATCCAGCACTGCTGGCCGGGTGACGTCGCGCCCCTGATCACCTGGGGTCTTGTCATCACCAAGGGCCCGAACAAGAAACGCCAGAACCTGGGCATCTACCGCCAGCAGGTGCTGGGGCCCAATAAAGTGATCATGCGCTGGCTGGCCCACCGCGGCGGCGCGCTCGATTTCCGCGAGCACGCGCTGGCCAATCCGGGCAAGCCGTATCCGATCGCGGTGGCGCTGGGCGCCGACCCGGCCACCATCCTGGGCGCCGTGACGCCAGTGCCGGACACGCTGTCCGAATACCAGTTCGCCGGCCTGCTGCGGGGCAGTCGCACCTCGCTCACCAAGGCGATCGGCAGCGAGTTGATGGTGCCGGCATCAAGCGAGATCGTGCTCGAAGGGCATATCTATCCGGACGAGAACCACCCGTCCGGCTTCGAGCATGCGCTCGAGGGGCCGTATGGCGATCACACCGGCTACTATAATGAACAGGACAGTTTTCCGGTGTTCACGATCGACCGCATCACGATGCGGCGCGATCCGATCTATCACTCGACCTATACCGGCAAGCCGCCGGACGAGCCGGCCGTGCTGGGCGTGGCGCTGAACGAAGTCTTCATCCCGCTGCTGCAGAAGCAGTTCACCGAAATCACCGATTTCTACCTGCCGCCGGAAGGCTGCAGCTACCGCATGGCGGTGGTGCAGATGAAGAAGCAGTACGCGGGCCACGCCAAGCGGGTGATGTTCGGCGTCTGGAGTTTCCTGCGCCAGTTCATGTATACCAAGTTCATCGTCGTGGTCGACGAGGACGTCAATGTGCGCGACTGGAAAGAGGTGATCTGGGCCATCACGACCCGCGTCGATCCGACCCGCGACACGGTCATGGTCGACAACACCCCGATCGACTACCTCGACTTCGCTTCGCCGATCAGCGGCCTGGGCAGCAAGATGGGGATCGATGCCACTAATAAGTGGCCGGGTGAGACCAATCGCGAGTGGGGCACGCCGATCGTGATGGCGCCGGAGGTCAAGAAGAAGGTGGATGAGATCTGGGGTCAGTTGGGGATTTGAGGCTGGCGCACCTGCTCGTTCCGTTTCCGGCATCAGCTTGCCCCAGCACGTCGTTCCCGCGCAGGCGGGAACCTAAGCTCGTAAGGCAGCCACAAGCTCATGCTGTAGTGGCTGAGTATGAAACTTGGGTTCCCGCCTGCGCGGGAACGACGGGCGGAGGCTGCGCGGGAACGACGTGCGGAGGCTGCGCGGGAACGACGTGCGGAGGCTGGCGGTGAAACTGCTGCTGAGGCAATTTGCCGGACTGCGTACGCCTGCCATTTCCCCAAACGCCATACGCTAAGGTATAATGAGCGCTGGCGGGCCCCTGCGCATTGTGGCATGGTTTACCTGGTCAGGTCGGGAACGAAGCAGCCAAAGCCGTTCACCGCAAGTGCCGCAGATCAGGCTCGCCTCTTATCTCTTCTCCGTAGTATCTTCCGTAGTACCTTCCCCATATCTCTTCCCAGGCAGTAAGCTGCGCCCGTACGTCCGTCTCTCGCATTTTTCATGCCAGTTGCACAAGAGCCCGACCGTTGAATGTTCGCGACGACCGCCATCTGCGGTAAAATCGTGGCATGTCCTATCAAGTCCTCGCCCGCAAATACCGTCCCAAGAACTTCGAAACGCTGGTTGGCCAGGAGCACGTCGTCCGTGCGCTGACCCATGCCTTGCGCACGGAGCGGCTGCACCATGCCTATCTGTTCACGGGCACGCGCGGGGTCGGCAAGACCACCCTGTCGCGCATCCTGGCCAAATCGCTCAATTGCACCGGGCCGGACGGGCAGGGCGGCATCACCGCCGAGCCGTGCGGACAATGCGAGGCTTGCCGCGCGATCGATGCCGGCCGCTTCGTCGACTACATCGAGATGGATGCGGCGTCCAATCGCGGCGTGGACGAGATGGCCCAGTTGCTGGAACAGGCGGTCTACGCGCCGAGCAATGCGCGCTTCAAGGTCTATATGATCGATGAGGTGCACATGCTCACCAATCACGCGTTCAATTCGATGCTCAAGACGCTCGAGGAACCGCCGCCGCACGTCAAGTTCATCCTGGCGACCACCGATCCGCAAAAGATTCCCGTGACGGTGCTGTCGCGCTGCCTCCAGTTCAATCTCAAGCAAATGCCGCCGGGCCATATCGTCGGCCACCTGGAGAATATCCTGGGCCAGGAAGGCGTAAGCTTCGAGCAACCGGCGCTGCGCCTGCTGGCGCAAGGCGCGCACGGCTCGATGCGCGACGCGCTGTCGCTCACCGACCAGGCGATCGCCTATGCGGCCGGCCAGGTCACGCTCGATGCGGTGCAGGGCATGCTCGGCGCGCTCGACCAATCTTATCTGGTGCGCCTGCTCGACGCCCTGGCGGCGCAGGACGGCGCCGACCTGATGGCGGTGGCCGACGAGATGGCCAGCCGCAGCCTGTCGTACAACGGCGCGCTGCAAGACCTCGGCACCCTGCTGCACCGGATCGCGCTGGCGCAGTCGGTGCCCGGCGCCGTGCCGCAAGACCTGCCCGAGCTGGCCGACATCATGCGCCTGGCCGGCTCCTTCGAGCCGCAGGAAGTGCAGCTGTACTACCAGATCGCCGTGCACGGCCGCAACGAGATCGGCCTGGCGCCGGACGAATATGCCGGCTTCACCATGACCCTGCTGCGCATGCTGGCCTTTCGCCCCGGACAGGGTGGGGGAGAAGCATCGGCCGCTCCGCCCGCAGCCGCGCCGGTAGGCGCATCGCCTGCGCGCGCGGCGGCAGCCGCCGCGGCCAGCCATGCGGCGGTGACGCCGCGTTCGGCCTCACCTTCGGCCGCACCTTCGGCCGCACCGCCTGCACCTGTACCTCCGGCGCCTGTACAGCCCAGTGCGCCGACCGCAGCAGCAGCCCCCGGCGCGCCGGCAATGACGTCGGCGCGGGCCGCGATCAATGCGGCGCTGGAAGCGGCGCGCGCCGCGTCGGGCATCCGCACCCCACCCAAGCGTCCAGGGGCCGAGCCGGTCGCGCCGGCGCCAGCGGCGCCACCGCCCGCAGCGCCGCCGCCAGCCGCCCCCGGACCGTCGGCCGCGTTGCCGTCCGATGGCGTCGGCATGCAGGCACGCGCCGCGACCGCGCCACCGCCATGGGAGGGTGGACAGCCGCAGGCCATGGCCCAGCAGCCGCAGTCACAAGCAGCCATGCAGGCCCGCCAGCAACAGCCGCAGCAGGAAGATGATGTACCGTCCTGGGTCACCGATTTTTCCGATGATACCGCCGTCGCCGCCGAGGCGCCGGCCGTGGTCGTCCCCGCGCCCCAGGTGCGGGCCCCGGCCGCGCCGCCGCACGCCTATGTCGTCACGCCCGTGCCAGAGATCGCCTGGGACGGCAACTGGCCGGCGCTGGCCGGCGGCCTGCCGCTGCGCGGCGTGGCCCAGCAACTGGCGCTGCAGACCGAACTGGTCGCCTGCGTGGTGCATGACGGCGCGGCCACCTTCAAGCTGCGCGTGCCGGTCGATACGCTGCGCGCCAGCGGCAATAGCGAGAAGCTGGCGGCTGCGCTGCAAGAACATTTCCCCGACTTCCGCGTGAATGTGGAGTCCGAGATCGGCCCGGTGTGGTATACAGCCGGGGCCGAACAAAAAGCGGCGCGCGAAGAGCGCCAGCGCCTGGCCGAGTCCATCGTCGCCGCCGATCCTTTCGTGCAGGAGCTCGAGCGACGCTTCGACGCGTTCGTCGTGCCCGGCTCGGTCAAGGTCGCCTGAGCGCGTCGCTGCCGATCAATCACCCATCCGACTTTTGGAGAACCCCACCATGATGAAAAACCAGCTCGCAGGCTTGATGAAACAGGCGCAAGCCATGCAGGACAATATGAAGAAGGCGCAGGAGCAGCTGGCCCTGGTCGAAGTCGAAGGCCAGTCGGGCGCCGGCCTGGTGAAGGTCGTCATGACCTGCAAGAACGACGTCAAGCGCGTCACCATCGACCCGTCGCTGCTGGGCGACGACCGCGACATGCTGGAAGACCTGGTTGCGGCCGCGTTCAACGACGCCGTGCGCAAGGCCGAGGCGACCGCCGCCGAGAAGATGAGCGGCCTGACCGCCGGCATGCCGGGCCTGCCGCCTGGCTTCAAGATGCCTTTCTGACCCATTGAAAGCAGTCCCGGCCGGCGCCTCGCCGGCGGGACGCCCCACATGTCGACCTCGCTCGAATTTCTCATCGAATCGCTGCGCCGCTTGCCGGGCGTGGGTCCCAAGTCGGCCCAGCGCATGGCATTCCACCTGCTGCAGCACGACCGCGAGGGCGCCGCGCAACTGTCGCGCGCGCTCTACCAGGCGGTCGACACGGTGCACCACTGCGCCAAATGCAATACCTTCTCGGACATTGAAATTTGCGAGCTGTGCGCCGACCCGGAGCGCGACCACACCCTGCTGTGCGTGGTCGAGACCCCGGCCGACCAGATCATGATCGAGCAGACGCTCACCTGGCGCGGCCTGTACTTCGTGCTGATGGGCCGGCTGTCGCCGCTGGACGGCATCGGCCCGCGTGACATCGCCCTGGACAAGCTCGTCAACCGCGCCACCGATGGCCTCGTCGGCGAGGTGGTGCTCGCGACCAATTTCACCAACGAGGGCGAAGCCACCGCCCACTACATCAGCGAAATGCTCAAGGCGCGCGGCCTGAAGGTCAGCCGCCTGGCGCGCGGCGTGCCGGTGGGCGGGGAGCTCGAGTACGTCGACGCCGGCACGATCGCGCGCGCGATGCTCGATCGCCGCAGCGCATGATGTTCGCCGTCCAAGCGAGGTCCTGAACACCAGCGCGCACCCTGCGTGCGCGCAAGCCTGATGGCCGGGCCGCTGCTATCGTGGATTTTTCTGCGAGCCGGCCATGCACCTCGTCGACCTCACGATGTTCTATGCCGCCGAGGGCGGTGGCGTCAGCACCTACCTGAACGCCAAGTCGGCGTGGCTGGCGCGCCAGGGCCGCGCACGGCATACGATCCTGAGTCCGAACCGCGATGTGGAGACAGACGTCGCGCGTGCCACGCGCGCCGCGTCGGCATGCCTGCGCGTCCCCAGCCTGGCCTTGCCCGGCTTTCACGGCTACCGCATGCCGCTGTCGGTGGCCATCGTCGCCCGCCGCCTGCGCCGCTTGCGGCCCGACCTGGTCGAAGTGGGCGACGCCGGCCACTGCGCCTGGGCCGCGCTGCGCGCGCGCGACCGGCTGCGCATCCCGGTCGTGGCCTTCTACCATTCCGACCTGCCGCGCCTGGTCGAGAACCGTTTCGGCCTGCATGCCGCCCAGCTTACCCGGCGCTACCTGGCGCAGCTGTACAGCCAGTTCGACCTGGTGCTGGCGCCAAGCCGGCTGATGGTCGCTCAATTGCAGGCGATGGGGGTACAAGGCGCGCTGCACCAGCCGCTCGGCATCGATTGCACCATTTTTCACCCCGACCGGCGCGACGCCGCCGTGCGCGCCGAACTGGGTGTGGCGCCCGGGGCATGCCTGCTGGTGTATGCCGGCCGCTTTACGGCCGACAAGAAACTGGACGTTCTGCTGGCGGCCATGGGCCGGCTCGGCCCCGGCTTCCATCTGCTGATGGTGGGGCCGGGCGAGGCCGCGTTCGACGTCCCGGCGGGCGTCCGGATCAGCCGCCTGCCGTTCCAGCGCGACCAGCGCGCGCTGGCGCGCCTGCTGGCCAGCTGCGATTTGCTGGTGCATCCGGGCGATTGCGAAACCTTTGGACTGATCGTGCTCGAGGCCATGGGCTGCGGCCTGCCGGTGGTGGTGGCGGGCGCCGGCGGCCTTGCCGAACTGGTCGACGACGACACGGGCGTGCTGGCGCGCCCCAATTGCCCTGACAGCCTGGCCGAGGCGATCAGGCATGCGGCTACCCGCGACCTGGCGGCCCTCGGCGCCAATGCGCGGCGCAAGGTTGAATCGTCATTCGACTGGGAGGCGGTGTTTGACGGGTTACTGATGCACTACTGCAAGCTGCTGCCGCAGGATGCAGCGGGCTGCGCGGCCGTGGGCCGCGCGCTCGACGAACAATCCTATGCCCAGGCCGGGTTTTACCAGTAAGGACCCCAGTAGCCGCCGCGATAGCGTGGCCCCCAGGCGCCATATGCCCCGGCGCCATTGCCCATGCGCTGCAATTCCTCGCGCGTACCCAGGTGCAGCACGCATTCGCGCCAGGGATCGGTGTTCGCGCTATAGCCGAGCTGGCTGCATGCCGGACCATAGATATTCATGAGTTCCGCCATCTCGGACTGCGCGCGCGCCGATTTTTCTTGCGGCGTCGAACAGGCCGCGGCCAGCAGGGCCAGGCCGATGGCGGCGGATGTGCGCACGATGGCAGGCATTCTTGCGCCTTTGGTGACGTTTTGCATGACAGTTCCTCCCGCCGCATCGCGCGGCATGATTCCAGAATAGCATCGCCCGCACGCGCCGCGTGTGCGATGGCAAACGAAAAGTGAGATTTCTTCACATCCCTCATTATCGGATATTGGGGCGGATGTGTCCGCCTTCAACGACATCGGTAGCTACGGCGCCGGTGACGTAATGGATGCGCTCGTGACACCGCGTGCAATGAGGTATTTTTCTCGCACCAATTCGCTTTCGGCGTGAATTTTCTGGCAAGATACGCCCCCAAAAAGAGGAGACGCGACGTATGGACAAATCCTTGGGCAAGTCCCGATGGAAGACCTGGACCCTGCTCGGGGCCGGGGCGCTGCTGGCGCTCGTGTTGCTGGCAGTGCTGGCCACCTGGCTATTCCTGCGCGCCAGCCTGGCCCAGCTCGACGGCGAGCGCCGGGTGGCGGGCCTGGTGGGCGAAGTCAAGGTCGAGCGCGATGCCGGCGGAGTCCCCCTGATCAGCGGCGCCAGCCGGCTCGATGTCGCCTATGCGACCGGCTTCGTGCATGGACAGGAGCGCTTCTTCCAGATGGATTTGTTGCGCCGCACGGCGGCCGGCGAGCTGGCCGAGCTGTTCGGCGCGGCAGCGCTGCCCACCGATCGCACCCACCGCCTGCACCGCTTCCGCGCCCGCGCGCTGGACACGCTGGCGCGCCTGCCGGCGCCGGAACGCGCGCTGCTGGAACGCTATGCGCAAGGCGTCAACGAGGGCTTGGGCGCGCTCGGCGCGCGGCCCTTCGAATACGCACTGACCGGCGTGGCGCCGCGGCCGTGGACGGCGCCCGATTCGCTGCTGGTGGTGTGGGCCATGTACATCGACCTGCAGGGCGCCCAAGAGGCGCGCGAACTGGCGCGTGGCTGGCTGCGCGCGCACAGCGACGAGGCGCAGCTGGCTTTCCTGCTGCCCGAGGCGACGGCTTACGATGCGACCCTTGATGCGACCCTGGACCAGGGCGCGGCAAAGGTGGCTAGCGCGTTGCCGCCGCAGGCCCCGGCCTGGTGGGGCGCCGCGCCGGATGCACCCGGCGCACCGGTCAAGCTGGCCGGCCTGGAGGTCACCGATTCAGTCGGCAGCAACAACTATGCGCTGGCCGGCAGCCGGAGCAGCACCGGCGCGGCCATCGTGGCCGACGATATGCACCTGGGCCTGCGGCTGCCGAATATCTGGTATCGCCTTGCGCTGAGTTTCCCCGACCCGGGCGCGCCCGACGGCAAGCGCCGCCTGGCCGGCGTCAGCCTGCCCGGCGCGCCGCCGTCCGTCATCGTCGGCAGCAATGGCCAGGTGGCATGGGCCTTCACCAACAGCTATGCCGATTCGCTCGACCTGGTCGAACTGCGGCTCGACCCGGCGCGCCCGAACCAGGTAGGCCTGCCGGGCGGCTGGGAGACGCCGCGCGAGCACGTCGAGGCGATCGCCATCAAAGGCGCCGCGGCCGAGCGCATGGTCGTGCGCGAGACTTCGCTCGGCCCGATCCGCGAGGTGGCGGGCCGCAGCTACGCGCTGCACTGGATCGCCCACGATCCGGCCGCGCTCAATATGAACCACCTGAAGCTCGAGACGGTGGCCAACGTCGAGGATGCGCTGACGGCCGCCGCCGGCAACGGCATCCCGGCCCAGAACTTCGTCGCCGGCGACGTGCATGGGAATATCGGCTGGACCATCGCCGGCCTGCTGCCGCGCCGCGCCGCAGAAGGCTCTGCGGCCGCCCTTGCTGCTGGATTTCCACTCGCCGCCGGCAGCGGGGCGCAGACCTGGAGCGAGGTGCTGCCGTATGCCGAGTATCCGCGCGTCCTGAATCCCGCCGATGGCCAGATCACGACCGCCAATAGCCGACAGTTGTCCGGCGCGGGGTACGCGCTGCTGGGCGACGGCGGCTACGACCTGGGCCAGCGCAACCGCCAGTTGCACGAGGGCTTGCAGGCCATGGGCGACAAGGTCGACGTGCGCCGCGCCTTCGACGGCGCCCTGGACGACCGCGCGATCCTGGTCGGCCAGTGGCGCCAGCGCGCGCTGGCCGCGCTCGATGCGCAGGCGCTCGCCGGCCACCCACAGCGCGCCGAATTCCGGCGCCTGCTGGAGACCAGCTGGAGCGGGCGCGCCAGCGTGGAGTCGATCGGTTATCGCCTGGGGCGCGACTTCATGTGGGCCGTGCACGACCTGCTGTACGGCGGCGTCAATTCGGCGCTGAAGGAGATCGATCCGAAGGCCAGCGCGGCCGCGGCCAGCACGCGCTGGCCGGCGGTGGCGGCGCGCCTGCTGGACGAACGGCCGCCGGGCTGGCTGCCGGCAGGGCACGCCTCCTGGCGCGACCTGGAGCTGGCGGCGGTGGACCGCGCCATCGCGGCCCTGGTCGATGCCGGCACGCCGCTGGCCGAGGCCACCTGGGGCCAACGCAACACCGCCGACATCGCGCATCCGATCAGCATCGCCGTGCCCGCGCTGCGCCCCTGGCTCGCCGCGCCGAGCCAGCCGCTGGCGGGCGACGCCCACATGCCGCGCGTGGCCGGCCCGAAGTTCGGCCAGTCTGAGCGGCTGACCGTGTCGCCGGGGCGCGAAGAGGAGGGTTTGTACAATATGCCGGGCGGGCAGAGCGGGCACCCGTTGTCGTCGTTCTTCCTGCTGGACCACGCGGCCTGGGTCGAGGGCAAGCCGGCGCCGTTGTTGCCGGGGGCGGTGAAGCATACGTTGAGGTTTGTGCCGTGAGTCGAGGTGTAGCGTGATTTTTGTAGCAGCTTGAACCCGTCGTTCCCGCGAAGGCGGGAACCCAAGTTTGCTCGCACCCAGGCTGCGTTCGATGTAAGTGGCAGCGGTACGGACTTAGGTTCCCGCCTTCGCGGGAACGACGTGCTGGGGCTGCGGGCCGATGATGCAGCTCGTAGTCGCCGCTACTTCGAGCGCCTGCCCACCACTACTTCGCCGGCAAGGCCTGCTGCGCATGCTGCAGCATCTCGGTGATCTTCTCGGCGCTCGAGGGATGGCCGAGGTAGTAGCCTTGCACCATGTCGCAGCCCAGCTCCTCGAGCAGCAGCAGCTGCTCGCCGGTCTCGACGCCCTCGGCCACCACCACCATCTTGAGGCCGTGGGCCATGGCGATGATGGCGCGCGTGATGGCCGCGTTTTCCGAATCCTGGGGCAGGCCGGCGATGAAGCTGCGGTCGATCTTGAGGGCCCGCACGTCGAAGCGCTTCAGGTAATTCATCGATGAGTACCCCGTGCCGAAGTCGTCGATCGACAGGTGCACGCCGATGCCGCGCAGCTGCTCGAGCGTGACCAGCGTGGCGCGCGCATCGTCCATCAGGGTGCCTTCGGTCAGCTCCAGTTCCAGCAGGCGCGGTTCGAGCCCGGTCTCGGTCAGGGCCGACAGCACGATCTGCGACAGGTTCTCGTCCTTGAACTGCTTGGCCGACAGGTTCACCGCGATGCGCAGCAGGCGCCGCGTCAGGCGCTGCCAGGCGCGCGCCTGGCGGCAGGCGGTGCGCAGCACCCATTCGCCGATCGGGACGATCAGGCCGGTCTCCTCGGCCAGCGGGATGAACTCGGTCGGCGGCACCAGCCCGCGCTCGGGATGGCGCCAGCGCACCAGCGCCTCGACGCCCACGATCTCGGACGTGCGCACATCGCGCTGCGGCTGGTAGAGCAGGTACAGCTCGTCGTTCTGCAGCGCACGGCGCAGGCCCACTTCGAGCTTCACGTGGCTCATGATCTGCATCGTCAGCGAAGAGCTGTACAGCTTGGCGTTGTTCTTGCCGCAGTTCTTGGCGTGGTACATGGCCGTGTCGGCGAATTTCAGCAGCGAGCCGCAATCGTCGCCATCCTCGGGGAATAGCGAGATGCCGATGCTGGCCGTGACGAAGATCTCGTTGCCCTCGATGAGAAAAGGCCGCCGCATCGCTTCCTTGACGCGGGTGGCGACATTCAGCGCATGCTCGACCCGCTCCAGGTCGGGAATCAGGATGGTGAACTCGTCGCCGCCCAGGCGCGCCAGGCTGGCGGCATCGCGCTCGACGCCTTCGCCGCGCGAGACCAGGTCGCTCGGGCGGGTGGTCTCGCGCAGGCGTTCCGAGACCATCTTGAGCAGCTGGTCGCCGGCATTATGGCCCAGCGTGTCGTTGATGCGCTTGAAGGCGTCGAGGTCCATGAACAGCACAGCGAACTTCTTGTTGCCCATCTTGGCGCGCTGCAGCTCGCGTTCCAGCGTCTCGAGAAAGGCTTGCCGGTTGGGGATGCCGGTCAGGCCGTCGCAATAGGCCAGGCGCCGGATCTGTTCCTCGGCGCGCTTGCGCTCGCTGATGTCGCGCACCAGGCCCAGCACCTCGGACGGGCTGGTGGCCACCAGGCGCGCCTCGAAATGCAGCACGTCGCCGCAGTCGATCAGTTCGTACTCGACCGAGCGCACCTGCTGGGTGGCGAGCACGGTCCTCATCTGATCGAGCATGCGCGCCGCGATTTCGGGCGGCAGCGTGTCGGACAGGTGCTTGCCGATGAAGCGCGCGCTGGTCGGGGGCGCGCAGGCCGCGCGTCCCGGAAAAGACTGGCGCTCCTGGCCGGGCTCGTAGTCGAGATAGAAGCCGTCCGCATTCAGGCGAAAGAAGGTGTCGGGGATGGCTTCGAGCACGGCGCGGTTCTGGGCATCGGCGATGCGCAGGCGGGCGATGGCGTCGCTGGCGCGCAGCACGTACAGCACGCGGTGGCCGAGGATCGGCCAGTTGATCGGCTTGGAGACGAAGTCGGTGGCGCCGACCTCGTAGGCCTGGGTCACGGCCTCGACGTCGTCGCTGCCGGTGACCATGACGATCGGGACGCAGGCGCCGTCCTTCTCGGCGGCGCGGATCGTGCGGCAGGCCGTGAAGCCGTCCATGCGCGGCATGTCGACGTCCATCAGGATCAGGTCGGGCATGCGCGTGCGCGCCAGCTCGACCGCTTCCAGGCCGTCGCCGGCCTCGACGCCTTCCATTCCGACCTGGGCCAGCATCTCGAGCATCAGGAGGCGCATGACGGGATCGTCGTCGGCGACGAGCACCGTCCCGCGCTGGGTGGAGGCAAAGGCTGGCATGTCAGGATTCCTTTTCAAGCATGGCGTGGAGCGACTGGCGCACCGACTGGAATTCGCGCTCCATGTCGGCCAGCAGGGGCGCGGCGCCGTCGACGCTGCCGCCGCGGCCGAGCTGTTCGAGGTCGCGGCAGGTCGCGGCCAGGCGCGCCGCCCCGATATTGGCGCTGGCCGACTTGAGGCCGTGGGCGATGCGGCGCAGGCTGTCGGCGTCGCGCGTGGTCAATGCCTGGCGCAGCGCCTGCAGGTGGCGCGGGGTGTCGCCCACATAGGCGTTGATCACCTTCTGCACCAGGGCGTCGCCGGCATCGCGGCTCAGTGCGCGGATATTGTCGAGGGCGGCGCGGTTGACCGGGTCACCCTGCTGCTGCGGCGCCGGAGGCGGTGGGGGCGGAGGTGATGGCGCAGGTGACGGCGCAGGCGGGTAGTCCAGCGCCAGCCCGGGCTCGTCGTCATGGTGGCGCTCCGCCAGCACCGGCAGCGCCACCCAGCGCCCGATCACGGCCGCCAGCTGCTGCTGGGTGAAAGGCTTGGACAGGTAGTCGTCCATGCCCGCCGCGAGGCAGGCTTCGCGGTCGCCCTGCAGCGCGTTGGCGGTGATCGCGATCACGGGCAGGGCGCGCGCGCGGCCCATCTCGCGCTCATGGCGCCGGATCTCTCCGGTCGCCGCGAAGCCGTCCATCACCGGCATCTGGCAATCCATCAGCACCGCGTCCCAGCCGCCTTCGTGCACCGCATGCAGCGCTTCCTGGCCGTTGGTGGCGCAGTGGGTTTCCAGGCCCAGGCCTTCCAGCATGGCCCTGGCGACTTCGACGTTGACGGGATTGTCTTCGGCCAGCAGCACGCGCCGCGCGCGCCGCATCGGCTGCTGGAGCGCCATCGGCGTTGGCCGGGGAGCGTCGTACGGCGCCGCAGTGGCAGCGCCGGCCGGATGATGCAGCCGCGCCGCGCGCGCCGTCAGGCAGGCATACAGGTCGGCCGCGCGCGCCGGCTTGACCAGCTGGTAGGCCACGCCGGCCTCGCGCCGCTGGACCGGATCGGCGGCCAGCTTTTCGGGGCTGAGCAGAACGATGTGTGTCGAGCGCGCCACGGCCTCGGCGCGCACCGACGCCGCCAGCGCCAGGCCGCTGGTCTGGGTCAGTTCCATGTCGAGCACCGCCGCGTCATACGGGCGGCCGGCGCGCGCCGCGCTCACCAGGTGCTCGAAGGCGGCCGCGGCGCTGCCCACGCCCTCGCACGCCGCGCGCCACGCTTCCAGCTGCTGCACCAGTTCCTTGCGGCTGGCCTCATGTTCGTCTACCACCAGCACCCGCAGGCCTGCCAAAGTGTGCTGGCGGTGGCCGGGCGCGTCGGGATCGACGCGGCGCTTGTCGAAGCTGAGCGTGAACCAGAAGATCGAGCCCTGCCTGGGTGCGTTCTCGACGCCGATCGTGCCCTTCATGAGTTCGACCAGCTGCTTCGAGATGGCCAGCCCCAGGCCGGTGCCGCCGTACTTGCGGGTGGTGGAATCGTCGGCCTGCGAGAAGGCGTTGAAGATGCGCGCGCGGGCGTCGCGCGAGATGCCGATGCCGGTGTCGTGCACCTCGAAGCGCAGCGCCACCCGCTGCGCGTCCTCGCCGGCCACCCGCACCCGCGCCATGATGCGGCCCTCGGTGGTGAACTTGATCGCATTGCCGATCAGGTTGGCCATGATCTGGCGCAGCCGGTTCGGGTCGCCGCAGATCGCCACCGGGATGTCGTTGGCGATGTCGAAGTCGCAGCCCAGGCCCTTGGCCGCCGCCTGCGGGGTGTAGACGTTGTGGATGTCGTCCAGCAGGTCCCACAGGTTGAAATTGATGTATTCGATGGTCAGCTTGCCGGCCTCGATCTTGGAGAAGTCGAGGATGTCGTTGATGATCACCAAGAGGTGCTCGCCCGAGCGCTTGACCAGCTGCGTGTAGCTGCGCTGGGCCTCGGTCAGCTCGGTGGCGAGCAGCATCTCGGTCATGCCCAGCACCCCGTTCATCGGGGTGCGGATCTCGTGGCTCATGGTGGCCAGGAAGCCGCTCTTGGCGCGGCTGGCCGCTTCGGCCGCGTTCTTGGCCTTTTCCAGCTGCTCGGTACGCACGCCGACCTGGCGTTCCAGTTCGTCGCGGTGGTGCAGCAGGGCCGCGCCGCGGTCTTCGATCTGCGCCAGCATGGTGTTGAAGCTGTCGATCAGCACGCCCAGTTCGTCGCTGCGCTTGTGCTGCACGCGCAAGGCATAGTTCTGGCTGACCGAGACCTTTTGCGCGGCCTGGATCAGCCTGGCGATCGGCTCGGCGATGCTGCGCTTGAGTGGCCGCGCCAGTCCCAGCGAGACCAGCAGCGCGGCCCCCATCGCCAGCCCGATCACGACCATGCTGGCCAGGATGTCGAGCCACATCGGCAGCAGGTCGGCCTCGATCATGATCGCGCCGACCGCCAGTTCGCCATGGCGCACCTCGTGCACCACGCGCATGTGGCGCGACAGCAGGAAGCGGCCGGCGCGGTTGGCGTCGTCCAGTGTGTCCAGCCCGAGGTCTTCCAGCGAGGGCAGTTCGGCGCCCAGGCGTGACGGCGCGCGGTACTCGGCCAGCGAGCGGCCGAAGCGGTCGTACAGCACCGCCGCCGAGATGTGCTGCTGCGCTTCCAGCGCCGCCAGGGTGGCGCCGGCCTGGCGCCGGTCGACCAGCATCAGGTCGCCGGAAGTGGCCGCGCCGATCACGCGCGCGAAGGCGGCCAGTTGCAGGCTCTCGGCCTGGCGGTGATTGATGATGGAGGTGACGGCGAAGGCGCAGAACACGAACAGCAGCGCGGTCGCCGTCGAGAGCAGCGACAGGATGTTCAGCTTCCGGTTCAGGCTCGAGCGCTCGAAGTTCTGCATCGTGATTCCCGCAAACGGCACAGCGCAGCGGATCCGGCAACGGTGCAGATCCTCCTAGCGGGCAAGAACCCGCAGGAAAAAAATATACGCACTAGGGAAGGTGGCAGCTTTGCGAATCCGCAAATGTGGCAAAGGGAACAATTCCATGTCGCAATTAGCATCGACGGGCGCAAAAAAGGGGCGCCCGCAGCGCCCCTTGTCGGATCAGTTCATGCCGCCTGTCAGCAGCACGACGCCCGGCTTCCCCCATAGCGCGCCTCCTGGCGCTCGCGGAAGAATTCCTCGTACGTCATCGCCGGTTTATCCGGATGGGTACGTTCCATATGCGCCAGGTAGGTGTCATACTCGGGCAGGCCGACCATCAGCCGCAGGCTCTGCCCGAGGTAGTTGCCGGCCTGTTTGAGGGTGCCGAACATCAGGGCACCTGTGGCGCCGGCATGGCGACGTAAGGCGACTCCTTGGCGGTCGGCCCGTTCGCGCGGCGCGCATCCATCACCGTGCGCACGCCGTAGAACAGCACCGCCAGCACCACGAACATGAAGAAGCCGGCCAGGCTGGCGTTGACGTAGTCGTTGAAGATGATGCGCTCCATGTCGAGGATCGACTTGGCCGGGGCCAGGATCTCGCCCGCGTCGTGCGCCGCCTGGTACTTGTTGGCGTGCGCCACGAAGCCGATGCGTGGATCGCTGTGGAAGATCTTCTGCCAGCCGGCGGTCAGGGTGCAGGCCAGCAGCCACAGGGTCGGCATGATGGTGACCCACGCATACTTGGCGCGCTTCATCTTGAACAGCACACAGGTGCCCAGCATCAGTGCGATCCCGGCCAGCATCTGGTTGGCGATGCCGAACAGCGGCCACAGGGTGTTGATGCCGCCCAGCGGATCGACCACGCCCTGGTACAGGAAGTAGCCCCAGGCCGCGACGCACAGGCCGGTGGCCAGCAGGTTGGCCGGCAGCGAGTCGGTTTTCTTCAGTGCCGGGTTGAAGGCGCCCAGCAGATCTTGCAGCATGAAGCGGCCGGCGCGGGTGCCGGCGTCGACCGCGGTCAGGATGAACAGGGCCTCGAACAGGATCGCGAAGTGGTACCAGAAGGCCATCATGGCCGGGCCACCCACCAGGTTCGACAGGATCTCGGCCATGCCGACCGCCAGCGTCGGTGCGCCGCCGGCGCGCGAGATGATGGTGTGCTCGCCGACGTTGCGCGCCATCTGCTCCAGCGCTTCCGGCGTGATCACGAAGCCCATCTGCGAGACCGCCTGCGCCGCCGATTGCGCGGTGGTGCCGAGCAGCGCGGCCGGGCTGTTCATGGCGAAGTAGATGCCGGGGTCGATGGTCGACGCGGCGATCAGCGCCATGATCGCGACAAAGCTTTCCATCAGCATGCCGCCATAGCCGATGAAGCGCGCCTGGGTTTCATTCTCGAGCATCTTGGGCGTGGTGCCGGACGCGATCAGCGCGTGGAATCCCGACACCGCGCCGCAGGCGATCGTGATGAACAGGAAGGGGAAGATATTGCCGGACCATACCGGGCCGCTGCCGTCGATGAACTTGGTCATGGCCGGCATTTTGAGGTCCGGAGCGACCACGATGATGCCGATCGCCAGACCCAGGATGGTGCCGATCTTGAGGAAGGTGGAGAGATAATCGCGCGGCGCCAGCAGCAGCCACACGGGGATGACCGCAGCGACAAAACCATACCCGATCAGCATCCAGGTCAGCTCGGTGCCGGTGAAGGTGAACATCGGGCCCCAGGTCGGCGAATCGTGCACCCACTGGCCGCCGATGATGGCGAGCATGAGCAGGACAAAACCGATCAGCGAGATCTCGCCGATGCGGCCGACCCGCACGTAGCGCGAATAAATCCCCATGAACAGCGCGATCGGGATCGTCGCCATCACGGTAAAGGTGCCCCACGGCGAGCCGGTGAGCGCCTTCACGACGATCAGCGCCAGCACGGCGAGAATGATCACCATGATCATGAAGGTGCCGAGCAGCGCGATCAGGCCGGGGATCTCGCCCATCTCGGATTTGATCAGGTCACCGAGCGAGCGGCCGTCGCGGCGGGTCGACATGAACAGCACCATGAAATCCTGCACCGCGCCGGCGAACACGACGCCGGCCAGGATCCACATCATGCCGGGCAGGTAGCCCATCTGCGCCGCCAGCACGGGGCCGACCAGCGGGCCGGCGCCGGCGATCGCGGCGAAGTGGTGGCCGAACAGGACGTTTTTATTCGTCGGGACGTAGTCGAGGCCATCGTTGAACTTGTAGGCCGGGGTCTGGCGCGTGGGGTCGAGTCCCATCACCTTGGTGGCGATGAACAGCGAATAAAAGCGGTAGGCGATCAGGTAGACGCAGCCGGCGGCCGCGACGATCCAGATGGCGTTGATGGTTTCACCGCGCTTGAGCGCGATGTAGCCGAGCGAGAACGCGCCCAGGATGGACAAGGCGATCCATCCGAGCATGCTCGAGAGACGTTTCATGGGTGACTCCTCCGAAGTGGATTGATGCTTTTCGCGCCAGTACGTGCCGACGCCATTATTTACAGCATGCTCTTGAGTATCTTGCACTATTGTCAGTACCGCAAGCGCATGATTACGCAGTCCCTACGTAATGCTACGTAGATCGGCCCCTGCCATCGGACGTAGAATGCAGGCCTTCGAATCGAACCATGCGGAAAAAGCATATGCGGCTGAGGCAAAAAGTGATCGTGCTGGCCGTCGTGCCACTGGTGGTGGCGCTGTGCGCGATCGCGCTCTACGTGCGCCAGCAGGGGGTGACCCTGGCGGCCGAGCAGCGCGCCACCATCCAGCAAGCCTACCTGGCGAGCAAGGAGGCCGAGCTGCGCCACTACGTCGAGCTGGCGGCGCGCTCGATCGCGCACCTCACGCGCACCGGCGACAGCGACCCGGCCACCCAGCGGGAAGCGATCCGCATCCTGTCGAGCCTGAGCTACGGGGAGGACGGCTACTTCTTCGTCTACGACACCCGGGGCAAGAACCTGATGCACCCGCGCCAGCCGGAGCTGGTCGGCACCGATATGTGGGAATGGCGCGACTCGAACGGCGAGCCGACGATCCAGCGCCTGATCGCGCTGGCGGGCGGCGGCGGCGGCTTCCTGCGCTATACCTGGGCCAAGCCCTCGAGCAACCGGCCGGCGCCCAAGCTGGGCTATGTGGTGCCGATCGCGCACTGGAACTGGGTGATGGGCACCGGCATCTATCTCGACGACGTCGAATCGGCGCTGGCGCTGGTGGACGCCCAGCAGTCGAGCAATATCGAAGAGACGCTGTTGTGGATGGCGGTGCTGGCCACGGTGGCGGCGGTGGGCGTGGCCGGCGGCGGGCTGGCCCTGAACATCAGCGAGGGCCGCGTGGCCGACGCCAAGCTGAAAGCGCTGGCCCAGCGCGTGGTGGAATCGCAGGAAGAAGAACGGGCGCGCCTGTCGCGCGACCTGCACGACGGGATCAGCCAGGCGCTGGTCTCGGTCAAGCTGCAGCTGGAGGCGGGGATCATCCGCATCGACGGCGATGAAGCACGGCGCGAGCAGGGCCGCGCGGGGCTGGAGCGCACCGTCGAGCAGGTAAAAACGCTGCTGGGCGAGGTGCGCCGCATCTCGCACGACCTGCGCCCGACCCTGCTGGACGATATGGGCCTGGCGCCGGCGCTGGACCACCTGGCGAGCGAGTTCGGCGAGCACGCGGGCGCGCCGGTGCGCTTCCGCGCGGCCGGCGCGGTGGACGCGCTGCCCGAGATCGTGGGCACGGTGCTGTTCCGCATCGCGCAGGAAGCGCTGACCAATGTCGAGCGCCACGCCCAGGCGCGCCATATCGAGATGGTGCTCGAACGCGTGGGAGACATGGTCAGCCTGTGCATCGCCGATGACGGCGTGGGCTTCGACATGGACGGCGTGGCCGTGCATCCCAAGCGCGGTATCGGGCTAAGGAATATGATGGAGCGCATGGAGGCGATCGGCGGGCGGTTCTCGATCGCGTCGTCCTCCACGGGCACCCGGGTGGTGGCCAGCATCGATTTGAAGGAGCAGCAGTGAATGTTGAAGTGAATGATGAAGTGAAGATCCTGCTGGTGGACGACCACCCGCTGGTGCGCGACGGCCTGCGCGCGCGGCTCGAGTCGGCGCCGCACCTGACCGTGGTGGCCGAAGCCGGCTCGGGCGAGGAAGCCCTGGCGCGGGCCGGGGAATTCCATCCCGACCTGGTGCTGATGGACGTGAACATGCGCGGCGGGAGCGGCATCGAGGCGACGCACCAGCTCACCGCGCGCTATCCCGGCATCGCGGTGCTGATGTTGTCGATGCACGACAAGCCCGAATACGTCAGCCAGGCCATGGCGGCTGGCGCGCGCGGCTATGTTTTGAAGGATGCGCCGGGCAAGGACATCGTGCTGGCCATCGAAACCGTGATGGGCGGCGGCATCTACTACAGCGCCGCGCTGGCGCGCCAGCTGGCCAATCCAGCCACGCCGAGCGACCAGCTGACGGTGCGCGAGCACGAAGTGCTCAAGCATATCGCGGCCGGCCAGTCGAACAAGCAGATCGCGCGCGACCTCGATTTATCCGTGCGCACCGTCGAAACCCACCGCCTGAACATCAAGCGCAAACTCGGCATCGAAGGACAGGCGGAACTGATCCGTTTTGCGGTCCAGCGCGCCGGCAGTAACTGAGAGTGAACTCCCAATATCCACCGGGAAACATTGCTGTTGCTTTAAAGTATTCGGTGCAATAAGATTGACTGAATATTATTGAGAAACATCACATGGCCGAGCAGGGACATTTTCCGCTGGTAGCAATCGACCCGGTCGCCAATGCGCAGAACGAATGGGTGGCGCTGAGCCTGCGGCTGGCGCCCGGCGCCGACCTGGCGCAACGGCTGCAAGCGGTGTTCGCCGGCGCCGACCTGCTCACGGCGATCGCGCCGCTCGACTGCCTGCTGCACCTGGAGGGCCCGGAGGCCCTGACAGTGCCGGTGCTGGCGCTGTTGCCGGCCAACCGCGTCGGCCTGGTGATCGAGGCCGCGGCCCTCGCGTCGAATGGCGCCACGCGCCAGCTGGCCGAGCTGCACGCGATCGGTTACCGCATCTGGCTCGACGGCGAGGTGCCCGAGGGCGCCAAGGCGCCGCCGGCGCTGCGCTCCGCGGCGCGCGATTGCCGCGCCCAGCGTGACGCCGCTCTGCCGCCTGGCCGCCTGGTCGCGCTGTTCGGACCGCACCTGGCCCACGGCGTCGACGGCGCGCGCCGCTTTTCAGAATGCGAGAACGCGGGCTTCGACTGGTTCAGCGGCGACTATCCCATCGATCCCGATGCGGCGCCATCGACGGACGACGACGGCAGTTCGCGCCGCCGCATCCTGACCCTGCTGGGTTTGCTGGCGCGCGACGCCGAATCGCGCGAGCTGGAAGACCAGATCAAGCAGGATCCGGCGCTGGCCTATCACTTGCTCAAGCTGGTCAATTCGGCCGCCTTCGCGGTGAGCACCCAGATCACGAGCTTCTCCCAAGCGATCACGGTGCTCGGCCGGCGCCAGCTGCAGCGCTGGCTGCAGCTGCTGCTGTACGCGCGCCAGCAGCCGGACGGCTTGCCGAACCTGCTGCTGCCGCTGGCGGCGCGCCGCGCCGCCCAGCTGGAAGCCTTGAGCCGGGAGGCGGGCGGCGATCGCGACGCGCAAGACCTGGCCTTCATGACGGGCGTGTTCTCGCTGCTCGACCGGCTGCTGCACATGCCGATGGCGGCGATCGCGGCCGACCTGTACCTGCCGGACGACGTCGCCGGCGCCCTGGTCAACCGGCGCGGCCAGCTGGGCGCCTGGCTGCGGCTGACCGAGACGCATCCGGACGAGGCGATGCTCGAGGAGGCTGGCGTGAGCCCGGCCGCCTGGTGGGGCAGCCAGCTGCACGCCTATCACTGGGCGATCCAGGTGGGCCGGAATGTCTGACCTGCGCGAACTGGCCTCGTTCGACTTCGTCGGCGGCACGACCGCCGTCTGCAACGCCATCCTCCGCCTGCGCGGCGAAGCCCTGACCCTGGAGCTGGGACGCCTGGCGGCCCTGCTCACGGGTAGTCCGGAGGGCCGCTTCGTGCCGGGCGCCGGCCTGATCGACCCCAATCCGCCGGGCGCGCGCATCCTGCGCCACGCGGTGGCGGCCGGCATCGAGCAGTTCGGCTGGTATGAGGTCAGCGGCGGCGAGGGGTATTGTCCCGAGACCGGGCGCAAGCTGGAGGCGCTGGCCCACCTGACGGCCAGCCTGATGCAGATGCACGCGCTGGCGCAGCGCTCCACCCACGCCTATGCGCAGATGGAGGCGCAGCTGGCGCACCAGTCGCAGATCCTCGACCAGATCCACGAATCCGTGCTGACGATGGACCAGATGGGCTACATCACCAGCTGGAACCGCGGCGCCGAGCAGCTGTTCGGCTATACCTCGCTGGAAGCGGTCGGGCGCAACATCCTGTTTTTGTATGCCGACGAAGGAGACGGCGGCAGTGGCGAGGACACCCAGCCCGACCTGTTCGCGGAGCAGGGCGGGCGCATGATGGAAGTGCGGCGCCGGAAGAAATCGGGCGAGGTGTTCTGGGCCAGCCTGTCGCTGTCTCCGCTGCGCGACCTGGCCGAGCGGCCGACGGGCCTGATCGCCTATCTCACCGACATCACCGAACGCAAGCAGGCCGAGGAGCAGCTGCACCACCTGGCCTATTACGACGAGCTGACCGGCCTGCCGAACCGCACGCTGTTCGCGCGCCTGGTCGACCAGGCGCTGGCCGTCTCGCAGCGCAACGAGACGGCGGGCAGCGTGCTGTTCGTGGACCTGAACCGCTTCAAGCGCATCAACGACACGCTCGGGCGCCGCATCGGCGACGAGCTGCTGCGCCAGGTCGCGCAGCGCTTCAAGGAGGCGCTGCGCGACGAAGACGTGGTGGCGCGCCTGTCTGGCGACGAATTCGCGGTGGGGCTGTCGGACATCCGCCAGCACTTCGAGGCCACCACGGTGGCGCAAAAGCTGCAGGCTTCGCTCGACGCGCCGTTCTTCATCGCCGGCCACGACCTGCGCGTGGGCGCCAGCATCGGCATCAGCGTGTATCCGCAGGACGGCAACGATGCCGAGACCCTGCTCGGACTGGCCGACATCGCGATGGAGCGGGCCAAGCGGGCCGAGGCCAATCCGGACCGCAGCGTCGCCTTCTACAGCCAGGACATGAACAAGGGCATGCAGGAGCGCATGCGCATCGAGTCGGGCCTGCGCCATGCGCTGGGCAACGGCGAACTGATTCTGTATTACCAGCCGAAGTTCGAGATCGCCAGTGGGCGCATCGTCGGCGCCGAGGCGCTGGTGCGCTGGGTGCATCCGCAGCGCGGCATCGTGCCGCCATCGGAATTCATTCCACTGGCCGAGACCACGGGCCTGATCGTGCAGGTGGGCGAGTGGGTGCTGGAGCAGGCCTGCGCGCAGGCGGCGATCTGGCAGAGATCCGGGATTTCGCCGTTCAGGCTGGCGGTGAACGTGTCGGCGCGGGAGTTTACGCCGTCGCTGCCTTCCAGGGTGGCCGATACCTTGCGGCGCTACCAGCTCGATCCGTCGTGGCTGGAGCTGGAGATCACCGAAAGCACGCTGATGCACGACTTCGAGCGCGTGACGGCCATCATGGACCGGATCACGGCGCTGGGGGTGTCGCTGTCGCTGGACGATTTCGGGACCGGGTATTCGAGCCTGTCGTATCTGAAGCGGTTTCCGATCCAGACGCTCAAGATCGACCGGTCATTCACGACCGGGATTCCGAGGGATGCGAGCGATTGCGCGATTGCGGGGACTATCGTCAGCATGGCGCGCCAATTGTGCCTGCGTGTGATCGCGGAAGGGGTGGAGACGCTGGATCAGTTGGAGTTCCTGCGCGAAGCGGGGTGCGATGAGGTGCAGGGGTATCTGTATGCGGCGCCGTTGCCGGCGTATGAGTTCGAGCGGTGTTTGCGGGATAACTGGTTGTTGATTGCGTGAGCCGCATGAACTGCGTGCGTGTGCGAGCTGGCCTCGTCCGCATTACCCGCTAGCCTACGCACGTCGTTCCCGCGAAGGCGGGAACCTAAGGTTGCCAGCTTAGCCCCAGCGCGAACAACCTGACCGCCGCAGATGATTTATGTATAATGCCGGTTCCTCACAGGAAGCGTGGCCGAGTGGTTGAAGGCAGCAGTCTTGAAAACTGCCGACGGGTGAAACCGTTCGTGAGTTCGAATCTCACCGCTTCCGCCAAGCATACTGAGCAAGAGCCCCACATGTTGGGGCTTTTTTTCGCCTTCTCATAGGAGAAGCATCAGAATCGGTGTCCACCGACGCCCCCTAAAACCTTCCCGCGTTTGGCCCCGGCGCAGGCTATCGGCCACCCAGTGAGTGCGTGGTAAAGGCTGGCGCTGGCGCGTTAGCGTGCGCATCGCGTCTGAGGTCGCGGCGGCGGCGACATCGTATCCATTGGTCGCAAACCAGGCGACGTCCCTGCCAGGACCTGCACCGACGTCCAGAAAAACTGTAATCGCATGCAAATCTGATGGATTTGAAGCCGTCAGTCAGTATCCAGTTCCGGCAATCCTGGATTAGAGGTATTGAGCAAAATGTCGGCAAATATGGATAAGTGCCGATGTTTTGTGTAGGCTGGCTCCATGAGTCAACATGCTGAACGAATTCTCGAGCTTGCCCGGTCCAAAGGCATACTGCGTACACGAGATGTGGACAGTACCGGTGCACCGCGCGCGTTGCTGGCCTCGCTGACCGACGAAGGCCGGCTGCTCAAACTCGGCCGAGGCCTATACAGATTGCCTGATCGGCCCGCTTCCGAGTACGAGAGTTTTGCCGAGGTGGCGAGACGCAACGAAAGCGGCGTGCTATGCCTGCTTTCCGCGCTGCGGTTTCATGATCTGACCACGCAGCAGTCATCCGACGTCTGGCTCGCCATACCGCACAAGGGCCGTGCTCCGCGTTTCGATTATCCGCCGCTACGGGTGGTTCGCATGTCTGGACCCGCCATGACCGAGGGTGTCGAAATTGCAGACCTTGCTAGTGCCTAGGGCTCTCAAGTCGTACCACCCCCGCAGCATGGCCGAAGACAACACAAAAATACGTGGACCGATCAAGCCATGAGCGCAATAATCAAGCTGGACTGGCCCTCATTCCCTTCGCCACATGACCGACTTCGACGTTTCACAGACACTCTCGCTCCTCAGCGCCGAACAGCGCAGCGAACTCGAGCTGCTCCTCCATCCAATTAGTGATTACAACCCGTCCGGACCGCCGATTCGTTTCGATCCTGTATTTACGGCAATCCGCCTCGCGCGCGAAGAGGACGGTTCTCGCTTGCGGATGGGGGCGTGGGAACATCCGCTGAAACGCACGGAGTGGGCCAGGATCGAAGCGCATTGCAAGGCGACACTGCGCGAGCGCGCCAAGGATCTGCAAATCGCCGCCTGGCTGGCCGAGTCATGGTGCCGCCAGCATGGGATGGAAGGGTTCTTACGTGGCCAGTTGCTGGTCCATGGCCTGCTCGCGCTCTATTGGGATACCGTGCATCCACAGGTGGACGAAGACGGGGACGCCGACCTGCGTGCGGCGCTGCTGGAGCTGATGAATGCCGATTTGTCGTTGACGATCGAAACGATGGTTCCATTGCTCGGCCGTACGGTGAGGCAGTCTGACCGGCTCAGCCTGATGGACTGGGAGCGTATTACGGCCGACGAGGCGGCGCCAAGTCAGGTAAGCGAGGGAAGTGCAGCGCAGGAAAGCGGCGAATCGCAGCAAACCCGTGCCGATTTCATCGATTACGCAAGAGCCAATCTGCGTACCGACGTTGACCGCAGCACCCGGCTGGTCCGTGCTTGCCTAGCCGTTGTCATGGCGATCGAGAGCCTGACGAAGGCCCGCCTTGGCGCAGATGCGCCAGCGATGTCGACACTACGCGAGACCTTGCGTGCGATGGAGCATGCATTGCTGGAGCTGACAGCAGAACGAGAACCCGAGATCGTACAAAGTCAGGATAGCAAGCGGACCCCGGCAGAAGCGTTCGATGACACGGCGCAGCCCAAGAAAGAGGGGGCTGGCGATGTTATCCAGTCGAATCAAGCGCCGCCAGCCGAACCCGCGCAGCCGGATCCGGCTGGCGAGCTTAGCCGACGAATCGACGCCATCTGCAAGGCTGCCGGAATCCAGGCGCCCAGTGGCGCCGAGCGCCTGATGGCGATGCAGATCGGGCTGCTGCACGATCAGAACAGGATATTGCAAGATGTCAGAGCCGGCACGGATAGCAGGAAAAGCGGAAAGGACGGCGGCGATGATGCTGATGGAGACTTTGCTGCGCTCATTGATGCGCTCACGCGCGGCACGGATTCTGCTCAGTGAAACACAGGCATACGGTTCGATGGGTCAGCCCAGACTGCGCCTGATGGCGAGCGCAAGCCGCCTGCATTGCTCGGGTTCGATCGTCGAAATCGTGATGCGCACGCCCTTGACTTCCTGGTCGACCGAGAACCCCTCGCCATGGCGCACCAGCCACCCTTGGCGGGCCAGCGCCAGGGCGACGCCGCGGTCGTCGACCGCCAGCGGAATCCACAGGTTCAGTCCATCGCCGTCGGCCACGTAGCCGATCTCCTGTTCGCGCAGGGCGGCCTCGAGGTCGCGGCGGCGGCGGGTGTAATCTTGCCGGGCCTGGCCGATGAGGCGCGCGCCGTCGGGACTGGCCAGCGTCAGTTCCACCATGTCCTGCAGCAGGTGGCTGACCCACGCGGTGCCCACCGCCAGGCGCTGGCGCAGCTGGCGCGAGGTGGCCGGATCGCTGGCGACCGCCGCCACCCGGATGTCCGGGCCGAGGGCCTTGGCGAACGAGCGGATCAGGGCCCAGCGCCCGGCGCCGCGCGGGATCACGGAGTGGTAATCCGCATTCGACAGCAGCGCGAAATGGTCGTCGACAATGACCAGCACGT
This sequence comes from Massilia sp. CFBP9012, assembly GCF_034045115.1. NCBI lineage: Bacteria > Pseudomonadati > Pseudomonadota > Betaproteobacteria > Burkholderiales > Oxalobacteraceae > Massilia > Massilia sp. CFBP9012. Next base: position 38,297 of record NZ_JAXCWM010000008.1, on the reverse strand, counting down.
GCGGATATCTGGCGAGCACGCGCGCGATGGCGCGGGCGCGCTTGTCGGACAGGCTGCAGCCGGTCGGATTGTGGGCGCGCGGCGTCAGGATGACGGCTTGCGCTCCCTTGTCGAGCGCGCTCTCGAGTTCGGCCACCAGCATGCCTTCGCCATCGACGCCGACGCCGATCGGCTGCAGCCCGAGGTTGCGCAGCGTGTTGATACCACTCAGAAAACACGGGTTCTCCACCGCGACCTTGTCGCCGGCCAGCAGATCCAGGCTCAGCAAACGTTCGATCGCATCCACGGCGCCATGGGCGAGATCGACCTCGAAGCCGGGCGGGCAGTCCGGGGCGCACCATGCGCGGATATGGCTTTCTAGCGCGGCATTCACGGTCGGCTCGCCGTATAGCCGCGGCGGACGGCGCGCGGCGAGCAGGGTCTGCGCAAGGTCGGGCAGCCAGGCCGGATTCGGGTTGCCGCTGGCCAGGTCTTCTAGCGGTGTGTCGGGCATGGCGCCTTCCTGTTCGCCCTGGGCGTACTGATTGCGGATCGTCGTTCCCAGCCGTCCCTGCGTCACGGCGATGCCGGACGTGACCAGGCGCCGGTAGGCCGATGCCACCGTGTTGCGGTTGATGCCCAGTTCATCGGCGAGATCGCGTACCGGCGGCAGCGAGTCGCCGGATGCCAGCTGGCCCGACTGGACCAGGGTGCGTACGCAGTCGACGATTTCAGCTGCGGTTTTACCGTGTAATTTCATGTGTGGCAGGACAGATGTGTAGAGGGGTCAAGCGCGGCCTCGATTCTGCCACACCCGGCGCGCTCAGGTGAGCAGCCGTATCAGCCGCGCTGCGATCTCGTCGATTTCCGCTTCGCTGCAGATCAACGGTGGCAGCAGGCGCACGGTGCGGCCGCGCGTCAGCGTGATGAGCAGGCGCTCGCGCGCCAGTGCGGTGTGCACCAGGTCGTGCGGGTCGGCGTCCAGCTCGACGCCCACCATCAGCCCGATTCCGCGGATGGCGGCGATGCCGGTCCTGCCTTCGAGTCCAGCGCGTAATCTGCGCACCAGGCGTTCGCCCAGCACGGCGGCGCGCTCGTGCAGCCGGTCGCGCGCCATGACGTCGATGACGGTGCAGGCGACCCTGCTGGCCATCGGATTGCCGCCGAAGGTCGATCCGTGGGCGCCGGGCGAAAACAGCGATGCGGCCACGCCGCGCGCAAGGCAGGCGCCGATCGGCACGCCGTTGCCGAGCGCTTTCGCGAGCGTCATCACGTCCGGCACGATGCCGGCATGCTGGTGGCCGAACCAGGCCCCGGTGCGCCCCATGCCGGTCTGCACTTCGTCGACCATCAGCAGCCAGCCACGTTCGTCGCAGATGGCGCGCAGCGCGCGCAGGTAAGCGGGGGAGGCCGGGTGGACGCCGCCTTCGCCCTGCACCGGCTCGACCAGCACGGCGGCGATGCCCGGCTCCCGCTCCGCGGCCGCGCGCACGGCATCGATGTCGTCGTAGGGCACGCGCACGAATCCCGGCATCAGCGGCTCGAAGCCGCGCTGGACGGCCGGATTGCCGGTGGCGGCCAGGGTGGCCAGCGTCCGGCCATGGAAACTGTTCTCCATGACCAGCACCTGGGGCTGCGCGATGCGCCTGGCGTTGGCATGCAGGCGCGCCAGCTTGAGCGCGGTTTCATTCGCCTCGGCGCCGGAATTGCAGAAGAAGGCGCGCTGCATGCCGGTCAGCGCGCACAGGCGCTCGCCGAGCTTTTCCTGCCATCCGATCCCGAACAGGTTCGAGGTATGCAGCAGCAGGCTGGCCTGGTCGGCGATGGCGGCGGCGACTTCGGGGTGGGCATGACCGAGGCTGGTGACCGCCACGCCGGCGATCGCGTCCAGGTATTCGACGCCTTCGGCGTCCCACAGGCGGGCGCCTTCGCCGCGCACGAAGGACACGCTCTGGCGCGCATAGGTGGGCATCAGGTAGGAGGCAGTGACCGGCATCGCCTCAGCCCTCCAGCGTGGTGGCGACGAACAGCGGTTCGCTGCTGACCAGGCGCATGCCGTTCGGCCCGCTCTCGACCAGGCGGCGTTCGTCCCTGGCGAGCGCGAAGGTGAGCTGGTAGCCGTCGGCCTTGCCCAGGGTGGCGGCGATGTCCCGGGCCGCCTCCAGCGACCAGGGCGTGCCGGATTCGAAGTGGCCGAGCAGGCGGCCATGACGGCGGATGTCGATGCGGTAGATAGTCATGGAATGCTCCGGTTGATGATTCGTTCAGACGGTGGGAGGCAGCGCGGCCTTGTCGAGGCCGTCGAGCCAGGCGCGGAACACCGCGGCCGCGGCGGCGGCCAGCGGCGCCTGGAAGCGCTGTGCGTCCTCGCGCAGCGCGCGCGGATCGATGCCGGCCTGGCCGAGTTCACAGGCGTGACCGAGCAGCCAGCGCTCGATGTGGCGGGCATCCGCCTCGAGGTGGAACTGCAGGCCCAGCACCGCGTCGCCTAGCGCGAAGGCCTGGTTGGCGCCGGTCGGCGTGCTGGCGAGGCGTTCGGCGCCGGGCGGGATGTCGAACTGGTCGCCGTGCCAGTGCAGCACCGGCGTGGCGCCGAGGTGGGACAGCACCGAATGCTCGCCCACCCCGGTCAGCGTCAGCGGCGCGAAGCCGATCTCCTTCACGCCCAACGGATAGACGCTGGCGCCCAGGGCGCGCGCGATCAGCTGCGCGCCGAGGCAGATCCCCAGCAGCGGCGTGCCCGCATCGAGGCGCTGCCGGATCAGCGCCAGCTCGCCGGCCAGGAAGGGATAGATGGCCTCGTCGAAGGCCCCGATCGGCCCGCCGAGCACCACCAGCAGGTCCGGCGCCAGCGCATCCAGCGCCGCCAGGTCTTCCAGGGCGGAATCGACATAGCGCAGCGCATAGCCGCGCTCCAGCAACAGCGGCTCGAGGGTGCCCAGGTCTTCGAAATGGATGTGGCGAATGACAGTGGCGGTCTTGTTCATGAAAGGCTCTCCTGGAAGAAGGGTTGGTTGTTGGGGCGGCTCATCCGGGCAGCCTGGTCGCCAGCAGGGCGATCGCCTGGACGACGACCAGCACCGCCACGGCATACGGCATGAGCATGGCGTACACCTGCCGCTCGTCGCTACTGCCATTGGTCAGGCTGGACGCGATCGCCAGCCGCACCGGCGAGAACAGGCACATCGATGCGCCAGTTTGCTGGCGCCGAAGGGCAGCGCGCCGGCCAGGCAGGCGATGACGATGGTTGCCGCCAGGCCGAGGGCAGCCGCATGGGTCGTCTTGACTCGTCCGATCCCGATGGCGCCCGCGACGACCAGCGATGGCAGGGACCATATCAGGTAGCTCATGGCCGGGATTGTACCATGATTGACCTAGGACAAAAATTGGATAGTCCTATTTCATATTTTCGACGCTGCGCGATTCGGCGTGCGCGGGAGCCGTCCGACGGTCGAGTGGAATCGCGAGGGTGACGATGGTGCCGCTGGCGGCGTCGCTGCGGATGTCCAGCCGTGCGCCGATGCGCGCGGCGCGTTCGTGCATGCCGACCATGCCCCAGTGGCCGTCGCGCAAACCTGCCGCGAGCACGGCGGGCGCCATGCCCCGGCCGTCGTCGGAGACCGTCAACACCAGCTCGCGCTTGCCAACTGCAGTCTGGACGGCGATATTGCGCGCCTGCGCATGCGTGAACGCGTTACGCAGCGCTTCACAGGCGATCGCGCCCGCCTCGTCGATCAACGCCTGGTCGAGTTCGGCCAGCGCGGCCTGCTCGTGCAGCGCGAAGCGGACCTCGGGATGGATCACCTGCAGGCCGCTCGCGCATTCGCGGACGGTGTCGGCCAGGGTGCGGCCGGTCCTGGCGCGCAGCTCGTGGACTTGCTCCCGCCCTTCGTCCATCACGCCCTGGGCTTCGCCGAGGACCGTGCGCAGTTCGTGGCGGGCGGTCTCGTGCTCGGGCAGCCTGGCCTCGATTTTCCTGAGCCGCAGGATCAGCAGGTAGAGCGATTGCAGGAATGAATCGTGCAAGGTCCGGGCGATGCGCTCGCGCTCGGACAGCTTGATCTCGGCGCGTTCCAGGATCCGGCGACCCAGGTGGCGCACACGCAGGCGGTAGAGCAGGACGAGCAGGGCAAGCAGCAGGAGCGCCAGCGCCACCCTGAACGCGAGGCTTTGTGCGAGCGTGGGTTCGATCGTGATGGGCAAGGTGGCGTCCTGGCGGCTCGCGACGCCGTCCTCGTTGAATGCGCGCACGCGCAAGACATAGTCGCCGGGGGCGACATTGGTGTACGAGGTCGTGCGCCGGTTGCCGCCGTCGCGCCAGGCGGCGTCGAAGCCATCGAGCCGGTATTCGAAACGGATGCGCTCGGGCTGGCGCAGCGACGGGGCGGTGAAACGCACCCGGAAGTCCTGCGATCCGGGCGGCAGCCGAAGATCGGCAGCGGCAGCGAAGCGCTGTGTTTCGGTGCTGAGGTCCAGCACCACGGGCGTCGGCGGCGCCGCGTTGCGGTGCAGGTCGGCGCTATCCAGGCCGACGATGCCCCGGGTCCCCAGGAACCAGACGTGGCGGCCGTCGGGGCTGAATGCGCTGGGCACACGCCACATGACGCTCGAGCGGCCCGGATAGCCGTCGCTGGCGCCGAACAGTTCATGGCGCAGCAGTGCGCCTGGCCGCTCCAGCGCCCTCTGCCAATCCGCCGCGCGCACATGGACCACGCCGCGCACGCCATTGAGCCAGCGGTCGCCATTGGCGGTAACGGCGATACCGGACACGCCGCGCAACGCGTCCGGATCGCTGCTGCTCAGCAGGTGGAATTTGCCGTCCCTGAGCACGGCAAGCCCTTCCGCGCCTCCGATGACGAGCTGCGTGCCGGGGAAGATACCGGTCACGGTGCCGACCGGCGGCTTGCCATGCGGCGTGAGCTTGCCGTTGTCATAATGGACCAGCGTGTCGTCGAGATGCACCAGCCATAACTGCCCCGGCCCGTCCGCCTGCAGGAAGTAGATCCGTATCGGCAGGCCGAGTTGGGCACCGGTCTGCCATTTTCCGTCCGTCCAGGCGATCGGGCCCGTATCGAGCGACGAGGTCCAGAGCCGTTTGCCGTCGTCGAGCATGCCGAACAGCTGCCGGTCGACCGGTTTTCCATCGCGACCGGGCGGCAGGGGGATGATCTCGGCGCTGTCGCCGCGCACGCGGGTGATCTTGTGCTTGTCCGCCTTGAGCAGCGCGCCATCGCGGCCGCTGGCAAGCATCCGTACCGGCTCGCCCGGCTCGGCGACCGGCGCCCCGTCGGGGCCCAGGCGCCACAGCGTGCCGCTCACCGTCTCGGCCACCCAGAACTGGCGGTCGCCAGTCGCGGCAAGGCTGTAGAAATAATCCGTCAGGTCGAGCTTCGGCGCCGGCACCAGGAAGCGCTTCGGCCGGAACTGGTGCAGGGTGCCGTTCGCATTGATCCAGATATTGCGCTCGCGGTCTTCGAGGATGATCGGGAACTCCTTGCCTTGCGCGCCATCGTCGCTGGCAATGCGCTCGTCGGCAGCGCGCCTGGGATCGACGGCGCCGGGGTGGCGGGCCACGTCATGCACCAGGCAGGCGGTGTCCGGACAGCCGAGCGCCCACAGCGTGCCGTCGGCGGCGAACTGGCCGGCCACGCGCGAGACCACCGCACCCGCGCGCGCCGGCCGTGGCTTGCCCGACAGCGAACCGGCAAGGCGCACCGCCGGCCCGCCATGGCGGCCGATCACCCACGGGGCGCCGTCGGGACTGAGCGCCAGGCCGCCGCCCTGGTCGGACACCTTGTCGAAACGGCCGCGCGCGCGGTCCAGCAGCCAGGTGCCGCTCTGGGCGGCGGCCCACAGGCGCCCATCCTGGTCGAGCAGCATGCTGTACAAGTCACCGCTCACCCATGCCGGGTCGTTTTCGACGGTCGTCCAGCGGCCATTGGCGAACCGGCGGATGCCATGGCCGATCGTCCACAGGCTGCCGTCATGGTCGAGGACCAGCACGCCCGGAGGCTGCTTGCGGAATTCGTCGGGCGACGGCAGCAGCGTGAAGCTGCCGTCGCGGCCGATGACGGCCACATCGTTGGGGAAAAAGGAGACATACAGGTCGCCGTTATCCGCGGCGTGCAGGTCGACGACGCGTGCGTGCGCGCTGCCTCTCGGCCCCGGCGGCAGGTAGGGTTCGAAACTGACGCCGTCGAAGCGGAACAGTCCATCGTCGCTGCCCACCCAGAGCCAGCCGTCGGTGGTCTGCGCCATGGACATGATATTGCTCGGCGCCCCCTGTTCCTGGGTCCAGGCGATGCGCTGGTAGTCTTTCAGGCCGCGCGCGCCCGCGGGTGTGCAGAACAGCGCCAGCGCGACCATGCAGGCCGGCAGCAGGCGAAGCAGGGCGTTGGGCAACACCATGGATGACGTCCCTTGTCGGTCGAAGCGATGCTGTAACGTAGAGTCTGTATTTACTTAATTATGTGGTAAATGGACATTGTTGTAAAAATATTTCGCTGATCGATGCAGCCTGGCGTCACGTCATCGCGCGGGACTGGCCGGCGCCACCTTGGTGACCTCCACGCTCCAGTCGACGCCCGACTCGATCTTGTGCTGCTGCGCGAAACTCCCCTGGCTGATCGCGACCGCCACGTCGAGCAGGCTGTTCAGGTACACCAGCGGCTGGCCCTTGGCAACGCCACCGAAGGTGTGCTCGTAGGGCGCCACCACTTCGGCCACCTGCGTGCCCTTGTGCAGGAAGCGCACCCGCACCCGGTCATGCGCGCCGATCTTGAGTTCTTCGAACAGCGACTTCGGGATATTGGTCCACACATTGCCGTATCGGACGTCCAGCACGGGAATGATCCCGCGAATCACATCCCCCTTGCGCTCGGCCTTTTGATAGGGAATCTTCACCACCGAATCGCTCGGCAGCACCGGCCCCACCTGCTCGAAGGCGATCGCGCCCGAGGCCAGCCGCGCCCCGACGAAGGCATAGACGTCGCGGCCGTGGAAGGTGTATGACTCCGACGATCCTTCCAGCCGGTTCACCTTTTCATCGATCTCGCGCAGCTCGGCCACGCCATCGCGTTCCGCGATCAGGGTGAACAGGCCGTTATCGGGCCCGACGAAGTAGCGGCCCTCGCGGGTCTTGAGCACCACCGATTTGCGCGCGGTGCCCACGCCCGGATCGATCACGTTCACGAACACGCTGCCCCGGGGCCAGTAATTGGCCGTCTGGTACAGGCGATAGGCGCCGAGCCAGATGTCGTACTCGGGAATGTTATGGGTCAGCTCCGACACCTGCAAGGTCGGGTCCACGCCGAAGGCGACCCCGCGCATGGCGGAAGCGGCGCCGTCGGCCGTGCCGAAATCGGTCATCAGCACCAGCGCATGCTTTTGCGGCGCCTGCGCCTGCGCCGGCGCCGCCAGCAGGGCGCCCAGGCACAGGGCGCCAATCAATCCAGACAGTTTCATGATGTCGTCCTCGCCTGTTCAGAAGGTATAGCGCAGGCGCCCGTAGTAATAAGCGCCGTTCAAGCCGATCGGATTGATGAAGTTGTAGGGCAGGGCGCCGCCATAGGTCGCGTTATTGGTCTCGCGCACGCGCTGCGGATAGCGGTCGAGGATATTGTCGCCGCCGACCGCCAGCGTCAGCTGTTTACTCAGCTTGTATTGCGCCTCCAGGTCCAGCGTCCATACCGCGCCAAAGCGTTGGGCATGCACGCCGTCGATCAGTTCCGCCTCGTCGTCATACGAGAAGTCCTTCAGTTCGCCGAAGCGGGTGGCGCGCGCCTGCACGCCCCAGCGCGCGGCCTGCCAATCGGCGCTCAGCACCAGCTTGTTGCGTGGCGAGGCATTGCGGATGCGGAACAGATTATTCTCGGTCAGCAGTGTCAGCTCCGGATCGATCTGCCCCAGTGCAGCCGAGCTCTGGCGCACGCCGTCGACCTTGGTCTTGTTCAGGTTGAGCGCCGCATTCAGGTCCAGCCGGCCGCCGGCAAACGGCAGGTCGTGATGCACCACCACGTCGAGCCCGGTCGTGGTGGTATCCAGCAGATTGGCCAGGTAGGCCACCGACTGGATGTCGCTGCGGCCGATCCCGGCCAGGTAGGCGGTGGCGGCATCGCTTTGCAGGTCGCTGGTGCGCGTGATGCGGTCCTTCAGCTTGATGCGGTAGGCGTCCACCGTCACATTGGTATTGCGCTGCGGCCGCCAGGCGGCGCCGAGCGAGAGGTTGGTCGATTTTTCCGGGTCGAGGTCCTGGGCGCCGAAGGCGCGCGCCAGCGCATCGCTGGCCGGCAGCAGCGACGCCGTCTGCAGTGCGGTGCCGTCGCTGTTGAAGTTCAGGGTCGAGAAACGAAAGCCCGTCTGCACCAGGGCCGGCGCGCGGAAGCTGTTCGACAGCGAACCGCGCAGCAGGAAGGTGTCGGAGAGCTTGTAGCGCGCCGACAGCTTGCCGGTGCTGGCGTTGCCGAAGTCGCTGTAGTCCGAATAGCGCGCCGCCAGGCCCACCAGCAGGCGAGCGGTGAGATCGCTCTCGATGTCGGCATACACCGAACGCACCGAGCGGCTGCCGTCGAAGCTGTCCTGCGGCCGCAGTCCCGGCCCGGCCTGCGCGCCCGGCGGCGCGCCGATCGCCGGCCCGGCGGCGTACGACGCCGGATCGCCCGGCGAACTGGTATAGGTCTCGCGCACGTATTCGGCGCCCAGCGCCAGGTTGACCGGCGCGCCGATGCCCAGGTCGAGCTCGCGCGTCAGGTCGGCATTGACCGCGTTCTGGTCGTAGTCGAAGGTCGACAGGTGGAAGCGCGTCGGGCTGGCGGCGCCGAGCGAGGCGTTGACGGAATGGGCCAGGTCGTAGTGGAACTCGTTGCCGCCGTGGCGCGCGCTCAGGTCCCAGTTCCAGGGCCCGCTGGCAAAGCGCAGGCCGGCCACGACGCTCACGTCCGTCATGTCGCCCTTGGTGGTGGGCCGGTAGCCGTTGGGGTAGAGTTCCGGCACGTTGGACGGATCGCCCGGATAGCGGAAATAGGCGCTGCCGTCCGACTTGCGTTTGTTGATGGTGGCGAAGGAATAGGCGTCCACGCCGTTCGCGATCTCCACTTGCGTGTTGTAGAAGGCGTAGTGGTTGCGCTGCTCCGAATCGCCCGACTTGAACAGCACCTGGCCGTCAAGCGCCAGGTCTTGCGGCGTTGAATTCCACGAGGTCCAGCCGGCATCGCTCCTGCCGGCGCGGTTGGTCGGATTGCGCTCGCGGGTCTCGGCGCCGAAGCGCAAGAACCCGTTGTCGCCGAGCGGCACGCCGTAGTCGGCGTTCACGATGACGGTCTGGCCATCGGTCTTGCGTTCGTCGGTCGGCTGGAAGTCGGTGTGGTTGGCGCCATAGCTCACCGAGGCCGAGCCGCCCGTGCGTGCCTTCTTGAGCACGATATTGATGACGCCCGCCACCGCATCGCTGCCGTACTGGGCGCCGGCGCCGTCGCGCAGGATTTCGATGTGGTCGATGGCGCCGGGCGGGATGGCGTTGACGTCGACCGGGACGATGCCGGCGAAGCTGCTTTCGGTGTCGAGCACCGAACTTGCATGACGGCGCTTGCCGTTGACCAGCACCAGCACCTGGTCGGGCGCCAGGCCGCGCAGCTGGATGCCGCGCACCGAGTCGGCGGCGCCGCTCGATTCGATGCGCGGAAAGTTGATCGACGGCGCCAGTTCCTGCAAGGCCGCGCCGAGGTCGCCGCTGGCCAGCGCATTGTCCACCTCGCGCGGGCCGAAGCGGTCGACCGGCACGGCGCTGTCGAACACGGTGCGGTTGCGCGCGCGCGAACCGACGACGGTCACCTGGTCGATGGCCGCCAGGTTCACGGCGGGGGCGTCGGGGCTGGGGGCGTCCTGCGCCTGCGCGGCCGGCATGGCCGCCAGCAGCGCGGCGCAGGCGAGGGCGCTGCGCCGCAGTGGCAGTGGTAGCGCCGGGAGGGTCGAACGTGGCATCTGGAGTCCTTGCGTGGTCTTGGCTGAACCACAATCTTACTAACAAGGAATTTCGGCACCAACAACCAATTGTCTATATGCTTATGAGATCCAGACTCAACGATCTGCGCGCGCCTTGCTTGCCGCGTCGATCTCGGCGCCCCACGGATCCTTTTGCGCCACCGGCTTGCCGTCCGCCGAGAAATCCATCAACCGGTCGCCCGCGCGCGCATAGCGCGGCCATGCCGGCAAGCCCGCGCCATTCGGATCGCCACGCTTGGCGAAGTTCACCATATATGTGCTCATCGCCTTGCCGACGGCGACGTCCTTGCCGGTTGCCTGCTCGCCGTACTTGACCGCCACGGTATCGAAGAAGAAGGGGATGTCGGTCGCATGGCCGGCGCCGGCGCCCGGCTTGGCGTTCGATTCGGCCACGTAGGAGAAGCGGTAGGCCCAGACCGGCACGCCGTGGTCGGCCAGGGTCGCCGCCAGGCTGCGCGCGCCGGCGACCATATAGCCTGTCTTGCCGCCGATGTCGGCGCTGGTGGCGCCAATCATCACCGGCACCTTGTGCATGCGGCCGGCGGCGAAGGCGGCGCCCGAATCGATCGCCAGCTTGCCGTCGGCGAACGGCCCGTGGTAGGTCGGCATGCCCTGCATCCTGAAGTTCGCCAGGTTCAGGCCATCGACCACGCTGTCGGCCGGCAGCGCGCGCAGTTTTTCCAGGGCCTTCGGATCGTCGGCGGCGATGCCCTTGCCGGTCGCGAAGTTCAGGCCGATCTTCTCGGCGTCGGCTGGCGGCGTCGGCGCCGTGCCGCCGTCCCCGCCCGACATCACGACGGCCTTGGCAAACAGGCCCCGGCTGTGCGGAGACGTGAGCAGGAAATTGACCGACATGCCGCCGGCCGATTCGCCAGTGATGGTGACGTTGGCCGGATCGCCGCCGAAGACCGCAGCATTGCGCTTGACCCATTCCAGCGCCGCGATCTGGTCCATGAAGCCGTAGTTGCCGGGCGCGATCTGCTGGCCGGCTTCCTGGGTCAGTTGCGGATGGGCGAAGAAGCCGAAGCGGCCGATGCGGTAATTGAAACTGACCACCACCACGCCCTGTTTCGCCAGCTCGGCGCCGGAATAAGTCGGCGGCGACGAGCCGCCATTGACGAAACCGCCGCCATAGATCCAGACCAGCACCGGGAGTTTGTCCTTGCCTTTGCTCCCGACGTCGGCCGGCTTCCAGACATTGAGGTACAGGCAGTCCTCATCGGGCTTGGTGCCGAGCGGCGCGGCGTCGCTGGGGAAGGGCAGTTGCATGCAGTCCGCCGCATGGCTGGTAGCCTGGCGCACCCCGGTCCAGGGCTGGACGGCTTGCGGCGCGCGCCAGCGCAGGGCGCCTACCGGCGGGGCGGCAAAGGGGATGCCTTTCCAGCTGGCGATGCCGGCGTCGATCTTGCCCTCCACCTTGCCGCTGTCGATCGAGACCACCGGGCCGGCGAGCGACAGTGGTGCGGCAATGGCCAGGGCGGCGGCGAGCAGGGGGGGGAAGGGGGAACGCGGCATCGGGGTCTCCTTATTGAATATGTAATCGTAACTTTATGGTAACCGACGTGCTCAGCCGAAGCCGGCGAACGCGTCCTTGAGGAAATCGACGAACACCCGCACCCGCGGCGACAGCTGGCGGCTCTGCGGATACAGCACGTACACGGGCAGGGCCGGTGGCGCGAGGTCGGGCAGCAAGACCTCGAGTTCGCCCTGAGCCAGCTCGTGTTCGACGCGGTAGCGCGGCACCTGCACCAGCCCCAGGCCCGCGAGCGCGCCGGCCGTATACATATCGGCGCCGGTGACCGAGACCGAGCCAGGCAAGGTCAGCTGGCGCAGGGCGCCGTCGACCAGGAATTCGAGTGGATACGGCTTGCCGGTGGCAGAGGAAATGAAGTTGACGGCCTGGTGCTGCTGCAAGCCGTCGAGCGTGGCGGGCCGGCCATGGCGTTCGAGGTAGGCCGGGCTGGCGCAAGTGACTTGCGCGATCTGCGTGATTTGCTGGGCCACCATCGACGAATCCTGCAGATTGCCGACGCGTAGCACGCAATCGATGCCCTCGCGTACCAGGTCGACCAGCCGGTCGCCTTCGCCGATCTGCAGTTCGATGCCCGGATAGCGCGCCAGGAAGGCGGGCAGGCGCGGCGCCACGACCCGGCGCGCCAGCGTGGCCTGCAGGTTCACACGCAGCAAGCCGGTCGGCGCTGCGCGGGTGAAGACGCTTTCCATTTCGCCCAGGTCGGCCAGCAGGCGCACGCAGCGCTCGTAATACGCCTGGCCGTCGAGCGTCGGCGCAACCACCCGCGTGGTGCGTTCCAGCAGGCGGGTGGCGAGCCGCGCTTCGAGGCGCTTGATCGCATTCGTCACGGTCGCGCGCGGCAGCGACAGTTCCTCGGCCGCGACGGTAAAACTGCGCCGCTCCACGATGCGCGTGAAGATCTGCATCTCCTGGAAGCGGTCCATATGCGTGGTCATCTGTATCGCCCTTGTGCCAGTCGGCAAAAACGGATAGTGACATGGTCGAATTTCTTATTCCCCATATTCGATTTTTCCGAAAATGCCCGTTCTAGAATGGAGAGAAATGAATACAATTTTTTGCTAAAAGAAATGCTACAGCGACTTCGGCTTGCGTTAAAGTGTTGCGTTCTGTCCAAAATCCTCGCTGACTAATAAATTTCCCTTGTGCATTGTTTCCAGGGATGAACTCACCCTTGGTTTCAGCGTTATGATGACGGGTTATTACGTTTACGCAAATCTCTTATGCAAGGTCTGCTCTGCAAATTTCGCCTATCCACCTTGATGACGTTGGCAGTGTGCATCACCGTGGCATTGACCGTGGCCTTGCAACTGGCGGTGGTGAACCATTTCGCCGTACGCCAGGCGAATGCTGAAGCCGAGTTGCGCCTGCAACAACTGTCGTGGCAGATGCGCGATGCGCTCAATCGCGTCGTGGATCAGGCTGTTGGCGACGCGCGCCTGCTGGCCGCCTTGCCGTCGGTGCGCCAGGCACGCAATCCCGCCGTGGCGCGCGTCACGCTCGAGAGCCTGCAGCAGACCTTCCCCGACTACGCCTGGATCGGCATGGCCGACAACTCGGGCAAGGTTGTCGCCTCGACCATGGGGCTGCTGGAGGGGAACGACGTCAGCATGCGTCCCTGGTTCCAGGTCGGCCGCGATGGGGTACGGGCGACCGACTACCATCCGGCGCTGCTGCTGGAAAAGCTGATGCCGCAAAGGCCCGACCCCTGGCGTTTCGTCGACGTGTCGACGCCCGTGTTCAGCCAGGACGGCGAGCTGTTCGCCGTGCTGGGCCTGCACCTGAGCTGGGAATGGGCGCGCCGCCAGGCGCAGATGCTGCTCACGCCGGCGCTGCGCGAGTATGGCGCCGAGATCCTGGTGGTGCGCGCCGACGGCACCGTGATGCTGGGGCCGCAGGAGCTGGTCGAACAGAAAATCGATACCGCCAGCCTGCGCCGCGCCAACCTGGGCGATACCGGCGCCCTGCGCGAAGCATGGCCGGGCGGGCGCACCTACCTTACCGGATTCAGCCAGACCGGCCACGCCGGCAACCCGGCGACGCTGCAGTGGTCGGTGCTGGTGCGGCAGGATGAAGAAAAAGCCTTGCAGGGGGCAAGCGAGCTGAAGCGCCGCATGCTGGCCTGGAGCACATTGCTGGGCCTGCTGCTGGTGCTCGCGGCCGCGCTGCTGGCGCGCCGCCTGGCGCAGCCGATGGCCCAACTGGGCCACGCGATCGAACGGGTGACCGAGGCCACCGCGAGCGGGAAAGACCTGCCGCCGATCCCGCAGATCAGGGGTTTCCACGAAGCGAACATGTTGTCGGGCACGATGCGCGACCTGGTCAGCAGCGAAGCGCAGTACCGGCGTGCGCTGCAGCAGATGAACGAGCATCTCGAAACCGCGGTGGCCGAACGCACCGCCGAGCTCAATGCGCTGCTGCTGCGCGACGTGCTGACCGGCTTGCCGAACCGGCGCGCGCTGATGGAGGCCTTGCCCGAGACCATGGCGCGGGCCTCGCGCAGCGCGATGCCGGCGGCGCTGCTGTTCATCGACATGGATGGCTTCAAGGCGGTCAACGACACCCACGGCCACGAGGAGGGCGATGAGCTGCTGCGCCAGTTCGGCGCGCGCCTGGCCGAATCCGTGCGCAAGACCGACCTGGTGGCGCGCCTGGCCGGCGACGAATTCGTGGTGGTGCTCGAGATGCTGACCAGCCCGGGCGACGCGGAAGATACCGCGCGCAAGCTGCTCGCCTGCATCCGCGAGCCCTATACCTTGCGCACCACCGACGTCACGGTGGGCGCCAGCATCGGCGTGGCGCTGTTCGCGCCCGGCGACAAGCCTGACCTGGACGCCTGGCTGGCACGCGCCGACCACGCCATGTACGCCGCCAAGCGCGGCGGCAAGAACGCCGTCAGGCTGGCCGCGGTTCCGGTCTGGCATGCAGCGGCGACCGGTACCGTTTCCTGATCGTTCCCCGAGTTCCCACCATGACCCAAATCAGCCAGATCATCGCCACCCTCAAGCGCCAGCTGAAGCTGCAAGGCTTGACCTACCGCGACGTCGCCGTCGCGCTCGACCTGTCCGAGCCAAGCATCAAGCGCCTGTTCGCCAGCGAGCAGTTCACGCTCGAGCGCATCGTGGAGATCTGCAGCTTGCTCGGCTTTACCCTGGCCGAGATCGCGCAGGAAGCCCAGAACGGCCAGCGCCGCCTGCGCACACTGAGCGCCGAGCAGGAGAGCGAACTGGTGCAGGACGACAAGCTGCTGCTGGTGGCGGTGTGCGCGCTGAACCATTGGCGCATGCTCGACATGCTCAATGTCTACCGGCTGAGCGAGGCCGAGTGCCTGCAATACCTGCTGCGCCTGGACCGCCTGCAACTGATCACGCTCCTGCCCGGCAACCGTATCCGGGTCAATGTGGCGCGCGACTTCGACTGGCTGGCCGACGGCCCCATCCGGCGCCACTTCAATGGCCAGGGCATGCCCGAGTTCGTCGCCGGCGACTTCAACGGCAGCGGCGAGACCCTCGACTTTGCGCACGGCATGCTCACCGACAGCGCGCGCGCCAAGCTGCAGCACGAGCTGCGCCTGATGCGCGCCCGCTTCGCCCAGCTGCACGAGGAAAGCCTGGCCGCGCCGCTTGCGCAGCGGCGCGGCAGCGGCCTGCTGCTGGCGCTGCGCGAGTGGGAGCCGGGTGCCTTCGCCGCATTGCGCCGTCACGGCTGATATTTCTGCAAATCTCGTAAAGATTGCACCGACTCACCATTCGGTGTACGGTGGACATCAATGCACGAAGCGTGCGACAGATCAAGGCAGGCCAGAAGGCGCTGCGCTGGCGCATGAGTAATACGAAACTGTCCGTTATGTGAGGTATTAGACAGATCAGGTTGCCATAATAGGCGGATAGTAGGTGTCAGGGAGAGATTGACGCCATGAGAATGTCCATCGTCACATTGGCCGTGCTCGGATGGAGCGCGGCGTGCGCTTCGGCGCAAGATAATCCGGCGCTTTCGCAAGGCGCCGGCGCCGGGGCGATCCAGGAAGCCGTCTGCGCAGCAGACTGCCTGGCAGAACTGCAGCTGGCCGCGCGCGCCGATGCGGTGCCGGCGGCGTCGTCCATCTTCACGCTCGAGAGCGCGGCGGATATCGACAGCGTGCGCGAGCGCGCACGCCAGGGCACGGTCACCATCGGACGCCAGTACAACCTCGACTACACCACCCTGAACGACGTCGGCGATCCATTCCACGGCGGCCTGGCTTCCCAGTCGGCGCCGCGCGGCGTGCACGCCGACGACAGCGTCGGCTACGAAGGCCGCTACGCCGGCATCAGCACCGGCGCCAAATGGCGCAAGGGCGACGTCGACGGCTCGCCCTCCGGACGCGCCTGGGGCATGACGGTCGGCGTCAACCTGGGACCGCTGAACATCCGCGCCGCCCACCAGAACCGCAACGTGGCCAAGGTCACGCGGGTCAACGAGATCGACATCACGATGGCGGCCAGGAATTCCATCGTCGCCGCCAATATGCGCTTCGACTGGGGCACGGCCTATACCGCCTATAGCGCCAACCGCGGCTGGGGCAATTCGCCGCTGTTCAATCCGGACAATCCCTATGGCGCCAGCGTCGCCGCCACGCGCTCGACCGACAGCCGCGACGTGCTGATGGGCGTGGCGGTGCCGATATCGCGCCAGACCACGCTGCTGGCATCGTACGTGCGCCGCAACGACCGCGATCCGGCCAACAACGACGCGCGCCAGCTCGCCGTCGGCGCCACCTATGCGGTGTCGCGCCGGCTGGATTTCTATGCCGCCTACTCGCGCATCCAGCACCTGGCCGGCACGCGCATGGTCGAGCCTGGCAGCGGGTCCTCGATGAATGTGGGAATGCGGCGCGCGTTCTGAGTTCCGGCGCGCGGCCCTGCGCTGCGACACCAGGCAGCGAAATTCAGTACTCTGTCTCCATGGTTCATCAACACTTATGGAGGCAATATGACTGGCACCAGCACACTTGATCCGGACAACTTCCCGGAACGCCCTGACCGCAACCTGGGCAAGGGCCATGGCATCGACGCGCTCGGCCCGAGCGATATCTCGGACACCGGCAGCGACGTCGTCGGCGGCTCTGGTTTCGCCGGCAATCTCGACCCCGAACAGATGCTCGACTTCGACGAAGGCACGACGTCTGACCTCGAGGCCAGCCACGCCGGCGACACCGCCGGCCCCGACGTCGGCGACGCCGATTTCTCGGGCGACAGCGATGTGGGCGGCACCGGCGAACGCGCCGCGGCCGGGCGCGACACCGTGTCCCGGGATGGCGCCGACATTGATACCGACCGCATCGAGTCCATTCCCGATCTGCCGCTGACCGAGGAGGACACCGAGTTCTTAACGAGCCGTCCGCCGACTCAGGGCGAAGGCCGCTAGCAGGGCGCCGCCGCCCAGCAGGGCGGTGGCGATCTGCTTCGAGCGCAGCTGGGCCGCGGTGTACGGGCTGCGCTCATGGGTCTGGTAAATGCCCTGGCGCTCGCGCAGCTCGCGCGTGTGGTCGGGCTTGTGCAGCGCATCGCGGCGGCCCGGATCGGCCGGCGCGTCCGACTTCTGGCCCCTGAACATGGTCGCCGTCACGTATTTGTCGAAGGCGCGCGGCAGGAAGCGGGCGCCCGACGAATTCATCCTGGCCGCGCCGCCGACGAACACGTCGCGCTTCGGATGCTGGGCCGCATACAGGATGGCGTCGGCCACCAGCTCCGGCGCATACACCGGCGACGGCAGCTTCGGTTCCTTTTCCATATAGTTCTTGGCGTGCACCGCGAACATGGTGTCGATGCCCGACGGCTTGACCAGGGTGATCGACATCGGCGCGCCTTCCTTTTCCAGTTCCATGCGCAGCGAATCGGTGAAGCCCTTCACCGCGTGCTTGGACGCCGCGTACATGCCCTGCAGCGGGATGCCGTGGTCGGACAGTTCGCTGCCCAGGTTGATCAGGGCGCCGCCGCCGCGCAGCTTCATGCGCTTGACCGCTTCCAGCGAGCCGTTTACGACGCCCCAGAAATTGGTCTGGAACAGGCGGTGGTGGTCTTCGGGAGAGACGTCTTCGATGCGGCCGAAGATCGAGATGCCGGCATTGTTGACCCAGGTGTCGATGCGGCCGAACTCGCGGATGGCGGCTTCGCCGATGCGCTCGACGTCGTCGATCTTGCCGACGTCGGCGGTGACGGCGATGACGTCGGTGCCGCGCGCGCGCAGTTCGGTGACCAGTTCATCGAGCGCAGCGTCGGCGCGCGCCGCCAGCACCAGGCTGGCGCCGCGTTCGGCGGCCATGCGCGCGGTCGACAGGCCGATGCCGCTGGTGGCGCCGGTGATGACCATGACTTGCTCGTTGATCCTGCGGAGTTTGACTGACATTGGTGATCCTTTCCGTGTTCGGGTTAAGCGGGGAAGGACCGCCGCGTTCGCGAGTGCGATGCGCGGCAGGCCATCGATAGTGAATTGTTCACTTCGTGACCGAGTTTGCTATTTCAAGGGAATTTTTGGCGCGCGGGTGAAACGGGATACCAATGATGGCCCGCAACGCAAAAACGTCGTTCCCGCCCTCGCCGGGCGGCGAGGGCGGGAACGACGTGCTCACAGGGTTGGCCGGAAAAGTAGCCGCGCGCTGCGCTTACTTCTTGGTGTAGATCTGATCGAACACACCGCCATCGGCGAAGTGCGCCTTCTGGGCCGTGGTCCAGCCGCCCAGCTCGCTGATCTGGAACAGCTTGATCTGCGGGAACTGCGACGCATACTTCTTGGCGAACTTGTCGACCGCCGGGCGATAGTAGTTCTTGGCGATGATGTCCTGGCCTTCGTCGCTGTACAGATATTCCAGGTAGGCCTGGGCGACCTTGCGGGTGCCTTTCTTGTCGACGTTCTTGTCGACCACGGCGACCGGCGGTTCGGCCAGGATGCTCAGCGACGGCGCAACGATCTCGAATTTATCCGGACCGAGTTCGCGCAGCGCCAGCAGCGCCTCGTTTTCCCAGGCCAGCAGCACGTCGCCGATGCCGCGCTCGACGAAGGTGGTGGTGGAGCCGCGCGCGCCCGAGTCGAGCACCGGCACGTTCTTGTACAGGGCGCCCAGGAATTCGGCCGCCTTCTGCGGATTGCCGCCCGGCTGGCGCAGTGCATAGCCATAGGCCGCGAGGTGGTTCCAGCGCGCGCCGCCCGAGGTCTTCGGATTCGGCGTGATCACCGAGACGCCCGGCTTGACCAGGTCGTTCCAGTCCTTGATCTGCTTCGGATTGCCCTTGCGCACCAGGAACACGATGGTCGAGGTGTATGGCGCGCTATGGTATTGCAGCTTCTTTTCCCAGCCCGGATTGATCAGGCCCTTGTCGCGGATGGCGTCGATGTCGTAGGCCAGCGCCAGGGTGACGACGTCGGCCTGCAGGCCGTCGATCACCGAACGCGCCTGCTTGCCCGAACCGCCGTGCGATTGCTTCACGGTGACGTTGTCGCCCGTCTTGGCTTTCCAGTGCTTGGCGAAGGCCGCATCGAACTCGTGGTACAGCTCGCGGGTCGGGTCATACGACACGTTGAGCAGGTTGACGTCGGCGGCAAATGCCGAGGTCTGCACCAGCAGGGTCAGTGCCGCCAGCGAACGGATGAAGGTTTTGCGAAGCATTTATTATCTTTCTGGAGGGTGGGAAACCGTAGCGTACGGTCTGGGCCCATAGAAAGAAAAGGAATAAATTCAAGCATCCATATGAATTTTTCCAACGTAGATCAGCTTACGCATCGCCGCCTGTCAGTGCGCCTTGGAAAGAATGAGCAGCCAGCGGCGGAACAGCAGGATCTCGACGTGGCCGGCCTCGACGCCGGTATCGCATTCGATGACCGGATTGACCGCATAGAAGCGCTTGCGGAAATCACGGGTGATGAGGATTTCGCGGCGCCCAATGCGCGCCAGGAAAGGGACAGGTGCGTGTTCCAGGCCGAAGGAGCTGTTCAGAGTCGTCATGTTCGTTTCCTTTAATCGTAGTGGTTGTGCAGTGAGGAAAGAATATCACAACTACTGTACAAATACACAGCTACTGTTCGGATATACAGTAAATTTTTGCGTGTGTGGTTTTTTCACCAAGTCAGTCATAATCAATGTCATGAGCAATGTCCTGCCCCGTATTCAGCGTTTTGCCGCCGCCCGCTTCTCGCCGGAAGGCGAGTACGGCCTCCATCTCACTGTCGGCACCGTGTTACTGCTGCTGGCGATGGCGGGCTTTGCCCATCTGGCCGGGGCGCTCAATGCCGGCGCCCCGATCACCCAGCTCGACGTGGTGGTGGCCGACTGGCTGCACGCGCACGCGAGCCAGGGCGGCCTGTTGCGCGATGCGCTGCTGGTGCTGACCCACATCCACAGCACGCCCGGCGTGCTGGCGATCGCCTTCGGCGTCGGCGTCTGGATGGTTCGGCGCGGGCAGCGCTACTGGATCGTGGCGCTGGTCTCGAGCGTGCCGGGCGGGATGCTGCTCAATGTGGCGCTCAAGCATACCTTCGAGCGTGCGCGTCCCCATTTCGAGGAGCCGATCCTCACCCTCACCACCTATAGTTTCCCGAGCGGGCACACGATGGCCGCCACCGTGCTGTACGGCCTGCTGGCCTGCTACGTCGCGCGTTACGCCAGGTCGTGGATCGGGCGCCTGCTGCCCTTCGTGCTGGCGGCGCTGATGATCGGGCTGATCGCGTTCTCGCGCATGTACCTGGGCGCGCACTACCTGACCGACATCCTGGCCGCGCTGGCCGAGGGCTGCGGCTGGCTGGCGATCTGCATCGGCGGCGCGGCGACCCTCAACCGGCGCCGGGCCGCGCGCGAGCGGCGCGCATCGGGCAGGGCGCCGCGGCAAGAGATATAAGTGTCGTAAAAAAAGGAGATTCCCGGATGCGCACCCTCGTTCACCTGTCCGACCTGCATTTCGGCCGCGTCGACCAGGCGTTGCTCGGCCCCTTGCGCGAACTGGTCGAGCGTATCGCGGCCGACGTGGTCGTGATCTCGGGCGACCTGACCCAGCGCGCGAAGGTCGAGGAATTCGAAGAGGCGCGCGCCTTCCTCGATTCGCTGCCCGGCCCGCAGATCATCGTGCCCGGCAACCATGACATCTCGCTGTACAACGTGTTGCGCCGTTTCATGCGGCCGCTGGCGCGCTACAAGCGCTACATCACCGACGAGCTCGAGCCCGTGTTCATCGACGACGAGATCGCCGTGGTGGGCGTCAACACGGCGCGTTCGCTGACCATCAAGGACGGCCGCATCAGCCATGAGCAGGTGGCGGGGCTGCGCGCGCGCCTGGCCGGCCTCCCGCCGCAGGTCACGCGCATCGTCGTCACCCATCACCCCTTCGATTTGCCGGAACACTTCGAAAAGCGCGACCTCGTGGTGCGCGCGCCGTTGGCGATGAAGGTGTTCGCCGAGACCAATGTCGACATCCTGATGGCCGGTCACATGCATGCCAGCCACGCCGGGAGCACGGCGGCGCGTTATCAGATCGACGAATACGCGGCGCTGGTGGTCCAGGCCGGAACCGCCACCTCCACCCGCGGGCGCGGCGAGGTCAATTCGTTCAATGTCATGCGGGTCGAGCCCCAGCGGGTCGAGATCGACCGCTATGGCTGGGACGTGGTGGGCGGCAGGTTCGCGCTGGTCACGACCGAGAAGTTCGTGCGGGCCGGGAGCATCTGGTCGCCGCATAACGATGGGATGCTGGCGGCCGGTCTTTGAGCCGGCCAGCAGCGCGCGCACGTCGTTCCCGCCCTCGCCCACTGGTGTCCGGAATATTTATACGCAAAGTATGCATCGTCATCCCCGCGAAGGCGGGGATCCAAGTGAAATCACAGAATGTTTATGCTCTTG